>NZ_JAGYPE020000099.1:11485-11702 GCF_018343545.2 Neobacillus citreus | reverse complement strand
GCAGAGGCGAAATTAGTAGCGCCAGAGGTGAAATCACCGAAGTATGATGATGCCGTTTGGTACTACGGCCAAAACAATTACTACAATGCCGTTTATTTCGCAGGTGTAGCACTTTCTGAAGGGGATAACCGTCAGGAAGCAAAAGACCTCATGAACAAAGCAGCGAAAGCATTATTCGATACAGCGACAAACATGAGCACTGTAGACGCAGAAAATG
>NZ_JAGYPE020000099.1:0-11385 GCF_018343545.2 Neobacillus citreus | reverse complement strand
GTAAAATCACCAAATTATGACGTGGCCCTCTGGTACTATGGCAACAATAACTACTACAATGCTGTACACTTCACAGGGTTAGCCAGCAAGGACGGCGACACACGCGCCGAGGTAAAAGACCTCATGAACAAAGCAGCGAAAGCATTATTCGATACAGCGACAAACATGAGCACTGTAGACGCAGAAAATGCCTACCAGTTGCTTGTGAAAACGCAAGGCGTGCCAACTGATATTAAGACAGCAGCGGAAGCCAAGTTAACAGCGCCAGTGGTAAAATCACCAAATTATGACGTGGCCCTCTGGTACTATGGCAACAATAACTACTACAATGCTGTACACTTCACAGGACTGGCCAGCAAGGACGGCGATACACGTCCAGAGGTACAAACGTTAATGAATAATGCTGCACAGGCATTATTTGATGCGGCAGCTACCATGAGTAGCGCTGAAGCACAAAATGCCTATCAGCTGCTTGTTGATACAGTAGGAGTATCTGCTGATCTCAAGACGAAAGCACAGGCTAAATTAAGCAACTAACCAGCAAAAGGCTGATTCAAGGGTTTTCACAGCCCGGAATCAGCCTTATTTGTTCTATTAAACGAGGAAGATCTGGATGGTTAAAAAGATATTTTCCAAAAATGAAACCATTCTTTCACGCCCTTTATTAAATACTAAAGGTATATCAATAAAGAAAAAATGTTAATTCACTGGGTGTTTTGTTATATTTTTTACATTATTTGTTTTCAATTCTTGTAATTCGATAAAAATTTTGGGGGATGTTGTAGAATTGTGCAAGAAGAGGGAGTGGGAATCCTGCGATTCCGAAAAAAGGCCAGTCCCTTTAACAAGGGACTGGCTAAATAGTTTAATAGAGCCGCTTAAACGCAGCAAAGTGCGATGCATAATACGTGCTTTTTAAATTGGAAATCGTCACGCCGGTGCCGTCGTTAGCGTGGATGAACTGGTCGTTGCCCAGGTAGATCCCGATGTGGGAGATACCTTGTTTATAGGTGTTTTGGAAAAAGACCAAGTCGCCAACCTTAGGCTGGTCGATATAATACGAGCGGTCATAGTAGCCGGCAGCGGAAGTGCGGGCGATTTTATAGCCTGCTTGATTAGCAACGTAATAGATGAAGCCGCTGCAGTCGAAGCCGGACGGCGTGCTGCCGCCCCAGGCATACGGGACGCTCATTAAGCTTTTGCCCACGGAAATCATCTGCGCACCCAAATCACCAGCTTGCGCCGGTGCCGAAGTCTGGCCAGGCACCTTTAGCGTCTGGCCGGCATAAATCATATCATAGGTTAAATTGTTCAGCGCTTTCAGATCCTGAACAGTGATGTTAAATTTAGCAGCTATGGCACCAAGTGTATCACCGCTTTTGATCACATAATCGGAAACGTCCGATGCCATTGGAGGCGGAGTCGCCGGCTCTGGTGCCGCGGGAACAGCTGGAGCGGATGGCTGTGCCGCATCACTCTGTCCAGGGACCTTCAGCGTTTGTCCGGCATAAATCATATCAGAACTTAACCCGTTCAAAGACTTCAATTGCGACACGGTAGTCCCGAATTTTAGCGCAATTTTGCTCAGGCTGTCGCCTGGGACAATCGTATAATCCTGCGTCGCAGCCGCACTAGGGGCCGGAGCGGGAGTCGAAGGTGCCGGCGGCGGTACCACCACCACAGGCGCAGGAGCCGGAGCACCCTCAGTCGAGACCTTCAAAACTTGTCCTGGAAAAATCAACGTGCCGCTAAGGCTGTTCCACTGTTGAAGCTCGCCGACCGTCACGCTAAAGCGGTTGGCAATCTTAATTAGGGCGTCACCCTTCACAACTGTATAAGTAGCCGCTGGCTGCACAGATGGAGAAGGTGCAGGAGCGGGAGCTGCACTAGCGCCAGGACCCGGAATCTGCAATGTTTGTCCAGCATAAATGAGATCAGAACTTAATCCGTTTAACGACTTAATATCATTTATAGTCGTTTTATATGTATTGGCGATTTTTGATAAAGTGTCGCCTTTTTGAACCTTATATGTATCCGCATGGGCTGCGCCCGCATAGGCTATGGAGAGAAGGGCGGTTGTCGACAGAGCCCGAACGACGGTTTTACTCACGAAACAGTCACCTCTTTTTCTTCTATTTTTCTATGTATTTTACCATAGATTGCTAATTTATTGTTCGAAAGTCGAAAAATTTGTGAGAATTTCACTAAAGAGCGCACTTACCACAGAAAATTCTACAAAATTCACAAATTTGTAACAAAAATTTAACTGGAAATCCATTTACATTTCGCTATCTTTCTATTAATATGAGAAACAATGAGATGAGGAGGGGTAGGTTGGAATGGAGAAAAAGTCGGAGGTCATCAGCAAGAGTGCTGATTTTTCAGAGATAGTAAAAAAGGCCTACGATAAGGCCATTCTAGATAATGAGATTTCCCTTAATCAGTTAATCGAAGATTTAAAAGCGGACCTCAAACATTTGGTTGCGCCATATTAATAGATAAACCGCTGGAAAAGAATCCGGCGGTTGTTTTGTGCATTTTTTGAAGGGGAAGCCGCAGTCTAACCGGAAAGTCCCCGGCCTCGGCCCTCTCAACAGCTTGATTTTGAGGCAGAAGAACCGTCCCCGTGCATCACAAAAAAGCGAACCCGTTAATAGTCCGCTTTATTGGCTAATCAAATATTGAATTAATGCTTGGCTCCAGGCTTGGACACCTTTTTCACTTGGAGCACTTTGGTCTGGTAATAAATATTTACTAATCTCAATCGTATTTGGGTCTGGCCACGAAGTCCAGTGATCCAAATAGGCAATTTTATTCTTCTCTGCATAGTCCTTCAGTTCTGCCACCTGGCCCGGGTAAATTTTTGCTTTATATAGCGGAAAGGCCGGCTGCAGGATAAAGGATGTTTCAGGATTCACCGCTTTTACGTCCTTAATGACCTTCGCCAAATCTGATAAAGTCTTATTTATACTGACGAATCCATTATTCTGTAGAATAAATGGTTCGAAAATAATCAAATCGGCTCTTTCGCCCGAAATTTCCTTCTGCTTATTGTCATTTACAAACTGGCTGGAGGTAGAAGAGTAGGTTTTGAGGGTTACCTGGATATTTTTCTCCCCGAATGTTTCCACTAGCTTCTGTTTTACAATTGGAAAGGTCCCGTCCGATTCAGATCCGATGGCTTTAGAACCCACAAATAGTATTTTAAAGGCTTTGCCTTCGGACTGAACTTGCTTGAACCGCTCCACTGCTTCGGCCGGCCAATTTTTCGTGTAAGCAAGAAGTTTTTGCTCCTTGGTATCTTCCTTGTCCACATTTGTCTCGGATTTCTTGGCAGCGGACTTTTTTATCGTAGAATTGATTTTATCTTTTGCAGATGCGTTATCAATTTTCTGACTCCAATGTGATTGGCCCATATATACTACAAGGATAAAGACAATGGCTAATAACGCCGTAAGTACTTTTTGCATGTCTATTTTGCCCCCCAAACAATATTGCATTCCCTATTATAACAGATTTAGGCAGAAAAATAATTCCAAATCCTCATAAATCTGTATAAAGCGCACAACAACCTCTTTTTGAAGCGCTTCTAAAAAGTAATTACTGCCAAATTCCTATTTCCTCTTCAAATTTCTTACAAAAAGTTGTTTAATATTACATGTGAGTGACAAATTTCTTACGAAAAACTTGTCTAATATTACATGCGAATGACAAAATTCACATATTATTGACAAATTATGCTATAATCTATAAATGTGATGTTTTAAATATTTAGGAGGACGAAATGGAAGAGACAATCAGTTTAAAAGAGCTGCTAGAAACCTTAAAAAAACGGTTATCCCTAATAGTGTCTATCACCTTCATCGCAGCCATTATCAGCGGCGTGGTGAGTTACTTTTTCTTAACCCCAATTTATCAAGCTTCAACGCAAATTCTTGTGAATCAGGCGAAAAATGATCAACAAGTATACAACTACAATGAAGTCCAGACAAACCTTCAATTAATCAATACCTACAATGTCATTATTAAAAGCCCGGCCATCTTGGATAAAGTGGTAGACGAACTGGATTTGGGCATGAATGCCACCAAATTAAATGAAAAAATTACGGTCGGTAGTGAAAAGGATTCCCAAGTGGTGAACGTGTCTGTTCAGGACCCGAATCCCAAAACAGCTGCTCTGATCGCCAACAAAACAGCAGAAGTGTTTAAAAAGGAAATTGCCAACATCATGAATGTTAACAACGTGAACATCCTGGCAAAGGCGGAGGTTGCTGAGGACCCTTCTCCTATAAAGCCTAGGCCATTATTAAATATCGCCATTGCAATAGTGGTAGGCCTTATGGCAGGAGTAGGAATTGCCTTTTTACTAGAATACTTTGATACGACCGTGAAAGATGAACAGGTAATTGAAAAGCTTATTGGCGTACCTGTTCTGGGTAGTATTGCTACTATTGATGATGAAAAATTAAAAGATAGCAAAATGAGAAGTGCAGAACGTAATGCTAGGTTAAGAGGTGATACAATTGGTTCTTAAAAAAGGGAAAAAACAAATCATGAATAATCGAAGAAATTTGATTGCGATGCTGGACCCTAAATCACCGATAGCCGAGCAATTTCGTACGATTAGAACCAATATCCAATTTTCTTCTGTGGACCAAGAGGTAAGAACACTCATGGTAACCTCTGCAGGACCTGGAGACGGGAAATCGACAACATCAGCTAACTTGGCGGTAGTCTTTGCCCAACAAGGGAAAAGAGTATTGTTTGTTGATGCTGACTTAAGAAAGCCGACGGTACATTATACGTTTAATCATACGAATACATTTGGACTTACTAGTGTTTTGACGAAACAAATGTCTCTTGAAAATGCAGTCAAAGATACAAATGAACAAAACCTCTTTGTCCTATCCAGTGGTCCGATTCCTCCCAATCCAGCGGAGTTATTAGGTTCAAAAGCAATGGAACAATTTTTCAAAGATGCATTGGAATTATATGATATGGTGATATTTGACACACCTCCGTTGTTAGCTGTTACCGACGGGCAAATTCTAGCCAATAAATGTGAAGGTACTATATTAGTAGTATCCAGCGGCAAGACAGAAAAGGACCAAGTCGTAAAGGCGAAAGAACTACTGGATTCAGCACAAAGTAAATTGCTGGGTGTTGTATTAAACAATAAGAAAATCCAAAATACAAATTACTACTATTATTATGGAACGAAATAATAGATAGAAAAGGAGTGGCCATGATGATTGATATTCATTGTCATATATTGCCTGGTATCGATGACGGTGCAAAAAATATGGAAGACAGTTTAATAATGGCGAAAGAAGCAGCCAGACAAGGAATTCATACCATCATCGCCACCCCTCACTTAAATAATTCCTATGATAATAGAAAACCATTGATTGTGGAAAAAGTAGAACATTTAAATAATGCCTTGCAGGAAGCGAATATTGATGTAAAAATCCTTCCAGGCCAGGAACCAAGGATTTACGGCGAGGTAATAGAGGATTATGAAAAAGGGGAAATTCAAACTTTAAATGGGACTCAATATGTGTTTATTGAATTTCCGTCCAACCATATTCCAAGGTATACTGAGAAACTACTTTTTGATCTACAATTAAAAGGACTTGTTCCAATTATTGTCCACCCTGAGAGAAACTCGGAACTGATTGAACGCCCGGAAACGTTGTATCGAATTGTAGAAAGGGGCGCCTTAACACAGGTGACAGCATCCAGTCTTTGTGGGTATTTTGGTAAAAAAATAAAAACCTTTTCTATTCAATTAATTGAAGCAAATTTAACACATTTCATTGCTTCTGATGCCCATAATGTCAGCAGTCGTACGTTTAAAATGGACGAGGCTTTTGATTTTGTAGAATCTGAATTCGGAATTGACTATGTATACTTATTTAAAGAAAATGCAGAACTTTTAGTCGATGGGAAAAATGTGGTGAGAGAAGTCCCGATGCTAATTAAAAAGAAAAAGAAATTTATCTTCTTCTAATTAACACAAAAGGCAATAAAGGATTACTTTATAATTTTTTTCAGGTATTTACCTGAACGGCGAGGCTGCCCTGTCCGTTATCCATGGGAGCACTCGGTCATGTTGTGGGTCTATTGAACCAGAACCTTAGACGTATGTCGTCAGGAGCATGATGTGAGGTCGGGTTAGATGCCCGATTTAAAAAAACAAAACTAAAACAATAAATATCTAATGAAAGGGTAAGTGTATGAAAGCACTTGCAATTCCATTAGATATTTATTTTTTTGACTTGATATTTAGTAAAACGAAAGATAGAGATATTAAAAGGGGGATTAATTTTGAAAAAAGTAAGAAAAGCAATTATTCCGGCAGCTGGTCTGGGAACAAGATTTCTACCAGCAACAAAAGCGATGCCGAAAGAAATGCTGCCTATTGTAGATAAACCTACAATTCAATACATAGTAGAAGAAGCGGTTGCGGCTGGGATTGAAGACATCATTATAGTAACAGGTAAAGGAAAGCGGTCGATTGAAGACCATTTTGATGTGGCACCTGAACTAGAAAGAAATTTAGTAGAAAAAGGGAACTTCGACCTATTGGAAAAGGTGCAGTATTCTTCGAATTTAGTAGATATTCATTATATTCGCCAAAAAGAGCCGAAAGGACTTGGACATGCTGTCTGGTGTGCAAGGAACTTTATTGGTAACGAACCGTTTGCGGTTCTGTTGGGCGATGATATTGTGCAAAGTGATACTCCATGTTTACGACAATTAATAGACCAATATAAAGAGACATTTTCTTCAGTTATAGGAGTGCAGCAAGTACCCGATTCAGAAACACACCGGTACGGAATTATTGATCCAATTACCCAAGAAGGACGCCGTTATCATGTTAGTAACTTTGTAGAAAAGCCAAAGCAAGGAACAGCGCCATCCAACCTAGCAATTATGGGTCGTTACGTCTTAACACCAGAGATTTTCATGTTCCTTGAACGCCAAGAATCAGGTGCAGGCGGGGAAATTCAATTAACTGATGCGATTCAGAATCTAAATCAAATTCAAAGAGTATTTGCGTATGATTTTGAAGGTAAACGCTACGATGTCGGTGAAAAAATTGGCTTTGTCAAAACAACCATCGAAATTGCCTTGCAGCACGAAGACCTCCATGATGACATGCTAGATTACCTGAAAAATCTAGTTTCTTTATTAGAACAAGAAAAAGTAATGGTATAGAGAGAAGAAAGGGGGGGCATAGGTGCAAAATCTTGCAAATAAAGATGTCAGTTATGTTGAAAAACAAAAAACGATAACCGTTAATGATGGAAGGATGTATCTCTTTACTAAGAGACTAATAGATATAGTCGGTGCTTTATGTGGGATTATTCTTTTAAGCTTTCTATTTGTTATTATTGCCATTTTAATAAAGTTGGATGACCCTAAAGGACCAGTGTTCTTTTCACAAAAACGGGTTGGTTTAAATGGCAAGGAATTTAAAATGTATAAATTCCGTTCGATGGTCTTCAATGCCGAGGAAAAACTCAAAGATCTGTTAAAGTATAATGATGTCTCCGGGGCAATGTTTAAAATGAAAGATGATCCAAGAATTACAAAAGTTGGTAAATTCATCAGAAAAACGAGTGTAGATGAACTGCCGCAGCTTTTTAATGTATTGAAAGGTGATATGAGTTTGGTAGGGCCAAGACCACCACTTCCAAGAGAAGTAGTTGAGTATACAGAATACGATAATCAAAGGTTGCTAGTAACACCTGGATGTACTGGTCTATGGCAAGTAAGTGGCAGAAGCAACATCGGTTTTAAGGAAATGGTTGAACTTGACCTTATGTATATAAGAAATCGAACAACGTTTTTTGACCTTAAACTTATTGTTAAAACAGTACTTGTTATATTCGGATCAAAGGATGCTTATTGAAAATATAAGTCATAAAATATTGGGAGAAATAATTATGTATACCGATGGGATGCCTATGATTAGTGTAATTATTATTAACTGGAATGGTATCAACCACTTAGAAAAATGTCTAAGTTCAGTTGAAGCTCAAACATATAAGAATTATGAAATTATTTTTGTGGATAATAATTCAAAAGATAACTCTATTCAATATGTAAAAGATAATTACCCAAATATTAAAATTATTAAATTAGATGATAATTATGGGTTTTGTAAGGCTAATAATATTGGGATTAAGAGTTCGAATGGTCAATTCATTGCTCTATTAAATAATGACACTGAAGTCGATAAAGATTGGTTACTAGAGCTTGTTAAACCGATTAAAAGAGAAAAAAATATTAAATTTGTTGCTTCAAGGATGATGCTTTTTAAAGACCGGGGGAAAATTGATAATATTGGGGTTGATTATACAATTAGTGGCTCGGTAATTGAAAGGGGTAGATTTCAAAAGCTTTCTAATGAGCATATAGTGGAAAAGGAAACGCTAATAGCTTGTGCTGGTGCTGCATTATATAATAAGGACTTTTTTGATGAAATAGGTTGGTTTGATGAAGACTTTTTCTATTCTTACGAAGATATTGATTTATCTCTTAGAGCTTATCTATATGGTGGAAAGGGAGCCTATGCGCCTAGATCAATTGTATACCATAAATTAAGTGCTACAAGAAAAAACAGTCCATTAAATACCTATTATTCACAAAGAAATAATGAGTTTGTTTGGTTATTAAACACTCCAACTTCATTGTTGTTATTACTGTCGCCTTTTAGATTGATTTATTTTATTGGATCAATGCTATATTTCACTAGGCAAGGGGAAGTTAAGGCGTTTCTTAAAGCAAAGATTGACGTTTTAAGAAATTTGAATAGGATAGTGATAAAAAGAAAAAAAGTTCAGTCAAACAAAGTATTAAGTGCTAGAGAATATCTGAGGTTAATGAAAAAGGGATTTTTCCTAAATAAAATTAAAAAACTGTTTCTTAAATTGAGTTAGTGAGTACTCTCTTTATATTATGAGATTGTAGGAGACTTAAATGGAAATTTTATTGTTTTTCTTGTTATTTCTGTCTTTTTTTATTGCTATTATAGCCTTCGTAAAGACTAAAGATCATTTGCATCCCTCTGTATTAAGTGCAATATTTATTTCACTTCCACTAATTATTGCAATGCAAAGGTTATCTGGTCTTCAAGCAAAGGAGTGGAATTTCCTTACGTATACTCTTTTTTGTTATGCATTAATCGCATTTAATTACCTGCCTTTCTTCATTTCAATTTATTGTAATAATAAATATAAGAGTGGAGAGCAAGTGAAAAAATCCAAGATATTCATAACAAATATTAGTAATAAATTGATTTATTTCTTTTCAATTCTTACTTTAGTCTTATATCTATTTGAAAATAAAGTCTTAGTTGGTCATTTTGTGCCTGTGTTGAGCACTTCGAATTTAACTAGTATTCATTTAATTTCTTTGCCAATTATTTCCATGATAACTAAAGGTTTTATCCCTATTCTTGCCCTATTAAATTTTACAAAATATAAATTTAATGCCAATAAATATAATTTAATTATGTGCTTATTTTTGATAGCTATTCCTATGACTCGATTGTCCAGGTTTGATATTATTTTAGCAGTTTTAGCTATTATCTTTCTTTTGAGCGATATTGTTAAGAACAAAAAGAGATTCTTTAATCTGACTGCCATTTTATTAATTGTTATGTCTCTAATAGCAGCTTATCTTGGAGAATTTAGACTGACACATGGTTACCAATATCAATTATCTTATGCTGAAGGAATAGATTACAATTATTACGCGGGACCATTTAATATATTTGCGGTTCTGTATGGATACTTTCCACTTTCTTTTGAAAATGTAAACTCGTTTATTAATAGAAATCCTGATTTTGATGATTTACAGTGGGGAAAAGTGATGTTGAGGCCGCTATTAGCCGGACTCCTAAAATTTGATAATATATTCGGGGAAGCGTACCCTTTAACAGATTTTTTATATAAATATAGCAATTATGTTTCACCGTATGCAACAGTACACACAGCAACGATAGAATTCGCCTTAGATTTTGGATATGTTTTTTCCATTATACCGATGCTATTTGTTTCTCTTATACTTACCTTCGTATATATTAATAGTCTAAGATATAGTTCATATAGATTGGCTTATTACATTATTGCACAAGGGTTGGTGTTTTATTCCTTTTTCAACATGTTCTTTGAGCCTAAAATGATTTATCAAATTTGTTTGTTACTATTTATTATCATTGTTTCTGGTTTATTAAACCAAAGGAAGATAAAGAATTATATATAGATATAAAGCTAGGAGGGAGAAAAATCTTGAATTATTTATTTCATGCTCATACCGAGTTTTCTCATGACAGCGATTTAAAATTAAATAACCTTTATAAGGTCCTAAAAAAAAATAATATAAAAGGGATTGCAATTACCGATCATAATGAAATTGCTGGTGCACTAAAATTCAAAGAATTGTATGGAGATACTTTAGATGTCATTGTTGGAGAAGAAATTATGACAACACAAGGTGAAATAATTGGTTTGTTTCTTAAAGAAAAAATACCAGCAAACCTTTCACCAGAAGATACGATAAAACGTATAAAGGATCAAGGTGGCATAGTGTATTTACCACATCCCTTTGATGAAAAAAGAAAAAAATCTGCCCTAGACTATAGTGCAATTATCCAAAATATTAATCAAATAGATATAATTGAAATATACAATGCTAGAAGTATATTAGAAGAGTTTAATAAGAATGCTGAAAAATTATGTTCAGATTTTAACAAACCAAAAATTGTCGGTGCGGATTCACATACAGCTTATGAGGCTAATTTCAATTATTTAAAATTGGATATAAACGGAAAATTATCGGCTGCTAACTTTTTGGCAAGTGTAGAACACTACGAACATATTAATGTAAAATTGCAGGTGCTTATTCATCAGGTCACACGGTTAGTTAGGATAAAAAAATTGGTGCTTAAAGGTGATTTAATTGGAATATATAAACTGTTCTATAGGAAATATAAGAAATATTTGTTACGACTTAAGCAGGCAAGTTAAAGATTCGGGATTTGAGCCGGATATTATTATTTATGTTGCTAATGGCGGGATAATAATTGGACAAGAAATGTCAAATTTATTAAGTAAGCCTTATTATGGAATTAAAGTAGCTAGGTCTGGAAACTCATTAAAGAAAAATCTAAGCTTTTTAATAAGAATTTTACCAGGTAAGGTCAAAGATATTTTAAGAACATTTGAATTAAATTCGGGCCTACACTCCAAAGCTTCAACTAGAGAGATTAAAGAGGTTAACACAGATTTACCCATAAGTGTTAAAAAAATACTTGTTGTCGATGACTCGGTTGATACTGGTAATACAATCTTATCAATAAGTAATTGGCTTTAT
>NZ_JAGYPE020000098.1:9632-12084 GCF_018343545.2 Neobacillus citreus | reverse complement strand
GCATGCTTATTTTTAGAATACCACACAATAAAAAGATATTTAAATGAAAAATGTTGACAAACTATTAGCTGGTTTATTTTATTTTCACTGGTTACTTAATTAAGGACAACAATTCTTATCAGAGAGATATAATGGTCAAATTTGGTAAAAATTAGAGCATTCCAGACTGGTCATCCCTTCCTAGGAAAAATAAGCTGTCTTTGATGAAAACGGTTGATGTCACACTTTGTCATATAATTAAATATTACAAAATGATTGCAATTATATTACATAAAGCAGGAGCGAACATAGGATTTCCTCGATTTCATTATTCTTCCTGTATAGTTATTAATATACTATTTGTAATAAAAAGTATAGATTCTACCAATTCTGTATTCATATTAGTAGATTAAAAACGAACTACCACTTTTGGTGGATGTTTTTTTGATGGTTATTTCATTATTATGTCTTATTGGAGCAAAATAATGAAAGGTAGGAAGTAAAACAGTGAAGAAAAATCTAGTAACAGCAGCTGCAACAGCTGGGCTCGTCCTTACTGCTTTTGGAGCCACAGCAAGTGCACAAGAACCCGCATATACGGTTCGTCCTGGTGACAGCCTTTGGAAAATTGCCAATTCAAATCATGTATCTATTAACCAATTAAAAGAATGGAATTCTCTTTCAAGTGATACCATCTATGTCAATCAGAAACTATCACTAACATACACTGTCAAACGAGGAGATAGTCTTTGGCAAATTGCTAAGGACAATGGTACAACCGTAGATGAACTAAAACGTTTGAATGGCATGACATCAAGTTATATTCGAATTGGACAGTCATTAAAAATTGTAGGAACAAATTCAAATGATTCTTCTTATAAAGTTCAAAAAGGTGATTCTCTTTCAGTCATAGGAGCCCGTTTTAATCTATCAGTGTCCCAGCTTAAAGCAATAAACCAGTTATCCTCTGACACGATTTATGCTGGACAGACGTTAGAGGTTAGCAGTGTGGAAAATCCAGCCATTGTGACGAAATCAGAATCAGTTACAACTGGAAATATAGCAGCAGCTTCAAGTGCTGTATCAACACCGAGCACTCAAGCCACTTCAACTGCAGTTTCATCACAAAGCACAGAGACAACATCAAGTGTACCTGCAACTGGTACTACAGAGGGAGTTTCTAATACAAAAGCTGCAGAGAATTCTGCAGTAACTTCTGGTGCAACAACCGGACAAGCACCGGCAGCATCAAGTGCACCAGCAACAACAGAAAAAGCACCGGTAACAACCAGTACACCAGCAACGCAGGAAAACGCACCGGCAACTTCCAGTGCACCAGCAACGACAGAAAACGCACCGGTAACATCTAGTTCAACAGCAACAACTGGAAACTCAACAACGAATTCAAATCCAGCAGCACCGGTTCAACAGCCAGCACCTGCTACTGAAGCAGCTCAAAAACCTGTAACTTCATCAGCATCTGCCGTTCAGGGAGTGATAGAAGAGGCTAAGAAATATCTAGGTTCGCCGTATAAATGGGGAGGAAACACTCCAGCAGGTTTCGATTGCAGTGGCTTTACTGTATATGTGTTTAATAAAGTCGGCATTTCCTTACCACGGACTGCTGCAACACAATGGGATGCAACAACACCAGTGGCTTCGCCAAGTATAGGAGATCTTGTTTTCTTTCAAACTTATAAACTCGGACCATCCCATGTTGGCATTTATTTAGGAAACAACAAATTTATCAGTGCAGCCTCAACAGGGGTAACGATCTCAGATATGACATCTACCTATTGGAAGACTAGATATCTCGGTGCAAAAACTCCTTACTAAACTTTAATAGTAATATGATTTTAATAATGTAGACAGTGTGAAAAAATGGTAACTCAGCTATTTTTCACACTGTCTTTTTTTGTTAATCAGTGGCAGTCATTAATTATGAGAAACTCATAACCGCTAATCATAGGTGAAAGAGAGCATATTAAGGTTAAGAGAGGTTCATAACCGTTAAGTCTTGACGCGGTTATAACTAAAGAACGAAATATCTCTGATTAATGAATCAGAGATATTTCTGTTGTATCAAGTGAAATTAACCGTCCTAGCGGCCAGGGGAAAAAAGGGGGAATTCTGAGTGGACCACTACCGTGGGATTTGAGGGCATTAGGCATAGGCATCGCCGCAAGCTGCTTCCCCTTTTTTGATTTTCCTTTTACTAAATTGGTGTCGCCTATCGGCTCTTTGGAGGAGGAGAGGGGTGTTCCCCTCACCCTTAATGAAATTTTTTCTAGGCTGTCCAAATGGGCAACTTTTTTTTATTTTCAGGAGGTGTGTCAATGCAGTCGATTTATTTCGCTCAGCAGTTTATAAGTAACCTAGAAGGAAGAAGTTGTATCGTTTCTAGGCAGCACTGTCCAGAGGGAATACTTATCACATATGAACGTGCTGGCATAAATTAATAAAATAATATTCA
>NZ_JAGYPE020000098.1:0-9532 GCF_018343545.2 Neobacillus citreus | reverse complement strand
GTTTCTAGGCAGCACTGTCCAGAGGGAATACTTATCACATATGAACGTGCTGGCATAAATTAATAAAATAATATTCATTTATTAAAAAATGGCGGTGAGAGAAAATGATTGAAGTAAAGAAATCAAAATATGGCAGAGGGATATTTGCAACCCGTGACATTCATAATGGTGAACTGATACATGAAGCTCCAGTTATTGTATCTCCTAGTAAGGATTACAAATACTTGACAAAGACGATAATGAGGGACTATGTGTTCTGGTGGGACCAAGATAATGATGAAGTTGCACTTGCGTTAGGATATGGTTCTTTATTTAACCACTCCTATAGGCCTAATGCCATATATGGACTCAACTTTGCAAATAGAACAATTGACTTTTATGCACATATCGACATAAAAGCTGGAGAAGAAATTCTAATAAACTATAATGGAGAACCTGATGACGATGAGTCCTTATGGTTTGACGTCATCTGAACCTCTAGGCTTGACAAAGTTTTATGATAAAAAATAACAATAGTAAGAGAAAAGAATACTTTCTCTTTAGATTGGGATATTTATATTTGGAATTGATCCAAAAGAATGTATTAGGCATTCAAAAGGTGCGCATCTACTCACTGAAGATGAACAAGAAGGACTTTATCTTCATCTTTGCCAGGAAGCCGCAAGAGGCAATCCAATTCTTTACCGAAACATTTCAGCAAAGCCCATTAAACTGTCAGAATATCCACTAGTATTTGAGTTTGAGTGGGGAAAAGAGGTGGTTTCATTTCGGGAGATGAGGAAGGATTTCATGAGTTTTCCGGTTATACCGGGGCGGTTTGTGAGGGTTGGATAGTGAGAAGAAAATAATCCTAAGTTTGAAATGGTGAGATCTAATGGTTAGAAAAAGCGGCCATCCCAATATGGAGGCTGCTTTTTTGTTGTATAATGAAAAAATTAAATCAAATTAGTCTTTAAATAGTTGATAATTTAAGATGCAGATCCCTAGAGGGTAGTGGCAGCACACTTTTTCACACCTTTCCCTAACCCTCAGTTGCAAACTTATACCCAATCCCTCTTAACGTTACGATAAAAGGATAATCTGTATACTCAGCAATTTTTTCTCTTAAATTTTTGATATGGACATCTACTGTTCGTTCATTGATTACCTTTTCATTCTTTTTATATACGGTATTGATGATTTGTTCTCTTGAAAAAATTTGATCTGGGTGGGTCATAAATAGATAGAGCAATCTGTACTCGAAATGGGTTAAATCAAGTACTTCATCGTGGAATTTAACGACTCCCTTTAATGGTTTAATCGTTAATCCTTTATAGCTTAGTTTACTGCAGCGATTGGCTGTTCTTCGTAAAACTGTTTCAATCCTAACCGACAATTCCTCTATATTATATGGCTTACCAATGTAGTCATCAGCCCCTTGTTTCAGCCCTTCGATTCGATCTTGGTCCGTATTATTGGAAGATACAATGATAATGGGTACATTACTGTCCAGTTCGTAACGCATCCAGGAGCAAACTTCGAGTCCATCCATATCAGGAAGAGATGTTTCTAAAAGCACAAAGCAGGGATCGTGTTTTAAGTAAATTTCACGAGCTGTTTGTCCATCAACAGCCTCCAATATTTCAAAACCCTGTCTAGTCAGATGAAATCTTAATACAGCTCTATTTTCACTATTGCTATCAATAATTAAAATGGTTTTTCCTCTCAAACTTCTATCTTCCAACTTTCTCAACCCCTTGCCTCCATTATAGTGATAAAGAGAGTTTTACAAAAGGTGATGTTTTATATATAGAAAAACGACCCGCTGTTAACGGGTCATTCCGATTATTTGTTTTCCGGATCCTTCTTCCCAGCAAGTGTTTCATAGGCTGCATCATCCGGTGCATCGCCTTTCGGCCAGTCATTTATTTTATCAGGGAAATCAGGTCTAGCCATAGAGTTAATATAGGCTGCGATATTCATCGCTTCTTCATCTGTGAAGGAACCTGCTTTATAACCACCCATTGGTGCTTTAGGCATATACTTTTTGATAAAGCCCCCAGCCGTTCTTACACGAGCCATACCTGCCCCAATATTGTAAGATTCGTCTCCCCAAAGAGGAAGTCCTGTGGCGCCGCCATCGCCGCCTTCTCCATGACAGGTAATACAAGCTTTGTTGTATAGTTCTCGGCCGGCATCCACATTTAACTTGGTTAAATCCCCTTCAGCCTTTGGCATTTTAGCCCAAGGTCGTTCCTTCGTACCATCAGGAACATTGGTTGAAATATACGTATAATAAGCAACCATTGCTTTCATCTCTTTACTATCTAAAGGAAGCGGTTTTCCATTCATACTTCTTTTAAAACAACCGTTAATCCGTTCTTCGATTGTAACTTCTTTCCCTGCACGTGGATTATATTGTGGATAAGTTTTTGAAATACCGACTAGATCAAGAGATGAAGCAACTCCACCATCCGCATGGCAGCTGGCGCAGCTCAGTTTGTTTCCTACATACTCATCTAAAACCGTGCTGGTTTCATTATGTTCTTTATAACCCAGTTTAATTAATTCCCCTTCTTCCCCTTCCGGAACTTCGTCCATACTTGGCGGTAAATAAGGATGGTCTGGTTTGGTTGCTGTTTGTTCTCCAGATGTTGATGATGGTGCAGATGCTGCAGAACTTACCGCTGGCTGCCCCTTTGAATCTAGTATAAATAAGTAGAATACACTAAACCCAAGTACGATCGTGGCAACAATGGCACCAACGGAAGCAATAAATAGTTTATTCATGTTTAAGCTCATCTCCATTTCAGAGGATTTCTCATAAGAGAGGATTTTTCCGAATTGTTTTTACAGGCTCATTATCTATAACGAGTGTTAAGATTCGGTTAAGTAAAATTGAGTGTTTCGTGAACAAGGGGTAACAGAGAGGAGCGTTCACCAAATGTACAAAAAGTTTCAAAGGGGTAGTTCCAGAAAGTCCTAAGAGGATAACTGAATAATGGACTTTTGGGCAAAATACAGTTGTATTTTTATAGACGATAGACAGATAAAATTTCGGAGGAATGTAGTATGAAACATTTTACAGAAGAAGAAAAGATAAAGATTTTATCTGACATGATAGCGATTAAATCTATTAATGAAAACGAAATGGAAGTGGCAAGTTACTTGAAAGATTTATTTGCTGAATATGGCATTGAATCTAAAATTATTCCAGTTACTAACACTCGCGTTAACTTAGTGGCTGAAATTGGAAGCGGGAGTCCAGTCATTGGTGTTTCCGGTCATATGGATGTCGTTTCTCCTGGTGATGAAAGCGAATGGACTTCAGATCCGTTCACATTGACAGAAAGGGACGGAAAATTATACGGCCGTGGAACAAATGACATGAAAGCAGGTTTAGTAAATCTTGCTTTAGTGATGATTGAACTCAAAGAAAATAATGAATTAAAAAATGGTACTGTCCGTTTTATGGCAACGACGGGTGAAGAGGTCGGTGGAGCAGGTTCAAAAAAATTATACGAAGAAGGTTATATGGATGATGTAGATTATCTATGGGTAGCTGAACCTTCTCATGACACCATTATTTACTCTCACAAAGGATCACTTAACTTGCGTGTAACGTCTATTGGTGAAGCAGCACACAGTTCTATGCCTGACCAAGGTTATAACGCGATTAATCCATTGATGGAATATCTATTAGAACTAGACAGAAAATTGAATGGCGATGATCGTAAAAATGAAGTTCTAGATAAATTGGTTATGAGTACAACTATTTTTAATGCAGGGAACCAAGTAAACTCAGTTCCAGAAAAAGCAGTAGCTGAAATAAACGTGCGGACGATTCCAGAATTTGATAACGAAGAAGTGATTGACTTATTCAACACAACAGCGAGCATTTACAATAAAGAAGGCTCTAATATTGATGTTGAAGTGACAATGTCATTACCAAGTGTTTTCACTTCAGGACAGTCTAAAATGGTTGATCTTGCTAAAGAACTCGGTAAAAAACACTTAAATTTGGAAATTTCTGTTAAAGGTTCGCCGGGGGTAACGGATGCATCAAACTTATTACGAGGTAAAGATGACAACTTCCCATTCATGATGTTTGGTCCAGGCGAAACAAAAATGGCACACAAAACAGATGAATATGTCTACAAGGATTACTACTTTGCATTCTTCGATATCTATAAAGAGTTAATTTTAGGATTATCGATATAAAAATAGATAGATAAATAAACAGCACAATTCTTGTTATGGAATTGTGCCTTTTGGTTTATAAGTATTGATATTTTTTGAGAGGTTGATTCAGAAAATCAACTATTTTCTACATGTGATGCTTCCATGAAAAATACTTCCCATAGATGGCCATCAAGGTCTGCGAAGCTTCGTGAGTACATGAAGCCGTGGTCCTGCGGATCGTTTGTAGGCGTTGCGCCGGCTCCAATGCCTTGTCTGCTAACTCATTAACTTCCTGCCGGCTTTCGACAGACAAAGCGATAATAGCCTGTGAGCTTTTTTCCGTATTGGGAATTTCCTTTTTTGTAAAAGACTTAAAATACTCCTCTACTAAAAGCATGGCATATATATTTTGATTAATGACCATACAGGCGGCCGATTCATTGGTGAACTGGGGATTAAACTCAAAACCTACCTTTGAAAAAAATTCCATTGTTTTTTCCAGGTTTTTAACTGGCAAATTCACAAAAATGTTTTGAACTCCCATACAATCCAACTTCCTTCCTTTTTTTAAATGATTTTATTTTTGTTGTAAATTGCCATGGATGTTGTTTAGTGTTCATAAATTATTACTTTTAGCATTACCTAATTTCCCCCAAAAGCATTACAGTTCCTATACTAATTTATGTATTTTGGAGTCAGTCCCCAGCTGCTTTAAAGCTTTACCTGAATGGGGGACTGACCCCATCTTTCAAAAAATTCCTTTTTAAAAGAGGTAAAAGTGATGGTGTTGGAGGTACTTTATGCGGTTCCGTTTTGCGCAGCAATTCTTCTCATCGTTACCATGACATTTCATACCTCTTTCTTAATAAACTCAAGCTGCAATAAAAAGTGCCAGGCACCACCCAATTTTCTGGATGGTGCCTGGCACTTTTTCCTGTTCTTTTTATACAGCGCCTAAAGGTCCTCGTGTAAAATTTCTTTGTATTTTAGCAAAAGAGAAGTTAATGCAATTCAAAATACATTAACTGAAAAATTGAGGAAATTTAAGGAATAATTGGGGAATATGCTAAAATGTAACTAGATCACACACATTAACAGGAAGTAAAAAATGGGAGTGGGTAGCTTGAAAAAAATAAGTGAGTTTAATAGCACGAACATTATGTCTGTAAGTCCACACAGGGAAACAGAATTTTCAAGCATTATTCATCAATCATGGCAACGTTCGAAGGGATACAACATTGATCCGAATCGAAAATATGGTAAGGTTTCAAAAGAATTATGGAAGAAAAGTATCGTAAACAATGCTGAATTAATACATACCGCCTTACCCTTAATGAACGATATTTACCAGTTAGTAGAAGGCACAGGGTTTATGGTGATTATTTGTGATAGGAATGGACGATTACTGAAAACGATAGGAGATGAAGAAATATTAAAAAAAGCGGAAAGCATCTCCTTTGTTGAGGGGGCTGATTGGAGTGAAGAGGCGATTGGCACAAACGCCATTGGCACTTGTATTAAAGTAAATAGGCCGCTGCAAGTTTTTCATTATGAGCATTATTTAAAAGTTTTACAAGAATGGACATGCTCCGCATCACCGATTAGGGGATCAGATGGGAATATACTCGGTGTGCTCAACGTATCAGGTCCTTATGAAAAAGTACATCCGCATACGCTTGGAATGGTGGTATCCACGGCCAAAGCGGTAGAAAATCTTCTGAATCTGCAAGAAAAGAACAGAAGAAATGAGGTAATGAAAAGCTACTTAGAGGTAACAATGAATTCACTCACTTCTGGGATTATTCTTGTCAATCAGCAAGGTGACATCATTCAGGCAAATAAAACATTACAAGACATGATTCAGCTTAACGAGGAAGATCTTGTTAGTAAAAAAATTGCTGAAGTGTTTACGAACCAATTATTCCAAACTGATTTGTTTATGTTCGATAACATTAAAGATAGAGACATCACTCTTAAAACGAAGATTAAACAGAATACAAAGCATGTTCTACTAAATTGCAAACCTGTCTATCAAGGAGAAATGCGAATTGGCTCGTTGCTCACTTTTCAGGAGATTCAAAAAGTACGCCAGTTAGTCAATCATTTTACCGGCAATAGGGCGACCATTACCTTTAAGGATATCATTGGAGAAAGTCCGCTGTTCCTTAAAAGCATAAATGAAGCAAAAGCTGCTTCACATTCTCCTTCAAATGTGTTGCTTTTAGGTGAGAGCGGTACGGGTAAAGACTTGTTTGCTCAGGCTATTCACAACAATAGTAAACGCAGTGCCATGCCGTTCATTGCCATCAATTGTGGGGCGATTCCAAGAGATTTATTAAGTAGTGAATTGTTTGGATACGTGGAAGGCGCTTTTACAGGGGCAAGAAAAGGCGGGAATTCTGGGAAGTTTGAGCTTGCCGATGGAGGGACGATTTTTCTTGATGAAATCGGCGAAATGTCGTTGGATATGCAGGTCCTTCTTTTAAGAGTCCTACAAAATAGAGAGATTAATAGAATTGGCGACCATAAAGTCATTCCCGTCGACGTAAGAATTATTGCCGCAACCAATAAAAATTTAAAAGAAGAGGTTAGAAAAGGAAATTTTCGAGAGGATCTATATTTTCGTCTTAATGTTCTTCCCATTCAGATTCCAAGCTTGCGCGAAAGGGACGAGGATATCCTATTGTTAGCCTCTCATTTCGTAAAACAGTATAATCAAAAAATCCCTAGAGTAATAGAATCAATTTCACCCTCATACCTGAATGCAATAAAGAAATATGACTGGCCAGGAAATGTACGCGAGCTTCAAAATGTCATTGAAAGATCCTTGAATCGATGTACCTCAGGGGTTCTTTCGATCGATTCTCTTCCAGATGAAATCACAGTCACAGGCCATCAGGTCGAAACAACGGTTGACCCGAATGTCCCAGGTAAAAAAGCTGAAATCCAAAAACAATTATTACTCGATACGTTAATGGATTGTCAATATAACTACAGTAAAGCAGCAAAGAAGCTACAAATATCAAGGAGTACTCTTTACAGATGGCTGGATCGCTTCAATCTGAAATAATAATGTCCCATTTTGTGTCAGTGTATCGTTCGTTGTGATACACTTTGATACAAAATGGGACATTTTTTTTGAAATAACTAGAAGGTATGATTTTTGCTTTTTGAAGGTTGATGAAGTAATAAAGAGAATAAATGCTAGTGTTCCAGAGGATTGTTCTGCTGCATATGAAGCCTTTCTTTTTAAAAATGAAAGCGGTTACTAACTTGGCACGAATCTTGCAAATTAATTGAGTGTGAACATCCATTTAATAAAAGGAGGATTCAAGATGTCAATTCCTAAAGAAAAACTGCTTTGGATGTACGAAACAATGGTGAAAAGCCGTTATTACGAAGAATTACTTGTCGAAGCTTACGCTGAAGGGAAAAAGCCAGTGTTTAATATTGGTGCAGGACCTGTTCCGGGTGAAATGCACCTTTCAAATGGGCAGGAACCCGCTGCCGTTGGGATTTGCGCCCACTTAACAAAAGACGATACCGTTGCTTCTCCTCATCGTCCACATCATCACGCAATTGCAAAAGGTGTGGATTTAAAACGGATGACAGCGGAGATTTTCGGAAAGGTAACAGGTCTAGGAAAAGGGAAAGGCGGCCATATGCATTTGTTTGATCCTACAGTGAAATTTTCTTGTGGGGGTATTGTCGCTGCAGGGATTCCTCAAGCGGCTGGCGCAGCTCTTGCTGCCAAGCAAAAAGGAAAGGACTGGGTGGCTGTTGCGTTCATCGGTGAAGGAGCTGCCAATGCCGGTGCTTTTCATGAAACATTAAATATGGCAGCACTTTGGAAACTGCCACTCATTGTTGTGGTAGAAAATAACTCTTGGGGTATTTCTGTTCCTAAGTCGGGCTCAACAGCCATTTCATCAAATGATCGGCGGGCGGCAGCTTACGACAATACAGTGGGTTATTCTGTAAAAGATAATGACCCGCTTGAAATGTACAGGGTTTCTCAGCTAGCAGTCGAAAGAGCTCGTCGTGGAGAAGGACCATCGATTATTGAGATTGAAACGTACCGCTTTTTAGGACACTTCCAAGGGGATCCAGAATTGTATCGTGACAAAGAAGAAGTTCCATCTTTACGTGAAAAAGATCCCATTGATCGATTAAGAAATCATCTGCTATCTGAAGGGATCGCTTCAGAAAATGAATTAGACCAAGTAGAGAACCTTGTGAAAAATGAAGTTGATGTGGCTTTCCAATTTGCACGGGAAAGTGAATATCCGCTTCCAGAAGCCGCACTTGAAGATGTATTTTGTTAATTTACTAGATAGGAGATGAACGGAATGCAAACAACGAAACGTATGCTGACAGGAAATAAAGCGATGGCAGAAGCCATTGCTCAAGAAATGGAATGCAACCCAAATGTATTTGTGATGGGTGAGGATGTCGGTAAATATGGTGGCATATTTGGAGCGACACAAGGACTGATCGACAAGTTCGGCGATCAAAGAGTACTGGATACACCAATTTCTGAAACTGCATTCATTGGAGCTGCAATTGGTGCGGCTGCAGAAGGTATGAGACCGATTGTGGAATTAATGTTTGTTGATTTCTTTGGTGTTTGTATGGATCAAATCTACAACCATATGGCGAAAATTCCTTATATGTCCGGCGGGTCGGTCAAGTTGCCAATGGTGTTAATGACAGGAGTTGGCGGCGGATACAGTGATGCTGCGCAGCACTCACAGACACTTTATGCGACCTTTGCTCATCTTCCAGGAATGAAGGTAGTCGCACCTTCCACCCCGTATGATTTGAAAGGAATGATGACGGCTGCCATCAGAGATGATAATCCTGTTGTATTCATGTTCCATAAGACATTGCAAGGCTTGGGCTGGATGGACCAGGTGGAGGAGTCGGTAGGCGAAGTACCTGAAGAGTCTTATACGGTTCCACTTGGAAAAGCAAAGGTTGTTCGTGAAGGTACAGACGTGACCATTGTAGGAATCCAAATGATGACCCATCAAGCGACTGCTGCTGCAAAAATCCTTGAAAATCAGGGGATCAGCGCAGAAGTCATTGATATTCGTTCACTTGTCCCGCTTGATAAAGAAACGATTCTAAATTCTGTACGCAAAACACATCGCTTGGTTGTTGTCGACGAAGATTATCTTTCCTATGGTTTCACGTCCGAAATTGCCGCAATCGTTGCGGAAGAGGCACTTTATGAACTGGAAGCACCAATTAAACGGCTCGCCATTCCGGATGTACCGATTCCATATAGCCGTGACCTTGAAAAATATGTGATTCCAAATGCACAAAAAATTGCCGATGCAGTCGTTAAATTAATGGAATAAGAATAAAT
>NZ_JAGYPE020000097.1 GCF_018343545.2 Neobacillus citreus | reverse complement strand
CTGGTAGGCATTTTCCGCGTCCACACTGCTCATCGTTGCTGCTGCATCCAATAATGCTTTCGCTGCTGTATTCATGAACTCCTGCACTTCTAGACGTGCATCCCCTTCAGCAAGTGCTGCACCTGCTAAGTAAACGGCATTGTAGTAGTTGTTTTGGCTATAGTACCATTGGGCGTCATCGTACTTAGGTGATTTCACCACGTTATTGACAATTGTGAATTTGCCTGTATTGTCTGCATAGGTCGGAATACCCGCCTTATCTCGGACAATCACATCTACATGCCAGTTCCCTAATAGATCAGTAGGTTTGACAGTGAATGTTCCAATCCAGGCATTTTGGCCTGCATCGAATGTTAGGACAATCTCCTTCGCTTCATCATAATAATAATGGCTGGATTTTGGCCAGTCTGCGTAATAGAGATATGCCATTGCATCACTGACTCCTGAATAATCATCCCTTGCCTGAACCTTAACTTCTACTTTATCTCCTACAACCGCTTGACTTGGAGTAACCTTCAATCCTTCAATGATTGGCCCTTCTGTGTCCGGTTGTTCATTGAAGATCCATAGTTTGAGATCATTTGAAGAGTAGTCATACGTACGATTTCCAGCATTGTCTACTGTCTCTAAAGAGATTTGGTTTAAACCTGCTATAGCATAAGCCGGAATTTGATAATCGACACTCCAGACATCCTTAGCCGCATCATATGTTAACGGAATACTGTAACCCATGTCTGATTCAGATACACCTACATGGATGGTAGCTGACTTCACACCAGATTTGTCGTCGGAAATTTTCGCTTCAAAATGAACCGAATCTCCAACATTGGCGCTTGAAGCTGATGCTTTAACATACTCTGTATAAGGAGCTTCGGTATCACCCTCAGGATTGTTGATATGGAAGTACCCGGACTTGTAAGTATTATTAAAGAATTTATCAGAAGCAGTAATGAAAACTTCTATCTGCCCATCTGGATCATTTTCTTTTACTTGATACTTACCTACCCACTTATTTTTTGCTGAATCATAGGTGAGCGGTATGGTTGTTTCCCCATTATAACCGTAAGGGTCGGACAATATTTGTGCTTTGACATAGCTAATCCCTGATTCATTATCAATAGCGCTGAATGAAACAGTTACCTCACCGCCGTTATTCACAGTAGATGGAGTAATTTCAATTCCTTCGATAATAGGGGCATTACGATCTTCTGCTTCGTTCGTAATGGTTACCGTTTGGTCCATTGCGACATTATCCATGTTTCCATTTTGGTCTTCCACCCACAGGTAAATTGCCCATTCACCAGGGTTTTCGTATTTGCTTACATTATACGTACCGGTCCAAGCATCAGTTGCCGCATCATAGGTTAAATTTACGCCACTCATTTCGCCGTAGTAACCAAATGAAGCTTTAACTGTTTTGACTCCGGATTTGTCATCACTAACTTTCGCTTTCAGTTCGAAGCTGTCTCCTGCTTCTACAGTAGCAGCGCTTAAATCAAATTGGTCTACAACTGGTGCGGTATAGTCACCATTAGGGTTGTTAACAATGAACGGTTGGTCAATTGGCCCTTCCCCATAGTTCCCCTTAAGGTCAAATGTGCCGACATTAAAATATAATTCTGCACCGTCAGGGATATTGGTAGGAACGGTTACATTAGAAACCCATTTTCCAGTTGTGCTGTCCCGTTTGAAATCAATCATTCCAAAGTATTCAGAGTAAAACCAGACTGAGCCGACACCTGATTGATCATCCTGGACTTCAGCTGTAAAGGTTGCCTTTTCACCAGCATTCATTACGCTCGGTGAAACCTCCAGACTTTTTACCACTGGACCGGTGTAATCCCCTTCAGGGTTTACGACAGTGAAGGTTTTGTCCCAAGTTACACTAGAATGGTTATAAGCCTTGTCCGCTGCCTGGATTTGAACTGTCCATTCTCCTGCTGGTGTGGTATCCATTATCTCGAACGAACCTGTCCATTTTTGTGTAGCTGCATCATAGCGGAATTCCAAGTACTTCGTTGCTCCAAATGTTTCGTTATTCAAAAATGCATAAACATTCTTTACCCCTGATTTATCATCCTTCACATCAGCAGTTACAGTTACTCTTTCACCGACATTTACAGATGCTTTATTAAGTGTGATGTTGCTAATGACTGGCCCTATAAAATCCGCATTTGGATTATCGATTGTTACGGTTAATCCTGGAGGAGTCACCCACATAACATTACCGACATTGTCTTCTAGCTGAAGGGAGTCAATTGCCCATTCACCTGATTGGTCCCGCGGTCCGACCACATAAGAACCAACCCATTCTGAATTGTTTTGATCATAATGAAGTTCAACACTTCGTCCATTCATGTGGTTTTGGTCGTATAAAAGTGCATAGATTCTTGCTATACCAGACTTATCGTCATGGGCTTTCACTTTAATCTTAATTTCATCCCCAACTGTTACCGTTCCTGAAGTCATGGTCGCGGTTTCCAATACAGGAGCTGTATAGTCAGCGTCAGGGTTATTAACTGTAAAGGTTTTGTTAGACGATGCATAAGTAGAATTGCCAGCCTTATCCCTGATCATTACCTGGTCCACCATCCATTGGCCCGGTTTGTCTTTTTTGGTGATGGTGTATTTCCCCACCCATTTGCCAGACGCCTCATCATATGTGAAATCTACATATCCGGAACCGCTTGGTTCATTCAGATCAGTGCTTGATGAATGGAAAAAGGCTGAAACCGATTCGACTCCAGATTGGTCATCTTGAGCATCAGCTGTAAATACAATCGTTTCTCCCAAGCTGACTTCATTCGTTGAAAGTACAAGTGAGTTCAATACCGGTCTTGTATAATCTCCTGAAGCATTTAAAACAGTGAATGACTGATTAACTGTTTTTCCTACATAATTTCCTGCCTTGTCGGAAAGCTCGATATCGGATAAGGTCCAGACCCCAGGCTCCATCGTCTCTGTAATTGGATAAGTGGCAGTCCATTTCTTTGTTTGGTCATCGTATTTAAAATCCAATATACGCCAGCTGTTACCAGGACTTACCATGTAACCGGAAACCGACTGCACCCCGGACTGTTCATCCGTCACATCAGCTGTCACCACTAAGTTGTCACCGACGTTCACTTCACTGGCTGATAGGTTCACCGTTCCTAGAACCGGACCTTCTAAGTCATCTGGGTAGACCGATTCAGTAACTGCTGCTGTCTGTAAGCTCGTGTTATTTATTTCTACATTGCTCCCAGCAGCCTGTGAGCCTGCGCTTGCCATTCCTGCCCCCGGAAGGCAAACCATGAGACTCAATAAAGATAAACTAATCTTCCTCCGCAAGTAAATCTCCCTCCAAATCTATTAATCTTTTACCACAATATAGAAGTATAAACTAAAATAGTATTTTGTTCCATATTTCAGGATAAAAATAATAGGAAAAAATCCCTATTATCCAATCATTGTATTTAGTTCTGTCTGTAGCTTTTTATAGCGTTCATTTTTTTTCAAAAGATAGATTTGGTTGAATTCCTCAATGGTTGAGGTGAGGAGTTTCTTGTCTAACGCTTCCCGTTTCAATTCCCCATAAGCAGAATTAAATTGGATCTCTGTCGTCTGCTCATATTTTTCCTGAATAGCGTTGTATTTGAACTTAATGGTAGATAGATCCTCTTTGCGCTCGGACTTGTACTTATATTCCTCTTTTGCTTCCTCGATTAATGCCTCGAGTTTTTGGTCTGCGAGACTATTAATTTGATAGAATTGAGCCCTGTATTTATTTTTCAAGTTTTCTATTTCTGCAGGGTTTGCGGCTTCGTCCGGAGCACTGTTTGTTGTTTCCGAGTTCACGTTTGCCGGTTGCTTGGAATTGGAAGTTATTGTGTTCCCGGATGCTTTCACATTTTTTTGCCCTCCATCCTGGACCGGTTCTATTTCACTATTATTTTCCGTTTTCTTTGAAGCTTTTTCGCTATAGCTATTAATCGAAAAGATTGATATTAAAATCAGCCCAAAAACACCTATCCCAATTAGCAGTCCTTTTTTCATTTCGTTATCACTCCACATTATTTCTTTTTGTCATTAAAATCCATATTCCATTATACATTTTAATTTTAGTAAAAAAATACTTGTTGTGAAGTTATTACTTTTATATCGGTGTCGAGAATCACTTTGAGTGTAAATTTTTCGTAAAGGCACTGTAAATTTTTCCAATATTTATAGGAAGATATCTCGTGAACTATTTATAATTAAGAAACAAATATAGATTATATAACTTCTTGGGGGTATTCAAATTGTTGGCCCAAAAAATAGCCAAAGTACTAAAACAGCTAAATGTAGAGAGACTAAAAGGTATTAGAGTGCCAAATGTAACATGGAATAACGTTTCTATTAGTAAAAAACTTTTTCTTACCTTTGGATTTACTATTTTTCTTTTTATTGTCTCTACCGTCATGGTTGGGGTCGTTATTACTTCTGTAATAACTGATATTCAAAATATTAATGAAAAGGGAGATCGCGCTGTAAAAATAACTGAAATGGGCTCGATTATTCGCTCTAAAGATATCCACATCGCCAATTACATAACCTTTTTACAAGAAAAGGATTTAAAGGGATATAGGCTTGAACGGAATAAGCTAAATGAAGAAATGAATCAGTTTCAAAAGAGCATAGACCAAGAAGACATGAAAAAGTTGCTTCAGAACATTTATAAACAAAATAATCAAATTGATAAGTTATTCGTAAACGAAGTATCCCCTGCGGTTGTCAGGTTAGATGTAGATATCTATACAAAGGCAAGGAAGAAAATATCAGACTTAAGAGAAGAAAATCTTACAAGCTTAAATGAACTTAGAAATATGATATATCAGGAACGAGATCATGCAATTGCTGATGCAAAAAGTCATACAAATTTTTTGATTATTCTTCTTATAGCAACCGTATCGATTACAACCGCATTAAGCGGGATTGTCCTCTTTTTTCTGACAAAATCAATTCGAAATAATTTAGCAAAGGTTGTGTCAGTCAGTAGAAAAGTAGCAAACGGGGAATTAACAGCGGAAAATATTACATACCAAGGTAAAGATGAAATTGGTCAACTGACGTTTTCCATTAATCAGATGAAGGATAACTTATCAGAAATTGTCCATGAAATAAAAACAGTATCAAATGAGGTTCTTGACAAAAGTGAAAATGTTGAAAAATATGCAATAGATGTAAAAGAAAAATGCAACTACATTTCAAGTACGATGTCATCTCTTTCTTTAAATACAGAGCAGCAAGCCGCTTCTACTAATGACATATATAGCAAATTTGAAGTTTTTTACAAAGAACTAGATGATGCCAATCAGAGCGGTCATAATTTAAGTACCTTATCTAAAGATGTTCTTCAGCTCACAACTAAAGGAAACAATGTTATGGATCAATCAATAGAAGAGATGGAGCATATTTATGACATGGTACATTCTTCTGTATCGAAAGTATCTGACCTTGAAAAACGAACCTCTGACATTAATAAATTAATTGAGGTGATAAAATCCATTGCATCCCAGACAAATCTATTAGCATTGAATGCAGCAATAGAAGCAGCAAGAGCAGGAGACGCAGGAAAAGGTTTTGCCGTTGTAGCGGATGAAGTCCGTAAATTATCAGTAGCAGTGCAATCTTCTATTTCAGAAATAACATCCATTGTTACTAGTATTCAAGATGAATCCAAGAGTATTTCAGATATTCTTAAGAATGGTTCCTACCAAGTAGAAGCGGGTAAAAACAAAATTCTTCATGCAGGTAATAGCTTTCAAACGATTAAAAGCGAAGTGGAGAGCATGGTTTTTACCATCCAGAATATAGCTGGAAATTTTCAGCATTTAAAGGAAAATGGAGAGCAAATCGTTTATTCCGTTCAGGAAATTACAGCTGCCACCCAACAAGTATCTGCCGGGACTTCTGAATCATTTGCCTCTATTCAGCAACAATATGTTGAGATTGAAGGAATAACGAAAGAAATTTACGAAATGGTTGCATGCGCAAATCGCATGTCAAATTTAATTGGAAGATTTAGTTTGTAAGTTCTATATAATTTAGCTCAACAAGCCAAATCCCTAGTGATTAACTAGGGATTAAATTTTTGTCCATCCCTTTGTTAAAGCATCAATTCTAGTTATTTCGACCTAAACAGTCTGTAATCCATGCCGATAATAATCATTATATTTTTTAGGAGGCTGTATAGGGTGTTTAAAAAGATTCAAACAAAGTTAGTTCTTTCAGTTAGTTTACTATTATCAATAACACTTATTGGGGTGTCCCTTTTTACTTATTTTGATATAAGAAAAGAAATTACTTCACAAGTCAATTCTAGTTCTAAAGAATTGGCCAATAATCTAAAAAGTAAAACAGACCTTTATTTGAAATTCTATGGAAGTACCGTTGAGCGCTACAGTGAAGATAATCGTATTATTGATTATTTAAAACAGATAGAGCAAAACGAAAATCAAGGTATAACAACACATTGGCCAATTGTAGATAACGACTTTCAAACTTTTATGAATCAAAATAAAAATGTTGCGGTGATCTTTGTTGGAGCAAAAACAAAACAGTTTAAAACGACTCCAGTTGTTGAATTACCAGTCGACTTTGATCCGACCAGCAGGCCTTGGTATTCCGCCGCAATCCAATCTCCAGCTCAAACCGTTTGGACAGAACCATACATAGATGCAAGTACAGGTCAGTATGTTGTTACTGTCGTTAAAACAGTCATGGACCCACAAACAAACGAAGTACTGGGCGTTGTTGGATTAGATTTAAATTTAGCTGGTTTAACCGAAATTATTAATAACACCCATGTAGATTATAAAGGATATTCTTTCTTAATAGATACTCAGGGTATAGCATTAGTACATCCAAGTGAACAAGGTAAAGATTTGAGCAAGAAATCATTCTATGCAAAGCTAAAAAATGCTGATGCTGGTTCTACTTTATATACAAATAAAGGCTTAGAGCATGAGACGTTTTACCAAACTTTGGATCAGACTGGTTGGAAAATTGGGATGGATTACAAGACAGGTGAATTATTTAAAAGTGCTCAAAAACTGAGCAACTTGATATTACTTATTTCATCTATAGCAGTAATTATCGGGATTATCATTACCTACATCTTAGCTAGAACCATCGCTAAACCTATCATGCTTTTGAATAAACAAGTTCAACAAGTAGCAAATGGAGACTTAACTGTCAGCGTTAAAATCAATTCAAAGGATGAGATTGGCCAACTAACCTTCCACTTTAATGAAATGGTCAATAACATAAGAACACTGATCACATCCGTAGAGAAATCAATAATGAGTGTAAATGATTCGGCTGCCCAATTAACGTCTATCTCAGAAGAAACAATTGCTTCAAGTGAGGAAGTTTCAAGGGCAATTAGCGAAGTAGCAAGAGGTGCTGCACAACAGGCACAAGATTCTGAGGAAACTAACAAACGTGCCATTCTATTATCTTCTCAAATTGAACGTGTTAATGGCAATGCGGATCATATGACGGAATTATCAAGGCTTGCAAAAGAAACGAATCAAACTGGGCTAGATCAAATGCAGTCTTTAAGACAAAAAAACCTTGAGAGTGAAGAAGTCATTAAAAGTGTTGGCGAAGCTATAAGCCAGCTAGTATCTCGTATAAAGGAAATTGAACAAATCAATCATTCCATAACAGAAATTTCAAACCAAACAGACCTTTTAGCACTAAATGCAAGCATCGAAGCTGCTAGAGCCGGGGAAAGTGGAAAAGGGTTCGCAGTAGTAGCGGAAGAAGTAAGAAAATTAGCTGTCCAATCTTCTGGAGCTACCCAACAGGTAAAAAAAACAATCTCCAATATAAATCATGAAACACAGGCCTTAGTTAAGAAAATGGAGCAAACCATAACCATTTCAAGCATTCAAAAAGAGGCAGTTGGAGAGACAGAAGTTGCGTTTAATCAAATATCACACATGATTCATGATATGGTCATTTCAATTAATTCAATTAAAGAAGATGTAGATTCCATAAATACGTTAAAGGATAATGTGGTAACCTCTATTCAAAGTATTTCGGCAGTAGCTGAACAATCAGCAGCAGCCTCTGAACAGGTTAGCGCATCGACAGAAGAACAAGTAAATGCCATTAACAATGTAACACAATCTGTAATAGAACTAAGTGAAGCCAGTACAAATCTTTCTGAAATGATCAAACACTTTAAGATTTAATGTAAAGCTTTTTGGAGAATTAAATATTATCCTTTGAGGTATAACTATTCTGGTTGTTATTTAATAGCAGTAAAGAAATATTATTTTGAACAAGGGGTTGCTAAGGCAATCCCTTTACCATCCCTTTACTCCTCTTTTTCGTAAAAAATTCCTTAGACACAAAAAGCCAGGCGGGCAGCCTGGCTCTGGTCATTTTCCATATTAAGTTGCTCTCATCTTCTTCCTTTTGTTTTTTCGATAAACATTGTTTTCTAAAAGTTGGCCGATCAATCCCATCACCAGGCCGAAGAAAATTCCGTTGAACACTGGAGCGTCGAAAAGCGGCAAACTTTTCAATATGGGGCCGTCATGCCAAAACAAGCCGAAATCCATCCCCAGGACGATTCCGAGAAAAAAGCCCGACAGATATGTCCTGTTCTCCACATTTCCTTCCAGTATCTGATTATTCGTCTTGGCCGTATTGTAGGCGTGCCAAATCGCAAAGCCATAGAGTGACGGATAAAACAATCCCCAGCTGTAATCGATAGGTGGCTTAGCCCCCGGTAGGTTCCCATCAAATGAGAAGACTAGGGCAAGATTTAATTTTGCTTTCACATTGATGACGAATTCCAATATCAGCAACGTAAATCCCATTATATAATCGCGGTTGTAAAATTGGCCGAACCCCGGCAGCACTACCGACCACAACATCGCGGCATAAGGAGATCTATATTGGCGGGTAGTTCTCATTAGGTCTTCCTCCCATAAGAAGTATATTTATATAATTTCAGCGTGGAAGTGGAAATCTCCTGCTAATTTCACAAATTTTGGGAATTTTGACATACAACTTTCTACTACTTAGGAAGTAGTACCTAAGGTGTAAAGAATTTGTTAGTCATCGGACATGACAGAGGAATTTGGGCTGTGAGCTCGGATTGTCCATTAGCGGTGCCTGACACCTTTTTGGTGAAATGATACCGTTTTTTCTAGAGGCTTGAGCATTTGCTCCTCGTGTTGCGGATTTTTGGGTATAATAGAGGAATATGGATTTTTTGGGTAAAGGGAGCGATGCCTGTGAACGAGGTGTTACAGGGGCTTGCGGATGAGTTGAAGGATTTGCTGAATGCGAATGCGGCGGATGATGCACGGCTAGTTCAGAAGGGTATGATGTTGTACCGGCAGGGTTTGGTCACGCAGCTTCGCTTTGAGAACGGGGAGTATACGGCGGTTGTGCAGGATGTGTCACCGGCGAAGGTGCGGCTGGACCCGGAGTTTTTGGGGATGAGTGATTGTTCGTGCCCCGGTGAGGAGCTTTGCCGGCATCAATTAGCCGTGTTTTTTGCGGCATACTCAAAGGAAGCGAGTGTTTCGGAGTGGCTAGCGGAGTGGCGTGAGCCGGTGCGGGAAACGAAGTTGGTGGCGAGCTGGGGTCTGCAGGCTGCGAAGGATTTGGTGAAGGCGGCCGGGCTTATGAAGCCGGACTATGACCGCTGGGTGCAGTCGTTTGAGTCGAGTTTTGATGCGTTGGTTGCCTCCAAAAAGCATTCGAACCCGTATGTGGTCTCAGAGCTGTTCGGGATTCATATGAAGCGGGTCGGTGCGAGTGCGCCGGTGGAGAAGGAATGGCGCCTGCTGTATGAGCTGGTCGCGTCGATCGTATCATTTCGGAAGCTGCTGGTGTTGAGCGAAGAGCTTGGTTTTAAGGAACATGTCGTACGGAAGGCTTATGGGCATTGTTTTGAAAATTTGCTCGAGGATACGGCGGATTTGGTGGAACGGTTGGTCGTACAGACGATGCCATTTGCGTTCGATGAGTTTATTGAGCGGCTGCGGGATGAGTCGTTTGAGGTCCTGATGTGTGTTGCGGGGTATGAAATTGAACGGGTATATATGCACCGCCAGTTGTGGACTGAGCTGTTCCGGAAGAAGGAGTGGCGGCAGGAGGAAGCGCTCCGGATTGGTTCCAGGTTGAAGGCGCTTGGGGAATCGGAGAATCCCCTGCCTTTCTCGGCTGCCATGATTCATTTATATTTCCTGCTTGGGAATGATGACCTGGCGTTGAAGCTTGCTGGCGGTGTGTCTGATGTTCGGTTTGTACCGTATATGGTGTACTGGATTGATTATTTTACAGGTGCGAAACTGTGGCGCCGAGCTGAGCCTGTGATTGAGATGTTTTTGGGAAAGCTGAAGGAGTATTTGGATTGGATTGGTTCGTATCAAAGCTGTTCGGCCTTTGTGAGGAGTGTAATGCGGTCGATTGCACCGTATTGTTCGGAGAATGGCCGCGTGGAATTGTATGAGCGGGCACTATTGGTGTCGCTGCCATACAGCTTTGCAGATTATGAATATTTGTTGTTTGAGCGCGGCGATTATGAGCGCTGGGGCGAGCTTCAAGCGTTTGTCGGGCTCGATTATTATGAATTGCCGAAGGATCGGGTTAAGGTCGTCGAGAAGGAGCGGCCCGAGGTACTGCTTGGGATGCTGCATCAGACAGCGCAGCGGGAGATTGACCAGAAAAACCGTTCGAGTTACCGGGCGGCGGTAAGGCACTTGAAGAAGCTGCGGACACTGTACAAGAAGCTGAAACGCGTTGATGACTGGGAGTACTTTATCGAAGGGCTGCTGGAGCGTACGAAGAGGCTTCGGGCTTTTCATGAGGAATGTCAGCGGAGTAAGTTGATTTAGGGATGGTGTCAGGCACCGCTCGTGGACATTTGTCCGTGTGAGGTGGACGGTTTGAGGTTTTTTGGCTCTGGATTGGTTTGTTGGGAGCGGTGCATGACACTTATGAGGTTGGTTTTTTTGATTGGGAGACCTCGCATTTTTTTGATTCGCCGATAGAATGGCTGATTTCGCCGATTGGATCCGTAAATTCGCCGATAGAATGCCATAAATCGCCGATAGGGCCTTAAAATTCGCCGATAGGATAGAAAATGCACGCTCATTAATTTAGTGTCATTTTATTGTAGTCGGGTGACTTTTCAGCTGAAAATATGTATCTTAGAAGACTTTTTGAGGGCAATTATAGATTTACATACATACATTTATTTTTAAATTACCTTTTTTAAAAAGAAAAAGGTATTCGAGGGTCTAACTTTAAGCGGCCCTCCTATAAAGGAGCACGTTTTCCATGCTTAAAACCAGGTTTTTGAAATTGCTGACAACTAAATTAGGTGATGATCGGTTTCTGCTGACGGCCCAAGATGAGCACGGCAGGTCCATGAGTCCTTTCAAGTGGAAGAATCTTGTCTTCAGCAGCCACGAGGAGAGTTTTTTCGGGACAGCCCTGGATGAGATGACAGTGGATGATGTCGAAGGCGTGGTTGTGAACGGCTGGCAACTTGTGTCCCTTTTTGCCAAGGAATCGTTCAACCGCTTTATCGAATGGGACTGGAATGAAGAGTCCGAAATTTGCTTGGCAGCCGCCAATTCTATGTATGAGGGCATTGTAGAAAAAGACTGGCACCCGGACTTTTCCGTATGGGGCCCGGACGGCGAATTCCACTGGAAGCTGCCCGAGCGCGTGATGGATGAATTCCATCCCGAGTTTTGGGAACAAATGGTGCATGGGGACGGTTCTTCTGCATCATCGCCGGCAGATGAAGTGGTGCACGGGGACGATTCTCGCGCATCATCAGAGGCAGATGAAGTGAGGCATGAGAACCGTCCCCATGCCTCACCCACCGCTCTCAACTATATTTCGGATTTGTATAACAGTGCGCTGGATTCTTTTTTGACTAGGAATAATGCGGCGAAGGAGCTGTTTGGGCCGAAGCTTGATTTATTGAAGAAACAGAATTTGTCGGGCTTGGAGCTGGCGCGTTACTTTGATGAGGAAAGCTGGCTCGAATGGGTCGGCATCAAGGAGAGCGAGGCGCCGTTTACGATTGGCTTGCGGCTGGATGAGCCTGAAGACGGCGATGGCGACTGGAGCCTGGATGTATTTTTGCGCGGGAAGAAAAATATCGATGAGATTGTCGATGTCGAGGATGTGAAGCGGATTCCAGCCAGATGGCGGCCGT
>NZ_JAGYPE020000096.1 GCF_018343545.2 Neobacillus citreus | reverse complement strand
AATAGACTAAACGATACTCAACGACTGCAAACACAAATGTCATATAAACAATCGCAAACAAGAAGCGAAGGTTCCAGTCCTTTTTACGAAGACAATCTACCAGCCAAAAAACTCCCATCGCACTTAAAAAAAAGAAAAAACCCAAAACGATGCTGGCGTAAAAAGGCAGGAAGGTTAACACCGCATAATCCTTTAAAGAGCCTTCACCGCTGCGGATATTTAAAAACGCCCACAGAGCAAGCGGCATCCCTAATGTACTCAACATCCCAGATGGCCAAAACGGCGTCAGGGCAAAGGCCAGGGCCGCGGCAATGTTTAATGAAAGCCAGCGCCCATCAGGAAGAAAATGATTTTTTAACAGCAAATACATCCCTAAAAATGCAGTAACTCTCGTTAAAGCCTGACTCAACGCATAGGCCGTCATCGTTGGCAGCAAAGAATGAAGCCAAACAATGACACTGTACTCCGTTCCAAAGGCATTCCTTGAAAGGAGCCCATTAATAATTTGCGGAACTGCCCCCTCAACACCGCCAAATATTTCGCCGCTCCTTGCCAAGACCTTATACCAGGCGATGTTAGAGTCCAAATTATCGTGAACCCGAATATGAGCATTTTCCTGAAGGATAAATAACGGAGAAAGATAGACTGCTAAAACAAGCAAGGCAAAGATGATATATCTTCGCTCTTTTTTTGTTTCCATCATCACTTTTTGCACCTCAAAAAATATGGTTGTAATTTGTTCAATTTCTCTTTTAAACTTTGCATTTTGGCTGGAAATTATTCCATTAAAAAAACCTTCCGTCAATTGGAAGGATTAGATTGTCTGGTAAGAGTATTTTTTTTCGGCAATTTTTACTTCTCAGAATCTAAACATCAATATCTATTTTTTGTCCCTGCTACTGGGCCTGTTGATTTCCGCTCCGGGCATTCGCTTTCCGCGGGGAGGTCCTGGAGCCTCCTCGGCGCTATGGCGCCTGCGGGGTCTCCAGTGACCTCTATATCCCGCAGGAGTCGATGCCCTACGCTCCAATCAACAGGGAGGCAAATCAACAAATATATTGCAACACGCTTTTCTACTCAATAAGTAGGTTACTTCCTTTATGCATATAGGCAAGTTGCAGTCATGAAAACCTATTGACTAGCATTATTTAATCTTTGTTATTATCCTTCATTGACTAAATGCTCACTAAAAAGGTCAAACTTTTTCAAAAGGAAAACGAAAAGGTGGGTTGCCGGAGGATAAATAGATCAATAGAAAAAAATTCATTATTACTTTACCTAGACTCTTTTTCTTAGCAAATTCACCAATTATTTATTGTGAGTTGAAGGTCCTAATTAAAGCAGCGGTGAATCATTAAAGAAAAAGAATAAAAAAGGCTATCGAAGGTTTTCCGACAGCCAGAGCCTTCCGTCAAATGGAAGGCTTTTTCATGCATTAATGTTTTACAGTATTCCTGTCATATGTATTTAAAAGTTGGTCCAGCAGCTGACTGCATTGGACTACATTAGGATTGGAGTACCCATAAAGTTGAGCTAATTCAATCATTTCCTGCCTCGTTTTTTCAATAATGGATAACAAAGAATTCTCGCTCATCATCATGCTCCAACCCTCAATTTCATAATATAACAATAGTATTAAACATAATTTACAAGTTTTCCTAGATATATACAAGTACCTTAATTCCAAAAGAATAGTTCATTTTGTGAAGATTTTGTGAACATGAATTCTTGGTGTTAAGGAGAGAGGCAGTCCTTCACCTCCTCCTCTCCCATTAAGCAAAAAGCCTAATCTGTTAACAATACGGATTCCAGTTCCGCTACAAGTGATTGCCCTGCGTTCAAGGCATGATCTGAAAGACTGGCATCTTTGTCGGTTGGCTCTTGGAACTGATTAAAGGAACCGGAAAAGTTGCCGGAAGTTCCTTGCACATCAACCCCTGCTTCATATTGATGAGCAAGCAGAAACGGTCTGCCAAGTTCGACCGTGCAGCCATTTTTGTCGAGGCTGCCATCAATCGCTGTAAAAGGCAGCCTTAAAAACTGATAGCCTTCTTGATCATCTATTTTGTAATCAAAGGAACCATGGTCATAGTCCCAATTACCGCCAATAGAATAGCCGATTGGTTTTAACTTTTGCTCAAGCTTATACAAATCAAATTGTTTTCCTTCAACTTTAGACGGCAATTCCTTCATAACATATCACCCCTTTTAAACATTAAGGTTAGTATTCCCGTTTGAAGAAATTTCAGTAAATGAAAACTCGCCGATTGGCAAGTCCGATAGGACGAAGACAGAGGCGTAGTTGAATTTATGCGTTAAGGACTAATAAAATTTGGAAAAATTTTATTAGTCCTTATTAGCTAAAAAAGAGTGCTGAAGATTAAATCAGCACTCCTAATTATAATTATTTCAAACGCTTTTCCAGTTCCGCCTTTTTCTCCTCAAAACCAGGCTTGCCTAAAAGAGCGAACATATTCACTTTATAGGCTTCCACACCAGGCTGATCAAATGGGTTGACGCCAAGCAGGTAACCGCTCATGGCACATGCCTTTTCAAAGAAATAGACAAGATAGCCAAATGTATACTCATCCATTGCCGGAATCGATACAATTAAATTCGGAACGCCTCCATCGGTATGGGCAAGCATTGTTCCTTCAAATGCCTTATTATTAACGAAATCCACAGTCTGACCTGCTAAATAATTAAGTCCATCAAGGTCGTTATCAAATTTCTCAATAGTCAGCTCATGACGTGGATTTTCTACCTTGATGATGGTTTCAAATAGGTCACGGCGCCCTTCCTGCACATATTGACCAAGTGAATGAAGATCCGTTGAAAAATTAGCCGATGAAGGATAGATGCCCTTTTGGTCTTTTCCTTCACTTTCGCCGAACAGCTGCTTCCACCATTCTGAGAAATATTGCAGCCCTGGCTCATAATTTATCAGCATTTCAATGGTTTTACCTTTATTATAGAGAACGTTTCTGACGGCAGCATATTGATACGCCTGGTTGTCCTCGAGCTCTGAATGGCTATAGTCCTCTTGAGCTTTCGCTGCCCCATCCATCATTTTCACAATATCCGCTCCGCTCGCAGCGATTGGCAGCAAGCCGACAGCTGTTAACACGGAATAGCGGCCACCGACATCATCAGGAATGACAAAGGTTTCATAGCCTTCTTCATTCGAAAGTGTTTTCAAAGCTCCTCTCGCTTTATCGGTTGTTGCATAAATTCGCTTGCGGGCTTCATCAACACCGTATTTTTCTTCGAGTAGTTTACGGAAAATACGGAAAGCAATCGCCGGTTCTGTGGTTGTTCCGGATTTGGAGATCACGTTAATCGAGAAATCCTTATTTTCTAGAAGGTCCATAATATCCCGTATATAAGAAGAGCTGATATTATTGCCCGTAAAAATAATTTGCGGGGTCTTCCGCTTGTCTTTTGGCAGGGCATTGTAAAAGCTGTGCTGAAGCATTTCAACTGCAGCTCTTGCTCCTAAATAAGAGCCGCCAATCCCGATAACAAGCAGAACATCGGAATCTGTCTTTATTTTTTCAGCTGCCTTTTGGATCCGGGCAAATTCCTCTTTGTCATAGTTAGTTGGCAGGTCAATCCACCCTAAAAAGTCACTGCCAGCTCCGGTTTTTTCATGCAGGGAATGGTGGGCAACTTTAACAGCATCCCTTAAGTATGTAAGTTCATGTTCTCCAAAGAAGGAGAGAGCTTTTGAGTAATCAAAACGAACATGTGTCATGCATGATCCTCCATTATTTTATATTTCATAAATCACTTTATCGAATAAGGGGTGGATTAGCAAGAAAAGCCCCCTGTTGTAAGCGTACCCAATTTTGATGATTTTTTTACAAAATTGGACATTTTTCGTCTTTTGCTTTTATTTTTGCGTTTTGCCCGCAGAAAAAGGCCCGGGCAGTATGCCCGAGCCACTCTTCTTATAATGCTGCACGATAAATCGCCAAGCAATCTTCTCTATTCAATTTTGTAAAGCTGCCAAATTCCCCGTTGGCCATCGCACGGTCTGCCATCAGGTCAAGCTTGCTTTCATCGATGTCATAATCAGCTAAACGAGTAGGGGCACCGATACTGTTCCAGTACTCCCGCAGCTTCCGAATACCTTCAAGGCCTGCTTCCTCAGCGCTTTTCCCTTCACAATTAACGCCAAGAACCCGTTCGGCAAGCTGCTTGAAACGCTCAGGCTTGACTTTAAGATTGTGCTCCATCCAATGCGGGAAAAGAATCGCAAGGCCGCCGCCATGCGGAATGTCATAAACTGCCGACACTGCGTGCTCTAAATTATGGGTTGCCCAATCGCCGCGGTAGCCCATATTTAAAATACCGTTTAAAGCCATGGTGCCGCAATAAAGAATGGTTGCCCGGTGATCATAATTCTCAAGGTCTTCCAGCAATTTTGGTGCTGTTTCCATAACTGTAATCAACAGAGATTCGCACATGCGATCCTGAAAATCCGTTTCCTCAGTAAGATGGAAATAATGTTCAAGAACGTGGGACATCATGTCGACAATCCCATATATGGTTTGATTTTTTGGAACGGAATAAGTATGAACTGGATCAAGAATAGAGAATTTCGGAAATGTTACTGCACTTCCCCAGCCGTATTTTTCATTTGTTTCCCAATTTGTGATGACGGAACCCGCATTCATTTCCGAACCGGTTGCGGCCAGTGTCAGCACGGTGCCGAACGGAAGCGCTTCCTTAGCAAATGCCTTTTTAATGACTATATCCCAGGCATCGCCGTCATATTTCGCTCCGGCAGCAATTAATTTGCTACAATCAATTACACTTCCGCCGCCTACGGCCAAAATGAAGTCTATTCCTTCTGTTTTGCAGATTTCTACCCCTTTTCGGGCCGTTGTAATACGTGGGTTGGGTTCTACTCCAGGAAGTTCAAATACCTCTGCCCCAATTTCATTTAGAATTGTCACGACCTTGTCATAGAGACCAGTACGCTTGATGCTTCCGCCCCCATAAACTAGCAGGACCTTTTTTCCATAGCGCGGAACTTCTACTTTTAGTTGTTGAAGCTGATCTTTCCCAAAAATTAATTTGGTTGGATTTTGAAAAATAAAATTATCCATTTTTTTGAACACTCCCTTCCATTCTTTATTATTAAGGATATTAAGTTTTTTTGCAAAGTTGGCGCCCAACATATCCCTGGAGACAAAGGAATACCCGCCTGCAGGCGGGCATTCCTTTCTTCATTTAAACCCATCCTCTATAAATAGATGCCTCGGCCATTTTTTGGATTCCCGTCATATAGGCAGCCAAACGCATATTAATATTTCGACTTTGCGACAAGTTATAGACCGTGGTAAAAGATTGGACAATTCTTTCTCGCAGTTTATCCAGGATTTCCTCTCTGCCCCAATAGTATCCTTGTTTATTTTGAACCCATTCAAAATAAGATACAATTACACCCCCGGCCCCAGTTAAAACATCTGGCACCAGAAAAATGCCACGCTCAGTAAGGATTCTGGTTGCTTTAATGGTCGTTGGCCCGTTTGCCACTTCAGCCACAATCCTTGCTTTTATGGCATGTGCATTTTCTGCCGTAATTTGATTGGAGACAGCAGCAGGTATCAATATATCACAGTCCTGCTCCAGTAGTTCTTCATTTGTAATGGCACCGTCAAAAAGAGTTGATATCGTGCCAAAGCTGTCACGCCGTTTAAGAAGGTACTCTATATTTAAGCCGTCCGGTTCATATAGGGCACCATATACATCCGAAATTCCGATAATATCTGCTCCTGCCTCATGCAGAAACTTGGCAATAAAGCCTCCAGCATTGCCGAACCCTTGAATGATGACCCGGGCTCCCTTAAGTCTTAACCCCTGTTTTTCGGCTGCTTCTTCAATGCAGATTGCTGCCCCCAATGCTCCGGCTATATCACGGCCTTCTGAACCCCCGAGTACGAGCGGCTTACCAGTAATGAATGCAGCTGAACCATACTGTTTAAGCTTGCTATATTCATCAAGCATCCATGCCATAATCTGGGCATTCGTGTAAATATCCGGGGCCGGAATATCTTTTGTCGGCCCGACAATTTGGCTGATTGCCCGTACATAACCGCGGCTTAACCGTTCAAGTTCTCCCATTGACATGGTTCTTGGATTACAAAGGACTCCCCCTTTTCCTCCTCCGAAAGGGAGGCCGGCAATCCCGCATTTTAAACTCATCCAAATTGCCAATGCCTTTATATCATCTTCACAAACGCGGGGATGAAATCGGATTCCCCCGATTGTTGGCCCAAGGGCATCATTATGCTGGGCCCGGAAGCCTGTAAAAATTTGTGTCGATCCATCATCCATCCTCACTGGAATTCTCACAATGAGCGACTTCATTGGCTCAGACAGCAAATCAAACATCACCGGTTTAAACCCAAGCTTATCTAATACTTCGCGAAAGACCATTTGTGTAGATGTAAGCAGGCTTAATGTCTCTTTTTCCTTTCCATCTCCAACCGTATTCCCCATCATTGCACCCCTACTATATCAAAAAATCCCCATACGTTTAGCAGGGCTAAGGCCCCGCTGCCTTCATGCATGAAAGTCGTTATCCTAATATCTTTTGAATTCGTTCAATTGCCCAGTCGAGTTCTTCTTTTGTAATGACCAGCGGTGGAGCATAGCGAATGACGTTGTCATGGGTTTCTTTACACAAAAGACCCTCATCTTTTAATTGCTCGCAATATTTTCTAGCAGGTTCAGAGAGTTCCATACCAATAAACAGGCCTCGCCCGCGAATTTCTTTTATTTTTGGATTCTGGATTTCCCTTAGTTTCTTAACGAAATATTTTCCCAATTCCAATGACCTTTCCGCAAGTTTTTCTTCTTGAAGAACGTCGAGTGCTGCGATTGATACTGCGCATGCCATCGGATTTCCGCCAAAAGTGGACCCGTGTGAGCCCGGATTGAAGACTCCTAAAATATCGTTATTGGCCACAACGCAGGAGATTGGGAATACGCCCCCGCCAAGTGCTTTTCCGAGGATATACATATCCGGTTCAATGCCTTCCCATTCACAGGCGAACATCTTTCCTGTCCGTGCCAGGCCTGCTTGAATTTCGTCGGCAATGAACAGAACATTATTTTCCTTACAAAGGTCATATGCTGCCTTGATATATCCTTCAGGGGGAATAATAATTCCCGCTTCACCTTGAATTGGTTCAATTAAGAAAGCCGCAGTGTTAGGTGTAATTGCCGACTTTAAAGCCTCAATATCGCCGTATGGAACTAGTTTAATCCCCGGAAGCATCGGGCCAAAACCACGTTTGTATTCGTCGTCAGAAGACAAAGATACTGCCAGCAGCGTTCTGCCATGGAAGTTTCCGACGCAGCCGATGATTTCAGCTTGGTTATCAGGAATCTTTTTGACATCATAGCCCCAGCGCCTTGCTGCTTTTACAGCAGTTTCCACTGCTTCAGCACCGGTATTCATCGGGAGAGCCATTTCTTTGTTTGTCATTTTACAAATTTTTTCGTACCAAGGTCCTAGCTGATCGTTATGGAAAGCACGGGAAGTCAGCGTTACCCGATCCGCCTGTTCCTTTAAAGCTTGAATAATTTTGGGGTGGCGGTGGCCTTGATTGACCGCTGAATAGGCGCTTAGCATATCCATATATTTATTGCCTTCCGGGTCTTCCACCCAAACTCCTTCGGCCTTATGAATCACGATTGGCAGGGGATGATAATTATGAGCGCCATACTTCTCGGTTTTTTCAATAATTTCTTGCGAATTTATATTTGCAGGCATTTATGAATCCTCCGTTTTCAGGCAATTTAGTTACATACATCTTTATTGTAGCCCAGCACGATAAAAGAATGAATTTGTTCACAAAAATTTTTATATTCTTCTTTAACAGAATCAATTGCGACGGTTAACAGAAAAAATAAAGCCTAGACCCGTTATATGCTGAGTCTAGGCTTTAAAAATACTATTTTTTAATTTCTTCTCGTTGAGATTGGTCAATCCATTCCTGAAGCTTTTCTTTTAATGTGTTGAATCCTTGCTGTCCATCGCCTTCTTGGATAATGGCTGCAGCCTGGCGCTTACGTGGCTTTTTAGGGCGTGCCGCTTGTTGAACTGGTGCTTCTTCTGTAGCTTTGATGGAAAGGCCAATTTTCCCAGCCCCTTCATCCACCGACAAAACTTTAACCTTTATTTCGTCGCCTACTTTTAAATGGTCGTTTATATCCTTCACATATCCGTGCGTGATTTCAGAAATATGAACAAGACCCTGTGTATTTCCGTCCAAAGCAACAAATGCTCCATATGGTTGAATACCTGTTACTTTACCTGTTATAATACTACCGGTTTCAATTTTTCCTGACATGAAAACACTCCTAAGTAAATAAATTATATATCCCTCTTATACGCATTATAAAATTATATCACATCAGTTAGTCATAATCAAAAACTATTTTCCAAAAAATAAACAAATTCTTCAATATTTTCAAATTGTCAGAATATCGTAACATTATTTTGCAATGAGATTAAAAAAAAGAATTGTTACCATGATATAATAATAGACAGCAAACTATCCAAAAATAGGGGTGAACAGTATGAATTCAATCGGTCATATTATTAAAGAGGCCCGTGAAAGACGCCACATGACCCAGGAGGAACTTGCACAAAAGGTTAGAGTAGGGACTCAAACGATTGAGAATTATGAGTCAGGGGAACAAATGCCAAGCTCTCAAACGATTTTAAAACTATCTACTGTTCTCGATATTCCGGCTGCAGAGCTTTTAAAAAACCATAAAGAACCATATGTTAATGAATGACGAAAAAAAGCGGAAAAATTTCCGCTTTTTTTATTTTATTTAGTATATAAAGGGGAAAATGTGGAAATTATGATAACATAAGCTTTCTAGTATTCCCCCCTTTTTGAGCGGACCGCCTAACAGTTGGTCCGCTTTTTTTTGTTAGAGCGAACATGAATCATTGGATTTAATGGTTAAAAGTTCTTCCGCCATTTTCAAGCAGTTCTCCAACGGAATGATTCTCTCAAAAGAAAATTCATAAATATCTTGAATTCTCCTTGCCAGCTTGGCAGGCTCATCTAATTCATGGACAGCCTGAATCACATCCGCAATCTCTGTTTCATAACTGGCGTTTGTCAACTGAAATGGGTTCCATTCATTCAATAAATCAACGATCTTCAAATTTGTTTGAATCTCTTTTCTCATCGTAAAAATCTCCTATTACTTTTCCATTTTGCTTAAAATATTTTATCATAAGAGATAGGTACTATAAAAATATTTCGGGTGGTGGGACAAAGATGTCAATATTTAATGAAAGAATTAACCGGAGGAATACCTCCTCAGTTAAATGGGAGGCAACAAAGCAGCTTTTTGGAGAAGAGGACCTGTGGCCGATGTGGGTTGCAGATATGGATTTCAAGCCGCCACAGGCTGTCATCACGGCAATAAAGGAGCGGGTGGAGCACGGTATTTTCGGCTATACATTTGTACCTCCCTCCACATCTAAAGCGATAGCAGAATGGCTTTTCAAAAGACATCAGTGGAGTATTGAGCCGAATTGGCTTCTGTATTGCGGCGGCGTAGTACAGGCAATCAGCACGGCTATCCAAACGTTTACCGAAGAGGGCGATCAGGTACTGCTCCAATCACCAGTGTATACACCTTTTTTCGATATGATAGAAAAAAACAACCGAAAGATTATCAATGCTCCGCTTATTCTTGATGAAGATAGGTACAGGATTGACTTTACCGCTTTTGAAAATGCTTTAAAGCAAGGCTGCAAGCTCTTTTTGCTGTGCAGTCCGCATAACCCTGGAGGAAGAGTTTGGACCAAGGAAGAGCTGGAGAAAATGGCAGACCTCTGTTTAAAGTATAACTGCCTGATTCTTTCTGATGAAATACATTCCGATCTCGTCTATAAAAAGCATAAGCATATACCGATTGCGTCACTGAATGAGGAAATAGCTGAAAAGGTGATTACTTTTATTGCCCCTAGCAAAACTTTCAATCTTGCCGGTCTGCACGCTTCCGCTGTTGTAATCAAAAATGAGACCTTGCGTACTCAATTCCAGGAAACGATGAGGCGGCAGGGGTCCTTTTCACTGAATACTTTTGGCATTACCGGGATGGAAGCTGCCTATCTTGAAGGCGAGGCTTGGCTCGAGGATTTGCTTGATTATCTTCAGAGTAATAAAGATTTCGCAATTTCCTTTCTTAAGGAGCATCTGCCTGAAATTACTTGCATCGACTCGGAAGGAACCTATCTGCTTTGGCTGGATTGCCGAAAGCTTGGACTTAGCGATAAGGAACTTCGGCAGCGCCTCCTCCAAAAAGGAAAACTGGCGCTCGAGCCCGGCCCAAAATACGGACCAGGCGGGGAAGGCTTCGTCCGCATGAACATCGCCTGCCCAATGGATGATTTAATCGAAGGATTGAAGCGGCTGAAAATAGCATTTGATAAATAAAAGAAATCCTGGCCCCACACGTAAATCAGCAGGGGTCAGGATTTATTTATTTTAGTACATATTCAGCCAGTACGCTTTGCAGTTCATAGATATTTAAATTTTTGTTAAATTGTTTTTGCAAGGGCAGGGCGCTGCCGGAAACCCAAATTTTTAACTCTGCATCCAAATCAAAATTCCCGGCCGTTTCAATGCTAAAATGAGTAATACTCTTATAAGGAATCGAATGATACTCGACTTTCTTTCCTGTTAAACCTTGCTTGTCCACTAAAATCAAGCGCTTGTTTGTAAAGAGGAACAAGTCGCGAATCAGCTTATACGCCTTCTCAATTTGTTCATTCGGCGCCAGCACCTTTGCAAATTCCCTTTGAATTTCTGCAACATTTACTTCCGAAGCATTACCCATTAAGCCATCCAAAAATCCCATCAATAATCCCCCATTCTTCCAACTTATCTTATTTAAGTATACAAGAAAACTCACAGAGATACTGTGAGTTTTTCTAGATTTCCAGCCATTCGGTATGGAAGGTTCCTTCCTTATCGACTCGCTGATAGGTGTGGGCTCCAAAATAATCCCTTTGCGCCTGCAGCAGGTTGGCAGGCAATACTGCTGAACGGTAGCTATCATAGTAGGCAACGGCACTTGACAACCCTGGAACTGGAATTCCTATCTTTACGGCAGTTGCCACCACTTCCCTAGCAGACTCTTGATAATCAGCGGTAACCGACTGAAAATAAGAATCCAACAATAAATTTTCCAAATGCGGATCGCGGTCATAAGCATCCATGATATTTTGCAGAAATGCCGCTCGAATAATGCAGCCTCCCCGGAAAATCTTTGCAATTTCACCTGGCTTCAGGTCCCATTTATACTCCTTGGAGGCAGATTGATATTGACTGAACCCTTGTGCATAGGAAATGATTTTACTAAAATATAAAGTTTTTCTGATATGCTCAATAAAATCCTGCTTGTTTCCAATAAACTTATTGTCGCGCGGCCCACTTAAAATTTTACTGGCTTTCATACGTTCATCCTTCATTGCTGAGATAAACCGCGCAAAGACCGATTCAGTAATCGTGGATAGTGGCACACCTAATTCAAGCGCACATTGACTGGTCCATTTCCCCGTTCCCTTTTGTCCGGCCGTATCAAGAATGACGTCAACTAAGGGCTTGCCGGTGTCAGGGTCGATTTTTGTAAAAATATCCGCAGTAATTTCGATAAGGTAGCTGTCTAGCTCTCCTTGGTTCCATTCATGAAAAACTTCATGAAGTTCTTTTGCGGACAAGCCCAGCATTGATTTCATAAGATGGTAAGTTTCACAAATAAGCTGGATATCCCCATACTCGATGCCATTGTGTACCATTTTGACAAAGTGTCCCGCTCCATCTGGTCCTATGTATGTACAGCATGGCTCACCATCTACCTGTGCAGAAATTGCTGTAAGCAGCGGCCCTACGTGCTCGTATGCTTCTTTTTGGCCGCTCGGCATGATGGAAGGACCCGTTAATGCCCCTTCTTCTCCTCCAGAAACTCCGGCACCAATGAAAAGAATCCCTTTGTCCGCAAGCGCCGCATTCCTGCGAATCGTATCCTGATAGTAGCTGTTCCCACCATCAATAAGGATATCTCCTTGCTCCAAATGTGGAACGAGTGATTCAATTGCCTTATCCGTAATCACACCGGCATTCACCATCAACAAAATCTTCCGAGGTGTTTCCAGCGATTGGATAAATTCCCCGATGTTTGTGGTTCCGGTAATATTTTTATCTTTATGCTGCTCTAATATTTCGTTTACTTTCTCGGCTGATAGGTCGTAGATAGACACGGAGAAACCCTTGCTTTCAAAATTCAATGCCAAACTTCTCCCCATCACTCCGACTCCTACAATGCCCACTTGTTGTTTAGCCAATCTAAATCATCCCTTCAAGATGTTTAAAAAATATTTCACCATTTTTTATTATAAAC
>NZ_JAGYPE020000095.1 GCF_018343545.2 Neobacillus citreus | reverse complement strand
TTGCCATAGAAAAAGCCCCCAATAAAGTAAACAGATTTTTATTATTTCATCTGTCTACCTTATTGGGAGCATATCAAACTCCCGCAACCTTTTTTTGAATAAATCTTCTATCAATTACTCTTCAACTTCCCCGCAATACTGGCTGATTAGCTTTACAGCCCGGGTCTGGCTGATATTTAAATCCTTTGCTACTTTTCTCGAACTCTTATGTTTTTTATACGACTGGACAATTAACGTACTCTTTACATGCTCAATGGCATCGTCAAGTTTTGCGGGAAGGCTGTACTGAGTTTGCGGCTGGATGTTTTGCGAAATGAGCTCAGGCAGGTCATACCTCTGGATGGTAGAGTCGCTGGTGACAACGAGCCTTTCCATTACATTTTCAAGCTGGCGGATGTTTCCCGGCCATGAGTATGCATAAAAGATATCCATGCAATCTTGAGAGATAATTTTATTCATCTCATATTTTTTATTAAATTTATATAAAAAATTATAGGTCAGGGGAATAATGTCTTCTCTGCGCTCCCTCAGCGGCGGCAGGTGAATATCGATGATATTTAAACGGTAAAATAAATCCTCGCGAAAATCTTTCTTCTCCACCATTTCAACTAAATCTCGGTTTGTAGCTGCGATGATCCGGACATCCACTTTTTTCATTTCGTAACCGCCAATCGGCAGATATTGTTTTTCCTGGATAACCTGCAATAATTTTGCTTGCAGCGACAAAGGAAGCTCACCAATTTCGTCCAGAAACAATGTCCCTTGATCAGCTATCTCCAGTAATCCCTTTTTACCATGCTTGCTGGCACCGGTAAATGCTCCTTCGGCATAACCGAAAAGCTCTGATTCGAGCAGGTCTTCAGGCAGGGCTGCACAGTTAAGCTTTAGAAATGTTTTGTTTTTCCGCTTGCTTATATCATGAATGTACTGAGCCAGCACGCCTTTTCCTGTTCCTGATTCCCCCTGAATTAATATGGTTGAATCTACTTTCGCAATTTTTTCACAGACCTTCAGAATGTCCTTCATCTTTTGACAATTCGTGATTGGAGTGGAGTGAGGAGATTCCGCTGGATGATTTTCTCTTTCTTTTTTAATCTGCTTAAACGTTTGCATCTCTTGTGAGGTAGTAACAATCAGTTCAATTTCATTATCCTCGTTTAATATCGGAACCGCCGTCGTTAATAGCTCAGCCCCAATATAGGTGGACTGCCGGATGGTAACTGGCCTTTTTTCCTTAAAAACCAAAGGTATAATCGAGGGCTTCCAATACCCCATTTCAAGTAATTCCGCATTTTGTTTTCCGACCACATCCTCTGGCTTTAAACCGTAATGCTTTTCGCAAACACTATTAACAAAAATAATCCTTTGATCCCGGTCAATAACAAATATCTCATCAGAGGAATGGTCTAAGATCTTTCTTAATGTTTCACCTGTTATTTCGGGTATTTGGATATTTTCTAACATAGGAGGACAGCCCCTTATTAAATTTGAGTTGAAAATAATTCAAATGAGTTGGAAACAACTCGATTTCCGGCTACTAAGTGAACGAAAATTGACACTTTTCCTAATTATAATGCATTTTTAATAATTGGCACGATACTTGCATTAAGAAAAGATAAGTGATTTAAATCACACTAATACAATTTAACAAAATATTCGTTCCTTTGTAAACGGTTTATTCTGCCTTCACCCGTTTTTGGGGAACAAGTAAGATGAATTGTTTCTGACTCAATCTAGTAATCTAGAAGATTCATAGCAATTTATCTTGTTAATAAAAAATTTTAAGAATAAAAGGAGAGAATTAGTATGGCTACTTATAATCCAGTCGTAAACAAGTCGAACAAAGTCTATGAAAGAACATTAACTTATGATTTATACACAGACCCAAAGGTGTATCAGCAGGAAATGAATGATGTGTTCGCTAAGTCATGGCAGTTAGTCGGTCATGTAAGCCAAGTTGAGAAAGTCGGCCAGTTCTTTACCTGTGAAGTTGCAGGCGAGCCAATTCTTGTTACCCGCGGCAAAGACGAAGTGATTCGTGCATTCTACAATGTCTGCCCGCACCGTGCAACAAAACTTGAAAAAGAAGACGCTGGAACCAAGAAAATTTTTGCCTGCGGCTACCACGGCTGGACCTTCCATTTAGATGGACAGTTGAATAAGGCACCAAACTTCACTGGCGAAGATGCCCATTGTGTCAGCGACCGCTGCTTACGATCTGTAAGAATGGAAATTGGAGAGGGACTCATTTTCGTTAATCTTGATGATCATGCTGCACCTTTAGCTGAAGTGTACGGCGATTTCTTCGATCGTCTAGCAAAGTTCCCATTCTTAGGCGAACTTAAGAGAATTAACCAAAAAACACGTGTGATTAAAGCAAACTGGAAGGCGTTTATCGATAACTATTTAGAGTGTGACCATTGCCATGTTGCACATCCTAGCTTTGTAGCAACACTTGATATGAAAAACTATCAAATTGTTACTTGCCAAAACTATTCCGTTCAAGCATCAGTGGTTAAACCGGATAAAACAATGGGATCAACTGACTTAAATGAAGCAGAATTCCAAGGCGGGGAGTTCTACTGGTTATGGCCAAACCTAATGGTAACGATCTATCCAGGACCTGCCAATATGGCAACCATTCAAATGGTTCCGATTGACCATGAAACAACTTTAGGAGTATACACTTACTATTTCAGGGATGAGAATTTATCCCAAGAAGAACAGGACCTTGTCACATTTGCCGAGCAAGTAAGACAAGAAGATGTGGAGTTAGTAGAGTTGGAGCAGATTGGATTCCGTTCCCGTGCCTTTAACCAAGGAGTTTATTCTTCCTCAGAAAAGGCAATCGTACAATTCCACGACATGGTATTGGAGGCATTAGGGCGATGAGTAAGGTGGCAGCAGCTGAGAAAAAGCATTTGTTTATTAATGGAGCAGACGTAGAGGCGGCAAAATATGCCCCTCTTTACTCCCCATATTCTGGAGAGCTGATTGCTGAGATTGCAATGGCAGATGAAAAACTGACAAAGGACGCCATAAAATCAGCTCAAGCTGGATTCCAAGTAATTTCCAAAATGCCGTCCTATCAACGGGCAGCCATTTTGGAAAATGTAGTAAAACTCTTGGAAGAAAGGTTAGACCAAGCGGCGGAAGTTATTTCAAGAGAGTCTGCTAAGCCGATTTCTTTTGCAAGAGGAGAGGTTTCAAGAACAATCGAAACCTATAAATTCGCGGCGGAAGAGGCAAAAAGAATTCATGGGGAAACCCTTCCTTTTGATGCTTCTCCTGGAGGAGTAGGAAGAATCGGTTATACTCTCCGCAAGCCGATTGGGGTGATCGGTGCGATTACGCCGTTCAACTTCCCTATGAATCTAGTGGCCCATAAGGTAGGACCAGCGATAGCATCAGGCAATTCCATCGTATTAAAGCCGGCTTCGCAAACACCATTATCCGCTCTTTACATTGCAGAGCTTTTCAAAGAGGCAGGTCTACCGGACGGTGTATTAAATGTGGTAACAGGTTCTGGTTCGGTTGTAGGGGAAGAAATCATCCGCGATGACAGAGTAGCGATGATTACATTTACCGGCAGCCCGGCAGTTGGAATTGCGATTCGCAACAAGGCGGGATTGAAAAGAACGACTTTAGAACTGGGCTCTAATGCGGCAGTTATTTTAGATAAAGATACAAATATTGATCAAATCATCGACCGCTGTGTGATGGGGGCTTTCTCCAACCAAGGCCAAGTATGCATTTCTTTGCAGCGCGTGTATGCCCATGAAGATGTGTATGATCAATTTGTTGAAAAGTTTGCGGCGGCGGCAAAACTATTAAAAATAGGTGACCCGTTAAACCCTGATACGTATATATCAGCGTTAATTTCCAAAAAAGAAACAGAGCGCGCGGCAGTCTGGATTGAAGAAGCGAAGCAAAATGGCGCAGAGATAGTAGCTGGCGGTAAGCTTACAGAAGATGGGGTTTTAGAGCCGACTATTATAACCAATGTTGACCCGAAACAAAAGGTGTCTTGCCAGGAAGTATTTGCTCCGGTTGTGATTGTGAATAAGGTAAGTTCCGTTGAAGAAGCAATTGAATATGTAAATGATTCAAGATACGGGCTCCAGGCTGGGGTTTATACAAAAAATGTTGATCAGGCTTTGCTTGCAAGCGAAACGCTAGAAGTCGGGGCGGTGATGATCAACGACATTCCTACTTTCAGGGTAGACCATATGCCATATGGCGGCGTGAAGGAAAGCGGAACTGGACGCGAAGGAATCAAATATGCAGTTGAGGAAATGACAGAATTGAAATTAGTTGTTTGGAACCGAGGAGACAAATAATGAGCACATATAAAATTGCTGTAATACCCGGGGATGGAATCGGCCCCGAGGTATTGCAGGAAGGAATAAAGGTTTTAAATAAAATTGCAGAGTTAGATGGCAGCCTAAGGTTCGAGTACACCTATTTTCCATGGGGCTGTGAGTACTATTCTAAACACGGTGTCATGATGGATGAGGATGGAATCGAAAAGCTCAAGGGCTTTGACGCCATTTTTCTAGGTGCAGTCGGATTTCCGGGTGTACCTGACCATATTTCCTTATGGGACTTGTTGTTGAAAATCAGAAAAAGCTTTGACCAATACATCAATATCCGTCCCATTAAGTTAATCAATGGCGCACCATGTCCATTGAAAGATATTAATCGGAAAGATGTGGACATGCTGTTTATCCGTGAAAACAGTGAAGGGGAGTATGCCGGAGCTGGTGAGTGGTTATTTAAGGGCCAAGAAAATGAAGTCGTGCTGCAAACCGGAGTGTTTTCCCGCAAAGGCACTGAACGGGTGATCCGCTACGCTTTTGAAACAGCAAGAAAAGAAGGCAAATCTCTGACTAGTATCAGTAAGGGTAATGCCTTAAACTATTCAATGGTTTTCTGGGATCAAGTATTTGAGGAAGTCAGCAAAGACTACCCGGATGTGAAAACGGCCTCCTATCTCGTTGATGCAGCTGCGATGCTGATGATAACCGACCCGAAACGGTTTGAAGTAGTGGTTACTTCAAATTTATTTGGTGATATTTTAACAGATTTAGGTGCCGCTTTAGCTGGAGGAATTGGACTGGCTGCCGGTGCGAACATCAATCCTGAAAGAAACTTCCCATCGATGTTTGAACCGATTCATGGCTCTGCGCCGGATATTGCAGGTCTTGGTTTAGCTAACCCGTTGGCAACGATATGGTCCGCAAGTCAGCTGTTGGATCACCTTGGATATGAAAACTATGGAAAGCTAGTTCTAGATGCCATCGAGGAGCTGCTAGTGGAAGGTAAGATTCTAACACCAGATATGAAGGGTACCTCTTCTACATCTGAGGTAGGAGACCGAGTGGAAGGTATTGTCAGATCTCTCGCAGCATCTAAAGTGTTAAAATAATGTTTGATCGGCGGTCTATGAGGAGAAATTCCTCCATAGACTGCTATATTATTTTTGATTATAAATAATTTTCTTTATTTTTATACAACTTTTGGAAATCGCTTACAAGTAATTAAGAGGAAAAAATTGAAATTTACTGATAAGGGTGATTAGATGAATAGCAAGAAAGCTGTTTTTCATATTTCATTAGTTCTAAGTCTGTTGCTGATCAGTGTCGGTATTTTTGCTCCGAAGCAACTGGAGAATTTCTCAAATTCATCACTAGGCTTTATTTATAACAACTTAGGTTGGTTTATTCTTGGAAGTGTGTTTGTTTTCTTTGCCTTTTGTATGTATATTGCCATATCAAAATTTGGCCATATCCGTTTAGGCGATGATTCCGACCGTCCGGAATATAAAACAGCTACATGGATTGCCATGCTTTTCAGCGCGTCGATTGGCATCAGCCTTGTCTTTTGGGGCGTGGCAGAACCTGTCTCCTATTATATTGACCCTCCTTTTGGGAAGGCAAATTCTGAGCAGTCAGCAAAGCTTGCGATGCAAATTGTATATCTGCATTGGGGAGTTTCCGCGTGGGCATGCTATGCTGTTGTTGGTGTTTCTTTAGCATTTTTCCAGTTTAGAAAGAAGTTGCCATCATCATTAAGTTCTGTTTTTTATCCATTAGTTGGTGACAAGATTAAAGGTTCTTTTGGAAAATTTATTGATATCATAGTTATTTTATCCATTGTTATTGGAATTGCTACTTCCCTTGGTTTTGGAACATTGCAAGTAAACAGCGGTATGAATTATCTTTGGGGTATTCCAGTAGGTTTTTATATTCAGGTTATCATCATTGCTATTACAACGATTCTTTATCTTTCATCATCGGTTTCTGGATTGCAGGCCGGTATTAAACACTTGTCCAATCTTAATATGCTGCTAGCATTCGCTTTATTAGGATTTATGTTGATTCTTGGACCTACACAGTCCATTTTTAAAATCTTTTTACAAGGAATTGGCGATTATGCCCAAAACTTTATCGGCATGTCCTTTCGCATGGAGCCGTATAATGCGGGGAAAGGTGAATGGATTGGTAGTTGGACGCTGTTCTATTTTGGCTGGTGGATTGCCTGGGCTCCGCTTGTAGGAAGCTTTGTAGCGAGGATTTCAAAAGGAAGAACCATTAAAGAATTTATGATGGGTGCTGTCTTTATTCCGGTTCTCGGTTCCTTTTTGTGGTTTGCTGTTATGGGAGGTTCGGCACTCGACCTAATTCAAAATCACGGTAAAACAGCAATTGCTGAAGCTGTTTCTTCAGATGTAACATCTGCCTTATTTAAGTTTTTTGATTTCTTCCCAATGAGCACGTTCTTATCTGTCTTGGCAATGGTACTCGTGATTATTTTCTTTATTACATCTGCGGATTCTGCTATTTTTGTATTGGGAATGATCAGTGAAAACGGTAATCCAAATCCTACTCAAATTACTAAAATCATTTGGGGTGTCGTCATTGCTGCGGTTTCTGCTGTTCTAATTTTAACTGGCGGCTTAAAGGGACTGCAATCTGCGCTTGTCGCAACATCCATCCCGCTTGCCATACTAATGTTGGTTATGTGTTATTCAACCTTCAAAGGGCTCAAAGCTGAACTAGTTCAGATATCAAGCAACAAAACAGCTAAAAATACGGAAACTCTTGAAAAGAAAGCATTATAAAGGAACTTATATCAACCTCTCCTAATCATAAACTGATTCATACTAGGAGAGGTATAGTTTCTCAAAGTATCTATTTAGTTTTCTGACTATTATCAATATTCTATATTATATTTCGGATATCAACTTCTACGAACTATTGTTATGCAGCAAAACAATCACCACTCTATTTAGGAAGGAATTTTACCCCATGAAGAAATGGATTGCTATATTAACCATCATTCCCGCTATCGGCTCACTAACTGTCATCAATCGAATTGAACCTTATGTACTTGGCCTTCCGTTTATTGTATTCTGGTCGGCTTTATGGCTGGTGTTAACTTCTGTCTGCCTATATATCTGTAATGCTATCTATGATAAACAGGAGGAAAATCAATGAATAGCTCGATTCTAATTATTGGATTAACCCTATTTGCAGCTATATACTTGGGAATTCGTGCGCGTAAAGGGCAAGAAATGAAGCTTGAGCAGTGGGCGGTTGCGGAGAGAAATTTCGGTTCTCTCATCATGTTCGTATTAATGGCTGGTGAAATGTTTTCCACCTTTGTGTTCCTGGGTGCCAGTGGTGGCGCATATCGAATGGGAGGTCCTACCATCTACATTTTTTGTGCGTTGACCTATGTGATTCCATTTTGGATCTTGCCACCTATTTGGCGTTATGCAAAAAAGCATAATTTGCTGACACAATCCGACTTTTTTGCGAAGAAATATAACAGTAAATCCTTAGGGTTGCTTGTTGCTGTAATTGGTGTTATATCCATGATCCCTTATATTGTTTTGCAATTAAAGGGTTTTCAGATTATTGTGTCCGAGGCATCCTACGGAATGATTCCGCCGAAAATTGCCGTTTGGGTTGGAATGATTATTGTAACGATTTTTGTATATATTTCAGGTATTCACGGGTCAGCTTGGACAGCAGTTTTAAAAGACCTGCTTATGCTTGTAGTTATTTTGTTTTTAGGTATTTATTTGCCAATCCATTATTATGGCGGCATTCAGCCAATGTTCGAGACATTGGAACAAGCTAAACCAGGATTCCTGTTAATGCCTGATCAAGGTTTGAGTATTTCTTGGTATGTCTCCATCTGTCTAACCATTGCATTGGGGCAGTATATGTGGCCGCATTGCTTTGGAGCTAGTTTATCTTCCAAGAGTGAATCTGCTTTAAGGAAAAACACGGCCATTTTGCCTTTATATCAAATCATTCTCGTGTTTATCTTATTTATCGGCTTTACTGCGGTGTTACAGTTACCTAACTTGGAAGGAACGGCATCCGACCTCGCTTTATTTAAGATTGCAAAAGCCTCATTGCCGCCATGGTTTATCGGTGTCGTTGGTTCAGCTGGGTTATTGGCAGCCCTTGTTCCTTGTTCCTTATTAATCCTTACAGCTGCTACGACCTTATCAAAAAATGTTTATAAAGCTATTAAGCCAGAAACATCTGACAAAAAGCTTGCTCAATTAACGAAAATCTTTGTGCCGATCATTTCATTAGTATCGTTATATTTTACCTTTTTCGGCGGAAATACAATGATTGCTCTATTGACAATGGCTTATAGTTTTGTGCTGCAGCTATTCCCGCCATTAGCATTTAGCTTGATGAAGCGCAATCCTGTTAGTAAAATGGGTGCTTCTGTCGGCATGGTTGTAGGTGTCGCCTTGGTTGCGTACTTTACCATCACAGACAAAACGATGGCAAGTTTTTTCCCGCACGCACCGCACTTGATCCAAGATCTGGATATTGGAGTAGTGGCAATTGCCATTAACACATTTATCATGCTTGCCATTAGTGTCTTCACAAGTAGGGTAATGGCTATGCAAAAGCCATTAATAAACAATATCAACTCCTAAATATAGGATTGAAAAAGGAGAAATACCCGAATGGCAGTCAATCAAATATTAGTTGAAAAAAATGTCCCCTGTACGTTAAGAGATGGCACCATTTTATATGCTGATGTTTACCGGCCAAACGATGGGAATCAATATCCTGTTTTACTTACACGTCTGCCCTATAACAAAAATGAACGGTATTATTCTCATCGTTATTTGGACACGCACCGTTTGGTGGAAAATGGCTATGTAGTGATTATTCAGGATGTAAGAGGACGATTTTCTTCGGAAGGGAACTTTTATCCTTTTAAACACGAAGGAAATGATGGCTATGATGCGGTTGAATGGGCAGCGGGACTGCCATATTCTGATGGAAACGTCGGAATGTTTGGTTTGTCGTATTACGGTTATACACAATTGCTTGCTGCATCCGAAAATCCCCCCCATTTAAAAGCTATCTTTCCGGCACAAACTTTAAGTGATATCAGAGAGGGCGGCTTTTTTCGAAATGGGGTTTATGAGTTAGGCCTGAATGTTTCATGGGCACTTGAGTCTATTGCTGGCGATGAGCTTAAACGAAAATATATGAACCTAGCAGAATATGAAGAAAAGATGCGGGAATTGGCCGGGTATATCGACACGGTTGAAAATTGGTATACAGCTGCACCGTTGAAGGAATGGCCGCCGTTAAAAAGTTTGGACATATTAAGCTATTTTTTCGAAATGGCTGAATGGAAGCCTGACGATGATGGTTGGAAACAAGTTTCATTGACGGAAGAAAAATTGAAGAAAATAAACGTGCCGGCTTACCATCTTGCTGGCTGGTACGATTGTTTCTTAGGACCTTCAATTGCTAACTTTGTAAAGTTGAAACAGACCTCAAATCAAACGCAAATGTTAATGATTGGCCCATGGGCCCACGGGAACTTCGGTTTTTCCATCGGGGAACGCAGATTTGGGCTGCATGCTTCAGAAAACTGGATTAACTACAAAGAAGACCTAACAAATCTTCACCTTCGCTGGTTTGATCAGTGGTTAAAAGGGGTCGATACGGGCCTTCTTTCTGAGAAACCAGTTAAGATTTTTGTGATGGGAGAAAATGTGTGGCGTGAAGAAGAGATCTGGCCATTACCTGATACCACGCATATTCCTTACTATTTTCATAGTGAAGGTGTTGCCAATACTAGATTTGGTAATGGGCAGCTTACTACCGAACCTCCCGAAAGCGAACCCTTTGACCAATTTGTTTTCAATCCCAAACACCCTGTCCCGACAACAGGGGGCGGAACGTTACTTCACACGGGGGCATTAACTGGGCCTCTTGATCAGCGTGCAGTTGAAGAACGGGAAGATGTCCTTGTTTTTACTAGTCCAGTTTTAGAGGATGAGCTAGAGGTCACAGGACCAATTAAAGTGGTTTTATATGCTAAAACGGATGGGGTTGATACCGATTTCACCGCCAAATTAGTGGATGTACTGCCTAACGGGACCGCCTACAATTTAACGGATGGAATCGTCCGGGCTAGCGATGTTTACAAGCGGATTGGTAATGAGGTAAAAGCATATGAGATTGACCTGTGGGCAACGAGTAATGTTTTTAAGCCTGGACATCGAATCAGGGTTGAAGTTTCTTCAAGCAATTTCCCTAGATTTGATGTAAATATGAATAATGGTGGAACAATGCTGACAGATCTGGAATCAAGACCTGCCATGCAAATAATTTATCACGAGGAAGACTATCCATCCCATGTAATACTTCCGGTTATTCGCCGAAAGTAAAAGTTGAGCATTCTTGTTATGAATCTGCCTGAACAAATATATTTCGGCTAAATCAGAGACTACTTCCTGATAATAAGGAGGTAGTCTTTTTGTTATTTTTTGAAGGATTTTATGAAAGGGAGATGCCAATCATGATTGCTAAGAAAATAATCCCGGCGGCCTTAATAGTCTTAAGCTTCTTTTTAATGTTTAAAATAGAGGTACACGCAAAATCAGCACAAAGGCCGATCGTTATCCAAGGGGCCATGCCGGTCGAGGTTGACAAGTTAATTCAGGGATTAAAAAAAGTTAAAAAAGAAAAGTATGGATCGTTTGTTTTTTACAAAGGCGAAATCAACCGCTATCCGGTTATCGTTTCAAAAACAGGAAAAGGAATGGAAAATGCCGCGGCGGCTACGGCCATTGCCATCGTCAAATATCACCCGATTGCTATTATTAATCAAGGTACATCAGGCGGCCATGTTCCCAATATACATGTATTTGATATTGTTGTCGGTAAAAGAGTGACCAATATCGGCTCGTTTAAAACAGAAATAAGAGGGAAAAATCAAGGGATTACCCCGACTAGGTGGATGCCTATGGACTTAACCGCTTCAGAGGAAAGTGAAGAAGAGGTGAAGGCGGGGCAAATCCGCTACTTCGAAGGGGATCAAGCATTGCTTGCTGATGCTATGAAAATAACGGACCAGTATCACAAAGGAAAAGTTGTCGAAGGTACGATCGGTTCAGCGGATGTATGGAATAACGAAGTGGACCGAATCAATTGGCTGAACAGCCTATTCAGTACCTTTGTGGAAGAAATGGAAGCAGCATCATCCGCCCAAGTTGCAGAAAGCTTCCAAGTACCGTTCTTGGGAATTCGAATTGTCTCTAATAACATTGTAAACGGTGAAAAATACAACCCCAATACAGAAACAGCAGGGCAGAGTTATGTGTATAAACTTGTTAAAACGTACATTTATAATTTAACAAAAAAGTAAGAAACATTTCCTCCTTATCATCAGTCTAATAGTTGAAATATCTGTGTCTTTTTCACAGGAATTTTTCGGAGAAAAATCGAATACATAGATAGAATGTAATTATTTGGTTTTTTGAATGAGGAGGAGTCAACCTTGGCCCATGAACAATGGAATCCCACAATAGATAAAATTCTCGCGAACATTGAAAAGGTTATGATTGGAAAAAGAAATGTCGCGGAACTAAGCCTTGTCGCGCTGCTGGCAGGAGGCCATGTTCTGCTTGAAGACGTGCCGGGTGTCGGAAAAACGATGATGGTCCGTGCCTTAGCTAAATCAGTTAATGCTAACTTTCGGAGAATTCAGTTCACCCCGGACCTGCTGCCATCAGATGTAACCGGGGTGTCCATTTATAACCCAAAGGAAATGGAGTTTCAATTTCGCCCTGGCCCGCTGATGGGTAATATTATCCTCGCGGATGAGATTAACCGGACTTCGCCGAAGACGCAGTCGGCACTACTTGAAGGCATGGAGGAAGCGAGTGTCACGATTGACGGAGTGACCCACAAACTCCAAAAACCGTTTTTCGTCATGGCGACGCAAAACCCGATTGAATATGAAGGTACATATCCGCTTCCGGAAGCACAGCTCGACCGCTTTTTATTAAAAATGAAGATGGGCTACCCGGACATCCAGGAAGAAATCGAGGTATTGAACCGGGCTCAAAAGGTGCCGCCAATCGAGGACCTTCAGCCTGTTATTGATCTGGAGGGCCTGCGGGCGCTACAACAAGAGGTCAAAGAGGTTTTTGTCGATGATACGATCAAGCGTTATATCGTGGATATCGTTAACCGGACAAGGGGGTATGGAAGTGTATACCTCGGCGCAAGCCCAAGGGGATCCATTGCTCTGATGAAAGCTGCGCAAGCCTATGCCTTTATTTTTGGACGTGACTATGTGCTGCCGGATGATATTCAATATTTAGCGCCATACGTCCTGTCGCACCGGATTATTTTAAAGTCGGAAGCTAAATTTGAAGGGATCACCTCGGAGGAAGTAGTGAACCGTGTAGTTAACAGAGTTCCCGTTCCTGTCCAAAGGCTTGTGAAGTAAAATGAAAAAACTATGGAAATTCACTAAAAGGGCTTGGAAGTTTATCCTGTTATTTTTCTTGATCTTCCTGACCTTCTCCTATGCAATGTTCCAAGGGGGATTTGTCAGCTGGTTTCTGTTTTACAGCTTCCTGCCGTTTGCGATTTATTGCGTTGCACTTTCCTTCTATTCTTTGAACGAACTGGAAGTCAAAAGGATTCTGCCCAAAACGGATTACAATGCCGGGGAGCCGTTAAAAGTAACCGTCCAGATAAAAAGGTCGAAAGGCTTTCCGTTATTTTATTTAATCGTCCAAGATAACCTGGACCAATCATTAGAATATGCCGATAAAGCCAGCTCCCCGAAGGCCATTCTGTTTCCCGGTTTTAAAAAAGAGTTTACCTATGAATATATCATCGATAAATTGCCGCGCGGCGAGCATTTTTTTCAAACCTTTACCCTTAGGGCCGGCGACCCGCTCGGCTTATTTGAAAAGGAAAAAACACGCCCAGCTGAAGGGAAAATCATTGTCTATCCGGCCTATACCGAGCTCCTTTACCGTCCCTTTGAGCATCAGTATGACCAAGGTTTGACGGCATCCCGCGAACGGGTCCAGCGCGATACGACCATGGCGGTCGGCGTCAGGGACTACCAGCCGGGCGACCGATTTTCCTGGATTAACTGGAAGGCAACTGCCAAGCGGAATGAGATTATGACAAAAGAGTTTGAACAGCGGCAGTCT
>NZ_JAGYPE020000094.1 GCF_018343545.2 Neobacillus citreus | reverse complement strand
AATCCTGGAATTATGTAGTGAAAGGTCCAAATTATGTAGAGAGAATAGAGTAAGTTTAAAAAGTTACCTATTTATTCCAAAAAGTGTCGTGAGGACCGGAAATTATGTAGTGAGATCCATGAATTATGTACTGAGAGGCACAAACTATGTAGTGAAAATTGACCAAATAAAAAGGGAGGGCCAGGTTTTGCCCTCCGAACCAATAAATACAACAATTTTACCCCACCTTCACCCCAGTCAACTGCCCATACAACTCCAGCGCCTCACCAACCTTCAGTCCCTTATGCACAATCCCGTTAATCGCCTGAATCATCGCTTCCGGATACTCCGATTGCCAGATATTGCGGCCCATATCAACGCCCGCCGCACCCTGATTCATCGCATTAAACGTAAGCTCCAGCGCATCTTTAATGGTCTCCAACTTAGGACCGCCCGCAATCACAATCGGCACTGGACAGGTTCCGGTGACTTTTTCAAATCCTTCACAATAGTAGGTTTTCACAATATCCGCTCCCATTTCGGCGGCTATCCGGGAAGCCAACCCCAAAAACCGTGCGTCCCGCTTCTCCAGTTCATGGCCGACAGCGGTAATCGCCAACACCGGAATCCCATACTCGTGGGCCTCGGTAACGACATTCGCTAAATTTGCTACGGTTTGCGTTTCATGTTTCGAGCCAATAAACATCGAAACCCCGACACCAACCACATTATGGCGAATCGCTTCCTTAATCGGCGTCACAATTGTTTCATTGGAAAGGTCACTTAGCACACTCGGACCGCCGGACACTCGCAACAGCATCGGCTTATTCACATCGGCAGGGATGCAGGAATCGAGTGTCCCCCTAGTCACAAATAACGAATCCGTATGAGGAAGCAGGCTACGAACGGTTTCGCCCGGTTTTTCCAACCCATGGACAGGGCCGAGGAAATAGCCGTGGTCTATCGCCAGCATGACCGCCTTGCCACCCGGAAAGATTTGACTCATTCTATTTTGAAATCCCCAATTCATCTTCAAAATCACTCCTTCATCTTCGGATTTTCTACAATGACCGTGTCCCTTTCGCTGATATGCGGTGATTTAATAAAAACAGCTTTAAAATCAACCAAGGAAGTATTTTTAAGATAATGGGCTTCAAATGGCCGCACTTGAAGCATATCGCCCGGTTTAACGTGGACAGGCTCGCCGTCTATATAAATATCCATTTCCCCTTCAAGGATATAGAAGATTTCTTCGCACGTAGTATGGTAGTGATTTTCGTGGTCATCGCCCGGTTTTAACAACACCACGCCAATATCGACATTCGGTCCTTTACGTAAGTACTTCGGCCCGTGGCTGCCATAACGGTATTCCAGATTTTTTTCGTTCACGTGAAACATTGCCGTTTCACCCCCTTTCAAAAATTAAACACTCAACCCGGGTGCCATCCACATGTGGTTGGTTTTTCCCGAATCGGCTAATCGCAGCTGCTCGGCATAAACCTCACGCCAATTTTCATATAGTAATAGATACCGAGCATGGTTATCCATATTAGGATAGTGAACCCGTTCCCACTTCACTAGCCCCGAAATAGCAGTCTCAAGATCTAAAAACAAACCAGCCCCCACCCCAGCCATAATCGCGGTACCGAGGGCGGCCGCTTCTTTTTCGACAGGGATCCTAACAGGAATGCCGAGCACATCTGCCAGCGTTTGGCTCCAAAGCTTACCTTTGGAAGCACCTCCAGCAAAAATAGCCTCCGTAGGGTAGTGCCCGGTGACCTCCTCGACAATCTTCAGGTTGCCATAGGTCACGAGGCAGGCGTTTTCCTGGATCGATTTAAACATTTCTTTTTTACCGGTTTTGTTGGGATCAATAGTGAGATTAAGGAAGGAGGGGGCTGCATGCCGCCATGAGATGTAATCCATGACGTCTGAGAATATTGGGATAATGCCGTTCGCACCGACAGGAACATCCTTTGCTTTTTCTTCTAAAATTTCATAGGCATCGCGTCCGGTTTGCGCGGCTTCCATTTTTTCAAGCTGGCAAAAAGCATCGCGGAACCATCTCATGACAAGGCCAGGGAAGAAGGCAATCGTTTCAATTTGCCATAAATCCGGGACAGCGTGACAATTCACACGGATTCGGCAGTCAGGGTCAATCATCGCTTCTTTTATGTTGATTTCCTGCTGCCAGAAGCTGCCGCCGCAAATAAAGGTCTGGCCGTCACCAATGGCGCCGACGCCGACGGATGCAAGCTGCGCATCACCACCGCCGCTAAAAACGGGCGTGCCTTTTGCTAGTCCAGTAGAATGAGCGATAGATTCTGGAATGGTTCCGAGTAGAATTCCTGCTTCGTTTACGGGAGGAAAGATGTTGTTTTTTAGCTGACAGGCTTCGGCAATGGCTGGTGTCCAAGTACGATTGTTTAAATCAAAAAGTCCAGTGGTACAGCCGTTAGAGGGGTCTACTTGAAGTTTGCTGGTGAGTTTAAAGAGAATCCAATCATTGATCATGGTTAGGTAGGCGATTTTTTCATAGATTTCCGGCTGGTTATTTTTGATCCAGAGCAAACGGGGGAGGGCGCCTAGGGCAAATGTTTGTCCGGATAATTCATAGAGTCGCTTCTCAAGCTCGGGCTCGCCATTTTTAAGCTCTTTGGCTTCAGCCATCGCCCTGGCATCGACATTGGCACAGGCCCAAATTTCTTTTCCATTTTCGTCATAGAGGACAAAGCCCTCGCGCATGCTTGTGGCACTAATCGCTTTAATGCTGCTTGGGGGAACGCCGGACCGCTCCAACACCTCGGAGATGCAGGTTTGGATGATCTCCCAATTTCGGTTTACATCAAAATCCATCGAGCCCGGATAGCGCGGGTCTTCCAAATGCGTCCATTCGTATTGCGAGACGGCCACTTGCTTGCCCGCTTTGTCAAAAAGAACAGCTCTCACACTGCCAGTGCCGGCATCAAAAACCAGGATATACTCCATTTAAAAAGCAGCCTCCTTTTTCAGTAGTGAAGCAGCGGTTTCTTCATCGGTAATCAGGGTATCGATGTAACCTCCTTTCAACGCACCGAAGATGGCCTCCACTTTATGCGGACCGCCGGCCACGCCGATGACATTTTTTAATTTTTTCAATGTATGAAGATGGGTGCCGATTAACCGGTTATGGTGCGGCAATTCCAGAAGCTCGCCTTTTACATCAAAAAATTGGCCAAGAATGTCGCCGACGGCATTTTGATTTTTAATATAAAGCAGTTCGTTAAGGGTCATCTTTTCTTCTTTGATGATCGTCGAATCGGAGGACAAACCGCCAATCCCGACGACGGCGTGGTGGCACAAACTTGCCAAATCAAGTATATTTTCCACCGAAGGTTCTGATAACATATTTTTCGCCATTCTCTCCGAGGAGGCGAGAAACGGCGCCGGAATAACATGGATTCCGCCTTTAAATTTATCAAGGCCGCCCTCCATGGAGTAATCGCGCTTGTGAAAATAGTAGTTAACACCGCCAGTCAGAGTGACCATAGATACCTCGATGGCAAGGTCGATGGATAAAGCTTCAATGGTTCTCGATGCGGCTTCGCCCCATCCGAACCCTATCAAATCATTGTTAGAAATGCAGTTTTCTAGATATTGAGCGGCAGCTTTAGATAAGGAACGGCTAAGGTTATTAGTAGGAGTTGGAATGACAAAGGCTTGAGGCAGCTTAAAGACGGAGACTAGATCACGTTCAATTTCCAGACAGTGGACGCCGTGACCTTGGATATGAAATTGCACGATATTTTCGGCACGGGCGCGCTCGAGCAAACGAACAACTTTGTTTCTTGATAATTGAAGCCGTTCTGCGATTTCGGTCTGTGTGAGGTTATCCTTGTAATAATACCAGGCGACCTTGACGAGGAGGTTTTCAGTGAACGCATCATTGTTCGTCATGTTCCTCAACCTTTCAACAAAAAATCATTCACGTAACAAATGTTCACTCTGATACTGAGTATAGGGGGCTGAAAATGGAAAGTCAATTAATTTCTAAAAATTTAGATAATTTAAAATTAACGTATTGACTCTGGGTATTTTGTCATTTAATATTTGAGTTGTAAGCGTTTTTACAGCCGCAGACAAAAGTTTCCTTCTTGAAAAAATGTTTAGATTACTAGTGTGATAACCGGACAAGGCGGGTGATTGGAATGGATGACCAGCTGCTTCATATCCGGCAAATATACAAGCAATTTGCAGGGAACCCCGTATTAAAGGGTGTAGATTTGACCCTTCATAAGGGAGAAGTCTTTGCGATTGTTGGCGGAAACGGTGCTGGTAAATCAACTTTAATGAAAATCATAACGGGATTGTATCGAGCCGATCAGGGGCAAATGGTAGTGGGGGGCAGCGAAGTATTGTTTCACCAGCCATCCGATGCCCACAAACATGGAATCTATCTAGTCCCACAGGAACCACTAATCTTCCCCAATATGACGATTCGCGAAAACGTGACCATTGGTTTGCATGAGAATAAAGCCGAATGCGAGAGGCGGATTCAGCATTATCTCTCCGTCCTAGGCTGGAATTTGGATTTAAACCGCAGGGGCCTTAGCCTATCGATTGCGGAGCAGCAGCTGGTTGAACTGCTTAGAGGGTTAATCCGAAATGCCAAGATTCTTATCCTAGACGAACCAACCTCCACTCTAACCTTTAGTGAAATCAATTCTCTCTTTTCCACCATCAAAAAATTAACAAGCGAAGGCCTTGGTGTGTTTTATATTACCCACCGTCTTACGGAGATCTTTGAACTGGCTGATACCGTTGCTGTCCTTCGGGATGGCGTCATCTCGGCAAACGGGCCCGTCCGAGATTTTACTTATGAAAAATTGTTGGCAGGATTAATGCCGGAACAAATAGAAGTTCTGGCTCCGCCAGTGGAACGAACGGAGGCGGAGCCTTCAGCCGGGCAGCATCGTCAGTGCAGGCCGGACGGAACTTGCCACTTCAATCTTTGGCCTTGAGCCATCGGATTCCGGAGATATTTTTTTAGAAAAGGAAAGTATTAAGAAGTATTCTTTGCGAGAACGGATTAACCGGGGTTTGGTGTATGTCCCTGAGGACCGCCACCAGCACGGCCTATTCTCCATTGCCTCCTTAAAAATGAACATCACATCAACGATCCTGCCAACATTCCGCAGCCTATTCCTCCCTTTTAAAAAAGAAAAAGCCATCGCCGCTCAATCCATCAACAGCCTAAAAGTTGTCACTACAGGCCCCAACCAAATAATCAGCAATCTATCTGGAGGCAATCAGCAAAAAATTGTTCTCTCGAAATACCTGGAAACTGGTCCAAAAGTTATTATTTTGGATGAACCGACGCGCGGCATCGATGCCGGAGCGCGCGGAGATATTTACAAGATGATCAACGACTTGAAGCACAAGGGTTTGGCAGTGATTCTTATCTCCTCCGATACCGAAGAAATCGTCCAGCTTAGCGACCGGGTGCTTGTTATGCATGAAGGACGGATGACAACAACGATAGCCAAAGAGGACTTAACCATCGATTCCATCACCTCAGCCGCATTCGGGATCCAGAAGGAGTTGAAGACGCTATGAATCTCCTTTCAAAATTGATGAAGCAGCGGGAAATCTCGATTGTCGTTCTGATTGTTGTGTTTATATCAATCGTAGGAATGGTGAATAGCAAATTTGTAACAGGGAAAAGTTTGCTTTTGTTAGTGGAGAGCGCGATTATTTTGCTCATCCTGGCAGTCGGTCAGTCGTTTGTTCTGTTAACGAGAGAAATAGATGTTTCGGTCGGGTCGACGATGGGGCTATCAGCGGCGGTGTGCGGCCTGCTGTTGACCAGCGGGGTTTCGGGCTGGGTTTCGTCTCTTGCGGTACTCGCCGTTGGTGTGCTCGCCGGCCTGTTTAATGGTCTCGGAGTGGCTTACTTGAGGATTCCCGCCATCATTATGACATTAGGAACTTTAGGTATTTTACGAGGTTTCATGATTATTTTAACAGGCGGAAAGTGGATTGAGGACATTCCGAATTATTTTAAAAAGCTGTCGGGAACGGATTTTATCGGGTTGCCACTGCCTGTTTGGGTAGGACTTGTGATTCTTATTGCAGCCTATTTGGTTTTGCGGCTGACCAAGTTTGGTCGATACTTCTATGCCGTCGGCGATAATGCCGATGGAGCACGGCTGATTGGGATTCCTGTTTCCAAGGTAAGAGTTCTCGCTTTTGTGCTATCTGGTCTATCCGCTTCGGTTGCCGGGCTGATTTTTGTCATGAATATTGGCTTTGTCCCGAACCAAACCGGAAGCGGGATGGAGCTGCAGGTCATTGCGGCGGCGGTATTAGGTGGAGTCAGCTTAAACGGCGGTCTCGGAACGGTGCTGGGAGCAGGGCTTGGGGCAATCTTTTTAACAGCCATTAACAGTTCATTAATTTATTTAAAAATTCCTGCCTACTGGAATAACGCCATTTCCGGGTTTTTATTGCTCGTCATTGTCATCAGTGACTCTAGGTTCCAAAGCTTTTTAACAAATAGCCAATTTAAAAAGAAGGAAACGGCAGAAGCGGAAGGAGGAGGTCAGGGCGATGAAGCTACTCTTTAGATGGGAGGGCGCTCTAGTCATTTTTCTCATCCTTGAACTCATTTTCTTCGGAGTAATGAACCCTGACTTTTTAAATTTGACGAACTTGATTTTTAGCATGAATGATTATGTCTACATTGGACTAGCCGCGATTCCGATGACCTACGTCATCATAACGGGCGGAATCGACGTATCTGTAGGCTCCACGATCGGCCTAACCTCTATTATAATCGGGGTTCTTTGGATGAATGGGCTCAACATTTGGCTGGCCGTGCTGGTTGCCCTGTTAATTAGTGCCTGTGCAGGAGCAGTTAACGGAACCATTGTCGCTACAACGAATGTTCAGCCGTTAGTTGTGACGCTGGGAACGATGTTTCTTTTTTCTGGAATTGCTTTGGTCATATCCGGCGGCAGCAGTGCTTCCGGATATGAAGGAATCAGCGGGTTTCCGGATGGGTTTGTGACGCTGGCCAATGGAGAAACTTTCGGGCTGCCCAATCCGATCCTTTTTTTTATAGGTTTTATGGTTTTCTTTGCGGTTATTTTGAATCTAACCCGGTTTGGCAGACAGGTTTTTCTGGTGGGGATTAATAGCAAGTCCGCCCGCTACAGCGGGATTCGGGTAAAATCGATTTTAATTTGGTCTTATATCATAGCCGGTTTGGGAGGTGGTGTGAGTGGGCTAATCTTGACATCCTACTTCAGTTCCGCCAGGTCAGACCTCGGAACAGAAGCCGTGCTGCCTGTCATTACGGCAGTTGTTTTGGGAGGAACAAGTATTACAGGGGGCAAAGGTACAGTAGTCGGTACAGGAATTGCCAGTATTGTGATTGGTATGATGCAGTATGGCTTACAGATGATGAGTATGACCAGCCAAGAAACAAGTGTGGTTATTGGATTTTTGTTAATCATTGCCGTGTTACTCCGTTTAACCAATTGGGGGTTTTTAAAAAAGTTTTATATTAAAAAGGCAGAAGTGAAGGGGCCTTAAAAGGAGTGTAGCGTAATGAGAAAATCTGGTTATCTGAAACTGCTCACTATTATTTTATCGGCACTGCTGGTACTGGCCGCTTGCAGCAGCAAAGGAGAAAAGTCGTCCGGCGAGGGCGGCGGCGGGAAAACTGATAAAAAGAATGTTAAACTGGCCTTTATCCCTAAATTGACCGGTGTCGGCTTTTTTACCTCCGGCGGTGAAGGGGCAAAGGAAATGGCTAAAGAGCTTGGCGTGGAGTTGACCTATGACGGGCCGAGTGAAGCGTCTGTTGCCGGGCAAGTTAAGTACATTAACAATTTTGTTAACCAGGGCTATAAGGCTTTAATGGTTTCTTCCACCTCTGTGGATGGCTTGAACCAGGCCTTGGACCGTGCGAAAAAACGCGGCGTCAAAATCCTGACTTGGGACTCCGACGTTAACCCTGAGCACCGTTCCTTCTATATTAATCAAGGTACTCCAGACCAATTGGGCGGCATGCTGATTGACATGACGGCTGAGCAGGTTGGCGACAAGGCGAAGGTTGCATTCTTTTACTCTAGCCCAACAGTAACGGACCAGAACCAATGGGTTGAAGCTGCCAAGGCAAAAATTAAAGCTAAGCACCCAGGATGGGAGATTGTAACGACCCAATTTGGCGAAAATGATGCCCAGAAATCTCTGACTGTCGGTCAAAACATTATTAATACGTATCCTGATATCGATGCTGTCATTTGTCCGGATGCTACTGCGCTGCCGGCCATGGCTCAAGCGGCGGAAAATCTTGGCGTAGCAGGCAAAATTGCGATTACTGGATTCTCGACACCGAACGTTATGCGGGACTTTGTCAAGCGCGGCACGGTGAAGCAATTCGGGCTGTGGGATGTGAAAAAGCAGGGGGCACTGGCTGCTTATGTTGCCTATCTGATGACAGTTGAGGGCAAGGATTTGAAGGTCGGCGACGAGTTTGATGTACCGAATATCGGTCACGTGAAGATTGAGCCAAATACCATTCAAGGCTATGACTATACCGATGATCGCAGCGGCATTATCCTCTTGCCGGAGCGGGTGGTGTTTACGAAGGATAATATTGATAAATACGATTTTTAATGTGGGATTGGGTTGGAAAACTGCCCAAATAAAATACCACACAAAAACAGCTTAGAGTGAAAAACTCGAAGCTGTTTTTTTATGGGAATATCCCTCCAAACCACCGTCTCCATGCCAGTTATTCAACAAAAAAACTAAAATATTCAAAAAAGTAATTGAACTTTCCAATAATTTGGTTTATGATTCTCGCATACAGGTTAAATACATGTTCTTAACAAAAGAGGGGAAGGTTGGTGAGATGGATATGCAAATGGCCAGAATTGGTCTGTTTTTCGATGGGCAGGCAGAATTGCAGCGATGGTCCCATCAGGAAAATATATTTGAACGATTTATAATCGAGGTGTTAGAACATGCTCGAGTACCCTATCAAATGATAGATGATATATCAAAATTTAATACAGTAGATTTATTGATTGTCGGACTTGCAAGTGAAAACCATCTCATAAAAGAGGCATTATTGGAATACGCCGCTTCGGGAGGAATTGTCATCAGTTACGGAGGATTGGAGCTCCTCAGCCAGGAGCTTGGGTGTAAAATCCTGCCGCCATTGGAAGCTGGTTATCTTGTTTTGCCAGCGGAATTCGGTCAGGAAGACCCGCTTCGCTATCTGAAGGCAAATCCTTGGCAATATATTGACTCAGAATCGGTAAAACAAACGGGTGAATTAAGCGGCGATGACCAGAAATCAGCAGCTCTTCTGCAAATACCAGTTGGAAAAGGATATGTTGACCGCTGGGCGATCAATATTCCGGAAACGATTGTCGGGCTCCAACAGGGAACGTCGCCTGTAACAGAGGATGGAATCCCGGCTCCTGATGGAACGGCAAATCTGGATGAAGGAATTCTCAAGGCAGATGACGGGTTCGAATTAGACTGGGAAAAGGACCGGAAAACAACGGAAACGGGGATGCCTTATTTTTTTACACCCTATGCCGATCTATGGAGGGAAGTCCTCCTTGGGCACTTAACCCGGCGCGCTTTGGATAAAGGGTTGACCCTGCCCGTACTCGAGTACTGGCCTGCAGGGGTTCAGCATATGGCGATGATTTCGTTTGACAGCGATATGAACATCAACGAAGCCGCCGAAGCCACATTACAAGTATTGAAACAGGAGGATGTCCAGACCACTTGGTGTATCATCGCTCCTGGATTCAGCAAGGAAATCTATGAAAAAGCAAAAGTCGATGGCCACGAGTTAGCCCTTCATTATAATGCATTAGAGGCGGAAGACGGCGTCTGGTCGGAAGAAGCCTTTTTGGAGCAGCTTGAATGGTTAAAGGGAGCAGCCGATGAAACCAATTTCACCTCCAATAAAAACCACTACACAAGGTTTGAGGGCTGGGGGGAGCTGTTCCAATGGTGTGAGAAGAATGGCATACAGGCGGATCAAACAAGAGGACCAAGTAAAAAAGGGAATGTCGGGTTTCTGTTTGGAACGTGCCAGCCATACTTCCCAATTTCGTTGGCAGATGAACAAAACCGCTTCTACGACGTAATGGAGATTGGCTTTTTGACGCAGGATATGAATCACCCTTCGCTTGCGGATACCACCATTATTCAGCCGTTTTTGGAAAAAGCAAAACGAGTAGACGGCGTAGCGCATTTCTTGTTCCATCAGCATCACATCTACCATTTGCCAAAGGTCAAAGAGGCGCTGATTGAAGTAGTCAGGAAAGCAAGGGCAGCTGGGTTTACATTCTGGACCTCCAAGCAAATTAATGATTGGGAAAGGGCACGCAGGACGCTGACGGTCTCTGCAAATGGCAGACTGGAAGTCCTAGGAGCTGCGGAACTGCCGGATGTGAAGGTTTGGATTCCTCTGGCTGATGCGGATGCCGAGGAACGCGGACTTACCTATAAATATGGTCTGCCAGGCAAAACTCAAGTATTGCAGGTTCAGCTAAATAAAGTGGAATTGTGAGGAGTGGGTGAAGATGCTAACCAATCAGCTTGCGATTCATGGAGGACCGAAAACGAAAACCACGCCATTTGGAACGGGAAACCGTTTCGGCGAGGAAGAAGTAAAGGAACTCATTGAAGCCCTTAATCAGAATACTCTTTTCTATCACTTTGGGAAAAAGGTAAATCAGTTTTTAGAAGATTTCAATAACATGCATGGTGTAAAATACAGTGTAGCGACATCGTCAGGGACGGCAGCAATCCATGTGGCACTTGGAGCTGCAGGGGTTACCGTAGGAGATGAGGTTATCACAAGTCCCATCACGGATCAGGGAACTGTCATCGGGATACTTTATCAAAATGCCATTCCCGTTTTTGCTGACCTCCATCCCTATTCGTTTAATTTAGATCCAAAATCGATAGAAGAAAAAATCACGGAAAAAACGAAGGCGATTCTCGTTGTGCACTTGGCCGGGAATCCCTGTGATATGGATCCGATTATGGAAATTGCCAAGAAGCATAATCTGAAGGTAATCGAGGATTGCGCTCAAAGCTATTTAACTAGATATAAAGGTAGATTAGTAGGTACCATCGGAGATTATGGATGCTTTAGTACCAATGATTTTAAACATATTTCCACAGGCGATGGCGGGATTGTCACCGTCAATTCCGGCAATGAACAGGATTACCACCGCACCCATGCCTTTGCCGATAAAAATTATCAGCGCCTCGACGACAAGGTATCGCGCGACATTCACTATTTGGCGCCGAATTACCGAATGACGGAGCTCCAAGGTGCGGTGGGAATTGCCCAATTGCGAAAGCTGAACTGGATTTGTGAGACGCGGCATCAGTATGGCGAAATGCTGAATAGTGCAGTTGGAGTGGTAGATGGCCTCTATCCGATGGATATTTCGGAACAGGATTATTGTACGTACTGGTTCTATATGTTCAGGCTAAACCCAGAAGTTCTCTCCTGTTCAAACGAAGAATTCTCAGCCGCTCTTGCCGCTGAAGGCATTCCGAATCAGGCCGGGTACATCCCAAAGGTGCTTTACGTGCAGCCAATGTTTCAGCAAAAGCAAGCATATCTAAACAGCCAATTTCCGTTCAGCTTGTCAGCACAGGATTATCCAAAAGGGCTCTGTCCAGTCGCGGAGGAAATATTGAATACGGCCATCCGTATTAATCTAAGCGAGTTTTACGAGCAACAGGATATCGAAGAAATCATTGCGGCGGTCACGAAAGTAGCAAATTATTATTCTATGGAAAAATCACCTGCCGAGAGTAAATAAAAGACCAAAAAACATGAACGGGAAACCTCCCCAACGAAAGTCCATGAAAAAGAGGGATTCTTAATGATGACAAATAGACGGGCCGTAGACCACGGCATTCAGGTAAACGCCGAGGAATCCCGAACGGCGGCCATCTGCATTAATCGTGCTGGCGAAGAACGATTGGTGATTGCGGCGAAGGGGTTTGTATTAATAATTGACCCGGAAACAGAAGAAACCAGGCAGTTATTCTTTCCGGAACAGCATATAGACTATCCCTTTGCTTCCTACAGCAGTGAAGACGGCCTGTTTTACACCGGGGCAGGAAACATGCTGATGGTCATTGATCCGTTCAAAGGAGAATTCTTTGATTATCAATGGATAGAAAATGGCGAAGAAATTGTTGGTTTCAGCTTTGCGGAGGACTGCTCCGGCCAGATTTATTTTTCTTCGTACCCAAGCTGTCATCTTCTGCAATATTGCCCAAAAACAAAAACCATTCACGACCACGGGCAGATGGATAAAACGGAAAAGTATCCTGCCAGTACTGCGGTTGACAGGCATGGCTGGGTGTATCTTGGGATTGGCACGGAGCGGAAAAATATCGTTGCCTTTCATCCGGATACAAAGGAGCGGAAAACGCTCGTCCCGCCAACCGAACGAACAAGAGGCGCGGGGTATGTCTATCAAGGCAAAGACGGAAACGTCTATGGGCATTGGGAAGCAAGCGATTTAAAGGATGTCAATAAATCGTTGATTTGGTATGAATTTTTCGCGGGCGGCTGCAGTCTTACCTCCCACGCCGCAGACTCCCGTTATTCCGGAGAGGGCTTTAACCGAATCCACCGGAATGGGGAGGGCTGCTGGAGGGTGCTGGAGCATCGTATGGCAGAAGGGTTTCTTTTTATAAAAAAACAGCAGGATTCCGCCAAGAAAATTACATTGCAGTACCAATCGGAAGGTGCTGCACTTTCAACTCTCATTTCTGCTGACAATCGCTATATTTATGGAACTTCAATGCATCCAATGCAGCTTTTTCGCTATGAGGTAACCGCCCAGCAAGCTACGAATTTTGGTGGAGCGGTGCTCGAAAAAGGCGGCGGCGGGAATATTCCTGCCTATGCGGTTCAAGGGACGAGGCTGATTGGGTTTGCCTATGCCGGCGGAAAAATATATGAAATCAATCTGGAGAAGCCCATTCAACACTTGGAAAACAGTAGGAATCCGAGGCTGATCAGCGAGCATTTAGACATTCACCGGCCAAGATGTGCAGCCGCCCATCCTGACGGCAGCCATATTGTTTGGGGCGGATTTCCGGGCTATGGAATGACTGGCGGCGGCCTTGGAATCTATCTTGTTGACTCACGGACGAATACGGTCCTCCCGCATACTTCTGTTGTCCCGAATCAGAGTACCGTCTGCCTTGGTGTCCTGCGTTCTGGTGATATTGTCGGAGGAACCAGTATCGAAACCCCCGGCGGTGCCAGCACGAAGGAGCAGGAAGGGAAACTCTTTTTATTCGATTGGACCAAGCAGGAGGTTGGTTTTCGCATCAGCCCGATTCCTGGTTCCAAAGAAATTTCCCAGTTGTTTGTGGATGTGCGGGATCTCGTGCACGGGTTGACGATCGAAGGCATTTATTTTGTGTTTGATCCTCAGAGCCGCAAAGTTCTGTTTCAAAAGGATTTTTCAGGCTACGGTGCACCTGTTCGAACGGGCTTTGTCGGCAGTACGGAACAGCCAGCACTTTATGGCTTATTAAATCAGGCGATTATCAAAATTGAGATCACGGGGCCGGAGCCAAGAGAGCCTGAGGTTCATGCTCTGTTGGCGAACCGTGCTACAAGCGGCATGGTCTATCATGACGGATGGATCTATTATGGCTCAGGAAGCCATCTCATGAGTATAAAAGTGGAATCGTAAATTGACAAAGAGTGGTGACGCTAGGATGGCCTATACCTTGAAACAGCTGCAGGAAGAAGGAA
>NZ_JAGYPE020000093.1 GCF_018343545.2 Neobacillus citreus | reverse complement strand
AATCACATGTTGGTGAAAGAAGCTTACGAAGATAGTTTTCGTTTTGAAGAGTCTACTTTGGCTCATTACATCTACCATTTACTTACGGATCAGAAAATATCCTTAGAGGACGATGCATCCATATTAAACTCAGTTCAAGCAGATAACCAGAAAGTAGCGGAATTGATTCGAAAGAATGTATTAGGCATTAAAAAGGTTCGCGTCTATTCCCTGAAGATGAACAAGAAGGACTTTTTCTTCATCTATGCCAGCAGCCCGCAAGAGGCGATCCAATTCTTTGTGGAAACATTTCAGCAAAGCCCATTAAACTGTCACGAATATCCACTAGAATTCGAGTTTGTGAGAGGAAAAGAGTTGGTTAGTTTTCGGGATATGAGGAAGGAGTTCATGAGTTTTCCGGCTATAGCGGGGTGGTTTGAGAGGGTGGGGTGAAGTGTGAGGAGGAAATAAACCTTCATATTCTATTTCGAATAAGTATTCCTTCGGCTACGACCATCGGGATCAAAGTTGGAAAAAAGCGGTTATCCCAACAGGAAGCTGCTTTTTTGTTATAACAATGAAAAAATATCTGGCTTTAATATAGTAGGTAATGCTCAGATAGATGCGACAGAAGTACCTGAATTCGCCATTGCTTAAATTCTACTCTGTCCTGGCTGTCGGTTGTAAACGAGTTAAACCGAGGGGTGATTGGAAAGAATTTCGGGACGTTACCCCATAAAGAATGGGTGAATCTCCTTCCTAAATGGAAATAGCCATTCAGAATCGGCGGTTTTAACATAGTCCTGGATTTCCTTATTAGGCGAGTGCCTGTCACACCCCGTATTTTGTCGAGTAGCCCTCAACGAGATTCGGGTAGTGCCAAGTTTTAATTTTCCTTATTCTGGTAATTGGCTTTATAGTAAAATAGTCTTATGAGTATTTTGATTATTTTGATAGAATGAGGGTGGAGTGCAGTGCTCATTAAGGATGAGACAAAGATTATAGAGGCATTAACAAAAGCAGCACCGGGCATTGAAAAATATCAAAAAATAATGGACCTTGTTCATCAGGTTGATGTATCGAGGGATCAGGAATTCCAAAAGATTTTCAATGGATTCTATCGAGTAAGGCAGCGGACTCCACTATTCTATGAAACATTTTTTTCTTTTATGGAACGGAATAAAGAAAATCCGCCTTCGTTTGAAGACACCATTACATATATATATGAACAACAGGACAGGTTTGAGGCGTCGTTTTCAAGCAAACTGGTTGCAACTTTGAACCCCTCTATGCCGATTTGGGATTCTGTTGTGCTAAAGAACTTCGGATTTAAGCAGCCTGCTTATTATAAGAAAAATAGAATGAAAGAGGCCATCGGTATATACACCGAGTTGATCAACAAATACGATACCATTCTAAAACATGATGAGGGGCAAATGATTATTAAGTTGTTTGACAAGGTCTAGCCCAATAATAGAATAACCGATATAAAAAAGGTTGATTTTGTTTATTGGCAAATTCGGGACTAATCAATATTGATTGCTGTTGGAGCGGTGGTGCCTTTTAATATCTACATTACTTTTTTGGATTGGAGGAGAAATATTATGAGTGAATGGGATTTTCTTTGGGGATTAAGTGGTAAAGAACTTGAAGATGCTATGACATCCGGTATGACAGAAGAAGATTATTTATATTTGGAAGACCGAGAGAGAAAAGTGCGGAAAGAGGAGTGGGAAAAGCTCAAGGCTTTAAGAGATAGTGGACAAATATCAAAAGAGGAATTTAAAAATAGAAAGATTGCATTATTTTCAAAAATAGCACCGTTTAGAGGAAAAGGTGAATAAACATGAATAAAAGTAATATTTTCCTTGAATACAAAGACATCATAGAAAAGGCAACCAGATTTAAACAGGCTAAGAGAGAGAAAACGGTATTCTCAATCGGTGGCAGAGGTCATTATGAAAATCCGATTAGTGATGTGTTAGCGTTCTTTATTGATTCGAGAGAAGAGCATGGATTTGGGACGTTGCTATTATCAAGTATCATAAACCTGTTGAACATCAGCAATGAAATTACAAACCTTGATGCAGAATTTATTGAAGTTGTTGAGCGTGAGGCTATAACTGCAAATGGGAACAGAATAGACCTTGTGATTGCCGGCAGCGACTGGGTATTAGTGATAGAAAACAAAATCTATCATTATTTGAACAATCCTTTGAATGATTATGAGTCTTACATAAATACAAGGTATCCAGATAAAACACCTTATTATGCCATATTATCCATTAATGAAATTTACGGAGTCCCAGCTCCGTGGAAGAATATTTTATATCATGATTTGATTTTTGAAGTTAAAAAGAATGCAGGACCATATATGTTTAATTCAACTAACGGTAAATGGTTATTTTTCTTACATGATTTTTTATTAAATTTAGAAGAAGTGATAGGTGAATACAAAGTGGATCAAAAAATGATAGATTTTGTTCAGGAAAACTACAGTAAAATATTGAATCTAATTGAGGTTAGAGATAATTATATAACTTCAATTAAAAAGCAGTTTACTGCCGTTATCAATGAGGTTTCAGTAACAGAAGTAATAGAGAAGATTCATAATTGGTCTCCAAGAGTTGCGATTAGATTCTATTGTCCGGATGTTTGGGGGAAAGAAACCAATTTGGTTTTAGTATTACTGCCAGACGGTAAATTTAAGATCTATTACTATGTCTATGGAATTGAAAAGTCAAAACAAGAGTTTGAAAATACCAAACTCTTATATAGAGGTTATCAGGATTGGAAGGAAGGGAAAGAAACCATTTTATGTTATAAGTCAGAATTAACCTATGATTTGAACGGTGCTAAGGAAGAGTTTAAATTGATTGTTCAGCACCTAAATAACTACTTTAAAAATCTAGAGTAGATTGAGTGCCTGTGTCACTACCCTCAATTTGTCGAATTTTCCTCGACAGGATTCGAGTGGTGCTAGGCACTCTTTTTTCTGATTTATACTAAAAAAGTAGGTAAAAAGGAGGGATTTGTATTAGTTTGTCGAAATATGGGAAGTGAAAAAGTAATTATTTGGGGGTAAAAACGGTGATACCTAACACTTTGTCAGAACTAAACAGAATTAAAGAAGAGTGTAAGACCATGGTAAATAAAAGGGCTTCAGCTTCTGCTGCAGCGGCAGTGGTTCCAGTTCCAGGTGCTGATGTAGGGGCAGATGTGGTTATAATGATGGAACTTCTCCCGGCAATCAATAGAAAATTTGGATTATCCCCTGAGCAACTTGACCAATTAGATTCCGTGATAAAGGGTAAAATTGCAGTTATTATTTCATCTATTGGTAGTGAATTGGTAGGTAAGTATATTACAAAACAAACTATAACTATGTTATTAAAAAAAGTAGGAGCTAAAGTCGCGGTTAAGCAGGTTGCAAAGTATGTCCCTTTTATTGGCCAAGCAGTTTCTGCGGGAATTAGCTTTGGAGCTATGAAATATCTTGGGAATTCGCATATTGATGAGTGCTATGAAGTTTGTAGGCGTGTCATCGAAATGAGGGAAGCTGAATCAGCTACTAAGGCTACAGCTCAAAACAGTGCTTCCAGCGAAATAAAATATGAATTCATTGATTGTTTAAGCTGTGGAACTAAAAATCGAATCCCGTTAGATAGATTTCTATCAGCGAATAAAGAGAGCATTAAATGTGGAAAATGCAAATCCCCTTTAAGGGCTACAGTTAGTATAAATTAGGAAAAGACCTACACTTTAATCAGTGTAGGTTTTTTATAGTTGAGTTAAGTGCCTGTGTCACCTCTCGCATTTCGTCGAATCCTTGGGTGTGACAGGCACTCTTTTTAATAGGTTTTGTGAAATATCTCATTTGTTGTGCGGAGAACTGTACCTATTTTTAACAAAGTTGTTAAAAACAGTAATAGAATTTTTCTATCTGTTATTAGGTTGCAGTCCTTTTCAAGTAGCATTACAATTGATATATCAAATTGGTAATGAATGGTGATCAAATGAGTAATTTTATCGATAATCTAAAAGTCTCCTTACATAAGGGCTTTATTGACCAAGAGTACAATAAAACCGGAATTTATAAGCCGAAGTTATTAGTGAATAATGCAAAAAAAGGCGAAAATGTATTAAATACCTTACTTGATGAATTAGACAGCTGCGACTCATTTATTTTTTCTGTAGCATTTATTACAGAAAGCGGCCTGGCAACCCTCAAATCCCATTTTCTAGACCTTAAGCGTAAAGGGGTAAAGGGTCGTATTTTAACCTCAACCTTTCTCAATTTTAATCAGCCAAAAGTCTTTAAGGAACTGATGAAAATTGAGAATGTCGAAGTTCGGACGACTATCCTAGAAGGGTTCCATTCAAAAGGATACATATTTAATCAAAGAAACCATTATTCTTTAATTGTTGGAAGCTCCAATTTAACTGCCCATGCATTAAAAGTTAATTACGAATGGAATGTTAAGTTGACTTCGCACGAAAATGGGGAAATTGTTAATCATTTTAATAATCAATTTGAAGAAGTTTGGAACGATGCTCTTCCTTTAAATGAAGAATGGATTGAAACGTACGAGAAGAGGTATACACCACTTGTTCAAAGCAAAGCTTTAGACCAGGTGATAGAATTACCGTCTCAATACAGTACCAATTCTATCGAAGAGGCACTGAAAATAAAGCCAAATAAAATGCAAGAAGCGGCATTGCAAGGAATCCAGGCGATTCGTGATGCGGGAGCAAATAAGGGTTTAATCATTTCTGCAACAGGAACTGGTAAAACGTATTTGTCTGCATTTGACGTGAGACGGTTTGTTCCAAAACGGATGCTATTTGTTGTGCATAGAGAGCAAATACTGCAAAAGGCTAAAGAAGATTTTAAAAAGATACTTGGCGGAGTAGATGCGGATTTTGGGATACTGTCGGGTACTAGTAAGCAGACAAATGCGAAATATTTATTTGCCACGATTCAAACAATTTCGAAGGGAGAAACATTAGCCCAGTTTGATTCCAAAGAATTTGACTATATTTTAATTGATGAAGTACATAAAGCTGGTGCTCAATCATATCAGAAGGTTATTGACTATTTCAATCCGGACTTTTTAATCGGAATGACCGCTACACCGGAACGGACAGATGATTTTAATATCTTTGAGCTTTTTGATTATAACATTGCTTATGAAATTCGTTTACAAGAAGCCTTGGAAGAAGATATGCTATGCCCGTTTCATTATTTTGGGGTTACCGACCTTGAATATAATGGTGAGATGATTGATGAAACAGCGGTTTTAGCAAAGCTTGTTACCGAGGAACGCGTTAATCATATTCTTGAAAAAATCCATTACTATGGCTTTTCAGGAGAAAAAGTAAAAGGGTTAATGTTCTGTAGTAGGAAAGAGGAGGCAATGAAATTAGCTGATGCTTTCAATGAGAAAGGACTACGAACAGTAGCCTTAGTCGGGGATCACAATCAGGATGAACGGGAACGTCGGGTAAAGCAACTCGAAGAGGGCTTATTAGATTATATCATTACAGTTGATATTTTTAATGAAGGAATCGACATTCCTAGTGTTAATCAAGTAGTCATGCTAAGACAAACCCAATCTAGTATCATTTTTATACAACAACTTGGCCGGGGACTTCGTAAACATTTAACAAAGGACTTTGTAACAATCATTGATTTTATCGGGAATTATAAAAATAACTATTTAATTCCCATTGCCCTTTCAGGGGACAAATCACAGAACAAGGATAATATCCGTCGTTATATTAAGGATACGAGCTATATTAAAGGTGTTTCTACGATTAATTTTGAGGAAATTGCCAAAAAGCAGATTTTTAAAGCGATAAACAATAGTAATTTGACTGCGTTAAAGGTTTTAAAAGAAGCGTTTGTTGAGTTGAAAAATCGAATTGGTAGAACTCCTTATTTATATGATTTTGTAACGAACCATTCCATTGACCCGGAAGTAATAGTCGATAAGTACACGAACTATTATCAATTTTTAATAAAGCTAAAGGAAGATATACCGTTATTGACGAAGTATCAAAACAGTGCTCTGACAATGCTTTCTACGGAGATCTTAAATGGCAAAAGGAAGCATGAGATTATTTTATTAGACCTTCTTTTAAAACAAGAATCAGTAAAATATGATTATTTTATAGAGAATTTAATTCATTTTAATTGTCCTATTGATGAGGAGATTCTTTCTTCAGTTTTGCGCGTCTTTAATTTGGAATTTTTCACACAAGGTTATAAAGAGAAGTTTGGTAATCAGCCAATTATTATTTTAAAAGACGATGGTACCTTTACATTTAATGATATGGTTCGAGCCAGTTTATTGGATAATACGTATTTTAACTTTTTAGTAACAGATGTTATAAAAAGCGCCAAGGAAAAATCTAAGCTATACGAATCTGAGGAACTTCTTACCCTTTATCAGAAATATTCAAGAAAAGATGCATGTAAACTTTTGAATTGGACTAACGATGAAAGTTCTACCGTTTATGGGTATAAAACAAAACACGGCACCTGTCCGATCTTTGTGACTTATCACAAAAATGAAGACGTTGAATCTAGTATAGATTATGCGGAAGAATTCCTAAGCCCTGAGGTCCTTAAGTGGTCAACTAGGAGCAACAGAACGTTAGAATCCCGAGAAGTGAAAACAATCATTGCATCAAAAGAAAAAGGGATTGACCTTCATATTTTTGTAAAGAAAGATAATGATGAAGGAACTGATTTTTATTATTTAGGAAAAGCAACCCCGGATAAAAATAATATCGAACAGGCCATCATGGAAGATGGTAAGGGCAAAAAGCTGCCAGTTGTTCATATGAACTTGGTAATGGAAAATCCTTTAGAAAATAAGCTTTATAATTACATCGTCAATGGTACGGATGATTAGTGTATAGTCTTCTCATTTTGAGAAGACTATTTTTCTTGGATTAATTGCTCAACTGCTGGTACATCCGCAGGTGCCCACTTGAGCGAATCTAAGTTTTCCCGTTTTAACCAGATTAACTTTGAATGCTCAGTTGGCGTCGGTGTTCCCTCAACTACTCTACATTTAATTGAGATCAAATTAATAATAAATGTGTCGTATTCATGGGTGATGTCATTAAAGACTTCATTAAAGGTCTCAATCTTACAGTCCAACTCTTCATCAATTTCTCTTTTTAGGGCTGAATAAATATCCTCATTTGCTTCCACTTTTCCACCAGGAAACTCCCACTTATTTGGAATCGACATTTCTGGAGATCTAAGAGCACACAGAATTTCTTGGTGTTCGTTTTCGATAATGGCTGCAACAACTTTTACAAGCTTTTTCAAGATAATCCTCCTCAAACATTTCACTAGCCATTATGATACCACTTTTAAGGGTTAGATGCTGCAAGGGGTGTTTTTTTGTTTTATAAAAAAGTTTACACATTTATCCTGTTTTCTCAACTATCTCCATTACGCTATCAATCCCAATCTGGTTGATCATGATTAAATATCTTGGGCTATTTCTATCATCCGTCCTGAATTTCCAATTAAATCATTGTTCGTTGGTCTTTCCTTTTGACTTCCAAAAAAATATTTCCCACCCTGTCCTTTTCCCTCCAAAAACCATAAATAAAGGGTGAAAGGAGGTGAGGGACAATGGCACAAGCATTATTAGAAGGTTCAAAGCTTCGACTGGCATTCCAGGTGGACTTGGACGAACAGGGAAATCCTGTTCTAAAAACCAAAACATTCAGCAACATCAAAATGGAATCTACTGTTGACCAGTTATTCCAAGTTGCAACAGCCATTTCTGCTTTATGCAATGACCCGCTAAACAAGGTAGAACGAAGCGACAGTACTGAACTTACTGCGTAACGGAAGCTAAGGGGGGATTCTCGTGATTCAAATGATGCACGGGCACGGTTCGGGTAATCTAAAAAAGCTATTTATGCTATGAATCAACGAAGCTTCAAACCTAGCAAGCAGGAGGATTGGAAAAAAAATGAAGCAAAAGAACCGTCCCCATGTCTCAAAGAAAGGAGGTGAATAAGAATGGCAAAAACATTGGAATTAATGTTTGGTACGGAGTTTGGAAAGACCGCCCGCATTGCTCTGGACAACCCTAAGGAACCGGTTGATGAGGCCGCAGTCAAACAAGCGATGGAACAGATCATTGCTGCAGATGTATTTACATCGGCCAGCGGCAGATATGTTGCGTCAAAAGGCGCAAGAGTCATCGACCGCAACGTAGTTGAGTATGAAATTGTTTAATAGGTTATTAGGTATCGGATTTGCAGGGGAATTTGGTCAAATCGATATGTTCTAAGGGAGAGGCCGGATTCTTTTACGAAACCGGCCTCTTTTAAAATAAATTCGGAAAGGAGAGAATTTGCCGTGGAACAAATCATCTCATTTATCAATGAGGTCGGCTTCCCGATCGTTGTGACCCTATATCTTCTATATCGAATAGAATCCAAGCTTGATTTAGTCGTCCAGTCGATACAGAGCCTACCTGAGCGAATGAAGGGGTGATCATCATACCGCCCTTTGGTAATCCCAACATGACTAAAGCCAACTACCTTTTCTACGGGGCAGTTGGCTTTCATCTAAAAAAATGAGTATCCCCCTGTCCGCCCCAAAACTTTTCTAGCCCAATGGATAAAAATGACACACGAGAACCGTCCCCGTGCATCAATTCTTATTGTATTTGTTCGAAATTCAAAAAAACGCATCCATATTTGTATTTTGAAGCGAAAATGTGTGGGTTAGGGGTTCTTTTTTGTGTTGAAAGTGAATTAGAGGAGTTCGATGAAATAAGGGATTCCCGTTATGGTAGAGGTACCCGGGAATACATTGGCAAAGCGCGCTTTCCTGAAAGGAACGTCCGTTGGAAAGCTTTGAACAGATTGCAGAACAATATAAACCAATGATTCATAAAATCATCAACTCCCTTCATCTATACAAAGACAAGGAAGAATTTTATCAGCATGGCCTGATTGCCCTTTGGGAGGTTTGCCAGCGATTTAATCCCGAAAAGGGGGATTTCACTAACTATGCTTATACGTTTATCAGAGGCCGCCTGCTCGTGGAACTGAGAAAAATAGCGCTAGCTAAGGAAAGATGTGTTTCTCTGGAGGAGGAATTCTGGAGGATAGCTGGTGATTTCCAAACAGACAGAACCTTGGAAAGAGAAATCCTGTTATCCTATTGCGAAACGCTTACCACAAATCAGCAGAAATGGCTTTTGTACACCTACTGGGATGACCTTACCGTTAAAAAAATCGCCGAACTGGAAAAAGTTACAGTATCGGCAGTAAAACAATGGCGTACAGGAGCGCGGGAGAAAATAAAAGTGGCAATCATGAATTGATTTGATGAAACGTTACGCTTAAGCGTACCACCTAAAAAGTGCCGTTATGTTAATTTTTCTTTATAGTACTTTGAATTGGTGGGCGGCAATCTATGGCTAAAAAAGTATATGTAAAAATCCATAAATTGCTTGATACGTATAAAATTTCAATGAGAGAATTATCCCTTCTATCTGATGTACGCCATGCAGCTATAAGCGAATTGGCTAATCAAAAAAGGAAGCGAATTGAATTTAGCCATATTGAAAAGATTGCAGAAGCACTTGATGTAAAAGATATTCGTCAGATTATTGACTTGGTAGACACCGATGAAGAAGAAGAATGATACTTGCCTTTCTCATACCTATAAGAAGAACTCGTTAATAATTCGCCATAAAACGCTAAAATTCGACACAAAATGTTACGATTTGTTCTGTAAAAACAGACCAATTATGTAATATTTTGTGTTATTTTTTATGTGTAATTATTTTTTAAAAATAATAAATATTCTCCAAGATATCCTACTAACTATGAAAATTCTTACCCAACCAACCTCTTTGTCAGTCAGATGCTTTCTAGTTTTTCTTAGCGTTTTTCAAACCTATAATGTCAAGTCACTGCTCTTTTAAAATTATATATTTTTGCAACCGCTTCATTCAATTGTATGCAGGAAAGGAGTTGAGGAAAATGTGAAAAGGGCAAAAAAACAACCAAGAGCAAGTGTCCCGGAAAGACGATACTCTTGGTCCCATTAGTTTTAAAAAAACTAACTTATGGATAGTATATCTTTTTTCGGAAAAAATTCAACCAACTAACATTTGAGGGGCGAGTATGTTGGACATTGAAAAATTCTATATTATCAACCAGCAATTTATGAATATGGCGGGACACTATGACCGAAATGGCAAGCCTTGTTCACTCGTACGTGAACTGGACCGAACGATCATTGTCGACAAGTCTCCATTGGAAATTCTTGCAGACAGCATTCGCTGTATCGGTTTTGATTTAAAAGGGGCAATTGCCACTGCCAAATGGATTCTTGGTGACATCTCAATGTGTCCCATCATGGTCAATCCGATTCACAATATATGTGTGTTTGCCACCAAATCGGCTAAACATGAGGACGCCATGTGGTTTAATCCCGAGTATATTGTCAGGACCAATGGCTTTTATCTAAAAACTAAAGTCACTTTACGGAACGGTCTCATCATCACTGTTCCTTGCCGGCTAACATCCTTTAATACGAAGCTGCAAAATGCCGACCAATTAAAGAAGATTACAGGGGAACTCGGCAGCAACCCACTCTCTTTCGTCCTCCATCCAAGGAGGGAGCAATTGCTAAAGAGCCAGAAGAGATCCCGCAAGAAGATAAAAAAATAGGTGTCTTTTGTTCAAATAACATAATCGCGGTGTTTATGGTATATCTGAAAGGAGTTCACACATGAATCCATCTGAACCATTGATTGAAACACACGAACTTTTCCGTTTATATTTAAACAGGAATTTGTATGTGGATATAGAAATATTTAAAGTTCCAGAGGGATACAAATGTTTTACAACCAATAACTTTCGGGGATATGATGATTTAGAGGGCTACGGCGTACATAAGGTTAGAGACGAATCCTTCCGTTTGGCAATGGGGGATTTGGCCAAATTGATGCGGGACAGAAAAGCTAAAAATAGGTAAGTCCGCGAATTTAATATACTCCTGGCGTAGGAAGACCAAGCAAGATAAGCTGCTTGGTCTTTTTATCTTTCTTAGATACAGAGACAGTTTGGTTTTGAACATAAAAAACCATCCCCAAAACTGAACCGTATATTTATTTTGGGAAAGGGAATTCTATTTTCTTCGAAGAAGTGTATTTGGCATTAAGAAATGTCGTCAATGGCGGTATATTTTTTGAATGAAAAATTAGGCTGAATATACAGGTAATGCATAAAATCTTGTATATTCAGCCTTTATTTAATACATATGCTTATTCCATTAACGCACCCATTAGTTTAAGTGAAACCTTTCACAATTATTATATAACAACTTAAAAATAAACCAGTAATCTCTCTTCCAATTCTGTATTCCCAAATTTGATACTATGTTAATGGCTACAACAACGGAAAAAGGAGACGGGCACCCTGCTGCATTAACCTCTGTAAAGGAGAGCGCTGACATATATCCTCCATTTGTAAAGAGACAGAATCATGTAGGTCCCGCTCAAATTGTTCTGTAAGGTCTTTTGCTACGTCTTTACTGTAAAAAAATTCACAAACTTCGTAATTTAAGCGAAAACTTCTCATATCATAGTTTGCTGCTCCTACTTCCGCTACTTCCCCATCGATAACCATCGACTTCGCGTGCAGCATGCCTTTGTTATATAGGTAGATATGAACCCCTGCTTCCAACAACTCTCCGTAATAAGTAAAACTTGCATGTTCTACGATTTTTTGATCCCCTTGACGAGGAACCAGCAGTCTTACACGTACTCCACGTTCAACTGCTGTCTTAAGTCCCATAATAATATCTTGATCTGGTACAAAGTAGGGTGTGGTGATATCAACAGTCTTTGTGGCTTGTGTTATCCCGATAAAGTAAGCCTGCCTAATAACTGGCGTAGGAATACCAGGATTGCCTTCCACTGTCTGTACATAGGCTTGGTGCATCCCATTGGTCGGAACTTCATTCGCGTTTGTTTCTTCAATAGTCCCCAACTCGGTGCTCCATTCTGTCAACATGGTAAATGGGTTTGATAAGCCGGTTGTAGGAGTGATGGGGGAACCATCTTTTGCAGTTTTTGTTTTCATTCTAGATTTTGTATTTATTTGTTCTGGTGAAGCAATATTCCAATGGTCTTCGAAGATCATTTTCAAATCAGATGAAGCCTCACCCACTACTCTTACATGAGTGTCACGCCAGTGTCCTACATTTGGCTTTAATCCGGTATATTCATCCCCAATATTAATCCCACCGGTAAAAGCTTCCCTACCGTCGATTAGAACAATCTTACAATGATCCCGGTTATTCAAAGTTGAAAAAATCCAAGGGGGACGTAAAGGAAAAATAGTCCGACATTCTATTCCTGCATCCATCATCCGAAAAATCTGAGTTTTAGATAATTTTCTGCTCCCCCAACCGTCTCTTATAAAACGGATATTCACACCGTCCAATGACCGTTCAATCAGTAAGTCCGTAATACGCCTTCCAATTTGGTCGTCTTTATATATGTAATATTCCAGGTCAATCGTTTTTTTGGCGTTCTGTATAGATTCCATTAGTAGATCATAGGTTTTAATCCCATTTATGAGCACCTGTACATGACCAGTCCTCAATCCATCCACGGTCAAATGTTTCAATGCTTGTGCGATCACCTGAGCTGAACCGCCAAGGGAATCAGGCAGCGTGTCTGATTCGTTAGAAGTAGAAGTCGGCTTTTTACGGCGTTTCATACGTATGGGATTTGATGTAATTAAATAAAGCCCAAATCCAATTACAGGGAATATAAAACTAATGGTTATCCAATTTAAAGCCACTGCTGGTCGCCGTACCTCTCGAATCGCCATAATTATCATAAAAACAGTATTTAATAAATAAAGTCCAAAAATCCATCCCAAAATAAGCACCCTCTTTTACCTTTTAAAATGTGCAAATAGTAACAAGTTTATAACATATAACCCTGGGATTAACGAAAACAATTGGTACCCATGTTTTTCTCTTTTTTGATATTGAAGGGTTTCCAAATACCTCAATAAAAGTAACGTGTGGTCCTTTGTTTTATTGAAAACTTGGCTTGACATTAATGGTTGGAATTATTAAAAACAATGATATAAGCACAAGAAACGGGATATAAACGCATATTCTTAATAGCAAAAAGAAATGAGGACTGTTTTTATGAATTCAGAAGTACAGGTTATGCCACAACAAATAGATATAACAAATACAGATGAACGAATTATAAGGAGACCAATTTTCATTAGACCGCCTTTTCTAAAACCTTTTTTTTGGAGACCTCCTATTTTCTGGAGACCTCCATTTTTTTGAAGACCCTATCTTAGAAACCCCTTTCTAGCAGGATTACTGGATGGAGTATTGGGCGGTCTATTGGTTTATATGGTCCTTATAGATATGTTTACTGGTATCCATATCCATATTATCCGCCATACCTTATTTATTAATTTCTTATAAGTCATCCTTTGGGTGCTTTTTGGTGCTAATCAATATTGTGTTAATTTCCTAGTAATATTTAGCGTACAATTTTATTAAGATATAAAATAAAATTTGCCCATTTTCTTTAACCATCCTTTTTTAGGATGGTTTTGCATTTTGTTAAAATTGGTAAATTACCCAATACATATTGGAGCAAGGCTTTAAACTCTTCCACCTATTGATTGGTTTTCTATGCCGCCGATTGGAATGTACATTCTTGCTTAATCTTTTTACATAAGCTAATAATAATTTCCACATACTACTTTCGAAATTCAAAATCATACGAAAGAATGATTAACCAATGACAGTTGGAAAACAAGTTCAACAAGCACTAGCAGGTTTAAAAAGTGCACAAGCGAGCTTTGAAGGCTTCGCTTTAGCAACCGATAACCAAAATGCCAAGCAGCTTTATCAACAGGCAGCACAACAAACACAACAGGTTCTTGATAGTCTTGAACCACGTCTTCAAGAAATTCAAAGTGAAGAACCTCAGTACAAACAGCAATAAATTGTAAGCGTTTTTCTTAAATATGATTAATCAACCCAGATTCATTTTCTGAAGATTATAATATGATATTATATGAAAAATCAGGTCCATTTTCCTTAACCATCCATAATAGGATGGTTTTGTTTTTAAATAAACCATTCTTTGTTTCATCAGTGGTTTTACAATAGCACATCCGAAAAAAATGAAATTATATTGCAATAGAGCGATATAGAAGATTATTTCTTCTTTAACTAAATGCTTCGTTAGCTTAAGTACAATATTTCACAATCTTGTTTTCTTGTATAAAACTATTACTAAAGGTTTATTTTGTGTAAATATTCCGAACATGAAAAAAGCTTACTCAAAGAGTAAGCTTAACCGCTATAAACACTATCACATGTTCCAGGTTTTGGTTCATAAAAACAATGTTCTTTAAATTGACCAGTATGAGGTTGACCGTACCATGTTGGAGGACATGGACCATGTGGATTAAAATACCATAGTGCAAATTTCGCTGGGTAATCTCTCCAATAATTCAAATTTTGTTTTGCTAATCTTTTTTCAGATGTTCTTGCTCTTTGATAAAAAACATTTCCTTTTTGAACTGCTTCAAAAGAATAATTTCCACCTTGTACTTGAAATATTACATCATGAATAGTTCTTACATCTTTGAAGTCTAAACAGGTTGCTACACACCGATTTACTATTACATTTCCAACATATAACATTCCTTGCTTTCCTTCACCTTCAGCCTCTGCTCTCATCATCCTTGCCATTTCGTCCACTTCATAACTTCGATAATTTACTCTTGGCATTTTATCACCCCAAAAATATAGTTATGAAAAAAAGCCTACATTCATGTTTTTTTATACCTTTATTCAACTATACTGCCCCGTTAGTCCAATAAAAAAAAGCCACCAATATGGTAGCTCCGATCTTTAACTCTTGCACCCGTTAGTTGAAGTGAACCGATTCACAATCTCAACTGGGAATTTACCTTAAAAACTGAATTAACTTAATAAATATAAAAGAACTCCCTTTTTGGGAGTCTTAAGGCATTTATTTCCCCTTTAGTTAAAGCCTATTATTCTCGGCTCGTCGCATCGTCGTTTG
>NZ_JAGYPE020000092.1 GCF_018343545.2 Neobacillus citreus | reverse complement strand
TTAACAACGACTCCGATTGAGATAACGGATGGATTAGAAACATTATTAAATCCTTTAAAAAAAGTCCGCTTTCCTGTTCATGAAATGGCACTAATGATGTCGATTTCATTACGGTTTATTCCAACTCTTATGCAGGAAACCGACAAAATTATGAAAGCACAAATTGCCCGCGGTGTGGAATTTGCGAGCGGTCCTCTAAAAGAGCGGATCAAGGCTGTTATTCCGCTTCTCATTCCGCTGTTTGTCAGTTCCTTTAAGCGTGCCGAGGAGCTGGCGGTCGCCATGGAAGCAAGGGGTTACCGCGGCGGAGAAGGCCGGACGAAATACCGCCAGTTAAGCTGGGCTACGGCAGATACCGTACAAATCGTTCTTCTTGCAGTATTAACGATTTTGTTGGTCCTATTACGTTCATAATGGAGATAGGCTGATGCAGAGGTATAAAGCAATTATTTCATATGACGGCACCGGGTTTCTTGGTTATCAGGTCCAGCCAAAAGGGCGGACGGTGCAGGCAGAGCTTGAAGCAGCCCTGGAGAAAATTCATAAAGGCATCCCTGTGAAAGTAACTGCTTCCGGCCGTACGGATGCGGGGGTCCATGCCAAGGGGCAGGTGATTCATTTTGATTCACCGCTGGCAATTCCCGAAGATCGCTGGGTAGTTGCCCTTAATTCTTTGCTTCCAGAGGATTTGGCCGTTTTATTTGTTGAAAAGGCTGATAATGCGTTTCATGCACGTTTTGATGCTGCAGGAAAGGAATACCGTTATCAATTGCAATTATCTGGTTTTAGGGACCCGTTTCAGCGGAATTATGTGTACCGCTATCCCTATGCTTTGAACTTGGAGGCAATGCGGGAGGCAAGCAGGTATCTGCTTGGAACCCATGACTTTACCAGCTTTTGCGCCGCTAAGACGGAGGTTCAGGACAAGGTTAGGACAATTAAGGAGATCGACTTTTTATTGGATGGCGATCTTTTGACTATCCGCTTTGTCGGCACTGGTTTTTTATACAACATGGTGCGGATTCTTGTGGGGACTTTGTTGGCGGTTGGATCTGGTGACCTGTCACCTGAAGAAATTCCTTCCATTTTGGAAAAGAAGGACCGGTCTGCTGCTGGAAAAACCGCTCCAGCACGTGGGTTATACCTTTGGGAAGTGTTTTATTAACACTTTTTAAAAACAACCCATCCAGGTGTAACATCTTCTTGACAATTTTACCTTAAGTATTTATTATATTATATGTGTGTGTTTTTAATCCCACGATAAAGCCCCGGAAAGTCTTCATCGTGATTGAAAATATAGCTTTTGAAAATGACTGCACAAAGTGGCGTGCTGTTCATTCCCGGAACAGAATTGAACGGAAATAGCCAATGAAGGTGCGAAAATATTATTTTTACGATTTAATAGGAGGGAAACTCATGCGTACAACGTTTATGGCAAATGCCAACAATATCGAGCGCAAATGGTACGTAGTTGATGCTGAGGGCAAAACTCTTGGACGTCTTGCTTCTGAAGTAGCATCTATCCTACGTGGTAAACATAAGCCAACTTATACACCACATGTTGACACTGGTGATCATGTCATCATTCTTAATGCATCTAAGATTGAATTAACTGGTAACAAAATAAACGACAAAATCTACTACCGTCACACAAATCACCCAGGCGGTTTAAAGCAGAGAACTGCTCTTGAAATGCGTACGAACTATGCTGAGAAAATGCTTGAGCAAGCTGTAAAAGGCATGCTTCCAAAGAATTCTCTTGGCCGTCAAATGTTCAAAAAATTACACGTTTATGCTGGTGCAGAACATAAACACCAAGCACAACAACCTGAAGTTTACGAACTTCGCGGTTAATTAAGAGGAGGGAATTAACTTGGCACAAGTTCAATATATCGGTACTGGCCGTCGTAAGAGCTCAGTTGCTCGTGTACGCTTAGTTCCAGGCACAGGTAAAATTGTTATTAACGATCGTGACATCGACACTTATATCCCATTCGAAGCTTTACGTGTTGTTGTAAGACAACCATTAGTAGCTACTGAAACTGTTGGCAGCTACGATGTTCTTGTAAACGTAAGCGGCGGCGGCTACACTGGTCAAGCTGGCGCAATCCGCCACGGTATTGCTCGCGCATTACTTCAAGCTGACCCAGAATACCGTCCAACATTAAAGCGCGCTGGTCTATTAACTCGTGATGCACGTATGAAAGAGCGTAAGAAATACGGTCTTAAAGGTGCTCGTCGTGCGCCTCAGTTCTCAAAGCGTTAATCTTTTGCAAACGTTCAAAGACTCTCAACTCTATTGGTTGGGGGTCTTTTTTGTATTCAGTATTAATGTTTTAAAATTCTTTTCCTACTCCTTCATCTAAATTTCAAAATTGGGGAGCATAAGAAGCGTCCCCGTGCTTAAAATTAGTATATAATTAGAGTGAATTAGTTTAGGAGGTAAACAAATTGGAGCATAAGCAGCCGAAGTTGGAAGTTAGGGTAAAGAAACTGATTGAAGTTGATGGATTAAAATTTAAGGATTTGAATAATAGTGGGAAATTAGAGCCTTATAAGGATTGGCGTTTGAGCCCGAAAGAACGTGCCGAGAATCTTGTTTCATTGATGAATCTCGATGAAAAGGTCGGGATGATGTTAATCAATACCCGTCAGATGGGCCTTACACAAAAGGATAAAAGCAAGACAAGTCATGATGGTGTGCTAGATGAGGGGATTGTGGAAAAGGGCGAAACGATTTTTGCCTTGGCCAAGGTATACGGTACAACTCATACAATTGAAAATATGCATTTGCGCCACTTCATCCTACGGGACAATTGGAGTCCAGCTCAAATGGCAGAATGGGTCAATACCATGAATGAAGTATGCGAGGGAACACGTCTTGGTATTCCTTGCTTAATAGCATCTAATTCAAGAAATGAAAATACTGAATTTATCTTTGGTATGAATGATGCTGCTGGGATTTTTTCCACATGGCCGGGGACTTTAGGGCTTGCAGCAGCCGCTAAAGGAGAGTTGAAAAATGGCGGTGATGCCTCGTTAATCAGCCAATTTGCCGAAATAGCCCGTACTGAATGGGATGCTGTTGGGATAAGGAAGGGTTATATGTATATGGCTGATACCGTCACAGACCCTAGATGGCAGCGGATATATGGCACTTTTGGTGAAGACCCAGAATTTATTTCTGATGTCATCGGTCGTGTCATTGACGGATTCCAAGGTGAAGAATTAGGCAGTCATAGTATTGCAATGACAACTAAGCATTTTCCTGGAGGCGGAGCAAGGGAAAATGGATTTGATCCACATTATGAAGAGGGGAAATGGAATCTATACCCAACTCCAGGAAGCTTAGAAAAGTATCACCTGCCGCCGTTCCAAGCAGCAGTAGAACATGGCAGCTCATCCTTCATGCCATATTACTCGATTCCTAGCATCAAAAAAAGTGCAGTTCAAAAATTCCAAGGTGAAGATATCCCATTCGAAGAGGTTGGCTTTACCTTTAATCAGTATTTTTTACAACACATCCTTAGAGGACTACTTGGATTCAAAGGTTATATCAACAGCGATAGCGGCGTCACCAATAAAATGAGCTGGGGCGTTGAAGATAAGACTGAGGCAGAACGTTTTGCAAAAGCCGTCAATGCGGGAACGGATCTGGTTTCCGATACAAATGATGTTGAAAATCTGAAATTAGCAATCCAAAATGGATGGATTAGTGAAAACCGTATTGATGAAGCAAACATAAGGCTACTTACCGAAATGTTTGCGTTAGGATTATTCGATGATCGTACATACGTGTCACCGGAAAATGCCGCTGCAGTGATAAGTAATCAAGCAAATTGGGACGCAGCATATGAAGCTCATAAAAAATCAGTAACTATTTTGAAAAATTCAAATCAGACATTGCCTTTAACTGGTGTGAAGAAAGTTTATGTGGAAGTTTTCCATAAGGAACCCGAACGCGCAGCTTCTTATACGGAAAAGGCTAGGAAGGAATGCCAGGAGCTTGGCTTGTTTAGCTTGACTGATAACTATGAAGAAGCGGAAACTGCGATTTTATTTTTACATCCAAAATCCGGTGCCTATTTTAACGCTACACCAGGGTTGTTAGAGCTGGAAATTTGTGAGAATAAACCGGAAAAAGCAATGGATGGAACTGATTACGAAGAAACGACTTTAAGTAACATGGCTCATCTAAAGGAAGTTTCCGATAGTGTTCATGTTCGCGGAGGCAAGGTCATTATAAGTGTTAATTTCATTTTGCCGTGGATCCTTGGAAATGTTGAACCGCTTGCAGATGCCCTGATTGCTGGATACGATACGTACTATAATGCACAGTTTGAGGTAATGGCAGGTAATTTCAAACCAATTGGCGTATTGCCATTGACATTGCCAGCGAGTGAGGAAGTTATTGCGGTGGATGAAAATGGAGACTGTGTATCAAGAAACGATGTGCCAGGCTTTGACAAGGACAAATATATGCCTGAAGGGCTTAAATATGCCTATGAAGATCGCGATGGTAACGTCTATAAACTTGGTCATGGACTAACATATTAATAACGTTCAGTAGCAGGCTAAAAAAGCCTCAGTTCGAAACGTCTAAAAAGGCTCTCAGTTTAATTGTCTGGAGCCTTTTTTGCATAATAAAACGAATGTGATCAATCCACATTCGTCTTTAGTCTACTAAGCGATTCCTGACCGCATATAAAGCAGCCTGTGTCCGGTCGGCGAGTTCGAGCTTTGCAAGCAGGTTTGAAACATGTGTTTTGACTGTCTTTTCAGTAATAAAAAGAGCACCGGCAATTTCTTTATTGCTTTTTCCTTTGGCAATTTCTTTTAACACATCAAGCTCTCTTTTTGTTAATTCCTCGATTAAATTCCGTTCAGGTTTATTTTTAGAGGACAAATTAGCCAATAAATGCGAAGTCGCTTTTGGATGAAGCTGGTTTTCTCCGCTCATGATTCTTTTAATGGACGTTACCAATTCATCTGGCTGAATGTCCTTTAATTGGAACCCTGATGCACCTGCTTCCAAAGCGGGAATCACATGGTCCTGGTCGGAAAAGCTGGTCAGCATCATAATTTTGATTTCTGGCTGTTCCTTTTTAATGATAGTAGTTGCCTGGATTCCGTCCATTTCCGGCATCACCAAATCCATTAAAATAAGATCCGGCTTCAATGATTTAGCCAGTTCAACCGCTTCTTCTCCGTTTGCAGCTTCCCCAATCACATCAAGGTCGTTTTGCGTCCGCAGGAAAAAGGCTAATCCCCGTCTAACAACATGATGGTCGTCTGCTATTAGTATCCGTATACTCACTGAATTCTCCCCCCTACAACGGAATTTCAATTTTGATTTCCGTCCCGCTTTCCGTTTTGCTTTTTAAATGAAAGGTCCCATTTAACGCTTCTGCCCGTGTTTTCATACTTTTTAACCCCAATGAGGGGATTTCTAGGCTTTCATCATAATGGAAGCCGCAGCCGGCATCCTTTATGACCAAAAGAACTTTATCGCTGGACATTTGGAAAAATAATTGAACAGCCGTTGTCTGGGAATGCTTTTTACAATTGGCCAGTGCCTCCTGACCAATTCGCCACAATGCTTCTTCGACCTTACCGGGAATGTTGGCCGCACCCGCAACCTTTGTTTGAATTGACAACCCAAGCATTTCAGCATAGCTTCTCAAGGCGCTGACAATCCCATTTTCCAGTCCATGCGGTCTCAGCTGCCAAATCAATGCCCGCATTTCACCGAGTGCTTCCTGGGCCAAATCTTGAATGTAGCCGAACGTTTGCTTGACTTCATCTGTTTGGGCCATTTCGACGCCGGCCCTTGCGGTAAGACTGAGGGAAAATAACAGCTGGTTCACAGAATCGTGAAGATCCCTCGCCAGCCGATTCCTCTCAGCAACAAGCGCCGTTTCTTGTTCCCTCTGGGTTAATTTAATTCGTTTTAAGGCCGTTCCAATTTGATAGGCAACTGCTTCAAGCAGGGCAAGTTCATCTTTTTCGAAATGGGTTTTATATGGCGAGCCTACATTTAAGATGCCGAACCGTTCTTGTCCTGCACGCAGTGGGACAGTCGCATGATGGGTCAATCCGCAAGTTTCTCCAGCCTTTTCCTCGATGGCATCTTCAATTCGTTTACATTCCATAATATTCGTAGCTTTATTCAGCTGCCCGTTATTGTACTTGTTTACACACCAGCACTTGCCCTGGCACATCCGCCGCTTTCCGTCCTGGGCTAAAGCAGGCGGGAGGGCTGCATCAGCTGCGAGCTGATGCATACCATTTTCGTCCATTAAGAATATCCAGCCAGTTTGCAAGCCCGTTACATGGAGGAGTTTTTTCAATACCCCGGACAATATATTCCTTATATCTGTTCCTTCGTTTAAAAGCTCAGCGATTTCCTTTAAAATGCTGATTTCTTCGTACCCAGCCGCAGCAGACATCGAATTCTCACCCCACTGATATTTCCTACTGCCATTATAGCTTATTGCCAGTGATTAGATAATTAAATTCATATCGCCAAACTCATGCCATAAATAACCGCAGGAAACGGCTTGCTCATATGCTTGAAGCAAATGCTGTTCCGAAATAAAGGCCGAAAGCATGTCAAGGTGGCTTGCTTTTGGCTCATGAAAGCCAGTTATGATACCATCGGCAATTTTTAAAGGAAAGTGTTGGTCAATATAGAGATTTGTCACACCCGAAAGGACATCGTATCGGGCGGCAGTCTCGAGAGCACGGACAACCGTTGTTCCCACCGCGATCACCCTTTTGCCGGAAGCTTTTGTCTGATGAATTCTCTCCATTGTTTGTTCAGAAATGTGATATTCTTCCTCGTTTTCTTCTGGTGTCTGGTGCCACTGGTCGTCAAGGAGATAGCTTAATCCCGTATGCAACTGAATAAAATCGAGTTGGATTCTTTTCCGTTTTAGTTGAAAAATTAGTTCCCAGCTGAATGCTCTTCCTGCCGAGGGCATCTCCACTGAGCCTGGATGACTCGCAAACACTGTTTGGTAGTAGTCCAGTTCCCAAGGATACTCAATATATTCGTAGCGGACCGGCTCTCCAAGAGCATAGATGATATTAAATAAGTCTGTTCCTTTCTTTGAAAACTGAATGACTTTTAACGGTGAGTGTACTTGTTCAGCTATCACCATTCCAGTTAATTCAGGTGAAAATTGAAGTGCATCGCCAATTTTTACGGGATTGGCAACAACGAGAGCTTCCCATGTGTCTTCATTTCGGCGTCTCGCCAAGCGGATTTCCACCCTTGGTGCGATTTGCCCTCCATTTCGCAACCATTCAGCATGTAATATTGCCGGTATCGTCCGGCTGTTATTTAAAATGACGAGGTCACCGGACTCGAGGTAATCTGACAAGCGGAAGAAATGGTCATGCCTGATTCCGCCAGTATTGCGGTCAAGAACCATCATCCGGACATGATCTCTTCTTAAGCCGCGTTTTTCAGGAGGATGGGAGGCATTTAATTCATTGGGAAGATAGAAATCCAACGATTTTGCCGGCATTTACAATCCCTCCTCTGACTGTGCTTCAAACCGTTTGCCGGTAACACCTGCTGACTTATCGGAAGCAAGGTATAAAAATATGTCCACGATATCCTCCGGTTTTGCAAGCGGGTAATCGCAATCTGGAACGGCCAACCGATGCATGTCGGTATCCATTTCTCCTGGATCTACCATGTTGACCCGGATATTTGTTTCGCTTAACTCATCTGCCCATGTTTGTGTCAGGCCTTCAACCGCAAATTTAGAAATTCCGTATGCTCCCCATCCGGCGTAGCCGACGTGGCCCGCTTCAGAGGTCACATTGATAATCGATCCGATATTTCGCTGGAGCATTCCAGGAATGGCTCTTCTTGTTACTGAAAAAGTAGACATCACATTACCCTGAAGTACCTCCGCAAAATCTTCTTCAGGGTAATCAAGCAATAATGGCATTGGACTTGGCCCCAACATGGAGGCATTATTAATCAAAACATCAATATGGCCAAAGGCTTTCTCGGCCATGGCAACAAACCGTTCCACATCGCGGGGTTTTGAGATATCCGCAGTAACAGCCAACACCTCAGCTCCAAACCTTTGAGCTTCCTCCTTTACTTTGAATAGAGCTTCTGCTGACCTTGCACAGATTGCAAGTTTTGCCCCTTTTGCGGCAAAAGCCAAAGCTAATGCTCTCCCCAATCCCTTTGATGCTCCAGTAATCATCACCACTTGATTTTCCATAACGGTTTCTCCCCTTTATTCTTGATGAGTTAAGCATAACTATTTCTAGAAAATCTTCCGTCAGAAAAAAGCTTGAACTTTTCTACGACTTTTGGCTGAAATCCGAAAGGGGGAACTGTAAGACATAATAAAACCCCCGCATTGGGGGGAGCTGTTTCATGTTAAATTTCTTAAGTATCGATTCCTATCTTTAATAAACGAGAGCATAAAATCTTTTTCCCCATCGAAAATTTCCCTCTGTTCTTCATTTGTGAAGAGAAGATATGGACGGATAGATTCGGTTAATGAAGTGATAATTGGTTCAAAATAGTCAGGAGTAAATAATGTATCAAGTAGTTCTTCCATCAGAGCCCGGTACTGCTTACGAAAAGCAGGGCATTCCAACAGTTTCTTTGTTAAATGATTTTTACCATTGATGGATAGGGAATCAGGTTTAATGATCTCGGCATCCCAATCCCGGCCAAATGTCCCATCATAGTCCCAGGGGAGGATTTCAAATAATTGAGTTTCTGGATTTCGGTATAAGGCATAGTTTTTTTTAAAACCATCATAGTTTTGGGTACAGACGGCGACAGCCAGCCAGCGGAGATACTTTTCGACATCGAGATGCTTCGAAATTTCTTCCTCAAATTTGTCATGGGGAGTGTTATTAATTATATTGATAAAATCAGTTAATTTGCAGTCATCAGCAGTCGTTCCAAATTTACGTTGGTATCCGAGCAGGAGCGACTCTTTCAATTCTTCGGATTTATAGCGGTAGAGTGAAAAGTCGGCATCAGGCTTGACCGCATAATAAATGGAGTCGACTTGAAGGCCTCTTTTTTTAAAAAATAAATCATCGACAGATTCCAAATGCAAGTAGACGCCCTCATAATGGCCATTTAGGTACAAACGAACATGCTGGGAACGGGGTGAAAGAACCCCAAAGACCTGGAACAAATCGAGGGAAAGCTTATTACGAATTGAGGAGGGGTCCTTGTATTCAGCGTTGAGATGCAACTCGCGTGCCCCATTAAGGAGTTGTGGACGCTGCAATTGAACGAAATAGGATCTTTTTGGGAGTTTTTTTGTATAGTTTCCTCTGAATTGGGTGGCAATTGAAAATTTCATATCTTCAATATATAAATTTCCGGGAACTGGATCATCATAGGGTCTTAGCGGAAAAGAGAGTTCCTGAAGATCCCAACGATGAAAGGATAACATGTACACTGGTAATTCCCGTTTTTGGTCCATTAGTAAGTTACTCCTTTCTACTGTATTTTGACTTCATTGGAAAAAGAGTTTTAACTGCGTCAAATAATTCGCCGAAAAATACCAAGGAAAACCAAGGGGCAAAGTCCCTTGGTTTTCCATCGTTTTCATTAGATTAGCATCTAATGAAGATCGCTCTGTTGCCAACGCTTCCTAAAAAGCGGAAGCCATTTTGGGATAAGCATCTTACGGCATCTGCCAAAGGAGTTGCATTTGCTCCAGTTGTAGTGATTGTACAACCTTGTAAAACGATATTATCAGGGGCAAAGTCAACGTCTTGAACACGTCCGTTTCCAGGATTCACATCAAGAACGGCTACCTCGTTAGCACAATCAGCAGGGAAAGTTGGGCCAGCAGTATTGCTTGGGCTGCTGTTAGAACCACTTGGGCTGTGGGACATCTAAGAATCACCTCCTTTCGATGGCTTGTACTATATTTTATAAATAAAGGGGTACTATAGAGACGGCAATTGAACTAGTATAAACGTATAATTTTGTCCACAGGAACTTTTTTCATTAAAAAGGGCGAATAGCATTTTGGAAGAAGAGGTTTTGCCCATTTGTCCAGTTGGGATAAAAATTGGAAATGAAAACGGTTGGGACTTTTGCATTTCTTCGTAAGGAAGGATGAAGAATAGTCCTAAGAGGTGAAAAGAAGTGACTGTCATTACAACCTTTAAAGAAAAAAGACGCGAAAAGCAGATTAAATACGAACGGTCCGTGCTTCGGGACCTATCCATTAATACATTAAAAGAGAGAGTGCGGCAATATTTTGGATCGACCAAGTTTGCCTCAAGCCTGATTATGAATTCTGGGGTGGAAGAGGCCTGTTATGATGTTGCACTTGAAGCTTTTCTATTAGGAGCTAAATTTAGCAAATTTGGCTACCATGGGGAAAGTATGGAACAGGTAAGAATGCGTTGCTTTAATGAAGAAAGGCATTTAATTGATACGTTATTTAATTTCCTCCTTTATTGGGGAAATGGCGAAGAGGGCGTCATGAGTGAATCGCTCTATTATCACTGTGAACAATATGTCCATGTCTGGTGGAGAGAGGGCTATGAAAAAGGGCAAAGACGCCATAAGCTTCGGCTTCATTAATTCAATGCCTTCATTCCTGTTCTAAAGTCCCGCCTTGTCCCATATAAATTATTGAACAAGGGACGAGCGGGAAGGAATGATTTGGTTGGTAACAAAAAGAATAAAAATCATTTTTTTTTCAGTTGGCTTATTAGCACTATTTTTAATTTTACAGTATGATTTTGCCGAGGATGATTCCTGGAAGGAATGGAGTCTTCCGCTTTCCGGAAAAATTATTCTGCTGGATGCGGGCCATGGCGGCCCGGATGGCGGGGCCGGTACGGGCGAGACGCTTGAAAAAGATATTGCTCTTAACATCACTTTAAAGGTCAGAGATTATCTGCAGCAGCAGGGTGCACTTGTTGTGATGACAAGAGAAACCGATACCGATTTGGCAGATGCTAATACTAGGGGCTACAGCAGGAGAAAAGTGGAGGATCTGAAAAACAGATTAAAGATGATTAATGAAGAGGATAATGACTTCTTTGTAAGCATTCACTTAAATGCCATACCTTCGTCAAGATGGAGCGGCGCCCAGACCTTTTACGCCCCTCATTTTAAGGAAAACGCCAGGGCGGCCAAATTTATTCAAGAGGAGCTCAGGGAAAACTTAGAAAATACTAATCGAAAAGCCAAGCCAATAGGCGGCGTTTACATTTTAAAACATTCAAAAAAACCGGGTGTTCTGGTCGAGGTTGGTTTCCTCTCCAACCCTGCTGAAAAGGCAAGATTAAAACGGGAGGATTATCAAGAGAAGGTAGCAGCCTCTATATATAAAGGGATCATAAGATATTTCACGAATGAAAAGGAATTAAAAGAAACAGATTAAGGGAAGGCGGGAATGAACACCTTCTCTTTTTATCTGGGGTTATTCCTATGGCGGTGGTTTTAATGTGTGATTCAATTAACTGTATATTGCCATAGTTATGATATACTGTTAGATGGAAACGAATTCAATTGGTGAGGTGTTTTTCAATGTTAACTGAAGCAAGAATCCGTGAGGTTGTTGGCAGCCTCAAAGAGCCATTTTTACATAAAACTTTAGCAGAATTAAATGCTATAGAAGAGATAAAAATTAAAGAAGAAAAAAGCCATGTCAGTGTCAAGGTAGCGATAGCTAGAACAGGAACAAGTGAGCAGCTGCAGCTACAAACCCAAATTGTAAACCTGTTGAAGGAAGCAGGTGCCGCAACAGTAGGAATCCGCTTCAACCAGCTTCCTGATGAAGTGCTTGCTGCCCATCGTCAGGCTGAACCAGAAAAGGAAAAGAATCTCCTTAATTCCCAGTCCACTACCTTTATCGCAATTGCCAGCGGAAAAGGCGGAGTAGGAAAATCGACGGTATCTGTTAACCTCGCTGTTGCTCTGGCTCGCTTAGGTAAAAAGGTCGGGCTTATCGATGCCGACATTTACGGTTTCAGCGTACCGGATATGATGGGAATTACGAATCGGCCGGTTGTCCGAGGCGAAAAGATTATTCCTGTTGAGCGTTTTGGTGTTCAAGTAATTTCAATGGGATTTTTCGTGGAGGATAATTCACCAATTATCTGGCGCGGCCCAATGCTCGGAAAAATGCTGAACAGCTTTTTCAACGAGGTAGAGTGGGGCGACATTGATTATTTACTTCTGGACTTACCGCCAGGAACAGGCGACGTTGCCTTAGATGTTCATAGCATGCTGCCGGCATGTAAAGAAATTATCGTTACCACCCCGCATCCAACCGCAGCCTTTGTAGCTGCCCGCGCAGGTGCGATGGCGATGAAAACCGATCATGAAGTGCTCGGGGTTATTGAGAACATGGCCTATTTTGAAAGCAAGCTGACAGGTGAAAAGGAATATGTGTTTGGTCGCGGCGGCGGAGATAAGTTGGCCGACGAGCTAAATACGGAAGTGCTTGGACGTCTGCCACTTAACCAGCCTGACTGGAACGATGAAGACTTTGCGCCGTCCATCTATCAGGAAGACCATCAGTTAGGAAAAATTTATTTGGAAATTGCCGGAAAAGTCGCGGACCGGCTTGGAAAATAATTTTTCAGATCTGCAGTTTTGCTGGGGTTTGAGTAGTAAAAAAGAACTGCAGCCAAAAGAAAACCTCTTCCGTTTGGAGGAGGTTTTTATTTTGGACAGTGGAATTATGAACCTTGCTCACCGCCGCTTTTGTTATCTTTTGAGGTTTCTTTGGTATTTGCCTGCTCAGCGGCTTTTAAGAGCAATTCCTGAATTTTTGCTTTATAAAGCGGGCTGTCAATAGTCTCAGTTATTACATTTTGAAGCTGTTCACGATACTCCTTGGTTTTCAGGGCATCGGCCATTTGCTTTTGAATTTCTGGTTCCTTGAACACTTCGATCATCATGGCTCTATATTCAGGGTCATTCATTAAATCCTTAAGTAATTTTTCATTTTCTGCCCGCATGTTCTTGGCAACGCCTTGAGCAAATTTCGCGTCGCTGAAGGTTTTTTTCCAAAACTCTGTTGCTTTATCAGAGGTTAATGTTTGTTCAATCGTCTGAGCCACGACATTTTGGTCCATCACCAGTTTTTCCTTCATTTTGTCATCGGACATGACATCTTGGATTGCTTTCTTTCCATCATCCGTCTTTAAAATATCCACGACCATTTTTTTGGTCTGATCATAATCAGGCTGCAACCCGGCGCTAAGATCGTTGTTACCGGAACAGCTAGTTAAAAAAACAAAAACAGGCAGGAGGAGCACAGTAAATTTTGCTCTCATTTTGAAGCTCCTTTCACATAAGAATCCTTAATTTTATAATGAAGAAAATGTCGAAAGATTATACGCGGTTCACGCATTTTATGGATTTTTCAAATTTTGCTTGGTACAATCAGAATGTATTATTTTTTTATGGGGGTTTATAGTGTGACAAGCCGTAACTGGGTAAGACTGTTTATGACCACATTATTAGTCGGCGGAATCACGACGGCTGTTGTGGGTTTTATTGTTCGCTGGAATGAATTTGAGTCATATTTTATTAATTTTCAAATAATCGACATCGTTTCCACAGCGGTATGGCTGCTTTTCATGGGCTTTCTATTCAGCTTGATCAGCCAAATGGGCTTTTTTGCCTATTTAACGGTCCATCGCTTCGGATTAGGTATATTTAAATCCGTCACCCTTTGGAATGGGGTTCAGGTCATTCTGCTTCTGTTTGCCCTGTTTGATTTAGTTTATTTTCGCTATGTCAATTTTGCAAAAGAGGGAGATTCGCTGCTTCCTTATGTAGGGTTGGCGGTCTTTGTATTAGCTGTCGGATTGATTGCTGCCTGGTATAAAATGAAACAAACCAACCGGGAGGCGTTTGTTCCTGCTCTTTTCTTTATGGTTGTTGTTACTCTGGTGGAGTGGATGCCAGCTCTTCAGGAAAATGAAAAAAGCTGGGTCTATTTAATGGTGGCAGCGTTACTTGCCTGCAACGCCTACCAGCTGCTGGTTCTTCATAAATTAAATGCCAAGTCAGTAAAGGAACGTGAGCAACGCATAAGCCAATCAACCAATAATCGTGGAAAAAATAAAGCAGGTAAAAAATTAACAAAAAAACCGTCCGTTTAATTTTTCGGACGGTTTTTTTGGTTATTTTATTTCTTTAGATTGGACTTCTCCGTTTGCAATCATTTCCGATACGGCTACGAATTTTAGGCCTTTATTCCTAAGATCCTGCAGGATTAGCGGTAAAGCCTCTGCTGTTTGTTTGGCAGAATCGGAGGCATGCAGAAGAATAATATCACCTTTTTCTGCATTCTTCACATTTTCTACAATCTTCGCAACACCTGGATTTTGCCAGTCCTTTGAATCCAAACGCCAATGTACGACTGTATAGCCGTAACGCTTCGCAATCGATAATGTGCGTTTATCAAAATGTCCTGTTGGAGCCCTTAGAAGTTTAATCCCCTTTACATTTAACTTTTTAAAAACCTCCTGGGCCTTTAAAATGTCTTTGCTGATTTTTCCATCCTCTTCGTCCCGATAGTCTACATAATTATAACCAAGCAGGCCGATTTCATAGCCGTCCTTGACAATCCGGCTGACAAGATCCGGGTGTCGTTCCGCCCAGGAACCGGATAAAAAGAATGTGGCAGACTTCACATTTTCCTTTTTCAACGTATCCAAAATAGGCTCTGCTTTAACGTCGCCCCAGCCAATATTAAATGTCAGGGCCACATCCTTTTCACCTCGGAAAACGGCCTTTGGGCCATCCTTGGTTGAAAATACAGGGATTTGCGTCAGGTTCTCCATATAGAGAAACCAAGCTGTAAAGAAAGCGGCAACCATAATTAACACAACACTTTTTAACGCTTTACCATTAACAATAAAAAAGAAATTCATCGCTTCCACCTCGTCCACTGCCATCCTTGTCTCAAGCATATGAGGTAATTTTTAAAAATATGATGAAAGATTTTTATTATAAAAGTAAACAAAATGGAAAAGACTACTATAACATACCATTTATTGGAGGTTGTCTATGTACGGGCTTTTAATCAACGAGAAGGAAGTAAAAGAAATAGAATACTTAATAAAGAGAGAAATGGATGAAATTCTTTTTGACTTAAGGGATGAACGTATTGATCATATTGTGAAAAGAGCAATGGAGGAAAGATACAAAATCCTTTTTGATTTATTTAGAAGAGTTGCTTCACCAAATGAGTGTTTTAAATACATGCGCAGAGGTAAGAAAGAACAAAAAAAGGGATAAACTATGTTTTTTTGAAAAGACTGTTGACATTCGATTATTATCTTGTTATATTAATAAACGTCGCTGCTGACACAAAAACAACTTGAAAAAAGTTGTTGACTTTTAAACGAGCAGATGATATATTAATAAAGTCGCTCTTTAGTGACGGAGTAAGATGGTT
>NZ_JAGYPE020000091.1 GCF_018343545.2 Neobacillus citreus | reverse complement strand
AAGCTAACCACTACTACTGCCTTCGTGGCTCGGGACTTACACCCTAGAGACTGCACCCATGCCGGGCGCACAAACAACAGGAGGCTGACAAAACGTCGCCTCCTGTTCTTATTCCTGTATAAAATGAACCACCCTGTCATAGGTTTCCTCGCTGCCAATCACGAGCAATACATCCCCTTCTAGAATAAGCGCGTACGGTCCTGGAGAGATTACGAGGCCTCCCTGTCTTTTGATCCCAATTACTGTGCCTCCAGTGTTTTGCCAAAATTTCAAATCCGAAATAGTCTTGCCGATATGGCTGCAGGTTGGAAGAATTTCTACTTCAATCGGGGCAAGCGGATTCGTGTGACGAAGTTTCCCTGAATAATCCAATATTTTTCGAAGCGTATCAAACAACTGGTCATCCAGCTTATTTCGTTCCAACATAAGTGTATTCATTTGTTTTTCTAATTCCTTAATGCTAGCCAGATTCGAAAAACGTGAAATATATTTAAAAGCATTTTCACGGGATGAGATGACAATCCCGCTTCCCTTTGTGGACTGGACAATTTCCACATCCTCCAAAATTTTGATGGCCCTCCTGACTGTTTCCGGAGATACCTTGTAATCACTAGCCAATGTCGATCTTCCATGAATCTTATCGCCAACTTTAAATTCCCCATCGTAAATTCGATTGGCTAAATCGATGGCGATTCGTTCATATGTCGGTATTTGTGCCCTTTGCATAAGAAGCCTCCACAAAGTTATTCAATATAAGTTACTATCTATTCCAGTATTACTATACATTTTTAATAAGCTGTTGGCGAGTGCCGGATACATACTCGGGTAAAATCGGAACATAATGGGCATAATATCAGGCAGGACTCTTGTAAAGAGGTGCAATTATGTGGCGAAAGGTTCTTGCTGTTTTAAGTACGATTTTTATTTTATTTATGGCTGTCCTATTTATTATATACATTATGAAGGGGGACTCAACCAGATGGCAGGTAGCTCTCGGTGGAATACTAGTCAGCGCCCTTCCACTTTTTTTATTGCGTTTTAAAAAGAATCCCTTCAACCTTCCCATTATCATAGGGTATTATTTCTTTTTATTTTGCACGTTATATTTAGGGTCAATCTCCAGTTTTTATTTACATTACAAATGGTGGGATTCCACTCTTCATTTTTATAAAGGGGTGTACGTAGGGATTGTGGGAATTGCCTTATTTAAGAATATGATTACAACGAAGGCTCGAAATGATGTCTCCTCTTGGATTCTTTTCCTTTTCGTCCTCTCATTATCCGTTTTGGCCAGTGCACTATGGGAGATTTACGAATTTTTAGGAGATATCACCTTTACGCACACCATGCAAAGAGGCGGGAATAAAGATACGATGCTTGATTTGCTATTCGGTCTTGCAGGGGGTATTCTCGTGGCTGTTTATGCAAAAGTTAGAAAACAGACTGTGTAGGTTGGGGTGGCATATATGAATCGAAAACTTGTCCTTTTATTAAGCGGATTATACGTAATTTTCATGGCAATTTTATCTGTCTATTATCATAATCAGGGGCAATCCTTTAAATCAACCGTAGCCATAGGCGGCATTGTATGCGGCGCAATCCCGCTTCTCTTGGCGTTATTTACAAAACTCCAATTTAATCTGCCCATCGTCATTTCCTATTTAATTTTTTTAGTGGGCTCACAATATTTGGGTTCTATTCGCGGCTGGTATGGGCTCGGCTGGTGGGACACCTTTATGCATGTGGTCAGCGGGGCAATTTTAGCTTTTGCCGGCATCGCCTTATATGAACGGCTGATACACAGGTCCGCCGGAGAAGATATATCTCCCTGGTTTGTGTTTTTATTTACGTTATCATTTGCCGTTCTCGGCGGTGTGCTATGGGAGGTTTATGAATTTAGCTGTGACCAGTTTTTGGGGATGACTCTACAAGGCGGAGGGAATAAGGATACGATGACCGACCTAATTGCGGACACCCTTGGCGGTTTAGTGATTGCGATATGGTCCGGGATAAGGACAAAGATAAAACTGAACAAGGGAAGATAAAAGCAGCCCCAATCACTAAGGCTGCTTTTTAACTTATACGGTCACCGCTGTAAAAAACTCCTCATAAATCGCCTTTACAGCTCTTTTTTCATCAACTGATTTCACACCAAACATCATGCTAACCTCGGATGAACCTTGATTAATCATTTCGATATTAACCTTGGCTTTTGCCAAGGCCTTGGAGGCTCTGGCCATTGTCCCTACATTTCGGCGCATTCCCTCTCCAACTACCATGATCAGAGAAAGTCCATGGACAAGCTTTACTTCATCTGCGTGTAGTTCTGTTTTAATACGCTGCAGAATTTCCTTTTCCATTTCCCCGTCAAACTGGTTTTCTCGTAAAATCACAGAAATATCATCTATTCCTGACGGCGTATGCTCATATGATAATCCGAAGTCTTCTAAAATCCCGAGAAGTTTACGTCCGAAGCCTACTTCACGGTTCATTAAGTATTTGCTCACATAAATGCTGCAAAAGCCTTTATCACTGGCAATCCCGATGGCTGGCCCGTTGGTGTTTTCCCGCTCAGCCACAATCCTCGTACCTGGGGCACTTGGATTATTAGTGTTCTTGACATGAACTGGGATTCCCGCACGGAAGGCCGGCACAAGTGCCTCATCATGCAATACACTAAAACCTGCATAGGAAAGCTCCCGCATTTCTCGGTATGTTAATTCCTTTATTTCCTTTGGTTTTTCAACAATATAAGGGTTAACGGAATAAACGGCATCCACATCCGTAAAGTTCTCATACAAATCAGCCTTTAAAGCATTCGCGAGAATGGAACCAGTAATATCGGAGCCGCTTCGTGAAAAGGTAAAAACTTCACCTTCTTCGCTGTAGCCAAAGAATCCTGGAAAAATTAAAATGCCAGGCTGATTACGGAGTGCAAATAAGCGTTCATATGCTTCAGGCAGTGCCTGTGCATTTCCCGGTTCTGGGCTTACAACCAGCCCAGCCTCTTTCGGATCGACATAATAGGCCTCAACTTCCCGCTTGCGGAAAAATGCTGCCACCAATTTGGCATTATTATCTTCACCAGCGGCTTTTAACCGGTCTATGTAACGATCAGGCTTATCCTTGTCACCGTTCAATCTTGCGAATAAATCATCCTCGATATCTGCAATGATTTCTCCTGGAAGCGAAAGCTCCTCTGCAATATCCCGATATCTTGCTAGAACGGTGTTAATTTCTTCTACAGGATTACTGTTTGCCAGCGATTTTTCGGCACATGTTATTAATAAATCAGTTACTTTTATATCTTCCGGGTTCCGCTTACCCGGTGCTGATACAACAACCACTTTTCGTTCAGGATCTGACATGACAATTTGGAATACCTTTTCAAGTTGTTTTCCTGAAGCTAAAGAGGAGCCCCCAAACTTAACGACCTTCATTCTGACATCTCCTAATTTTTAAAAATATAAACTTAATTTTAGTACAATTTTGAAATTATTCAAGTGTTTTTTCCGTTATATGTGTACAAATGTTCATTCCAGGTGGACATTTACAAAAAACGAGAAAAAAACAGTGCATTTTACGATAAACACACTGCCTGAGTGAAAGCTTATTCTCCGCGGATTAGCTCAATAAAATGGGCAAGAATTCTGGCTGTCAATCCCCAAATGACTTTATCTTCATAAAGATAGAAATATTCCTCCATCCCTCGTGCACGCCAATTATAATTCTCACCGCCAACAATCAAATCAAACGGAAAATTTTTTTCCGGCTCCATTTTAAATTCAATATGATAAACTTCCGGCTCTTTTTCAAAAAAGAAGGACAACGGCACGGTAAATACTTCTCCAACTTCAGATGGATTTGGGTTTACCTTTTCCGGATTCTTTATGAACCCTGCATAAGGATATATAATCATGCCAAAGGGCGAAACCATGTAATCAAGCGGATAGACTTTTGATATCTCTTCTCTGTCAATCCGGAGTTCCTCATTTGTCTCACGGATGGCAGCGGCTTCAGCGTCCTCGTCATGGGAATCAATCTTTCCGCCAGGAAAACAGATTTCACCCGGCTGTCTTTTTAACTGAAGAGACCGAACCTCAAATAAGACATGAACTTCATCACCTTTTAATACTAGCGGCACCATAACCGCATATTTTGAAAATTTCTTGCTCCCTAGTATTTCTGGAGTATGCTCCTTTAATTTTGCTAATATAGCTTCCAATTTCATTCATTTCACCTCTCACAAAAACCTCTATCTAAAGCATACCATTTTTATTAAAATAATCCTCCTTAAATGAAAAAACAACCCAACCTTAATGTTGGATTGCTTCAGCCATTCTATTCTTTCCTTTCGTACCAGGAATACATATAGGCAGGGTCCTCATATTCATGAGCATTTTTTACAGCCTTCAATGGGTGAAAGGTATCAATCATAACAGCCAATTCAAGTGTCTCTTTCTTCCCAATGCTCGCCTCCGTTTTCCCCGGGTGAGGTCCATGCGGAATTCCGCTCGGGTGCAGGGTAATCGATCCTTCCTGGATACCCTTACGGCTCATAAAATTGCCCTTTACATAATAGAGAAGCTCGTCACTGTTTACATTGCTATGATAATATGGTGCCGGGATGGCCTCAGGATGATAATCGTAAAGACGCGGAACAAATGAACAAACAACAAAATTGTTTCCTTCAAATGTTTGATGAACCGGCGGTGGCTGATGAATCCTTCCTGTAATTGGTTCAAAGTTTTCTATATTAAAGGCCCACGGGTACAAATAACCGTCCCAGCCTGCCACATCAAGCGGATGATGGCCAATAATGTGCGAATGGATAGCCTCGCGTGACTTCGTTAACACCTCGAATTCCCCAGATTGATTATAGGTTTCTAACCTTTCCGGACCGCGGATGTCCCGTTCGCAAAACGGACTATGCTCCAGCAGCTGCCCGTATTCGTTCCGATAACGCCGAGGTGTCGTGATTTGACTGAATGCCTCAACAAACAGCATCTTTGTCGGTTCAGCACCTTTAGGAATCAATCTGTAAATTGTTCCTATCGGAATGAGCAGGTAATCACCTGGTCCGTACGATAACGTCCCAAACATCGTCTCCAGCTTTCCTGTGCCGGTATGAATAAACAGCATCTCATCTCCGTCACCATTTCGATAAAAGCTGTTTATCCCTTCTGTGACAGTCGCTGTCCCGATTAACAAATCTTGATTTCCCAAAAGGTACTCTCTTGCGTTTAAGAAATCTCCACGCCTGTTAATTTTATTTGTAAAAAAATGCCGATGCTTAAGCGGTTGCTGCTCTTCATATTCCGGAAGATAACTGCCCTTTAGTTCCACTTTTACAACTTCTGTCGGCATATAATGATGGTAAAGAATTGATTGTGTGCCGGAAAACCCCCTGGTACCCATAACCTGCTCTCTATAAAGGCTCCCATCCTCTTTTTTAAATATCGTATGCCGCTTGCGGGGCAGCTTTCCCATTTGACGGTAGTACATTCTTCACCACGCCCTTTTAAAAACAGCTAATATTCTATTTTTATAGATTTCCTCTTTTCTCCTGCTCCCGTTCAATGGATTCAAATAGAGCCTTAAAGTTTCCTTCACCAAAGCCCCTTGCCCCTTTACGCTGGATGATTTCAATAAAGAGGGTCGGACGGTCGACAATCGGCTTTGTGAAGATTTGCAGCAAATATCCCTCATCATCACGGTCTACTAAAATATTCAATTCACGCAGTTTTCCAATCTCTTCATCAATCTTTCCAATCCGCTCTGCTAATGAATCATAATAGGCTCCCGGAGTAGATAGGAATTCCACACCATTTTTCCTTAACGCCGTTACCGTTGAAACGATATCCTCAGTTAAAATGGCCAGATGCTGAACCCCCGGGCCATTATAGAATTCCAGGTATTCTTGAATTTGCGACTTGCGCTTACCCTCTGCAGGTTCATTAATCGGGAATTTGATTCTACCGCCGTTATGCATCACTTTTGACATGAGTGCCGAATATTCGGTTGTGATATCCTTATCACTAAAATGCTTCATTTCCTTAAAGCCCATCACCTTGGAATAGTACTCTACCCATTCCTCCATGCTTTCAACATTGCCAACAACATGGTCAAACCCAATTAAACCTGTTTCCTCTACCGGCAGATTGTTAGAATAAGGCTTATACCCAGGTAAAAAGGCACCTTGATATTTTTTCCGTTCTATAAGCGTATGAATGGTATCGCCGTAGGTACCGAGAACGGCTTTTTTCACGACACCATTTTCATCTTTCATTTCAAATGGAGCGGCAATTGCAATAGCTCCTCTGTTTACTGCCTCCTCAAAGGCCTTTGTAACATCGTCAACCAGCAGGGCCACATCCTTTACGCCGTCACCATGTTTTTTAACAAATAGTGCTGTCCGCGTATTTTCTGTGTAGGATCCGGTAAGAACAAGGCGGATATTTCCCTGTTTCAATACATAGGAAACGTTTTCGCGATTCCCGGTTTCAAGCCCGGAATAGGCAATTGGCCTAAATCCAAAGGCAGTACAAAAATAATGGCATGCCTGCTTGGCATTCCCGGTATAAATTTCTATATAATCCACGTCCCTCACTGGGAAAAAGTCCTCGACCAACTGCTCTGCTCTCGATATCCTTTCTTTCATGTTTTACCCCCCTTAGCTTTATTTATAATATAAATACATTGTAAAAAGAGGCAGCCTATTCCCTCAAGAATAGAGTGCAAAGCAATAACGCTTTGAGGCATTAAACACTAATTTTTTTAAAATAAAAAAGAAACATACCAGACAGCGGTATGTTTCTACTATTTAAGTGTTGGAAATGTATTTCAATAAAATATTGTCCGTCTTTCCAGCAAAAAAATTTTTTACGAGAGGACGGCCCGGTCGCTAGCCATTTGGACGCCGCGGATTCGTTTGAATTCCTCGAGTAATCCTTCAATAGTTAGACCTTTCTTCTGTTCCTCGTTTACTTCTAAAATTATTTGACCTTTATCCATCATAATCAAGCGGTTCCCAAGGTCTATAGCCTGCTGCATATTATGGGTAACCATTAAGGTAGTAAGCTTATACTTATCGACGATTTCCTTTGTCAAATTCGTAATTAACTCTGCACGAGATGGATCAAGGGCAGCGGTATGTTCATCCAAAAGGAGAATGGATGGCTCTGTGAACGTTGCCATTAATAATGATAAGGCTTGACGTTCCCCACCTGACAGGAGCCCGACCTTTGCACTGAGACGATTTTCCAGTCCAAGATGAAGCGACTCTAAAACCTCCCGGAAATAATCGCGGCGTTTTTTTGTAACACCCCTGCTAAGGGTTCTTGTTTTATTCCGGGAATATGCCATTGCCAGATTCTCTTCAATTGTCATGCTTGGTGCGGTACCGGCCATCGGATCCTGGAAGACGCGGCCAATCATTTTGGCACGTTTATACTCGGACATTGTGGTCACATTTTTACCGTCGATAAAAACTTCCCCAATATCAGGTAGTATACCGCCGGAAATAATATTCATCAGCGTTGACTTACCCGCTCCGTTACTTCCGATTACTGTAACGAAATCTCCCTTTTTCATAGTTAAATTAATATGATCAATGGCAATCTTTTCATCCGGCGAACCTTCGTTGAAAATTTTATGAATCTGATTTAACTGCAGCATGATTTTCACCCTTCCGCTCTACAGATGCTTGCATTACGCCCAGTTTTTCTGCTTTTCTGCGAGTTTTCCGCTTTTTCTCTTTTGAACGCTCAATAATCTTAGGTGTTGTCAAAGCAAGAATGACAATTATGGCGGTTATCAGCTTCATATCTCCTGGATCGAGGAATTCAATTCTTAGTGCCATTGAAACAACAATCCGGTAGATAATGGAACCTCCAATAACAGCAAGTGTAGTTCTGGCAATTGTTTTAGTACCGAACAATGCTTCACCAATGATAACAGATGCAAGCCCGATAATAATCATACCAATACCCATTCCGACATCCGCAAAACCGCCTTGCTGGGCAATCAGTGCTCCGGAAAAAGCTACCAAAGCATTGGAGAGTCCCAAACCAAGAACAGTCAAAAGATTTGTATTGGCCGAAAAACTGCGGATCATCCGCTGATTATTTCCTGTCGCTCTGACAGCAAGCCCGATTTCCGTTTGTAAAAACCAATCAGTCAGGAATTTAATCATAAAGGTAACCACAAGCATGAAAATAAGAATGCCCCATGTTTCAGGAAGACTGTCACCTAAGCCTGCTGCCGTTAGCAGTCCGTTAAGGAAAGAATCAATTCCTGATTTTTCGAAAATATCGCCAATTTTCGTGAAGGCTGTATCCGTATTTAATAATGGAATGTTGGAACGCCCCATGATTCTTAAGTTAATGGAGTAGAGGGCAATCATCATTAGAATACCGGCAAGCAGATTGTTAATTTTTCCAAAGGTATGCAGGATCCCGGTCATACATCCAGCAAGAAAACCGGCAAATAAAGCCATTATAGTTGCTAAAAAGGGATTCGCTCCCCCCGCAATCATGACCGCGGCAATAGCGCCTCCTGTAACAAAACTTCCATCTACCGTTAAATCCGGGAAATCTAGAATACGAAAGGATAGATAGACGCCCAGCGCCATAATCGCATAGATGATACCTGCCTCGAATGATCCAAATATGGCTGTAAACATTGTGTTCATCCTTTCCTTTTTTGACATTTAGCCAAAAACAATTTGACCTACATTAATTTGTGTCAAGCACATAAGGAGTCAATCCTAAAGAAAGATTGACTCCTGATAATCTATTCGTCACTCTTATTTGTCTAGCTCCAGCGCCTAGGCGCTTCCGCTTTTCTATTTCCCGTCATAAAACTCGCCAAGCTTGCTCCATTCTTCTTTCACTTCAAGTCCTTGAGCTTCGGCAGCTTTTTTATTAATGACCAATTTTAAAGTCTTCGGCAGCTCAACCGGAATTTCGGAAGTTTTTTTCTTTCCGGATAAAATGTCAGCAGCCATTACACCAGATTGATAGCCAATGTCATAATAATTGAATCCAGTTGCTGCAACGGCACCTTTTTTCATAGAATCAAGTTCACCGACAAACAGAGGAATCTTTTTGCTGTTAGCTACGCTGATAACTGAATCAAGAGCCGTAACAACCGTATTGTCAGTCGGTACGTAAATGGCATCCACTCGGCCTACCAAGGATTCAGCTGCCTGCTTAACCTCTGAAGTATTGGCAACAGAAACCTCTACAAGCTTAGCACCCTTCTCTTCTACTAATTTCTTGACCTCTTTTACTTGGACTTCGGAATTTTGCTCACCGGAGTTATAAATGACGCCAACATTCTTGGCTTTTACTTCATCCGTAATGAAATTTATTGTTTTCTTTGTTGCTTCTGGATGGTTATCAGTTGTTCCTGTAATATTTTTTCCAGGCTGGTCAAAAGCTTTTACTAGACCTGCGCCAACCGGATCAGTTACAGATGTAAAAATAATTGGAATGTCTTTTGTTGCATTCAAGGCTGCTGTAGCACTTGGAGTAGCATTTGCAAAGATTAAATCAACCTTGTCACCTACAAAATTCTTAGCAATTGTTTGGGTGTTGTTCATATCTGCTTGAGCATTTTGTTCATCAAACTTCACTTTGATTCCTTTGTCTGCTAATGCCTTCTTAAAGCCTTCTGTTGCTGCATCCAAAGAAGGGTGCGGTGCAAACTGGCTGATTCCGACTTTAAATTCCTTATCTGCCCCGCCTTTTTCCGAGCCGCTGGAAGTTTCCTTACTTCCACAGCCGGCAAGAAGCAGCATTCCGGCTAGAGCTATGGAAAGACCTTTTACTTTTTTCTTCATTAAGTAATCCCCCTAATTTATTTTCTAAAAATTAATTATATTAAAAATTATTCTAGTATTTTTTTAGTACAAAAGCAATAGAAAATTCAAAATTTATTTTTTGCTTTAAAGCGGCAAATCAAAAGAGTTTCACTGTTTTAGTATTTTTTTTAATAAAAAAAACCTTCCAATAATGGAAGGCAAAATCTATAAAAAGTATTCGGAGGAACTAGGTCCTAATTTTTACCAATCTTTTGTACAGTCAAGCAGCTTGTCAATTTCTACCGGTTTCAATTTTCCAATATTTTTCTCAGATGTTAGATCTGAAGTAGCTTCTAGTAATTTGTCAATGTCAATCAATAAGGTTCCCATCATCTAACCTCCCGAGTATAGTAATTTACTAAAATATTCGAATACGTTATGTAAATGTTGGGGGTACTTTCCTATTTTTTTTGAAAAAAAGTTATTTAAATAGGAAAATTTTCAGTTTTACTGGAATGTATGATTTTTTTCACTATTTTGTCACAAGAAGGACATTAAAATGTAAAGGAATAACAAGTTGTTGGGGGATGACTTGTTTTTTGAAACAATATTGGGAGGGGATTTCATGTACCAATCTATTGCATGGTACGCTACACTGTTCTTTGTTTTCCTCATTGCACTTGCTTTTTCTTTCGTTTATGGGGAGTCGAGGAAACAACGAGAGTATGGGCCTATTCAAGAGAAAGGCTACAAAATCCGGAAGTTTTATTTTTTAGGGCTTGTTGCTGTGATGGGGTTCGCTACTGCCCTGTCATTAAGTAAACTGCCTTATCATGCCCAGCATGCCAAAGCAGATACAAAAAGCAAGATTGTGGATGTTGCGGGGATGCAATTTTCCTGGGAACTAAGTGATGACCACTTTGTCGTTGGAGAACCTGTTCAGTTTCGTGTCACTAGCAAGGATGTAACCCATGGATTTGGACTATATGATCCAAACATGCAGTTAATTGCCCAGACGCAGGCAATGCCTGAATATACCAATGTAGTGGAGATAACATTTACAAAACCGGGCACCTACAAAATATTATGCTTGGAATATTGCAGTACCGGACATCATGTCATGATTAAGGATATTGTCGTCAAGCCAAAAGGAGGTAACTAAATTTGAGTAACAATGCACGTAAATCTATTAAAAAAGGCGTGGCTTTTTCGTTAGTGGTTACCTCAGTTGTACTGGTTCTGATGATGATTTTCGGCGTAATTATGCTATTGAACCAAGGAAATGTTGTTAAAATTTCACCGGAGATGTTTTATAAGGTGATGACCATTCATGGAACAGGTATGATTGGAATTGCTTCATTGGGCGGCAGTGCCATCATGTGGTACTTTCTATCAAAATATATCCAATTAAATCATAAAGTCTTTTTTGTCAATTTGGCCTTGTCTTTAATTGGTGTTGTTTTAATTCTGACCGCCATTTTCGGATTTAATTTTTCGGATGGATGGACGTTCCTGTACCCGCTTCCATCGTTTTCAGCAAAATTCAAAGGGATGACTGGGGCATTGTTGTTCCTGTTTGGGCTTCTAATTCTTGGTGTCGGCTACCTTGTTATGTATTTCTATTTGGCAGCAAGACTGATCAAGGAATACGGCGGCTTAGGAAAATCTCTGGGCTGGGATTATATCTTTAGAGGGAAACAGGGATATGGACCGCCGGCGGCAGTTGTGGCAACAACAATGGTAATTATCGCCAATTCAGTTGGAATTCTTGCTGGTGCTACTGCACTAATGGAATCAATCATAAACATTATCAATCCAGATTTCACCTTTGATCCGATGCTTGCAAAGCATTTGACCTATGCGTTTGGCCATATTTTCGCTAACTGTACAATTTATATGGCTGTTATTGCGGTTTATGAAATCCTGCAGGAATATACAGGACGTCCATGGAAATCAAATAAAGCCTTTTTGATTGCTTGGAACTTCTCTACCTTATTCACACTTATGATTTATACTCACCATCTGTTAATGGACTTTGCCGTACCGCGATGGATGCTGATTATCGGACAAGTATTTTCCTATGCGAACGGCCTTCCTGTCATGGTAGTAACAGCCTATGGCGCCTTAATGATTATTTTCCGCTCTAGCGTGAAATGGGATTTTGCCTCAAGCATGATGTTCCTGGCGATGTTTGGCTGGGTGGCAGGCGCTGTACCGGCTATTATTGATGCAACCATTGTCGTTAACCATGTCATGCACAACACGAAATGGGTTCCCGGCCATTTCCATACCTACATGGGAATGGGCGTAATCGCGATGATTTTCGGTTTCATGTATTACTTCAATAAAACAGAAGGTTCTCAGAAACAAACAGGTTTTGATAAATTAGCTATTTCCACTTATTTTATTTTCTTTACCGGATTGGTTGGTTCATTCCTTTATGCCGGAAAAATCAGTGCACCGAGAAGGTGGGCCGTGCACTTACCTGAGTGGACAGGATCTGACCAAGTGGGGGCATTGTGCGGGATTTTCATTATTGCTGCAGCCTTAATATTTACCACCAGATTTATAATGGGATTGCGGAATGTTGGCAAAAAGACACCTGACAATACACTGTCAAGTCCATTAAAATCTGTCAGCTGATACGGCAAGAGGCTGCCCCAGGAGGGCAGCCTCTTCCTTTATGCCGTACTCTTCATTGCATTTTGCTTGACGCCTCGCTGAAAGAAAAACTTCATCATTGGCGGGGTTACAATTGTAGTCACAAGAACAACGATAACTAGGATGGAAAATAGCTGCTGGTTAATTAATTTAGCCTCAATACCGATTGTGGCAAGAATCAAAGCAACCTCACCTCGGGAAACCATGGCTGCACCGATTCCAAGCGAACTGTTCCATGAGAAATGGGCCATTTTAGCGCCCGCAGCTGCACCAATAAGTTTTGTTAAAATAGCAATTATGCTAAGGACAATAATAAGACCGATATTTTGCGCAAGGCCTTCGAAGCTAGCCTTTATACCAATCGATGTAAAGAACACTGGAACAAAAATTGAATAGCCGATTGTTTCCACCTTTTCAAAGACTTCCTTTTTGAAGTCTGTTAAACTGATCGCCACACCGGCAATATACGCACCAATAATGGCTGCCACACCAGTTACCTCAGCTAAATAGGCATAAAGAAAACAAATGATTAATGCCGCGGAAATGACTGACTCGGTAACCTTTAATGGGGCAAACTTTTTTAAAATCCATGGAACAAGCTTCCACGCCGCTAAAATTGCACCACCGAAAAAGAGCACCTTTTTAATAATGACTATGCTTAAATTCACATCGCCGCCAGCCATGCTCATTAAAAACGCCAGTGCAATAATAACCACGACATCATCGATGACCGCTGCCCCAAGAATTGCTGCTCCCTCTTTTGACTGCATTTTATTTAACTCTTTAAGCGCCTGGACAGAAATACTGACACTTGTGGCGGAAAGAAGCAGCCCTAAAAATATGGCTTCTATCGTGGTCATATTCATGAGAATTCCGGCCAGAAAACCGACCGCCAAAGGAACAATTATTCCGCTTAACCCCACAAAGGTGGCAGCTTTTCCTGAACGCTTAAATTCATCCAAATCTGTTTCCATGCCGGCAATGAACATTAACAAAATGACTCCTATTTGGCTGAGCTGTTCTAGTGTCGTTGTTTCATCGACTAGCCCTAAAACAGCCGGCCCTAGAATAATACCGATAACCAGTTTTCCCAACACAGAAGGCTGTCCCAGTCTGACACTGATATCCCCCGCTATTTTGGAGGCAATTAAAATAACCGCCAATTGAAATAATAATTCCATCAAAATCACCTTTCCTTCTAAAAAATAAAAAAGAGTCTGAATTTTACAAACAGACTCTTCACAAAAATGGAAACAAAAAAAGCCTGTCAACAAAGGGCATACGTATCCCTAAGTGACAGACTCCTCCTAAATGACAAATATTAAGTTAACACTATAGTAACAGACTTTATGGTATTTTTCAAGAAATATAGACAAAATTCCAGATGGGTTAATCCCATCTCTTGATTCGATCAATTGTCATTTCCTTTAAAACAGTAATAAAAGTCGTTTCCCCTTTCAGGAGTTTTTGTTTATGCCATTCGTTAAAGCTGGCTACAGTAATCAGAATAAGTCCGGCGATTAACAAATAAGCCCACCATGGCATATTCCCCCAATAAGGTCTTGTCTGCAAAAATACATTCAGAAGTAAAACACCTGCACCTGTAAAAAAGTAAGCTTTTATTTGCAAATACATTCCCGCAAGCATGGACAGTAAGGAAAGGGAACCAAGAATAATGGCATCATAAATAGTATTGCTTGCCAGCCCATCCTGGATTAATAATAATGAAACAATGATAAGGACGGCCCATTGAATCGTTTTAGTTATTTGTGAGTACCTGCCTTTTAATAAGCGGCGAATAAATATCACCAGGACAATGAAAGGCAGTACCTGAACTTCCCTCGCCCATAAAAGAGGAATATCGAGGAGCCCAATAATGGCATAGTATGGCTGCAATAAATAAGCGAGGCCAATTATCCCCATAAAAACCGAGAAGTTTGCTGGTACTCTTTTTCTTTGCAAGAAAAAGTTACCGGCAAATAATATGCCAGGGAGAGCATGACTCCATAGTGATTCATCCATAAAGAAGTACATAAGCCAAAAATACAAAAAGGAAATGATGGTATAGCCGTCTATATTGAAAGTAATAAGATTTGTTCCCTTGGTTATCAGCTTTTCGTATACCTTATGGCCAATTGCCGACATCAAAATCCCCACCTCGCCTGAAAGGAGCAAGTTTTGTACAGGGGTCAGGTCACCTAAATAAGAAAATTGTGCCGTTGCCGCAAACAAGAAAAACAACGGAATGATACCAAGCACATCCCATTTTGTTTTATGCAAATAAAGTAATGTGACCAAAGTGTATGCAATTATCACGATATAAGGCTGCCAGGTAAACGGATACGTCCAAAGAAGACAGCCAATTCCGAAAATAGCGAATGGAATCAAGTAGTTGGCCGTTCTCTTTTTATATTCATCATTCACCAGCAATGAGAATAATAGAATTAAAGCCGCTGTAATTGGGAATTCATACAATCCCACAACAGAATCCAGCCATTTATCCATACCAGTTGAAATTAGTAAAAATAACGAAGTAAAAGCACCGTAAAGGAATATTTTGATATTCCATTCTTTTTTGGCCAAATTTGCACTCAGACCGTATACAATCAATGATATGGCAAAGCTATATAGCGCCTCCGTGTGATAAAGAACCAACGTAGATGCCAGCGCAATTGGATATAAGATATGCCCCGTCCAAACAAAGGCAGCTGACAAGACGGAATCTATTTTTCTGGTTAAGTAAGCGATCCCCAGCAAGAAAACTGCACTTGTTGTAGCCATTAAGGAACTCGTGAGTTGGCCAAATTCAAACTTTAGGGAAACGGAATGGATGACCGAAAAATAAACTAACATTGTGTTGATGCTTACAAGAAACGGTGCCCACTCCGTTCCAATCTTTTTATATAGGTAAAAGTAAAGTGCAACGCCAATTGCAATAATTATTGGCTGTACCCATAACTGGTTAACTGGCCCAAATAAAGCATGGGCAATGGCAATCGCATAAAGGCTGGCCGATGAAAAAAGGGAAGTTTTGATTAACTTTTTCTCACTCCACTTTTTCCAAAGTACTGCTGATAAGACCACCAGAATGGCCCCTGCCGCAAAATTGACAGCATTTCCAAACTCAACAGAATAGTATTCATTTCGTATATTTAATTCCTGTCCAAAGCTAACCAATGAAAAACCAAGTGAAACTGGCAGAGTCCAAAGAGCCATTTCCTTAAAAATAACGCTTGCTTCCTTCTTCAAAATCAAATAAGTGACCATAACCGTTAGAAGCAGCATAACCCCAAGCTCCCACCATTGGTTAAACAGGATAGCGGCCATTAAGCTAGCAGTCATTACTGCTAAGCCAACATCCTTGGAACTTGTATGAATAATAGATAGCCATTTAACTCTTACTACTCCGATTAAAGTGAACAAGAGGAATCCACTGCAAAATATCGATAATAAAATATCAATACCTTCGATTTTCCATAAGACTAAATAGATTGCCTCATAAAGTCCTGATGCCATGAAAGCAGAACTTAAATATGGAAACAGTTTTTTTCCGCTGCTATAAGCTAAATAGATAAAGTTTGCTGCTATGATAAAATAGGCAAGCATTAGTACAAGAGAAGGACTTCCGGAGCGGAGTAAAATGCCCTCCAAGCTAATATAAATAAAAGCAAAACCAGAGATAATGGCACTTGTATATTGAAATACCCGATCAAGTGAAAACTTATTATCTAGCGCTTTCGGAATAAACACAAAGGCAAAACCGATTAAGGCATAGACAATCTCTCCAAAGTAATCCAGGAAACTGTTTTCAATCAACTGATAAGCTCCATAAACAATCATCACACTAAATATGAAGTGATATTCCTTTCTTCCACTTACATACATCATCGATAAATAAACCACAGCGGTCAAAAGAAGGTTAAAACTATAGAGAACCTCATTGTCATATAAAAACAGCATGAATAAGGTGCAAAGGACGAGATTGACCTGTATAAAGGGCACAAATTCTTTGGTAAACAATTTATAAGTTTCTTTGCCTTTAAGCTGGTGATAAATAAAAATAACAACCGCATTAAACAGCATCATCCCAAAATAAAAGAAGTCGACATTTAGTTTTAGTCCTGCCAGCAAAAAAGCAGCACCCGCAGAAACCGATACATAGGAAAACCAGACGAACAGCCTGGATCCCAAGTTTTTGGCGAAATGAAGATAAACAATGACAGGAACAATACTCCCCAGCATACCAAGCAAATATCTGCCTTCTCCATTGATGGATAAATACCCGCCTAATAGTCCAAACCAGCCTAACGATAAGATAAAAATAGGCAGAAATAAACTCCCAAGAACAATAAAGGCAAACGCTGTTTTTTCAATTTTCAGTACCTTTTTTGCAAGCATGGCGATTCCAAAAAACATTAATGCAACCACTGCAATGGATCCGCTTTTCATCACACTTGTCATGGATTCCCAATTGCTTGTGGCTACGAATAATCCGCCAATCAACAAAAAGATAACTCCAATGTTTAATGACCAAGTGATATTTCTCTCACGAATCTCTTCCGCTGTTAGTACCTTTTTAGCCTTTTGGGGTTTTGGTTCCGTTTTTTTGACAGGCTCCGTTTTTTTCGTTTGAATAGGTATTCTCTCATGTTCTAATAAATCCAAATGGTATTGATGGTGTGCTTTTGCAACCGTTTCGACGATTGCCTCAGAAAGGTATCCTTCTTCTCTAAGAGTGAAAAGCTCCTGGCGAAAAATTTTTCGCCTCTCTTCTCTTTTGCTAGGTTCCATTTCATCACCTTCTCCATTAATGAACATTTTTCCACTAAATACAATTATATCCCTTTAGTGAAATTTTACACTATTATTAGGATTTTTCAACATTTTTATTTCAAAAATTAGGAAATCGAGTAGGAGGGGGTGACTAACCCCCGACCTCTCACACCACCGTACGTACCGTTCGGTATACGGCGGTTCTATT
>NZ_JAGYPE020000090.1 GCF_018343545.2 Neobacillus citreus | reverse complement strand
TTGCCTCCCTGTTGATTGGAGCGGAGGGCACTCGACTCCTGCGGGATATAGAGGTCACTGGAGACCCCACAGGCGCCTTAGCGCCGAGGAGGCTTCAGGACCTCCCCGCGGAAAGCGAGTGCCCGTAGCGGAAATCAACAGGCCCATTAGCAGGGACAATCAAAAAAATAGCCCAGAAAAAACAAAAAGCAGGTTCTTTACAGAGCCTGTTTTTTTGTATTTAATGAGCACTGCCGCTTAGACTTTGAAAAGTGGAGAATTTGTGTCATAATTCAGTAGGATAGAACAAATGCATTTTTAAAATAAGAATTATTACTATAGCAAAATTATATTTGTTCCCTATACTATGGATAGATTTTTTGAGGTGAAAGAATGGAAAGATTGCAGAAAGTAATTGCCCGCGCCGGAATTTCTTCTAGAAGGAAAGCGGAAGAACTGATCAAAGAGGGCAGGGTAAAAGTAAATGGTAAAGTCGTCACCGAGCTTGGTGTAAAGGTTTCACCCTCCGATAAAGTAGAGGTAAATGAAATACCGCTTGAGAAAGAGGTGCCTGTTTACTTCCTATTATATAAACCAAGAGGGGTTATTTCGAGTGTCAGCGATGAAAAAGGCCGAAAGGTAGTAACGGATTTCTTTCCGGCTATAAAAGAAAGAATCTTCCCTGTGGGGCGCCTGGATTATGATACTTCTGGGTTATTGCTGCTTACTAACGATGGCGAATTTGCCAATCTACTAATGCATCCTAAGAACGAAATCGAAAAGGTTTATGTCGCAAAAGTAAAAGGCCTTCCTTTAAGGGAAAATCTTAAAAAGCTAGAAAAAGGAATCCGTTTAGAGGATGGAAAAACAGCGCCGGCGAAAGTGAAGCTGCTGTCAACTGATAAGAAAAAACAAACCTCTATCGTTGAGATTATTATTCACGAAGGCAGAAACCGTCAGGTAAGGAGAATGTTTGAGGCAATCGGCCATGAAGTTTTGAAGTTAAAGAGGGAGCGTTATGGATTTTTAACCTTAACAGGGCTAAGGGCTGGAGAAGCTAGAGAACTAACTACCCATGAGGTGAAGCAGATAAGGGCACTTGCTTTGGATGTATCGAAGCGGCAAAAAAATTCATAGAATCGTCACAATTAGATTCTGTCGTAATCACTGTGGGTACATTGATAAATGATATAATTTAGACTAACTGTGCTCTGTAGTAAATGGAGGAGATTCGAATGAAAAAACGGCGATTGGTGATGAGAACGATTATTCTGCTTATTCTCGGTGCTGCCGTTGCTTACAGCCTATATGCCAATTTGACAAAGGATACGAAACAAAAGGTAGCCGTTGGGGAAAAAGCTCCTGATTTTGTATTAACGGATATGGACGGGAATAAACATCGTTTGTCCGATTACCGCGGTCAGGGAGTTTTCTTAAACTTTTGGGGAACATGGTGTCCACCATGCAAGAAAGAGATGCCATATATCAATAATCAATACCAACAATATAAAGACAAAGGGGTTCAAGTTTTATCAGTTGATATTCAGGAATCCGAGCTGCAAGTAAACCAATTTGCTGAGCATTATAAGCTGGAATTTCCGATTATGATCGATACCGATAAAGAAGTCATGACAGCCTATGGTATTAACCCGCTGCCAGCAACATTTCTAATCGATAAAAACGGGGAAGTTGTGAAATATCATACCGGCGAAATGACGGAAAAAATGGTAAGGGAGTTTATGGAGAAAATTAAACCTTAAAGGTTGTTGGGAGTTTTTTTAAATGAACGATGTAAAATGTGAATGCGGTCATGTGAATCCGCACGGCACTGTGTTATGTGAGGCCTGCGGTAAGGTGCTGGATGAAACAGACAACAAGAAAGAACTTCTTGATATGCGCTATGAGGGCAGTGCGCGCCGCTCGCAAACCTATAACAAAACCATCATTGATAAAATATGGAACTTCTTTTCCTCTGTAAAGGTTGGCGTCTGGCTGATTGTTATCACGCTGGTAGCTTCTATTCTGGGCACGATTCTGCCTCAGGAAATGTATATCAATCTGCCGCCGGATGTCTATTACGAGCAGGAATACGGCTGGTTCGGAAAATTGTACTACCAGCTAGGCTTTCATGATTTGTATGGGTCATGGTGGTATTTATTATTAATCGCCATGATTGGCATTTCCCTTGTTATTTGCAGTCTTGACAGGGTAGTTCCTTTGTATAAAGCATTAAAAGCACAAAGGGTCACAAGACATGAGGGATTTCTCAAACGCCAGCGGGTGTTTGGCACAAATTCCGAGGCTGAGCAAACCGACTTTGAAACGGTGAAAAAACATTTGCATGCAAAACGCTACCATGTCCGTGAAGAAAATGGCGATATTCTTGCAGAGAAAAATCGTTTTTCCCGTTGGGGTCCATATATAAACCATATCGGACTAATAATTTTCTTATTTGGCGGAATGCTGCGCTTTATCCCTGGTTTTTATGTAAATGAGGACCTTTGGGTTCGTGAAGGGGAAACAGCATTAGTTCCGGAAACGAATGAACAATATTATATTAAAAATAATCAATTTATATTAGAACATTACGATAAAAACAATAAGACTTTCGAAAAGGCACTTAACCGGGCAGGCGAGGTTGTGAAGAACTATCAATCAAACGTCGTTCTGTATCAGCGGGAGGGAGAGAAAATCCCAGGGGAAAAGCCGAAGTTAAAGAAGTTAGAGGAATATAAGATTAGAGTAAATCAGCCACTATCCTTCGATGGTTACTCTGTCTTTCAATCTTCCTTTAAAACTGAATTTAAAGCGATGACATTTGCTCTCACTAATAAAAGCACAAATCAAGCCTTTGGCGAGATGAAGGTTGACTTAACTAACCCGCAGGAGAAGTACGATTTAGGCAATGGCTATTCAGTGGAACTTCTAAACTATTTCCCGGATTTCGAATTTGACGATAACGGGGAACCATCAACAAAATCGCGGGTACCAAATAACCCGGCCTTCATTTTCCGGATGAATACACCGGATAAGCCAAAAGGGGAAACAAGCTTTGTAGCCATCAGACAGACTATTGAACCGTTTGGTGATAATACCTATAAACTGGCCTTCAAGGGAATTGAGACAAAAAATGTTTCCGGATTTATTGTTAGAAAGGATTCCTCTTTATGGGTGTTCATTATTGGCGGAATCATTTTCATGATTGGGGTTATTCAAGGTGCCTACTGGAACCACCGCCGTATTTGGGTTCAGCGCAAAAACGGGCAGGTCTGGATTGCCGCCCATACAAACAAGAATTGGTACGGCATGAAACGGGAGCTTGAAACTATTCTAGCAGGCACTAAATTGACGATGCCGGAGGATCAGCTTCAAAGGGACAAAGAGGTTAAGGAGGTAGTATAGTTGGCAGCATTAAGCAGTAATCTATTGTTTGTCGCTTTTATCCTATATTTAATAGCGACGCTGTTTTTCGGCGGTTCAATCAAGGAGAAAAAAGGTTTATCTGAAAAGAAAGAAACGAATAAGTGGGGAAAAATTGCTGTATTTCTAACCATCGTGGGCTTTGTTTCTCAGCTTGGCTATTTTATTACCAGATGGATTGCGGCCGGACATGCACCGGTCAGTAATATGTTTGAGTTTACGACATTCTTTGGAATGGCCCTTGTCGGCGCGTTTATCGTGATTTATTTTATATACCGCACGACGCTGCTTGGTCTGTTTACAATGCCTGTAGCCATCCTGGTCATCGCGTATGCTAGTATGTTCCCAAGGGATATTACTCCATTAATACCGGCCCTGCAAAGCTATTGGCTGCATATTCATGTTACCACTGCTGCAATCGGGGAAGCCATTTTGGCAATAAGCTTTGCGGCAGGTCTTATCTATTTAGTAAAAGCCATTGATCAAACCAAATCCAGTAAACGAACCTTTTGGCTCGAAGCGGTTATGTTTTCTTTAGTTACGGTTTTGGGCTTTGTAGCCGTTTCTTCAATCTTCTCCGGAATGGGGTACCATGAGAAATTTAATTGGGTTGATAAGCATGATAACGAGGCAGTTGTCGAATATACGATGCCTGCCATTACAGGACCTCACGAAGGGGAACTGTTGACAAAGGATGGCTTTAAACCATTGGTTGAGATGCCAGCTATTGTTAATGCCAAAAAACTAAATACGGTCATTTGGTCATTGATCGGTGGAATTATCCTTTACGGACTTATTAGGCTGATTATTAGAAAGCGAATTTCCGCCGCTCTTAAACCGCTGGTTAAAAATATAAACCTTGATTTTGTTGATGAGATTAGCTATCGTTCTGTATTAATTGGATTCCCTGTTTTTACACTGGGAGCACTGATATTTGCGATGATTTGGGCACAAATGGCTTGGTCCCGTTTCTGGGGCTGGGACCCTAAGGAAGTATGGGCATTAATAACCTGGTTATTTTATGCCGCCTTCATGCATCTTCGTCTGTCAAAGGGCTGGCATGGAGAGAAGTCTGCTTGGCTTGCCGTAATCGGCTTTGTTATCATCATGTTTAACCTTGTCGCCGTCAACCTCATCATAGCCGGACTTCATTCTTACGCAGGATAACTGTCAAAATTTAGCCTTCACTTTTGATTAAGTGAGGGCTTTTTTCAAATAATAGTAAAAAATTATTTGTCTTAATTCACATTGTCAAATTATTGACACTTTTTATCGGATTTATTAGCTTTCAACATATAGCAAAAATGGAGACCATTTTGTAAAATAAACAACATGGGGGGATTAATAATGGATCAGGACGTTAAAATCTTAGTTGTAGATGATGAAGAAAGAATTCGCAGATTATTAAAAATGTATTTAGAGCGCGAAGATTTTTTAATTGATGAAGCAGAGGATGGTAATCAAGCATTAGCGAAAGCGTTGGCTAATGATTATGATGTCATTCTTTTGGATTTAATGATGCCTGGCAAGGATGGCATTGAGGTTTGCCGCGAATTAAGGGAGAAAAAGGCGACTCCTGTTATCATGTTAACGGCAAAGGGTGAAGAGGTGAACCGGGTACAGGGCTTTGAAGTCGGTACGGATGACTATATCGTTAAACCATTCAGCCCGCGTGAGGTAGTACTAAGGGTAAAAGCACTGTTAAGACGATCATCACAAACTACCTTCCTGCAAACGGAGACAACAACAAAGGATGTCATTGTATTTCCTCATTTAACAATAGATAATGATGCCCACCGGGTATCTGCTGATGGTAAAGAGGTTAGCTTAACGCCTAAAGAATATGAGCTGTTATATTTTCTTGCCAAAGCACCGGACAAAGTATTTGACCGTGAGCAGCTGTTAAAGGAAGTATGGCATTATGAGTTTTTCGGTGACCTAAGGACAGTTGATACACATGTAAAACGTCTTCGCGAAAAACTAAATAAAGTTTCGGAACAAGCTGCTAGAATGATTGTTACCGTTTGGGGAGTAGGTTACAAATTTGAGGTAGTAAATGAATGACCTTCTTAAGAAGTGTAGTCGGTAAGCTTTGGTTTACCATCATTTTATTAGTTTCATTTGTCCTGTTTATTTTAACAGTGATGCTCCTTGAGTTTTTTCAAAACTATAATATTAATGAAACAAAGAATGATTTGACCCATACAGCCGAAAAAATTGCCACTGTACTGGAGGAGCATCCAGCAGATAAATGGCCGCTCGGTTTGGAAATTTCGTGGGAAATCATTGATGATGTCACCAAAGTAGTCATTATAAAAGGTGATGAAGTTTATTATTCTCCAAACACAAAGGGAGGAAATAAATTAACGATTGATGATATTCGGAACGATCCCGAGTTATCAAGTGTATTACACAAAAATAAACGGGTCGAGAAAATCTCCAATCTTTCATCCGAAAAAAATAGCGCTGGCACTGCCGCCAATTATTCAATCATCGGGGTGCCGCTTAAACTCTCCGGAAATCAAAATGGGGCAGTGTTCATTTACCAATCTTTAAGGGTCATGCAGGAAACATCCCGGTCAGCAACCAAATTTATTTTGCTTGTGGCTGGTGTTGCCATTATTCTTACAACCATTTTCGCATTCTTTTTGTCCACAAGAATAACCGCACCGTTAAGGAAAATGCGGGAAGCTGCATTTGAGGTGGCAAGAGGGAAATTTGATACAAAGGTCCCTATTTTGACCCATGATGAAATTGGTGAACTGGCTACTGCTTTTAATCAAATGGGCCGGCAATTAAAGTTTAATATGAACGCGCTCAATCAGGAAAAAGAGCAGTTGGCGAGCATCCTAAGCAGTATGGCTGATGGGGTTATTACCTTCAACCGGGATGGAACGATTTTAATCACAAATCCTCCGGCAGACCGCTTTCTTCAATATTGGTATTATGAGAAAGGGGTTATCTCCGGATCGGAAGCCATTCCCTCTCAAGTCATGAATCTTTTTCAAAAAGCAGTTGATACAGAAAAAGAGCAGATCGGGGAAATTTCCCTGCAAGGACGCCATTGGGTCATACTGGTTAGCCCGCTGTACAGTAATCGGTTTATTCGCGGGGCAGTTGCGGTCTTAAGGGATATGACTGAGGAACGGCAATTGGAGAAAATGAGAAGAGACTTCATTGCCAATGTTTCACACGAACTGAGAACGCCAATTTCCATGCTTCAGGGCTACAGCGAAGCGATTGTTGACGATATCGCGGAAACACAGGAAGAGAAAAAAGAAATGGCAAAAGTCATTTATGATGAATCGCTAAGAATGGGCCGACTTGTCAATGAATTGCTGGATTTGGCAAGAATGGAAGCTGGTCATATTCAATTAACAATGGAAGAGGTCAATATCTCTACTTTTATCAAACGGATTATTCATAAATTCCAAGGGTTAGCCAAAGATAATGGAATTCAATTACTGGTTGAAATCGACAACGACATACCAACCTTTACAATGGACCCTGATCGAATTGAACAGGTTCTTACGAATTTAATTGATAATGCGATCAGGCATACCCCGAAAGATGGTTCTGTGACCTTAAAAGTCGCTTCCGAGGACAAGGGCGTCAGAATGGATGTTGTGGACTCAGGAACAGGGATTCCTGAGGAAGATTTACCGTTTGTTTTTGAACGATTTTATAAAGCTGATAAGGCACGAACCCGCGGCAGGTCAGGAACAGGTCTAGGACTGGCTATTGCCAAAAATATCATTGATGCCCATCGTGGACATATTTCCGTTCAAAGTAAAGTTGAACAGGGAACGACATTTTCCTTCATACTCCCACGAAAATCGTAAAATGACCATGGATTTTGCCGATTTCTATTGATTCACAAGGAACATTTTTAAGAGGCTGGCTACTCGCGCCAGTCTCTTTTTATTTTTCCATTAAATACCTTCCTTTTCATCCCAAAAAAGTCTATATTTAAGAAAGTGTAACCTTTTATACATAAACATCGACTAATATTTTGAACGGGGAGGGGAAAAAGTTGGACTCCGTTTTCGATGAACTTTATCAAAAATATCACCATGATGTATTTCAATTTCTTTTTTATATGGTTAGAAACAGAGAGCAGGCGGAGGATCTTGTTCAAGAGGTTTATATTAGAGTGTTTAAGTCTTATAATCGCTTTGAAGGAAAAAGCAGCGAAAAAACCTGGCTTTTTTCTATTGCGAGAAATGTTGCGATTGATTATTTTCGAAAGCAAAAGGGCTGGAAGGAAAGAATCCTTGAGAAATTTGATTGGTCTTCAAATCAGGTAAAGGACGACCATCCTATCCCTGAGGAAATGGCTGTTCAAAGAGAAGAAATTAAATGGGTATATAAATGCTTGGAATACTGTACCGTGGACCAAAGGGCCGTCGTTATATTACGATTTATTCACGATTTGTCAATAGCGGAGACAGCAGAGGCTCTAGGATGGACAGAAAGTAAAGTCAAAACGACCCAGCATCGCTCGTTGAAGGTTTTAAAGAAGCACATGGAAACATTTTACCGAAGGGAGGAGGGAAGTAGTGAGAAAGTCAGAGTGGAGCGATAAAGAGCTCATAGATTTGTTAAAACAGATGCCTAAAATACAAGACTATCGCCATCCTCGTGACATTTACCAAAACCTTTCACGTAAAAAACGGAAAACTGTTTCATGGCTCCTGCCGGGTATTGCAGCTGCAGCGGCACTATTTTTATTTTTTATTTTGGCTCCTAAGTTTATGGATACGAATCATTATTCAATCAATAATGCCAAACAAGAATCAACAAAAGAAGCGAAAATTGCCAAGGATAATAGCGATGCGGGCGGTATGGCCAATCAGGAATCGCAAACGGGTCAAATTTCAACATTAAAGAAAGCCGAAGGGCAAAACGATCATGTCGGGAAAACGGCTGTTTATGATGATGAAATTAAAGACGGCGTCGTGTTGACCTATTGGATCCCCGATAATCAGGCGCTAAATCTAGTACCAGTATCAACTATAGTTAAAAATACTGAAGGAAAAGACTGGCTTACCCTATATAATGAACATATGGCAAACCTAAATGAATCGGAATGGGGCCTAAGTGAATTTTATCCGCTCCAGGCAACATTGCATTATGATAATGCTAATGAAACTGTTATTGTCGATGTACCTTCAGACCATCCATACCGCCAAGGCAGTGCAACGGAACAAATTTTTCTCGGTGCGTTAAAAAATGATATTTCTTCCAATAGCAGCGTCAAAACGATTGAGTTCACCACAAATGGCGAACCTGGAATCGAACTAAGCAATGACTTTTTAGAAAAACTGACCATCACTGATGTGAAAAAACATGCCTACCTCTTTTACTATCCTAATGGCAGTGATGTTCCGTTCTTGGTGCCAACACCTGAATCATATAAGGATATTAAGGCTGCAATTGATGCGATGAAGTCAGTGGTAGAGGAATATCAATTACAAAGATCTTTGTTGCCAAATTTGGCAATTCAGGATGTAACAGCAAATGATAACACGTTAGCCATCACTTTTGCGAAAGATGCCAGTTTAGAAGATGAACGGTTGGCAGTCTGGTCGATGGAGGCCATCCTTTTAACGGCAAAAGAATTCGGATTTGAAAAAGTGGTTGTGAGCAATCCTCCCGCAGCAAATATTGGCCCGTTTGATTTAACAAAAGAAATCAAGGTGCCAGCGGCCCCAAATCTTCGGACAATCGAGAAATGATAAAAAAATCAACCAAAACGGTTGATTTTTTTATGCATAAAATAGCAATTGACTCCAAATTATAACAAATATGGTCAGGCCGTCCCATGCCTCCCCATATGTTCTAAACACGAGTATAAGAACATATGGTGAGGTATGGACAAGATGTAAGGAGGATTAATAGTGAAATGCGTGACTATATAAAGAGGTTTTTTATTGCCATTATCATGGCGATTTGTGTAGGTTTGTTGTTTCTCGGAGGGAGACACTCGGAAGCTGCAGGATTGCCTGAGGCGAAAACGGAGAAGGAGAGATGGATTTGGCCGGCGGATGGTGTTATTTCTGATACATATGGGACAAGACAGGGTAAGCATAAAGGAATCGATATCGCCGGAAAATATGGCACTCCGGTCTTGACAGTTGAAGATGGGGCTGTGATCAAGTCTTATTATTCCAATACATATGGTCAGGTTGTATTTATCAAGCACCCAAGCAATTTCGTTACGGTTTATGCCCACTTAAGCAAACGGGCCGTTGTACCAGGTCAAATGGTTAAGCGGGGGGAGGCCATCGGAACAATGGGAAGGACCGGTCAGGCTACCGGCACCCATCTTCATTTTGAATCACACCAATTAGAATGGAGATATGACAAAAAGTTTGCCATTAATCCGGAACTCCTATTGGGAGATGCCGATGTTGGTGAAGCGGTTCAGGGCGGAATTGCAGCCAGTGGCAAGGATGTTTTGGAGGTAAGCAGCCGTCCGCAAAATATTCCTGAACCCAGCGGGCAGCCGCTTGTAAACCAATATATTGTAATAAATGGTGACAACTTGTCCTCCATTGCCCAAAAGTTTAATGTGACAGTGGCAAGATTAAAGGAAATCAACAACCTAAACACGGATGTAATCACGCCTAATCAAGTCTTAATCGTCCGGTAAATTAAAACTTTTTAACCCGCAGCCTATTGCTGCGGGTGTTTTTTATCTAAATATTTAAAAAACGAAGAATAACTTTAACTTAACAAAGTGACTGATTTTCAGTATAATAAACTTATAATTTTATATCGATCTATCTTCGGGGCAGGGTGAAATTCCCGATCGGCGGTATTAGAGTATAACTCTTCAGCCCGCGAGCCTAATTGGGCAGGATTTGGTGTGATTCCAAAGCCGACAGTATAGTCTGGATGGGAGAAGATGGAGGTTCTGCAGGCATTCGAAAAATTTTCTTGGATCGAATGTTTATTAAGCGTACCTAAATTTACTCCCTCAAGCTTCAATCTTGAGGGAGTTTTATTTTGCGTACCTATAAAAGCTGAATCTCTCTTCCTAACGTGATGGATCAAAAAGGAGAGAGGAAGATGAAGAAAATGAAGAACACAAAGGTAAAAGCAATGGTTTCAATCGGGATGCTGAGCAGCATCGCATATTTATTAATGTTTTTAAACTTTCCGCTGCCAATGTTCCCTAATTTTTTGTTTGTGGACTTTAGTGATATTCCTGCTTTGATTGCTGCGCTGATTTTCGGACCAGTGGCAGGAATTTTAGTAGAATTGTTTAAGAATATGTTAAATTATTTTGCAACAGGGAGCCCGACAGGCATTCCTATTGGCCACCTTGCCAATTTCGCAGCAGGGATTGTGTTTATTCTGCCGACTTGCTATTTGTATAATAAATTGAAATCAAAAAAGGGAATGACACTTGCCCTAGTAGCTGGAACTATAATAATGGCTGTTGTGATGAGTATTGCCAACTACTTTATTATTTTACCTGCCTATACGGCCTTAATGGGTTTCCCTGATATGCGGAACCTCGTCGTACCTGCGATTTTGCCTTTTAATATCTTAAAGGGCGTAATGATGTCGATCATTTTCATGCTTCTATTTATTCGGATGCAGGCTTGGCTAAATAAATTTTCAGTAAAAAATGCTTAAAACGAACAGAGGCTGCAAAACTTGGGCCTCTGTTTTTTATCGAAAAAAATAACCCCCCGGCTTATATTAGGCGGGGGGTAGCAGCTTAAGAATATCTTCAGTCAAAGATTATTCAAATTTAGTTGGGTTACCGTCGAATGGCTCATCAGCAACTTTAATAGAATCAGTTGGGCAGCCTTCGAAAGCGTCCATCATGTCATCGATTAAAACATCTGGAATTTCAACGATACCTTCGTTATCGTCAAGTGTTACGAATGCGATACCTTCATCATCGTAATCATAGATATCTGGTGCAGCAGCGCCGCATGCGCCACACGCGATGCAAGTTTCCTTGTCAACAATTGTATACTTTGCCATGAAAAAAACCTCCCAGTAAAATAACAAGTAATATGCTTACTTATTTTCCATTTGTGATGGAAAATACAATTCACATATCTATTGTAAAGCTGTATGAATAACTTTTCAATAGAAATTTGATTTTGGTACCTTTAGTCCCATTATTTCTTAAACTTCCACATTTTTGGACAACACAATACCTGTTTCATGTTAAAATATAATAAAATTTAACTGTTTTTGTCGAATCAGGATAAGTGGTGAGTCTAAAATGGAATGGGTAGAATCAGTTATTCTTTATTGTTTGAAAAAAATTAATAACGAAAGAACTATTTATTCTGTTTACCACATTTTAAAAGGAAAGAAATCGTCGCAAACCATTCAGGATATTCATTTATATTCGTTAAAAAGATTATTTGGAGTACTTGAACCGCTGACAAGAGACTCCTTTGAAGCCATAATTCATTGTATGAGGGACAACGGGTGGATTATTGAGCAAGGTGAGCAAAAATACCTGCTCAGTTCTTCAGGAGAGCAGCGCTTGAAAAATATCGGTATTCCAATCTTTCTCAATGGCTGGCGTTATCACCAAATGGCCACTATATTTTGGGAACGGCTCTCTTTATTAGTTCAAGTAGTCTCTAACCTCATTAATCAGGAACCAAGCTATATACCGATTCAAAAAAATAAGAAGGTTCTTATCTGGGTTAAAGCTGTTCTTAAAGAAAGCCATCTCTCAAGAAACGAAATTGGCGAAAAATTATATGAAGAATTGAACGAATGCTTCGAAGATGGGCAGGAAATTGATCCGTCTATGATTGTCTTCCGTTTAACTGGATTCCGGCAAATAGGATTAACCGCTCAACAAGCATCCAAAAAAATGAATGTTAATGTGTACGAATATCATCTTACATTTACTAATACACTGCATTATTTGATTGAAAAAATAGAAACTAGAGGGGTTAATTTTCCGATATTAACCCATCTACTAAAGGGCTTGGAGCATGGGGATGAATTAACCATTACCGCGCGAAAAACATGGAAATTGCTATTGCAGGGATATTCGATAGAGATGATAGCCAAAAACAGAAATTTAAAAACAAGCACAATCGAAGATCATTTAGTGGAATTTGCGCTGCAAATAGACCGGTTTTCAATCGATGCTTTTGTTGATAGAGAATTACAGCTGGAAATTTTGCAAATTGCTAATCAAGCCGCCACAAAGCAATTAAAATTAATAAGGGAAAAAGTCAGCCGTGCCAGTTATTTTCAAATCAGGTTAGTGTTGGCGAAGTATGGTGACCGGCAATGGAATTAGAAAATCTTTTAAAAAAGCATTTTGGCTATTTATCATTTAAAACCGGGCAAAAGGAAGCCATTTCAGCTATCTTAAATGGACAGCATACCCTGGCCATGCTCCCGACCGGAACGGGCAAATCCCTATGCTACCAGCTTCCCGGTTATGTTTTTGAGGGATCGATATTAATCGTTTCCCCGCTTCTATCCCTTATGCAAGATCAAGTGGAACAATTAGGTCGTTTGGGTGAGAAAAGGGTTATTGCTTTAAACTCCTTTCTTTCTTTGGAGGAAAAAAATTATGTTCTAGACCGGCTACACGACTATAAGTTTATCTTTATATCACCGGAGATGCTTCAGTCCTCTTTCATCTTACAAAAGCTTCGGAACCTTGCCATCTCCTTATTTGTTGTGGATGAAGCGCATTGTATTTCTCAATGGGGGTATGATTTTCGGCCGGATTACTCCAAATTGGGTGAAATAAGGAAAAGCTTAGGGTGCCCCCTTACACTAGCTCTGACCGCCACCGCTACAAGAAAGGTCCGGAAGGATATTATCCAATCATTAGGCATAGAGGATGCTGTAAAAGTGGAATCGACAATTGACCGTCCTAATATAGCTATATGGATAGAGGAAATAGAACAGTATCAGAAAAAGACAGACCGGGTTTTGGAGCTTGCTGCAAAGCTTGAAAAACCTGGTATTATTTACTTTTCAAGCAAAAAACTGGCCGAACAAATGGCTTTATTGCTAGAGGAAAAGAATATTTGCAACGCAAGTGCTTACCACGGGGGATTGGATCAGGATACAAGAATATTAATCCAGCAACAATTTATTCATAACCAGCTAGATGTTATTTGTGCCACAAGTGCATTCGGGATGGGAGTGAATAAGGATAATATCAGATTTATTATTCATTTTCATATGCCGATGCAAATCGAGTCGTATCTTCAGGAAATTGGCCGGGCAGGACGCGATGGTCTGCCGAGTATCGCCTATCTTTTATATTCACCTGGAGATGAACAGCTGCCTCTTCAGCTTGCTGAAAGCGAACTACCGTCGGAACAGCAAATTGACTGGCTGTTTCATGAATTGGAAATTGGACACGGAATAAAAGGCGATGCACTTCAATTCAATCAAGGCACCCAGGAAAGAGGAGGGTTTTCTGAGGTTCAGTGGAGATTAGTGGAGAATCTTCTCCGGAAAGAAGCCAAAGAAAAAAGTTCTCTTCTTGACGGTAAAGAAAGAATTAAAGGATTTGTTAATGAACGCATAACAATGAAGAAAAAAAATATTTACCAAATGTTACAATGGGTTTTGTCAAATCGGTGCCGGCGCGAATTCCTTTTGAATTATTTTGAGGAACAGGTGACAAATAAAATTGAGCAATGCTGTGATATTTGCGGAATTGACGAAAAAAACTATTCAGCCTCCCATAAAATGAGGAAGAATCATTTAGGGAAAATTGAATGGAAGGAATACCTAGCCGGATTATTACTTAATAGCGAGTTGAGGGAATGAAAAAGAAATATAATGAACTAATTAGCAGCTTAACTGATAAAGATTTACTTTTTCACTTATATATGACACAGGTCATATTGCTTGTGATCTCACTCATTTTAGGGCTGCTCCTATTTGACCATTTCTCTTTTTTGAAAACAATCGATGTAAGGGACGTTAAGATTATTTCCATAGGCGTGCCATTGGGGATAGCGGTTGTCATCATTGACTTAATCCTAATGAAATGGCTGCCTGCATCTTTTTATGATGATGGCGGCTTAAATGAACGGATTTTCCGGAAAAGAAATACATTCCATATTTTTATTATTGCCGCGTTTGTTTCCTTTAGCGAGGAATTATTATTTAGAGGGATCATCCAAACGAAAGTCGGGCTTATTTTGGCTAGTCTTATCTTTGCGGTAATCCATTACCGCTACCTGTTTAATGTGTTTTTATTTATCAACATTATCACGCTTAGTTTTGTTATTGGGGCAGTCTATGAATTGACAAATAATCTGGCTGTTACCATTATGATGCATTTTATAATCGATTTCTTATTAGGTATTTTTATAAAGTATAAACATTCTTCGGCAGATGATCAGCAAGGAGGGGGAGGGCTTCATGAATAGAGAAGAACCATATAGAGAGCAAGCCGAAAGATTAAAACAACGAATACAAAAGGTGAATGAAAATATCGAAGTGAACGATGAATTGCCTCCAAGGGAACTGGTCCATCGGGAAAAAAAGAAAAAGGTAAAATGGAAAATAAAATATCCGGTTATTCGGATTCTGGTATTATTCTTTATTCTTCTTCCTGTGATTATTTTCAGTGTTATTTCTTATCTTGATGGAAAACAAATAAATGGCTCTAAGAAAGCTTCAACGGATCCTGTTGGCTATGAAACTATTAACCTAAAAAAATCAACTTCAGAAGAGACTGATAAAGTGGAGGAAGAACAATCCGTAAATGCCGATGGAGCTGATAATCCGGAAAGTGTAGAAGCGGGCACTTCATTAACTCCACCAGCCGAAGAACAGCCGACTGCCAATACGGAAAAAAATGTGTCCACGGAAAGTCCTGTTTCACCTCAAGGGGCTGCCAGCAATAATGCACCAGTGCAGACTCAGAATCAACCAACACAAACGGATACAAGTAAAAGTGACCCAGTACAACAGACGATCATTCGTCATAAGGTTCAGCAGCAAGAAACATTATTTAGTATTTCGATGAAGTATTATAAATCTCAAAAAGGGATGGACATTATAAAAAAAGCAAACAACATGTCCAATGAAGAAATCTATGTTGGTCAGGTATTGAAAATCCCAATTAGCAACTAACCGATCGTTTTTAGGTCGGTTTTTTTGTTTTTTAAATCATAAGTTTGCGGACAAGTTCATATTTATTAATGGAGAAATGGAGGGATGGATATGGATTCTCCCATTAGGGAGCTTGAGTATACGGATGAAGCGACCAAGCAGGTTCTAGAAAATGTCCGGAAAAAGAAGGAAAAATTTGATAAAGCAGAAAAGTTACATTATCTTTCTATCTATTCGACTCTTTTAATGGCAGCCGTCTTTTTTTGTTATTTTTATTTTGCGATTGCGAAATATTATTCTTATTCCTTTTTTGCCATGTTTTCTGCTTCGTTAAATGATTCGGTTATCATATTTTTAATGGCGATTACGATCATTGGGTACGGTTCAATGAATATTTTGAAGCAGCAAAAGGATAAGAAGGAGAAGGAATACCAGGAATTGAGGGCTGAAATTGCTGACCGTAGTAAAGATTTTTGGAAGAAGGAAGAAGAGTGGAAAAACCGCCATATCGTTTTTGCAATGATGAAAAAAAATTACGATATCAATCTATATCATGAAAAAAAATAAAGAAGCAGAATCTCTGCCTCTTCCTTATTAAAAAATCTTCTTCTTTCCTTTTTCTTCTTTTAAAATTTCGACCGCTTCGCGGAAGCGTTGCGAGTGGATGATTTCTCTTTCCCGGAGGAAACGTAGACCGTCATTTAAGTCGGGGTCATCGCTCATATTGATAATCCATTGGTAGGTTGCCCGTGCTTTCTCTTCTGCAGCAATATCTTCATAAAGGTCGGCGATTGGGTCACCTTTAGCTTGGATATACTGAGTGGTAAAAGGGATTCCTGCGGCATTATGGTAAAATAGGGCTTTATCATGATCGGCATAGTGCCCGTCAAGCCCTGCTGCCTTCATTTGTTCAACAGTAGCGTCTTTTGTGAGCTTGTAGACCATAGTGGCAATCATTTCCAAGTGAGCAAACTCTTCCGTTCCGATATCTGTCAAAAGTCCGATGACTTTGTCTGGAATCGTATATCGTTGGTTCAAATATCGGAGCGCTGCAGCAAGCTCTCCATCTGCACCGCCATATTGTTCTATCAAAAATTTGGCTAACATCGGGTTGCAGGTGCTGACACGGACAGGATATTGCAGTTTCTTTTCATATATCCACATTTTCCTTTATCCCTCCCTTTGAACATCTACACTATCCAGCTCCAGCGCCCAGCGGCTAGTGTCCTTCGCTCTTCTCCCTACGATAAGTCAACAGCGAATCGCTATCGCTCTTCGTGTTTCCTTTATCTCAGTCGAAGCGCTCCACAAGGAAAGCTTCGGCAGCATATGCATCGCACGAAGGAAAAGCGTTAGCTTTTTCGAGGAGGCCATACGCCGCTAAACGGGCGCTTCCGCTTTTAAATTTGCCAAGGCCAAGGTGAATCGTCCCAATTCCATGGATGCCCCGAATAGCTGTTGCCAAACTGCTGAAGGGGGCCAAATTGGCTTTCGAAGGCTTTTTTTATTCTCTTTCTTTCCTTTACATAATGGTTAAATTGGTTTATCGCTTCAAGATCATCATTATGGGTATCCAAATACAAAGTGAGCTCGACCAGGACAAAGTCGACGGCTTGGAGCTGTTCCATCAATTGATAATACTCGGCAGGAACTTGCTTCATGAAGGGATACCCCCTTTTGCAATTTCATTGGGGCCGTACCAGGGATCATAGAAATCTTTCCAAAGCGTACCTGCTTTAAGAGCCTCAAATGGAGAAAACTGTGGGAGATTTGGCGGTTGAAAAACCATATATAAATGAGGCGGTGTGGAATACTTTTTTTCAAGCATCGGCTTACAGGGGTCGAAAGGACTTACATACGGATGATAGGTCTTAAGATGAGTGTTCATGGAAACCCTCCCTTTATTTCAGCATCAGTTAATCATATGATAATATTCTTATGACATGACATAAAAGTTTAATAAATGAAAGGTTTTCGAACGCTGACATAGAATTATAATGTAGTTGAAGTATTAACCTTAGAGGTGATAGGAAAATGTTCGTAAAAAATATGATGATTCCAAAGCATGACTGTATTACAGCACAGGAAAACGAAACACTTAAAGCAGCCTTGGATCGATTAGAAGCTCAGCAAATTGATGGCCTACCTGTTTTGCAAGGTAATAAATATGTCGGTGTAGTGACCAGAT
>NZ_JAGYPE020000009.1:123790-128241 GCF_018343545.2 Neobacillus citreus | reverse complement strand
TTTAAATTTATCTGGATTAAATATAAATGAATAATAGGCTTCCCTAAGTGTTTTTTTGTATTTCTGAATTTTCACGGAATTTGTTTTTTAAGGAGGAAATTATGAAAGAATTTATTATTTCATATTTAGAAGATATTGAAAAGCAGAGAATAAATTAATTCTCCGCTTTTTTGCTTTCTAATATTATTTTTAAGGCATCAATGAGCCCAGGGAGTTTTTCATAATTTGGTTGATCGTTGTTATTTATGATCTCATTGATCCTGTTTTGGATTCGGGTCTCTGCCTCCTCAATAGTAAACAGAACAACTATCTCCATTTTCCATCGTCCACCTCGAATCTTTTCATTAATATATGTGAAAAAATTGAAAGTGCTTGTACTTTTCCCCATTTTAAACGTAGGGCCAAAGTTTAAGAATTAACTACTACTTGATTACAAGTTTTTCTTTTTTTAAAGAGAGTTAACAATTCGGTTAAGAGTTTAAACAAAAAAGCGTTTCTGTACATAGCAGAACCGCTTTTTCTAAAGCAAGAAGAGAATTCAGTTTAACATTCTATTCTATTAATTCAATGATTAAAAAAACTCATTATCAATATTTATAAAACTAATTTTATTTATTATCTTAACTTTGGTAATATTCTAATAACTCAAAAAACTATTGTCAAAATATCTTACATGATTCTAATATATACCATTATTTTTGCTATATTTCAAGAGATAAGGAGGGATTCTTTGTGAATGTCATAGATTTAAGAAGAGATTTTCATCGTTATCCTGAACTAGGTTTTACTGAGTTCAGAACCGCTTCCAAAGTGGTTGAGGTCCTAGAGGGTTTAGGGTTTTACGTTTTATATGGTGAAGACGCAATTGATTCTAACTCCCGTCGTGGGGTCCCAACTAAACGTGAATTGGACGAGGCGTATGCAAGAGCAATAAAATGCGGTGCCAATCTGGAAATAATTGAAAAAATGAAAGGCGGCAATACCGCAGTCGTAGGAGAATTGAAAGGAAAAAAGGAAGGCCCTACAGTAGCTTTCCGATTTGATATGGATGCTTTACCTATTCATGAGAGCAACGATGAGGATCATTATCCGCATGCGGAAGAATTCTCCTCTGAATTCTCTGGAAATATGCATGCATGTGCGCATGACGGCCATACGGCCATGGGGTTATTACTAGCTGAAAGATTAGCAGACCGAGAGTTTGCTGGTACCTTAAAACTAATTTTTCAACCTGCTGAAGAAGGTGGCAGAGGAGGATATGCGATGTCCCAAAAAGGAATTGTCGATGACGTGGACTTTCTGTTTTGCTCCCATCTTGGATTAGATTTGCCACTAGGAGAAGTTCATGGAGGAAATTCAAAATTTTTAGCTTCTTCCAAAATGAAGGCCTATTTTTACGGTGTTCCATCCCATGCTGGTGGGACTCCTGAAAAAGGGCGAAATGCCTTACTAGGAGCAGCTACTGCTTTATTAAATATCCATGCCATCCCTCGTTTCAGTGGTGGGACCACTCGGGTGAATGTAGGAATATTAGAAGGTGGAACAGCCGCAAATATTATTGCGAGCGAAGCTTCTATGGTCATTGATGTCCGTTCAGATAGAGCAGAAATAAAAGACGAACTAGAAGAACGGGTGAAATCAATTGTAGAACATTGTGCCCTGATGCACGGATTAACTTCAAAGATAGACATAATTGGTGAAGCGACCACTATCCAACCTGATCTAGAGTTGGTCTCCGTGGTACTCGAAGAAGCAAAGCAAATAGATGGGTTTACATCGTTCAAAGAAGATTGTGACATTAGCCTAGGCAGTGAAGATGCTTCTTTCCTTATTAAAAGGGTTCAAGATAGAGGAGGAAAGGGAACTTACATGAATATTGGTTCCCCATTACCGGCGCCGCACCATCATCACAAATTTGATATTGATGAGGCTGTTCTGCCGCTAGCCGTTCAACTATTAGTAAGAATAGGAAAACGGATGTTAACTTAGAAGAATTGTTCTAAATTCAACATACCGATTTCCGAATTTTTATATAAAAAAGGGGGTTTATTTATGACAAAAAGGTTTAAAAAGCTCAGTTGGTTAATCACAGGTCTGTTATTGCTCTCAATGGCTTTAATCGGGTGCAGTAATGATTCAGACAAAAAAACGAAATCCACTAGCGGTGAGGCGGTTACGAAAAAAGGGGGAGACCTTAAAGTTGCCATTGATGCCCAGCCGCCAACATTAGATCCTCAAATCTCTACAACCACTGCTACCAAAGAAATCGCCAGACACATCTTTGAAACCTTATTGGTGTTAAACCCGGATTATGAAGTACAACCGATGTTAGCAGAATCATATAAAGTTAGTGAGGATGGCTTAACCTACACTTTCAAATTAAGACAAGGGATTAAATTCCATAACGGTAAAGAGATGACAGCAGAAGATGTAGTAGCATCGATGAACCGCTGGTTAACCAAATCAACACGGGCTGCTAATGCGATTGGAAAAGGTCAATTTGAAGAAGTAGATAAATATACGGTTCAATTAAAAATTGAAAAGCCGACCATTGGTGTATTAGATGTCATTGCTTCCACCAACCAGTTTGCTGCTATCATGCCGAAAGAAATTATTGACAATGCTCCAAAGGACGGGATCACCGACATTGTTGGTACTGGACCATTTAAATTTGTTGAATGGAAACCAGACCAATATATTAAAGTGGCAAAATATGATGATTACAAACCTGTAGATGCACCATCTAATGGATTAGCAGGTAAAAAGGAAGCTTTAGTAGATAACATTATTTTTGAAGTTGTTTCAGATAGTTCTACTAGACTCGGTGGAATTACAACAGGTCAATATCAAATTGCGTATCAAATCCCTTCTGATAACTATGAGCAAATTAGCAGTTCCCCTGATACGAAACCAATCTTAAATTTATATGGGGGTCTTACCTTCGTATTTAACAAAAAACAAGGGCCATTTACGGACGAAAAACTTCGTCAGGCAGTCAATACAGGGATTAATAACGAAGACGTATTGATTGGAGCGTATGGGAATAAGAAATTTTACCGGTTAGATAATGGATTAATGTATAAAGACCAGAAAAAATGGTACACAGATGCCGGGAAACAGTATTATAACCAAAACGATAAAGTAAAGGCTAAACAGTTAGTTAGTGAATCCGGCTATAAGGGAGAAGAGGTCCGTATCCTAACAACCAGGGATTATGAGTATAACTATAATTCTGCTGTTGTCATGAAAGAAGAATTAGAAAAGATTGGAATTAAGGTGAAATTGGACGTCGTGGACTGGGCAACATTAACCTCTAAACGGAATGATCCAGCTGCTTGGGATGCATTTATTACTGGATTTTCACCAGTTTCATTGCCAACTCAAACGTTACCATTAGACCCTAATTACCCAGGCTGGCCTGCGGATGAGAAACTTCAACAATTCACAGAACAAATTCGTACTGCAGCATCTGATAAGGATGCTTATGCCAAATGGGAAGAAATGCAGGAATATGCTTGGAAAGAGTATGTACCTTACGTTAAAATCGGAGACTATTATACCTTCCATGTTTATCGAAATGAGGAGATTAAAGGAAACACTTATTTTGAAGGTATGATCCTATGGAATACAAGTCTAACAAAATAATGACTTCTTAGTATAACAAGAGGTTGACGGGTTAGGGGGGGACCTCACGAGTAAGACAAAGACCAGAAGGATGTTCAAACACCACGATCTGGAAATTGTTCAGTGAGGTTGCCCTTTCCTATTACAAACTGCTTGTTATCTTCCGTTACATACTCTGCAAAAGGAGGCTTGTTTGATTTGAAATCGTATATTTTAAAAAGAATTCTTTCTCTTATTCCAGTTCTTCTCATCGTTTCAATTGTCGTTTTCATGATTATCCATTTAACACCAGGAGACCCTGCATCCGTGATACTCGGTCCTGAAGCAAGTCAAGAAGATGTCAAGCAATTGCAAGAGGACCTAGGACTAAATGACCCTGTTTACCAGCAATATTTCCATTGGGTTGAAGGTGTTTTCCAAGGAGACTTAGGCGATTCATTTTTTATGGATAAACCGGTAACGGAGGCAATAATAGAACATCTTGGTCCTACCATATCATTAGCTATTTTGTCTCAAATTACAGCTATTCTTATTGCTTTGCCTTTAGGAATTATGGCTGCTAGAAAGCGGGGAACTGCGACTGACCAAACTTTTATGGGTCTTTCCTTGCTGGGCATCTCTATCCCCCATTTCCTCTTCGGATTATTTTTAATTATTATTTTGGCTATTAACTTAAGGTGGCTTCCAGTAGCCGGGTATCAGCCATTGAGCGCCGGCTTTTGGGAGCATATTAAATATCTCATTATGCCAGCTATTGCCTTAGGTACTGGTCAAGCCGCACTTATTGCACGGATGACTCGGTCTTCCATGGTCGAAACGTTGAATTT
>NZ_JAGYPE020000009.1:0-123690 GCF_018343545.2 Neobacillus citreus | reverse complement strand
ACGGCTCGATCAAAAGGACTTCATGAGAGGAAAGTCATCTATAAGCACACGTTAAGAAATGCCTTTATCCCGATCTTAACAGTTATTGGGCAAACCTTTGGAACGCTTGTTGCCGGAGCTGCCGTTACCGAGACTGTGTTTAATATTCCTGGCATAGGCCAATTAATTATCAATTCCGTGGAACGAAGAGATTACATGGTCATCCAGGGGACGGTTTTAATGGTCACTTTAACCTATGTTTTGATTAATTTATTAGTTGACTTACTGTATGGTGTCATCGACCCACGGGTACGGCTTAAGAAAGAATCGTAAAAAATTTGCTCTGACTGGAGGAAATCGAATGGAAGTAGCTGTTGAAAAGAGACGAGAATTGAGCGATTTTAGACGAGATATTAACCGAGAACGGAGACGTTTGTTTGTCCGCCGTTTTTTTTCCAATAAATTGACGGTAACCGGAAGTGTCATTATCCTTTTTACCTTACTGGTTACCTTATTGGGACCTATACTTTCGTCCTATACTCCTTATGAAATGGTAGTAACTAGCAGATTAAAAGCTCCAAGTGCAGATCATCTTTTTGGAACAGATAACTTAGGCCGGGACTTATTTGCACGAGTCGTATACGGGGCAAGGGCATCTATGGGTGTTGGACTTTCTGTTGCCATCATTACATCGGTATTAGGCATGATTATCGGTTTATATTCGGCTTACTATAAGGTATTAGATCATATTTTAATGAGGATTTGTGATGGATTAATGGCTTTTCCTGCTATTTTATTAGCCATCGCATTAATGGCAGCATTAGGAACGAAAATTGACAATGTCATTATTGCTTTGGCCGCAGTCTTTACTCCTTATGTTGCTCGGGTAGTACGTTCAGCAGCGTTAGTAGTAAGAGAACAAACCTATATTGAAGCGATGAAGGCACAAGGGGCTTCCTCCATGAGAATTATTTGGGGGCATATAGCACCTAATACTCTTTCCCCATTAATTGTCTACTCTACCTTTATCTTCGCCGATGCGATTATTATTGAAGCCGGTTTGAGCTTTTTAGGTGTGGGTGTACCGGCACCGGACCCAAGCTGGGGCAACATTCTTTTTGATGGCAAATTGGTTATTTTTAATGCTTGGTGGATGACCTTTTTCCCAGGGGTGGCCATTATTTTAAGTGTATTAGGCTTGAACCTGTTTGGTGATGGGTTGAGAGACTTGTTAGACCCGCATACAAACCATGCCAAGAAATAATCGAACAAGCTAGGTTTCCGAAAGCTAGTTTTGAAAGGAGGATGCGAAAAATGGGTGACCATTTATTAGAAGTAAACAACCTTAAGACTCATTTCCGAACCGAAAGAGGGAAGGTTACAGCAGTTGATGGGATTTCCTTTCATGTCGACCGTGGTGAAGTGTTAGCCATTGTTGGGGAATCTGGATGCGGTAAGAGTGTGACAGCACAGTCGATTTTACGATTGTTTGAAGAAAAAGGGGTAACGACCTACGCTGGTGAAATTAATTTTGAAGGTAAAAACCTTTTAAAAATATCGGATTCAGAAATGAGGAAGATAAGGGGAAATGACATTTCTATGATCTTTCAAGACCCCTTAAGTTCTCTCAATCCTGTTTTTACAATTGGAGATCAAATCATGGAGCCGATTATGCTCCATCAGAAACTATCAAAGAAAGAGGCCTTCAAACGAGCAATCGAAATGTTGAAATTAATTGGCATTCCAGCACCTGAACAAAGGGTTCATGAATATCCTCATCAAATTTCAGGCGGGATGCGGCAGCGGGTCATGATTGCCATTGCCCTTGCCTGTCAACCCAAACTGTTGATTGCAGACGAACCGACTACAGCATTGGACGTGACGATCCAATCACAAATTTTGGAACTCATTGACAGTCTGAGACAGAAATTAGATATGGGTATTATGCTGATTACCCATGATTTGGGTGTGGTGGCCCAGCATTGTACACGTGTAGCCGTTATGTATTTAGGGGAAGTGGTGGAAGAAGGAGATGTGGAATCCTTATTCGAAGATCCGCTTCATCCCTATACACAAGGGTTAATCAGATCGATACCCCAGCTTTCTGGAGATCGAAATAAAAAACTCTCCATTATTAAAGGCATGGTTCCATCCCTTAATGAAATTCCAAAGGGATGCAGATTCGCTCCAAGGTGCCCCTTCGCAGATGCAAAATGCATGAATGAAAAGCCAGAATTAGAAACGCTGGATCATAATAAAAAAATTAAGTGCTGGCATTATCAAACAATAAAGGGGGCTGTATCGAATGCAACATGAAGCATTGAAACTGGACAGAGACCATGGGAACGGTTCTTATGGAACCGCCGCCTTTGAAGCCCGGCCAATAAAAGGGAATGCAAGAGAGAAGCTTCTTGATATTAAAGGAATCAAAAAATACTTCCCCGTGAAAAATACGATCGGGGTCACCAAAAAATATGTGAAAGCAGTCGATGATGTGACCTTTCATTTATATGAAGGAGAGACATATGGATTGGTGGGCGAGTCTGGCTGCGGTAAAAGTACTCTTGGTCGTACGATTTTACGGTTGACTGACCCGACGGACGGCGAGGTGTTTTTTGGAGGAACTGACATTTTTAAACTATCAAACTCAGAGTTTAGAAAACAACGGCAAAATTTACAAATGGTGTTTCAGGACCCGTATTCCTCGTTGAATCCCCGAAAAAGAATTGGAGACAGTATCGCTGAACCGATGGTGATTCACAATATCGGCACCAGTCAAGAACGGATGGAAAGGGTCTTCGACATTCTTGAAAAGGTAGGCTTACATGCAGACACTTATTATCGCTTTCCCCATGAATTTTCTGGCGGTCAGCGGCAAAGGATTGGTCTGGCGCGTGCATTAGTAGTGAACCCAAAGCTTGTCATCTGTGATGAACCTGTTTCGGCACTTGATGTATCCATTCAATCACAGATCATTAATCTTCTCGAAGATTTACAGGAAGAATTTGGGCTGACCTACTTATTTGTCGCACATGACTTAAGTGTTGTCAGACATATCTCCGATCGAATTGGTGTCATGTACTTGGGGAAAATGGTCGAGGAAGCCGAAACGGATGAACTTTTTGCCAATCCGCTTCATCCGTATACCAAAGCTTTATTATCTTCCATTCCGCATCCAAATCCAAAAATCAAGCAAGAAAAGATTATCTTAAAAGGAGAAATTCCATCTCCTATTAATCCTCCTTCAGGGTGCAACTTTCATACTCGCTGTCCTTTAGCAACGGACATCTGTAAACAAGCCGTTCCGAAAAGAGTAGAGAAGAGACCAGGACATTTTGTGGCATGCCATTTAATAGAGTAATCGCAACTCAAAAATTTTTGAAATGGGTGATGAAATGAAATTAGAGATTAATGGTTTAGTAGAAGAAATTTATGCTGAGATGGTGGAGTGGCGAAGGGATTTTCATAAACATCCCGAATCGGGCTGGCTTGAGTTCCGCACTTCTTCATTAGTTGCTGAAAAGCTGGAAGCATGGGGATATGAAGTGATGATTGGGAAACAAGTCATTGACTCCAATGCAAGAATGGGTGTCCCGCCAGAGGAGATTTTACGTCAGCATGAGCAACGAGCGCTAAATCAAGGAGCGAATATAAAATGGCTGGAATTCGTAAAAGGCGGTCATACCGGTGTGGTAGGTATTCTGGATACCAAGCGCCCTGGTCCAACGATTGGCCTGCGATTTGATATGGATGCACTAGATTTAGTGGAAGCCAACAATCCTGAGCATGTACCCGCTGCAATGGGATTTCGTTCGGTTAATGAAGGAATGATGCATGCATGTGGCCATGATGCCCATACCTCAATCGGATTAGGATTGGCGAAATTATTTTCACAAATTCAGGATCAGCTTTCAGGGAAAATTAAGCTGATTTTCCAGCCGGCAGAAGAGGGAGTACGCGGAGCAAAATCAATGGTGGCGGCTGGTGTTCTAGATGATGTGGACGTTTTCCTTGCCAATCACATTGGCACCGGTGTGCCGCTGGGAGAGTATGTGTGCGCAAATAACGGCTACCTATCCACCACGAAAATTGATGTTACCTTCACTGGAGTCGCTTCCCATGCAGGCAAATGTCCGGAAGAAGGCAGAAATGCCTTACTTGCTGCGGCATCGGCAGTCCTTAACTTACACGGAATTTCCCGCCATGGCGACGGTAATTCACGAATTAACGTAGGTGTCCTAAACGCAGGAACAGGAAGAAATATTATTCCGTCGTCTGCAAAACTTAAGATTGAAACCCGAGGTGATACCCCTGAAGTGAATGAATATATCTTAGCCAATGCCATCAATATTCTTAAAGGAACAGCAATGGCACATCAGGTGGAGGTAAACATTGACATCGTAGGGGAAGCCAAATCGGTAGATTGTAGTCAGGAATTGGCAGAATTTGTTCAAGAATCCATTCAAACTATAGAAGAAATCAGTCAAGTTCATTTACATTCAAATGAAAGTTCTGGCTCTGAAGATGCAACCTACATGATGGAAAAGGTCAAAAGCAACGGGGGATTGGCAACATACGGTGTCGTCGGAACAACCCTTGCAGCCGGACATCATAATGAAAAATTTGATATTGATGAACTTGGTATGAAGATTGGCGTAAAGGCATTAGCCCAAGTGGTATTAAACTCTACTAAACTCAATGTTAAAAAGGCATTAGTATAAGTTTTTTCCTAACTAAGGATAAGGGGTGTCAAACGATGAAGAGTACGATTTCATTTGCAGCCACCGGTGATTATTTACCTACACGAAGAATCCCAAGTTATCAGGAAGAAAGTTTTCAAGCGATTGAAAAAGTGATCAAGCAAGCGGATGGAAGAATCACAAATCTTGAAATTAGTATTTTGCAAAATGAAGGTACCCCTGGAGCGATTCCAGGCGGTACGCACATCCGAACGACACCTGATCGTTTAGACGATCTAAAAGCCTATGGCTTTAATCTTGTTGGCACTGCAAACAATCATGCCTTTGATTATGGATATGACGGACTCGAAGCAACGAACCGTCATCTGAATGAAGCAGGCATACTCCATACAGGTACCGGAGAGAACTTATATGAAGCAGGAAAGCCGATTTTCCTGGATACAACCGCTGGACGTATTGGATTTATTTCCGTTTCGGTTGTTTCTCATTTGACCCACATGGCTACAGAACAAAGGCATAATATCAAAGGAAGACCTGGAATTAATGGTCTTCGTCATGTTCGTAAACATAGGATTAGCTCTGAAGAACTCGCGGTGTTAAAAAACATTGCCGATAAAACAGAGGTAAATGCCTTCACCCAAATGTCCATCAATGAAGCCTTCATTCTGCCATTTCCTGAAGGGATTGTACCTTTTGGAAGAGATCAATACGGTTACCAGATGTTATTTGAAGTCGGGGAGGAACAGGGCCTTGTAACTGAACCTAATGAAAAAGACATGCAGCGTATTGAAGGGGTTATCGATGATGCACTAAGACAAGCGGATTATGTACTGGTTAACTTTCATGCTCATGAAATGAAGGGGACGAATAAACGAATCGGAGCTGATTTTGTAGGAAAAGCTTCGAAACGATTTATTGATGCCGGTGCCCATAGTGTCATTGGCCATGGGCCACATACATTGAGGGGCATTGAAATATACAAGAGAAGACCGATTTTTCATAGTCTAGGAAACTTTATTTTTCAAAATGAAACCCTGGATGCCCTGCCGCAGGATTTTTATGATAACCATCATATTCCTAACGATTATGGCGTGATGAAGGCAATGGACAAGAAATCCCATAACGGTACAAAAGGATTATTGAGTATACCGGAAATGATGGAGTCCGTCCTTCCCTTCTGGACCATGAAAGACGGAGAGCTAGTCGAAATAACCTTATATCCGATTGAACTCTCTCATGGAAAGAAGCGCCATCAAAATGGATTCCCGGAAATGACAAAGAATGAATCCATACTCAAAAGGCTTCAAGATTTATCGGAACCGTTTGGTACCAACATCATCATCGAAGATGGAATTGGCCGGATTTATGGGCAAGCAACCGCTGGGAGAGAGAAACCAGAAGTGAAATTTGTCTAGAAAAAATAGCGGTAAATGGAGGGAGAAGTGGTTTTGAAGCAAGTTGATTGGGTCAACGAATATATCGACCAAACACAGGAGAAATGGAAGAAAATCAGTGACTTTATCTGGGAAAATCCTGAAACAAGATTTCAGGAATACATCTCCAGTAAGCATCTATGTGAGCAGTTAGAGAAAGAGGGGTTTAAGGTAACAAGCGGTGTTGCAGGAATCGAAACAGCTTTTATCGGTGAATTTGGTGAAGGGAAACCAGTAATAGGTTTCTTAGGAGAGTATGACGCATTATCCGGATTGAGCCAAATATGTGATGCAGACTATCAGGAAGCCATTCAACCTGGTGGCAATGGGCATGGATGTGGTCATAATTTATTAGGGACCGGTGCATTAGCCGCAGCTTCCGCATTGAAAAAATATATCGAGGAGAATCAATTAAAAGGAACGGTTCGCTTCTATGGCTGTCCTGGTGAGGAAGGCGGATCAGGAAAAACCTTTATGGCCCGTGAAGGGGTATTTGAAGATGTGGATTTTGCATTGACATGGCACCCAAATAGCCGTACCGGTGTTCAGGGGTGCAGTTCATTAGCCAACATCCAAGTCTATTTTAAGTTTAAGGGTAGAAGCGCTCATGCCGCAGCCACTCCCCATCTAGGAAGAAGTGCTTTGGATGCCGTGGAACTCATGAATATTGGGGCTAATTATATGCGTGAACATGTCAGCCAAGAAGCACGGATCCACTATGCCATAACCAACTCTGGCGGTATTTCACCAAATGTGGTTCAGTCAGAGGCTGAGGTACTATACCTTGTGCGTGATCAGAATATGAACAAAACCAAGAAAATCTATGACCGACTATGTAAGATTGCTAAAGGGGCCGCTTTAATGACGGAGACTGAGGTTGAAATTCATTTTGATAAAGCTTGCTCCAACTATAATCCAAATTATACGTTAGGTAAAGTATTGGAACAATCTCTTCAAGAGGTGGGGATGCCTTCCTATTCGACAGAAGAATATCAATTTGCCAAGCAGATTTGGAATACATTAACGGATGCGGAAAAACAAAATGGTGAGTATTTCCAGGCAGTTAGTTCTAAAAGATTCCCGATTCATCCTGAAGGTCCCTTCCTCTCGGCTGAGCCTATTCCTTTTGACGGAAAGGGATTCCTCTCCGGCTCCACTGATGTAGGCGATGTAAGCTGGATTACCCCAACGGCCCAATGTATGTATACGACTTCTGCTTTGGGGACAGTGCTTCACAGCTGGCAAATGGTCACCCAAGGAAAGTCGTCCATTTCCCACAAAGGGTTGCTGCAGGTTTCTAAAGCATTGGCGTTAACAGCCATTAAAGCATTGGAAAATCAGGAAATCATCGAGCAAGCCAAAAAGGAATTACAAGCACAACTGGCGGAACACCCATACCAATGTCCGATTCCGTCTGGAGTAATTCCTACTATATTAAAGGAAAGTCTATTAGTGTAAAGTTGTGGGGCTGCTTAATGATAAGTTAAGTGGCCCTCCTTTATAGATGGTAGCCAAATGATGTCATTAAATTTCTAAATGATTTCCATTAATATTATTAATTTCAGTTATCAAAAACAATCAAGTATGATGTTTAACAAGAACGATAGAGACTGGAGTGAGCCCTATGAAATACAGTTACATATCACATTTATATTGTCCCAAATGCAGCAACACTTTTTCACACGAACAGAAAAATCAGCTATGCACCTGTGGATCACCGTTATTGGTTGAATACGATTTAGAACTATTAGGCAAGGAGCTTTCCAAAGAAGCTTTAGTTGGCAGAGTATCCAGCTTATGGAGGTATCATGAACTGCTTCCTATTAGTGATGAGAAAGACGTTGTTACATTAGGTGAAGGGATGACTCCGCTTATTAAGATGCCTATTATGGGTGAAGATATGAAAATAGCAAACTTGTGGATGAAAGACGAGGGAATCATTCCGACGGGAACATTTAAAGCCCGAGGAGCGGCCGTGGGAGTATCCAAAGCAAAAGAGTTAGGTGTAACAGAACTTGCCATGCCTACCAATGGAAATGCGGGAGCTGCTTGGTCACTTTATGCGGCAAGAGGAGGAATTCAATCTACCATCGTCATGCCAATTGATGCACCCAAAATAACTAGAAATGAATCAGCGATCTCGGGTTCAAACTTATATCTTGTTGATGGACTAATCAGTGATGCAGGAAAAATTGTGGCTCAGTCGGTCGCAGATCATGGTTTATTCGATGCATCTACCTTAAAGGAACCATACCGGATTGAAGGAAAAAAGACGATGGGACTCGAAATTGCCGAACAAATGGATTGGAAGCTGCCGGATGTCATTTTATATCCAACAGGCGGCGGCGTAGGGATTATTGGTATTTATAAGGCACTTACTGAACTGAAAAAGTTGGGCTGGGTGGAAGGAGAACTTCCACGCTTGGTCGCGGTTCAAGCAGAAGGCTGTGCCCCGATTGTTAAAGCATGGGAGGAAGGAAAGTCGGAATCAGAGTTCTGGCATGATTCTGAGACGGTTGCCTTCGGAATTAATGTGCCAAAAGCATTGGGGGACTTTTTAGTCCTTGAAGCCATTTATCAAACAAATGGTTGTGCTGTTGCGATTGAGGATGAGGCGCTTTTGGCGGAACAAAAGAAGCTAGCAAGCCTTGAGGGGGCATTCGTTTGTCCCGAGGGAGCTGCAACGTTTGTCGCAGCTCGCAGATTAAGAGAACAGGGCTGGATAAAAGAGCAAGATTTCGTTGTTGCCCTAAATACTGGAATGGGAATTAAGTATCCCGACACCATTTCCGTTGAGGTCCCGATCTTACAAAAAGGGGACACTATTAGGAAGAGTATGAAAGCATAAGCAAACATGCGGATAACGAAAATTAAACGAAAATGTCTAAGGTTGAGTAGTTTTCTAGGAAGGATAAAAATAAACTAACGGATCTAGGTTGAAGGTCGGTCTTAGGGATGACATAGCAAAAATTACGAATCATCGGGTTGTTCTTAATTCTTAAGGTATGTAAGGATTTGAGTTCCATTTCTTTACGAATGGTATGAATGGATAAAATAGAAATTCCTAAACCGGCTTCAACCGATTCTTTAATAATCTGAGAGCTTCCAAAGGAGCGAATTTCACTAGGTGAGAAGTTATTTTCTGAGAAAAGTTGATTGATAGCCTGACGGGTCGCAGAACCTTTCTCCCGAATAATCCATGTTTCATCTTTTAAGTCATGCAGTTCCACTTCTTGTTTTAATGCAAGTGGATGCCTAGGTGAGACAATCAGGACCATTTCATCTTGGGCAAATGGTTGAATATGCAATTTAGGATTATCTACTATACCTTCAACAATGCCTAAATCCAATTCACCACGAAGCAGCTGTGAAATAATACGATGGGAGTTCCGAATGGCGATATTAGGCTTAATGAGTGGAAATTCTTCTGTAAATTCTGAAATGATTCTCGGAAGTAAATATTCCCCAAATGTATAGCTGGAACCAATCGTAAGAATCCCGCTTGCTGAATGAGTCATTTCATCGATTAACCGATTCATTCGGTCATATAGGGATAGAATTTGCTTTGCATGCTGATACAAGATTTCCCCAGCCTTTGTTAATCGCACATATTTATTACTTCGGTCAAGCAACTTTAACTCATATTGTTTCTCCAGTACTTTAATAGATAAAGTAACAGCTGATTGAGAAATATGTAGTGCTTCGGCTGCACGCGTAAAGTTTTTTTTCTCGGCAACTGTAACAAAAGTGAGAAGATGATAATCCATTTTTACCTCCTTAAGTCTTATTATTGTAAAAATTTACAGAATTTACACCCTATTAAGAATGTTACAATAACGATTTTATGATAGGAATAGGTAAAAGGTTCTATAAACATAAATTTGAAAGGATGAAGATGGTGAAAAAATTTTCATTTCTCATATTGGTTTTATTGGTTTTGCTGGCTGGCTGCAGCAGTGAAACTACGAGTAAAACGACGAAAAAAACGGCTTCTGACGAACAAACAGGCGGAGTTTTAAAGATTGCACTGAATGCCCAGCCTCCAACACTAGACACTCATTTAACGACACAAACCGTTGCCCTTGAGGTTACCAGAAATATTTATGAGACATTGGTTACCCAAAATGCCAAGCAGCAGCCAGTTCCTATGTTAGCCGAGTCAATTGATAAGAGTGACGATGGTTTAATTTACACGTTTCACTTAAGGAAGGGTGTTAAATTCCATAATGGGAAGGAAATGAAGGCTGAGGATGTTACGGCATCGATGAATCGATGGCTGAAACTGTCATCCCGGGCAAAATTACTGTTAAGCGGTGCAAATTTCGAGTCGAAGGATGATTATAACGTAGAACTAAAATTACAATCGGTTGCTTCAGATGTGTTAGATATTATGGCAGGACGTGGACAATTTCCCGCCATTATGCCAAAGGAAATCATTGAATCTGCTGGAAAAGATGGCGTAACCGAATATATCGGGACTGGTCCTTTCGAATATGTTGAATGGAAACAAGATCAATATATTCGCTTAAAACGCTTTGATGATTACGCAGCTGTCGATGAGGAACCCAGCGGTATTGCCGGAAGAAAAACGGCCTATGTCGATGAAGTCTATTATTATATTGTAACGGACCCGTCAACTAGAATGGCCGGAGTCCAAACGGGCCAGTATGATATTGCGACCTATATGCCTTATGACAATTATGAACAGTTGAAAAGTGATAAAAATCTAAAAACCTATGTATCTTTTGATGGCGGTACATTAAATGTATCCTACAACAAAAAGCATGGATTGTTCACGAACCAAAAAATCAGGGATGCTGTCAATACGGCATTAGATTTAAACGCTATCATGCTTGCAAGCTTTGGACATAAGGATTTATTCAAATTAAGTCCAGGTTATATGAGCACGGAACAAGTAGACTGGGCCACTGGCGCAGGAAAAGAGTCTTATAATCTTGCCGATCCTAATACGGCCAAAACCAAGCTAAAGGAAGCTGGTTATAAGGGAGAGGAAATCACCCTGTATTCTACACGAGATTATGATTATATGTATAACTCGGCAGTTGTGATGAAAGAAGAATTAGAACAAATTGGGATGAAGGTGAAGCTGGAAATATTTGACTGGCCGACTCTTATCGAAAGAAGGGAGAATCCAGATAACTGGGATATCATGGTTGTGGGAACAGGATATGTCACCACTCCATCACAGTTATTGGTGGTGAATCCGGATTACGTTGGCTGGACCAATGACCCAAAGATTACGGACTTGCTTGCTAAGATTAGAACTTCAGCTTCACAAGAAGAAGCGAAAGGGCTCTGGGAAGAATTACAAACCTACATGTGGGATGACTATTTGCCGTTTACTCTATTTGGGCATTATTCAACCATCATGACTACCAGCAACAAACTTGAAGGCTTTACTCCTTTCCAAGGAGCTATTCCTTGGAACGTAAAAAAGAAACAATAGAAGCTCCATAAGAGAAATACTCCTCCCAATGATCCATGGCTGATTAGCGGGTGGAGTATTTCTTTAAACGGAAATATCCATCATTCCATGATTATTAGGAGGAACCGTAATGAATAATCAAACCATCTTGGATGACTTTTTAAATGTACCTTCAGCCTTCAAATCACAAATCATTCCTGGTAAGGGGAGATTTACATTTGTTTCTAATTTGACAGGCCTTCCGCAAGTTTGGACTCTTGATCAAGAGCAAAAGCCAGTGCCATACGTAAGCATGGAAGAGCGTACGCTTGGGATCTATCATGCACCTAACGGAAAAATGACAGTCATCGGAATGGACTGGAAGGGGAATGAAAAACAGCAGTTATACCTATACCGTGAAGGGAGTTCATCGGTAGAACCATTGGTTCAATCGCCAGAGCATTTTCACTATGTAGGAGGGTGGTCACCAGATAATAAGTATGTTTCCTATACGAGCAACCGCCGTCAGCCGGGCTATTTCGATGTATTTATCGTAGACATTGAAACAAAGGAATCAAAGACGGTCTTTCAATACGACGGAAATTGCGATGTGCTCAGCTGGATCGATCATGAACATATATTAATCAGCATTACGGAATCCAACCTTGATAATGCCATCTACCGATTCAATCTGAAGACACAGGAAAAAACCAGAATCGGAAATGACAAACAAGCAGCTGGTTACAAAAATGTAGTAATGAAAAAAAACGGAGATGGAGGCTATCTGTTAACAAATTTTGGAGCAGAGACCTATTATTTAAGCAGCTTTTCTTTTGCCGCCACCGAGAAATTAAAGAAACTTGTCCATTGGACTGAATGGGATATTGAAGAAATCAAGAAGTCTCCTGATGAACAAAGACTGGCCTTAACGGTAAACGAAGCGGGCTACTTGCGCTTATGGTTGTATGAACCTCATTCGAATAAAAAAGAAGAAATTACTGGGTTTCCTGCAGGTGTGATTGAATCCATTTCCTGGATGAATAATGAGGAATTTATCTTTACATTGAAGACACCTTCTATGCCGGGAGACATCTGGAAATATTCGATATCCTCTAGAAGCGTTACACGATTAACGAATATCAGTGAATCTGATACGGTTTCTCGCCACTCTGTTGAACCCCAATTATGTTCTTTTACCTCTTTTGATCAATTGGAGGTTCCTTACTTTTTCTATAATCAAGAGAATGAAAAAAATAAGCCTGCTGTTATTTATGTTCACGGTGGACCGGAAGGACAGACGAAAGCAGAATTTAACCCTGTGATTCAGTATTTGGCCAGTCAAGGCTTTGCGGTGGCAGCACCTAATGTCCGTGGCAGCAGCGGATATGGCAGGACCTATATTCAACTGGACGATGCCCGTAAAAGAATGGACTCTGTCAAAGACCTAGTATGGCTGGTGAAGGACTTAATAGAAACCCATCAAGTCGACCCGGACAACATTGGTATTATGGGACGAAGTTATGGTGGATTTATGGTATTGGCTGCGATTACTCATTATCCTGATGTATGGGCAGCTGGGGTTGATATTGTTGGAATCTCGAATTTACGAACTTTGTTAACCAATACAGGTGCATGGAGGCGCAGGCTAAGAGAGTGTGAATATGGTTTTCTAGATCAAGACAGTGATTTCTTTGATGAAATTGCTCCTTTACATCATGCCCATAAAATAAAGGTTCCGTTGTTGGTATTCCACGGACTGAATGATACTCGTGTACCAGTCAGTGAATCAGAGCAGCTTGTGACGGAAATGAAAGCACGAGGTCAAGAAGTGGAACTAACGGTTTTCGATAATGAAGGACATCAGACTGAAAAACGAGCGAATCATATTGTGATGCATCAAAATACCATTGAATTTTTTCTCAAGCATTTAACAAAATCAACCATGGCAAAGTAAGGGGGCGTTCTTTTGATAGAAGATATCTATCAATATATTGAAGATCATAAAGAAATGTATTTGGATTGGTTAATGGAAATTTGCAAGCAGCCAAGTGTTGCTGCACAAAACCGTGGTATTGAAGAAACCGTTAATCTAGTAGAACAGTACTTACAGCGATTATCCATTGCAGTAGAGAACATACCAACGTCGGGAAATCCCATCGTTTATGGAGAATTAGATTCCGGCAAAGACAGAACCCTTACCTTTTATAATCATTATGATGTACAGCCGGAGGATCCAATTGAATTATGGGAAAGTCCGCCTTTTTCTCCAGAGATACGAGACGGAAAATTATTCGCACGAGGGACGGCTGATAACAAAGGGACCTTACTTTCAAGAATATGTGCCATTCATGCTTATCAGCAGGTATATAAGGAGTTGCCTATCAATATTAAATTTATTATTGAAGGGGAGGAAGAAATTGGCAGTCCTCATCTTTCTGAATTTACCGAAAAACATCCTGATAAATTAACAACAGACGGATGCATTTGGGAAAATGGCTTTAAAAGTACAGATGGAAGGCTGCAGGTCACACTTGGATGTAAAGGAATGCTCTATGTAGAATTGCATGCAAAAGGGGCAAATGTAGATTTGCATTCAGCAAAGGCAGCGATTGTCACAAACCCTGCTTGGAGATTGGTATGGGCATTAAGTACGTTGAAGAATGAACAGGAAGAAATCTTAATAGACGGTTTTTACGATCGGATCCAAGAGATGACTATGGAGGAAAAGGAATTAACAGAGTCCATTGATTATAAAGAAAGGGAAGAATTAGAACAGCTTGGACTCAAATCATATTTAAATAATTTAACAGGTTTCAATCTCAAAGAAAAACTAATTTTTCAACCTACTTGTACGATTTGTGGAATGGAATCAGGGTATACCGAACAAGGAGCAAAAACGGTATTACCCTCTGTGGCAAAAGCAAAAATTGATTTCCGGTTAGTATCTGAACAAGATCCTGATGAAATTTTGCAGCTGTTAAGGAAACACTTGAATAAACATGGATTTGAGGATATTGAAATCGTCCGCTTGAAAGGGCAGCGTGCTGCCTTGACAAAATTGAATGACGCTCTTGTTCAGAAAGTGGTCAGCAGTGCAGAGAAATTCTTCGAAAAGAAGCCGCAAGTGATGAGATCACAGGCAGGTACTGGTCCAATGTATACCCTTTGTCAAAAGTTTGGTATCCCAGCAGTAGGATTTGGAATTGGTCATGCTGGCTCTCACAATCATGCTCCCAATGAGAATATTTATATCGATGACTTTATCGAAGGAATCAAATTTGCTGCACTAGTCATCCATGAATTTTAAATGATGCTTGCTTTTTATTGGTAATAAAATGTTAGGAGTGGAGAAGTTGATAGATATAGATAATGAGAAGATGGAGGACATGCTGAACCTTTTAGAGAAGCTGGTGAATATGGATAGCGGCAGTTATTTTAAGCAAGGGATTGATGAAATAGGTGCTGTTTTATCAAAAGAATATGAATCAATCGGTTTTGATGTACATGTTCATCCCCATGAGGAACGAGGAAATAATTTGGTGATCAGGCACCCTGATGCCATCGATCCCAAAGTAATGATTGTCGCCCATATGGATACTGTTTTTCAAAGAGGGACGGCAGAAAAGCGGCCTTTTAAGATAAAGGGGAATTATGCTTATGGACCTGGTGTCGTCGATATGAAGGCAAGCTTGGTTTCTGTCCTATTTGCCATGAAATCATTGGTTGAGAGGCAAGATGATGCGTATAAGAATGTTGAAATTGTTCTCAATAGTGACGAAGAAATCGGCTCGAGACACTCAAGATCTCTTATCGAACAGATAGGAAAAGATAAAGAGTATGCCCTTATTATGGAAGCGGCAGGGAAAGATGGTTCGATTGTAACGCAGCGAAAGGGCGGAGCAAGGTACAAAATTAAAGTAGAAGGAGTGCCTGCTCATTCAGGATCTGAGCATGAAAAGGGCCGCAGCGCGATTGAAGAAATCGCTTATAAAACGATAAAATTGCATAAAATCACTGATTATAAGAAGGGCATCACCGTCAATGTTGGATTGTTAAAAGGAGGAACTTCCGCCAATACAATCGCCCCCATTGCGGAAGCTGAAGTGGATGTAAGGATCACAAAACTGGAGCAAATAAAAGAAGTGGAGCAGAAAATGAAAGAGATTTGCTCTGAACCTAACATCAAAGGGACAAAAATCAAACTAGCAGGCCAGTTAAATCGGCCCCCAATGGTGAAGACCAAGAAATCGATTGAATTGATTGGTTTAGTGCAGGACATTGGGAATGAAATGGGGATTGAAATTAAAGAGTCATTTAGAGGAGGATGTTCAGATGGCTCTTTCACCAGCTCAATGGGCATCGCAACTGTCGATGGGCTGGGACCAAAAGGCGGGAACGGCCATAGGGATGATGAGTACTTAGACATTTCATCATTACCTGAACGAACGGCGTTGCTGGCAGAAACAATCAGCAGATTGACCCATATGCACCGGACTACACAATTTAAGGAAAAACAAAAATAATCCAACTTTCAGTCAGCGACTTGGATACTCATACAATTGTTGGTCGACTAGTGGGGAAATAACTTTCCGCAAACAGTTTAGTAGAAATTTAATTCAAAATATCATGATAGAAGAATGGTGTAGGAAGAATTCCTGCACCATTTTTGTTCGAGTGAGATATACAAGAAATGTGTTAAATTCGGTATTTTAATCGTTATTCTGGGGTCATTGTATTAGGCATGCCCTTTTTTTATACAAACCGCTAATCTAGGGACTAGTCCCCCGGCGATTAACGCATTTACGTAACGGGGTACCGGCCCCATTTCCCAAAAATCTAAAGAATTTTATCAGTTTTAATTTCATTTACTACTTGTAAAACAAGGATATAAAGAAAATACAGCCCCAGGTATGCGCCTGTCATAAGGAAGAAGGGATTTAGAAATACCGCATGAATATTGGTCATAAAGACTTTATCATTTTTGATAATCTCAAAGATAGCGATTGAAGAAATATTTCCAAAAATAAGTGCCGACAGAATCGCCATTAAATCAAAAATGACCTTTATTTTGGACCATTTTTTTTGAAGTATAACCATTAATATAGGGAGTACAATACTTCCGATAATGAAAAGGAGTTTCATCAGGATCACCTCGCTTATCATTCTTCACGAAATAAAAGGGGATTAAACATACTAAGTAAATGGGTGAAAAGTAAAGCCTCCAAGCGGTTTTTTCCATAAAAAGCAGTGATTGGCAGAAGGACAATGCTTCTATAAATCCACTGAAACCTTTTCGAGCGGCCTTCGTATTATAGGGAAACTAAATTGGTTATTTGTGGGGGGAGAACAAGTATGTCTGAAAAAGGCTGTATAAAATGCGGAAGCAAAGATGCAGGAACAAAGGAAGTGGCGATGACGGGCACCGGTTTATCGAAAATCTTAGATATTCAGCACAATACCTTTATCGTGGTGTATTGTAAAAAATGTGGATACTCCGAGTTCTATAATAAGCAATCTTCTAAAGCTTCCAATATATTGGATTTATTCTTTGGTTAATATAAAAATACTTCATAATATTATTATGTAAACTGAAATTCAAAGGTCAGTCCCCCAGTGCACTAAAGCTTTAACGTACTGGGGGACTGACCCCGTTTTTAGAAAAAAGATTTAGTTGTCCAAATTCGACTGTCTTGCTGCATAAAACCTTACAAAAAACTTCGTCAACCCGTAAGCAATCATGGTAATAACAATATCTATAAAAAATAGATGAACAATTGTAAATCCCTTATAGATGGAAACGAGACCCAGCCACTTTTCAATAGGGGCAAAAACAAAAGCTAAGATGGCACTTAGTCCAGTAGTCCATATAATGAAAGGTTTATCTTGATTCAAGCAATATTGATAGACAAGCATAAAGGAAACAGGGATAAGGGATGCTGTAATTCCTAACGCTTGTGGCAAGAATGGCGTTAGAAAATAGCGATGGTCTACATAACCTTGTCTGATAAGTATGAGGTCTGTATAGGTCCATAACATATGTACTGTGTACCCAAAGAAAAGAATTTCAAGACTTCTATTTCGGTTAAGCTTAATTAGAAGTACAACCAATGGAACAAGCAAGAAGAGTAAGATGACCCAGAACTGCCAGTTTCCCCAGTCAGAATGTTCACGCCAAAAAGAATGCATTAAAGACGAAACCCGTTCACTCTTATTGTTTATTTCTTTCCAATATTGTTTAACTGTCAAGCTAACATCTCCTCTATAGGCGAAAACCCGAATTATAGAAATATTTCCTTTTATATTTCTAATTCCCCCTGAGTTAGTTACCTTTTATTAAATTTGCCAAGCCCTTTATTTTTATACAAAAATCAGGTAATGCCATTGAGTACCCTTAATTTAATAAATCTTTATATAAATTAATGTAAGCAACGGTTTCTTGTTCAGGTGAACTGTATTCGCAGATCCATTCTTTTGCTTGCTGTTTTGGTGTATTTTTGAGATGTCGATTTTATGTTCCAAAGTTTATTCTTTGAACATAAAATAATAAACAGTAACGGGAGAATAGGAGGAAATTTGGGTGGCTTCAATTGTTAATGTAGGAATGTTAAACATAAATTCTCCTCAACCTAGTTCCGCCATTTTTGTTGGTGAAGGTATTGTAAATGGGATGGATGCTAACAGGAAATACAATTTAAATACAGGGGGAATTTACGGTATTAACACTATTAATGCCGGAAATATAAATAATATCGCGGATAGCTTTGAAATCATAGATGGGGTTATCTTTGATCAGGACTTTAAGCCGAGCATTCCAGTGAATGCATAAGCAAACAGTAAGACAGCGCTTTTTAGGTGAATGCACAACCCAAGATTCATGAACATAAATTAGAGCATTAAACCTCATTCATAATGAACTAAAGTGGTGAACCATAAATGGGTAAAACTACAGATTTTACTTTTGCAGGTAACATTCATGTCCAAACAATGGAGAGACAGTGTGGTATTTTTATAGGGGAGCAAAATACTGCGATCGGCTGGAGTGCTCATGGCAAGCAAAACAGTGTGTTCGGAAGTATTGGCGGACAATCTAATTTGCTGCTTTGCAATACTTCCATCCTAATTGACCCTGACATAGTTGACACACCAATTGATGATCGGGACATTCATATTGCCCTCGAGAATTCAAGTGATGAAAACAACTTAACAAATCTTAATCTTAATAGTGTAAACGTCAATTCCATGCAGCCAGGAAGCTCGGTATTCGTTGGCAAGGGTCATGTTAATGGGATTGATGGTAATCAAAAAGAAAATACCAATCACGGTAATTTAAATGGGAATAATATTCAGCTAATGGGGAATATCAATATAACTGATGATCAAGATACTATAGATGCAGTCATGGATGATCGTGATATTAAAATCGCAATCATTGAAAAAGAGTAAAGAAAAGGATGCTTCGATGATGATCGAACCATCCTTTTTTAATAGGCTTATATTAATCCCAAGGCAAATAGATAATAAATACCAAAAATAAGAAATATAAGCAGCAAAACAATAGAAAGGAAAATGATCAAAAACGAGAGAATATAAAAGTTTGGTGATTAATATCCTTTAGCTAATTTATTTACAATTAACAGGTTTTCAGTCTGTTTTTCAATACAGCCCATTCAAATTAATAAATCTTACAATCTGATTTTAATGATTTTTTAATAAAACCAATAATCCATGTTTGTTATAATAAAAATGCAATCTTTAAGAATATTTGGTTAATGAATGATAGTAAGAAGGGAGTCAGGTATGTTAGCACTTGTTTATCCACTTAATCCAATTGCCATTCACCTTGGACCTATTGCTGTACATTGGTACGGAGTGATCATTGGTATTGGTGTTATATTAGGGCTATTGTTAGCCGAAAAAGAAGGGGAGAAGAGGGGAATTCCTCCTGGAACAATTGGTGATTTAATTATCATTGCGTTACCAATAGCCATCATTTGTGCAAGGACATACTATGTCCTCTTTGAATGGAGTTACTATAAAAATCATCTTACTGAAATTCCTGCTATTTGGCATGGTGGAATTGCCATTCACGGCGGAATTATCGGGGCCGTTTTAACCGCCATTTGGTTTTGTAGAAAAAGAAAATTATCTTTCTGGAAAATGGCAGATCTATTAGCTCCTAGTCTGCTGCTTGGACAAGCCATTGGCCGATGGGGAAACTTTATGAACCAGGAAGCCCACGGGGGACCGGTATCTAGAAGTTTTCTGGAGTCACTGCATTTACCTGACTTTATTATTAACCAAATGAATATCAACGGTGTTTATTACCACCCAACATTTTTGTATGAATCCATCTGGAATTTCACAGGTGTTATTCTATTAATCCTTTTAAGAAGAATCGATTTTAGAAGAGGCGAAATATTTTTAACCTACCTGCTTTGGTACTCAATTGGAAGATTCTTTGTCGAAGGCCTTCGGACAGATAGTCTCATGTTAACATCCCATATACGAATTGCCCAATTAGTATCAATAGTTTGTGTAATCCTAAGTATCGTCATTGCTTTTTATCGAAGAAAGAAAGGTTATGCACTTTTAAGTTCTACCGCCGATAACTTTAAGTAATTCATTAACAAAAACCTTCCGTTATATTCTTTTTGGAAGGTTTTTTGTTGTTTTCATTTAATCTCATGACAATGCCTTCTCAATGGCGAAGAACCAAGACATATATCCAATCATATTTTTATTATAAAAAATTTTATCCAACTATCGTAAAATGTGCGTGGGAGGCTAAGGATGCAAAAATGAAGCATGACGAATATTATCATCAAGTGAATCTTACATGGATGGAAGGAAAGATATACAACTAATTGACGCCCCAACTGAAAATCATGCAGTCACTCTCATGGATGGATGGCCAGAGGGTGCCGAAACAAATTGATATTAAGGAAATATAATCAATACATGGTTTCATTGAAGACGTAGCTATCAGACCTAAATAAAAATGAAGCTGGCGAAGAATAACGGGTTTACTTTTGGGGAGCAAAACGTTAATTCACAGACCTAATCAGATAGCAAATCACATAAATTTCACAACACAAATCAAAGGATATTTTCACAGTCAAAAAGGCTTAGAGATATTTTTTCATCTCTAAGCCTTTTTTGTATTATCTTTTTTCACTTACTCCCCCGTATGTTGTACAAGTCATTAGACGCTAAAGCGAGTTTGATAAATAAGCGGAGAAATTTCTCTTAATTTAGAAATAGCACTAAAAATAGAATAAATAAGCGGAAAAATTCCGACTATTGGCTCGAAAAACGTGAAAATGGGTTATTTTTCTTTACTTAATCGGAAAAACTTCGCTTATATACACCGAACCGAGTCTATTCAGCAGTCTAACCGAAAAAACTCCGCTTATTTTGCAAATAATTCACCCACCCTACAATAATTATTTCATACCGAGTGATTTACAATGTGAATTAGGACAAAATAAGCAACAAAAGGCTACCGAAATTTTGATTAATCAATAAAAAACGCACTGTGAATTATATTCGGAATTCAAGTGCGTTTTCCTATGTGTTTTAAAACATTTGCACCTCTAAAGTAAACGCGTTAGGCGTAAAACAGAACGTTTTCGCCAGCTTCTTTACTTTATAGACTACCTATTTACTATGCCCCGCTGGGGTCCGCACGTTGATGGAATCTGTCAAAGTAATGTTGTCAGAAGAGTTGCCAACGAATACTTTGTACTCACCATCTAATGTTTTCCAAGTATCAGCATTGGAATCCCAGATGGCCAGCGGGTGGTTGCTTGCTGCTGGGTCAATGGTAATCGTCACATGTTTCTTTTCACCTGGGTTGAGCCAGACTTTCTCAAATCCAACAAGCCGCTTAGGTGGTTCGTTTGCATTCTTAGGCAGACCTACGTATACTTGCGGTACTTCCGCACCCGCAACTTTTCCGGTATTTTCTACGAAGAAGGATACCTGAATTTTCTTAGTCCCGTCCGTTGTCTTCGGCGTCACAACTAGTTTAGAAATGTCAAAGTTTGTATAGGACAGACCATGACCAAATGCAAAAAGAGGCTTGATGCCTTGTGCATCGTACCAGCGGTAACCCATTTCCAAACCTTCAGAATAGTACACTTGCGGAATTTCTTTGCCCGTGCTGTCCAGTATACCTTGATTAACGCCTGGGTAGCGCTCTGCAGTGCTTGTTGGTGTGTCCGCTTTGGAAACTGGATAGGTCACTGGAAGCTTTCCGGAAGGGTTGGCAAGACCAAATAACAGGTTCGCAACAACATTGCCATCTTCCTGACCCGGATTCCATGCTTCTAGGATCGATGGGACTTCATTAACCCATGGCATTAGAACAGGATCCCCATCTTTAAGAACTAAAGCCGTTTTCTTGTTCGCTGCTGTCACAGCTGAAATCATTTCATCCTGGTTGTCAGGCAAGGACAAGCTAGGGCGGTCACGGCCCTCGCTAGTTACAACACCAGCCATAAGGATGACGATGTCTGCATTCTTAGCCGCAGCAACAGCTTCGTTAAGATTACTATTGTCATTAGCCACGGTTACCTTCGTAATCGCTGTGTCAGAGCCTAGTTTAGTTATAGTATTTTGAAGTCCCTGCAGTGGTGAAACGGTATATAGCGGACTTACCCGCGAACTGCCGCCGCCTCCTGCAACGGCGGCGTCAACATAGGTTGACTTACCGATTAAGGCAATTGATTTTACAGACGGATTGAGCGGAAGCAGGTTACCCTCATTCTTCAGCAATACAGCTGTCTGTTCTGCAATCTCACGTGATTTCGAACCGTTCGTTTCAGCATCGATCGTACCACGTACAATCGAACGGTCGAAAATTCCATATTTGAACATTTGGATATACCGGCGACTAAGAGCTTGGTCAACGGTATCCATTGTTAGGCTGCCGTCCGCAAGTGCGGCATTAATGTTGGCAGGGTTGAAGAATCTGGCACTTTGCATTTCAAAATCCAATCCGGCGTTAAGCGCTGGGGCAGTCGAATGGGTGGCACCAAAGTCAGACTGCACGTACCCTTTGAATCCCCACTGATCGCGCAAAACGGTATTCAACAGATACTCGTTCTCACAGGCGTAGGTTCCGCTTACCCGGTTGTAGGAGCACATAATGGAACCAACGTTGCCATCCTTTACTGACATTTCAAATGGGAGAAGGTAAAGCTCATGAAGTACATTTTCGTCGATGTTAACGTTCACAGATCCACGGTTTTGTTCTTGATCATTAAGTACGTAATGCTTTGACATCGCGATAATATCATTATCTTGGATACCCTGGATTTCTTTAGAAGATAAAACACCAGCAAGATAAGGATCTTCACCCATGTACTCGAAATTACGGCCATTCTCGCCTAAGCGAGCAAGATTCATGCCTGGTGCTTCGAGTTCGTGCAGCCCAAGCGTGCGGGCCTCACCACCCATTAAGTCACCGAAAGAGTAGGCAAGACTAGGGTCAAAACTCGCTGCAAGTCCAAGGGCAACCGGTAAAGCGGTGGCCTTATCCTGCGGGCTGCAGTCACCGCCGCCAAGACCTACAGGACCATTGGTAATTCTGAATGTTGGGATCCCAAGTTCAGGGATTCCAGGAACGTGCCTGCCAGGTGATCCGCATTCAGGCAGCTCCGGAATTGCTCCACGTTGCCCAGCAAGCTGTTGGATTTTCTGGTCAAGCGTCATGGCATTGATAAGCAGTTCGGTACGTTTTTCAGGCGAAAGCGACGTATCCATCCAAGGCAGCTGGGATGAAACAGCGGCCTGTTCAGCGTTTGCCTGTGTTGGCTGTACAGAAAATGCTCCGCCCGCTATGGATGCGACAGCTACGCTCGATACAAATGTAGACCACACAAGTTTCTTGAATTTTTTCCCTACTTTAAACATCTCTCCAACCTCCCCAAATTGGAATAAAGATTTTACTTTTTATCCACTCTTCACCTCCATACTACCTTTTTTGAAAACGCTCTCACTATGGTGTCAATCTCATTATAATAAAGCATCTCAAGATTCCATTTGTGGTAGTTTTATGATTTTTTGTAATATTTTTATCTGACTATTAGGAAAATTAAAAATGATTAATTGGTAATGGGTAATATTTCCTGTTTAAAAAATTTGAAAAAAATTCCATTAATAATATCGCCAATGTTCCCTATCCTATAAAGGTAAATATGATGGGAGGAATTTTCATGGCACAATTAAGAGACATTATGACATCAAATGTGGTTACAGTTAACGAAACACAAACCGTACAGGAAGCGGCAGCGTTAATGAGCGAATATAATATCGGCGCGATCCCAGTAGTAAATAACAACAAACAAATTGTTGGAATTGTAACAGATCGCGATATTACCCTTCGTACGACAGCTCAAGGTGAAGATGCACAAACACCAGTATCTGAAGTCATGACTGCACAGCAAATTGTACAAGGTACACCTGATATGGATGTACATCAGGCAGCAGATTTAATGGCAGAGCAGCAAATACGCCGACTGCCGGTAGTGGAAAATGGACAAATCGTAGGAATGGTTGCTTTAGGTGATTTAGCCGTACAAAATCAATATGCAAACGAGGCAGAAGAGGCACTACAAAGCATTTCAACTCCTTCTGCACCACAACAATAGTAAGGGGATACTTTTAAAAGCACAGATCCCTACCGGGTTCTGTGCTACCATTTTTATAATAGAAGTAATTGGCGGTTTATAATTCAATTATTAGAGCTACGCCAATGTAAAACAGAGTATGAGGAATTTCCATACTCTGTTTTTATTGTTATCCTATATGGTTCTACAGGTCTTAGGTACTTAAAACGGCTCGATAGCTTTCTCGTTTTTACCGGTTTGAGGCTGATTTTCAATACTTCTTGCTTCTACTTCCTTGGGAATCTCTTTTAGGTGTTTATTTACTTCTTCTACTTGATTTGTAGTTCTCATTTCATCCATTTTCCAAAACCTCAATTCATTAAAATATTTTATAAATATAGTATGAGCAGAAACGAAGATTTTATGTCCGCTGAGTCAGATCCGTATGGTTTGCGACGTGTTGTCTTTTTTGCTAGATGCCAATAAGAGGGTGACGATGTCACAGAAATATAGGAGAAAAGGAGTATTTTTCTTTGACAAAAAAATTTTTTATATATAAAATTATTAAAATGGTAATTTAAAGATCTCGAAGATACAGTCAATAAAAATTGCTTTACTTAGTGCCTATTATTTTAAAATTAAAGGGGAATTTGAATGGAAGATAATATGAATGGTATTGAAGAAAAGAAAAAGCCCAAATACAACGTTCCAGCTGTTGATAGTGCGTTCAAAATATTAACTTTACTAAGCCGAAAAAAATTTAGTAAAAGTAATTTAACTGAGATTTCTAAAGCGCTTTCCCTTACCCCAACTACTTGTTTTCGGATTTTGCAAAAGTTAGAGGAACTATCGATTGTTCGTTTTGATAAAAGTTCAAAGCGGTATAGTCTTGGCCCGTATCTGGTTGTCTTAGGGGAAAGAGCAAAAGAAAATCAATTTGATATCTCTGTCATTATTCCGTACTTGGAGAGTCTTTCAGAAAAAACGGGACTAACCGCTTTTCTTGTCAGTAGAATTGGTAAAAAACGCTCAACCATTATTGCTAAGTCTGAGGGGGAAGAGTTTGGAATTAATGTATCGGTAGGAAGGCATTTTTCAGTCATTGATGGTTCCTATGGTAAATGTTTATTAGCTTATATGGAAGAAGAAGATGCTGTCGAACTTTTACATACCAATGAAGGACTGCGATCAATGTCTTCAGAGGAGATTCAAGAACTGATAAAAGAATTGCCAACCATCCGAGAGAATGGATATGCCACAACCTTTGGAGAGTACATTGATGGAATCGTAGGGATCTCGGCACCTCTTTTTAATACTGACGGATCTGTGGATATGGCGATTTCAATTATTGGTATGACCGCCCAATTTAACGATAAAGAAATTGTAAAAATGGGCGAACTCATTAAAAGAGTTGGACAGGAAGTTAGTTTCAAAATAAGCGGTTACGTAAGTAAAAAATAAGTCTTTTTTATAAAAAATTTATATATCTAAATAATCATCTAAAGGAACGTATCCCCATCGAACGTTCCTTTTTTATTTTTTAACACTAAACTCACTGGAAGAGAACCAAATCATAATGGTCTTCCTTCCTCAGTATAACCAATGGTTTTAATCTTCTAAATATTACAATATTTCATTGACAAAAAATTTTTTTAAATATAAAATCTTGATTAGATTAACAAATGTTTCCTTTCTTTCATCATCTTAATATATAGGAGTGACTTGAAATGGAATTAAACGGAAAAATAGCGGTGGTAACCGGGGCAGGACAAGGAATTGGCAGAGAAATCTCGTTATTTCTAGCAAAGCATGGGGCAAATGTGGTGGTTGGAGATTTAAATTTAGAATCTGCCCTGCAAGTTGCGAAGGAAATTGAAAAACTGGGAACAAAAGGCTTAGCTTACCAGGTAGATGTTTCGCAAAAAGAAAGTGCTCACGGACTAATTCAAGCAGCGATTGACACATTTGGAGGTTTAGATATTCTTGTAAACAATGCCGGAATTACAAGGGATGCCATGTTACACAAGATGACGGAAGAGCAATTCGATCAAGTAATAGCTGTACATATGAAAGGAACCTTCTTTTGTATGCAGGCGGCGGCCATTCATATGAGACAGGAACAAAAAGGTAAGATCGTTAATATTTCATCGATCGCCGGAAAAGTGGGAAATATGGGCCAAGTGAATTACGCCGGAGCAAAGGCAGGGCTTGTCGGAATGACAAAGGCTGCAGCAAAAGAGCTTGCTAAATTCCAAGTAAATGTGAATGCGGTGCAGCCTGGCTTTATTGACACGGATATGACACGTGCGGTGCCAGAGAAAGTTCGGCAAATAAAGATTGCTGAAATCCCAATGAATAGAATCGGCGAACCATTGGACATTGCCAAAGCTGTGGTATTCCTTTGTTCCGATTATTCAGATTACATGACAGGTAATGTTTTAGAAGTGACTGGCGGCCGTTTCATGTAATAACAGAATAATAGAATTATTTTAAGGATAGCAATGAACAATGAGGGAGTATTCAAGGTGTCAGGTACCTTTGAAGCTGTGTGCCATCAAAATATGAGCAATGAAAGGCGGGAAAGCTGAATGAATTTTGAGTACTCACAAGAGGCGGAGTCTTTTCGCGAGTCTTTTCGCACCTGGTTAATGGCCAACTTTCCAAAGGAGTGGAACTATGAAGTAACTGGCGAGGAATTGGTGGAAAGACGAAGAACGTGGGGCAAAATGTTGGGTCAAGGAGGATGGGTAGCACCTGCTTGGCCAAAAGAGTATGGCGGCCTCGGATTAACGCTGGAACAACAGTTAGTTTATATTGAAGAATTAGTACGGGTCAATGCACCCGAAGTGTTAAATTCCAATGGAATTGGCATTTTTGCAATGACATTAATTCGCTATGGAACAGAAGAACAGAAGAAGCACTACCTTCCCCGCATGCTTAATCATGACGACATATGGTGTCAAGGTTTCTCAGAACCGATTGCCGGCTCGGATTTAGCTGGTCTTCAAACAAAAGCAGAACGTAAAGGAGACCATTATGTATTAAATGGTCAAAAAGTTTGGACATCTTATGCTCCCTATGCAAATAAATGCTATATCTTGGTCCGAACGGGAGAATCCAGATACAAAGGCATTAGCCTGATGATCTTAGATTTGAAACAGCCAGGAGTCACAGTACGGCCAATAAAAAATATTGCCGGTGAATCAGAACTGGCTGAAGTTTTTCTGGATGATGCCGTTGTTCCAATCGAGGATGTCGTTGGAGAAATAAATAACGGGTGGGAGATGGCTAATTATGCGCTTGCCCACGAGCGTGGAATTCATTTTGCGCAGCGCGCCTTAAAAATGCAGCAAGAATTCCAGCAGCTGGTTTCGCTATTTCAAAAACAGATGGACATTGGCAACTCACAAGCCATTAGCTCCGTCCTGCAAAATAAATTAGTTCAGTCCTATTTATCCTGTGAAATATTAAAAAGTATCTCCTTACGGAATATTGCCCTTATTGCTCAAGGTGATGATAACGGTTCCATCCCCGCCATAGCCAAACTAGTATGGAGTGAAAGTCATCAAGATTTACTTGATTTAGGCGTGGAAGTTCTAGGAGAAGAATCGTTAGTTAAAGGAGAACATGAAGTTTGGTTACAGAAATTTCTTATCTCACGAGCCGAAACGATCTATGCCGGTACGACACAAGTTCAAAAAAATATTATTGCTAAATCTCTGGGACTGCCAAGCTCAAAGGGGGGGAGAGCATAATGGAATACCGCTTTTCTGAACAGCAGCAAATGTTAAAAAAGGCTCTGCAATCATTGTTAAAAAAAGAAATGGCACCGGAACATTTTAAAGAAATAGTCGAAAAGAGACATGGCTTTTCAAAGGATGCATGGGGGAAACTTGCAGATAACGGATGGCTCGGAATACTGGCACAAGGAAAATGGCAGGTCTTTGAGGATATGACAACTCTTGACTTGATGTATCTGTCAGAATCGTTTGGAGAAAGACCTTTTCCGGGACCTTATTTGTTAACAGCTGGCTTCATTGTCCCTCTCCTAAGTCAATTAAAATTATCGGCTGTTCAACAACAACAATTAGACCTCTTGCTTTCTGGAGAGAGCCTCATCACCGCGGCCTTGCCTCGGCTGGCAAAGTCCCAAAACGGAATAGACTTCAATTGGCCATCTATCAAAATAGCAAATCAGGAAAGCAGCCGAATTCAATTGACAGGTGAAATCAAACATATCCCGTTTATCCAGCACGCAGATTATTGTTTATTGCCTGTAAGAGACAATAGCGGGGGTGTTTCTCTAGCATTATTAAATACCAGCCTGGAGGGCGTAACGGTTTCAGCCGAAGAATCAGTGGAACTGGCCAAACCGCAAGGAACCATCCAGCTTGATCATGTTTGGATTAATAAAGTGGATTTTATTCAAGGATTCGACACTGACCACCAAGAATTGTTAAATGAACAAGTTATTCAGTATTTACTTTGTACTAATGGAGAAATCATTGGCGGTGCAGACGAAGTATTAAAAAGAACCATTCATTATGTGACCCAGCGGAAGCAATTTGGAGTTCCAGTTGGATCCTTCCAAGCGGTGAAATATATGATTGCCGATATGCATGTCGCTATTGAAAAAGCGCGCAGCTACAGTTTTTATATTGCAGCTAAACAAGAAACAAATCAGGATAAAAACTTAGTGAATGTTATGGCAAGCCGCTATTTTAGTACAGAAATGTATAAAAAAGTCTGTGAGAATGCGATCCAGCTTCACGGTGGAATGGGCTTTACATGGGAAGAAAGCATTCATTATTGGTACAAATCTTCTATTTACCATCTTTACCATATTACCCATCCGTCGATCATGATTGAATTTGTCATGCAAAACTTGCTTTCACCTTCTGAAAAACCTCAAGGAATAACAATTTAATTATTTACCAAATAAAGGAACGAGAACGACTTATGTGCGTAACAAAAAAATAAAGGGTAGGTGAAAAGATGTCAATCAAACGGGCAGCTGCTATTGTCGGCGTTGGAGATGTTGAACTTGAGAAAGGAAAAGTAAAACACGGTCATTCGGTTTTACAAATACAGGCGATTGCTGCAAAAAGAGCATTAGAGGATGCCGGATTATCAAAGGATGATGTCGATGGGATTTTTGTTGCCGGACTTTGGGGATTACCTGGCATCGGTTCCTTTCCATCTGTTGTGGTATCTGAATACTTAGGAATTCAACCGAAGTATACCGATTCCACTCAAATAGGCGGATCAGCCTTTGAAGCGCATGTCGGCCATGCGGCTGCAGCCATTCAATCAGGATTATGTGAAGTAGCTTTAATCCTCTATGGGAGTACGCAGCGCTCTGAAAAATCCCGTACATTGGCTGGACGACCGCCAGTCTTAACGGCCCAATACGAAACTCCATATGGATTGCCGTCGCCTGCAGGTGCCTACGCTATGGCAGCCCATCGCCATATGCACCAATATGGGACAAAGCCTGAACAATTGGCGGAAATTGCAGTAGCTACCAGAAAATGGGCGCAATTAAATCCACACGCAACGATGCGTGATCATTTAACGATTGAAGATGTTTTAACTTCACCAATGATCTGTGACCCATTACATTTACTAGATTGCTGTTTAGTTACGGATGGCGCGGGTGCGATTGTTTTGGTCTCATCTGAACGGGCCAAAGACTGCCGAAAAAAACCGGTATGGGTTCTAGGACAAGGAGAGTCTCACAGCCACTGGTCCATTCAAGCAATGCCGGATTTAACAGTAACTTCAGCGGCTGTCTCAGGAAAGAGAGCATTTGAGATGGCAGGAGTCACTCATGATGAAATTGATGTTGTGCAAATCTATGATTCTTTCACGATTACTGTTTTACTTACACTAGAGACTCTAGGTTTTTGTAAACCTGGAGAGGGAGGGGATTTTGTTTCGAATCAGCGGACAGCTCCAGGCGGGGATTTTCCTTTGAACACAAATGGCGGGGGGCTATCCTATGCTCACCCTGGAATGTATGGAATCTTCTTGTTAATTGAAGCTGTGCGTCAGTTGAGAGAAGAGGCGGGAGAGAGGCAAGTGAAAAATTCAAAAATTTCTCTTGTGGCGGGAACAGGCGGAACGCTTTCCTCTACATCCGTGGTTATTTTAGGGAGGGATTAAAAATGATAGAAAAACCGCTGCCTATACCTGATGGAGACTCCTATGTATTTTGGCAAGGGTGTAAAGAGCATAAACTATTGATTCAAAAATGTGAGGACTGCTCCAGCTACATTTTTTATCCACGGGTCTTATGTCCAAATTGTTTTTCTGAAAAAGTCCAATGGGTGCAATCTTCTGGAGTTGGAAAGGTTTATTCCTTTACCATAGCAAGACGCCCAGGGGGCCCGGCATTTAAAGATGAAGTTCCGTACGTTGTCGCATTGATCGAATTAGACGAAGGGGTTCGTATGCTTAGTAATATCATTGATGTAGATGTAGATAAAGTAGAATGTGAGATGCCAGTTGAAGTGGTCTTTCAAGTAGAAGGGGATTTTACATTACCGAAATTTAAACCAAGAGCTATTTAACATGAACACTAGGGGAACATCAAATACTGATGCTCCTCTAGCCTTAAACCAAGAAGGCATGGAATCCGAAACGGAAATAGTTTTGGTTTATAGCGAAAAACTATTCTATTAGTTTAAAAACCTCATATCCTTTCACAATGTTTCAACTTTGCAAACACTATGAGGAATTCCTATCAAAACGACCAATTTCTCCTTTTTTCATTAGATGGAATATATGTTAACGGAAAATACTGAATTTTATAAAATTTCATTGACGTAAATAAATTTTATATATAAAATTTATTTAGTAGAAACATGAAAACGGTTTCCTGCCTGAAAAAGTAATGATGTAACATCTCTTTCAGGTAGGAAGGCTATAAATGAAGGGGGATTATGGATGTTGAAAAAACCGCTAAAATTCTTAATGGCTATCTTTTTACTCTCCATTTTATTGGTAGGCTGCAGCAGTAATGGATCACTGAAGAGCAGCGGAACTGAGAAAAAACCAGCTTCAAACAAAAGTACTTCCACAGCTTCTAGTACTGTCTCACTTCCCAAACAAATGACATGGAGTGTATACGATGTTGGATCCGGTGGTTACGCAGAAATGTCAGCTATTGCAAACACATTGACTAGTAAATATGGAACACAAATTAGGATGCTTCCATCCGCCAGCGGGGTAGGACGAATGCTGCCATTAAAGAGTAATCAAGCTTCTATTGGAAAATTGGGTGATGAAATTCAATTTTCTTTTGAAGCAATGGAAGAATTTGCGAAACCCGATTGGGGTCCTCAAGATGTAAGGGCCATTTGGGCACCAATTAGTCAATTTGGGTTTGCGGTTCGAACAGATTCAGATATTAAATCGATTGCAGATTTAAAAGGAAAGAGGGTTCCTAGAATTACTGGTAATTCCTCCGTTAATATTAAAAACGAAGCAATATTGGCTTTTGCAGGTCTCACATGGGACGATGTAAAACCGGTGGATATTACTTCCTATGCAGGACAAGGTGATGCTCTGCTACAAGGGCAAATCGACGTAGCCGGAATTAATCCAACCGCTTCTACCATGTTTGAAGCAGACAGTAAGGGCGGAATTCGCTGGCTTGAAATGGATCCTAATGACAAGGAAGGCTGGGCACGTGTAGAAAAGACGGCATCATGGCTGTTCCCATATACAATGGATAACGGTGCTGGTATGAAAAGCGCAACAAACGTCTTGGGTCATGGATATCTTATCGGCGGTTATGCCAGCCAGGATGCAGATACTGTTTATCAGTTATTAAAAGCTATGGATGAAAACTTTAATGACTATCAAAAGGCGATACCAAACTTGGCCCTATATTCTAAAGATAAAGTGTTGACAGAGCCACGCGGTATCCCATTCCACGAGGGGACGATTAAGTTCTTAAAAGAAAAAGGTTTGTGGAGTGATGAAAAACAAGCGAAAAATGATGCATTGGCCGAAAGATATAAGAAACTAAAAACTGCCTGGGATAAGGTAGTCGATGAATCTAAGAAGGAAGGCATTTCTAATGATAAGTTTCCAGCCTATTGGTTAGAGAAAAAGGCTGAACTTATAAAATAAGTTTCTATATAAAAAAGAAAGTCAGCCGCTGAAAGCTGGCTGACATTCTTTTTTATCAAGATCTCAGCAACGGAGAGACTGTCAAAAATTCGATAATAATAAGATTGGGGGATCTCGCTTGAAAACAGAAAGGCTTAATTTTTTTTGGAAAGTAGTCGTGGCAGTTTCCACTGTTATTGGTGTTTTTCTTTCTATTAATATGTTGTTTTATATCCATTTGTTTGGAATTAACCCCATCCAGAATGCTTACCTCATCTATTTGCTAGGCTGTTTTATGCCGATTTCATTTTTAATTTTCCCTGCCAAGAAAACTCAAACATCCGTCAAATGGTATGATGTTGTCTTTTTTGCTGTTTCGGTCATAATTACTGTTTACCTTGGTTTACAAGGAAAGCGTATCATCGAAGAAGGCTGGGATTGGAACGCGCCAACCATTCCTACATATTTCAGTATTGTGTTATGGGCCTTATTACTTGAAGCACTTCGTCGAACTGCAGGCCTTGTCTTATCCCTTATATGCTTGGTGATTTCCCTTTATCCCCTCGTTGCTTCCAATGTACCTATCAGTCTATTACAGGGTCAATCCTATGACTTTTTAACATTAGCTAGAAACCATATTCTAAGTTCCAATAGCGTCTTTGGGATTGCTTATACTACGATTGGAAACTTGCTTCTTGGTTTTCTTGTGTTTGGCGTAGTAATCACTCGTACCGGCGGCGGAGATTTCTTCTTTAACCTGGCCCTATCTCTATTCGGGAGAACCCGAGGTGGCTCAGCAAAAGTAGCCGTTGTTGGAAGTGCTTTTTTTGGTATGTTAAGCGGAAGTGCTGTTTCAAATGCAGTAACTATTGGTGCTATGACGATTCCGGCCATGAAAAAGTCTGGTTATAAACCGTACTATGCAGCTGCGATTGAAGCAACTGCCTCGACAGGCGGAACCATTACCCCGCCGATTATGGGGTCGGCAGCATTTATTATGGCCTCTTTTTTGGCAACACCTTACTATCATATCGCCCTTGCAGCGGCAGTGCCTGCCTTCCTTTATTACCTTGGGTTATTTATTCAGATTGATGGATATGCCGCAAAGAATCATTTAAAAGGATTATCAAAATCAGAGGTACCATCTTTTTGGAAGACATTGAAAGATGGCTGGTATTATATCTTTGCTATTCTCATTATGATCGCCTTTTTAGGATTTTTAAATTCTGAAGGCCAGGCACCTTACTACGCAAGTGTCGCCTTACTGATCATCGCTATGATCAAAAAAGAAACACGTATGAGCAAGAAGCAACTTTTCGACATGCTGTTAGAAATTGGAAAAGTATTAGCCGATATCGTCGTGATCATTGCAGGGGTCGGTTTTATCGTCGGAGCTTTGTCAGCTACAGGAGTATCATTTTCACTTTCAAGAGAACTGGTTGCTGCAGCGGGAGACAGCACCTTCCTTATATTAATTGGCGGAGCGCTTACTAGTTTTATTCTAGGGATGGGGATGACAGTATCTGCCGTATATGTGTTCTTAGCAGTTATCATGGCACCGGCCTTGATAGCCGTTGGTGTGGATCCTATTGCTGCCCATTTATATGTGGTCTACTGGGCAACTGTTTCTTATATCACACCGCCTGTTGCATTAGCAGCGTTTGCCACGGCAAGTATCGCCGGTGCCAGTCCGATGAAAACAGGTTTTCAAGCGGTGCAGCTCGGCTCTGTAAAGTTCATAGTGCCTTTCTTTATGATTTATAACCCGGCCATCTTAATTGGACGCGGCGAGCCTTTAGAGACAGTTCTTAGCATAGTTCTGTCAATTATAGGAATATTTATGATTGCTTCATCCCTCGAAGGATACCTTTTAGGAGCAGGAGCGTTAAAGATTGTAGAACGGTTATTGTTATTTGCTGGAGGGTTATTGATGTTTTTCATGAATCTTTATTTGCTGATTATCGGACTCGTTGTCTTGGGATTAATCTATCTCTTTAAAATTAAAGTTTCACTAAATGTCAACAAGGAAAAAGGACAGGAGGTTTAAAATATGTCAAAAATAAATGCGATTGACCGCTTTTTGAATCCCCAATCGATCGCGATTGTTGGTGTATCGAAGGACTTTACCTCTATAAGTGGTAAACCAATAAAAAACTTAATTCGTCACAATTATAAGGGAAAAATTTATCCTGTTAATCCAAAATATGATGAAATTGAGGGAATTCCTTGTTATCCAAGCCTTTTAGATATCCCTGGAGAAGTTGATGTTGCCTTGATTGCAGTTGCCTCCAAGCGGATGCTGCAAATACTGGAAGATTGTAAAAAGAAACAAATCCACCATCTCGTTCTATTCGGCTCAGGTTTCGCTGAGGTCGGTGAAGAAGGAAGAAAGCTGCAAGAACAAGTTCTGAAGAAAGCTCAGGAAGCTGGGATCCACATTCTGGGCCCGAATTGTGTAGGCTTATTAAACGTTAATAAGACAATCCCAATGGGTTTTGCCACTTCGTTTGAAACAGAAAAGGGATTCCAATCGGGAAATGTAGGTTTTGCCTCCCAAAGTGGTGCGATCGGGTTTTCCTTATTTGGATTAGCTCAAGAGGAGAATATAGGTTTTTCTTATATCGTCAATACAGGAAACCAAATGGATATTCATTCGCTTGATTGCATCGAATATATGCTCGAAGATAAAGATACACAAGTCGTGGCGGGTTATCTTGAGGGCATACCTGATGGGGAAATGCTGATTGAAATTTCCAAAACCTCCAAAAGGTTGAATAAACCAGTTATTTTATTAAAGTCTGGCCGTTCTGAAATTGGCAGGCAAGCCGCTTTATCCCATACGGCTTCCTTAACTGGATCAGAAGAAACGTTCCAAGCTATTGCCAAACAATATGGATTCATTTCCGTAAATGATGTCGATGACATGATTGATGCCATGAAGGTTTTTAGGAGAGGCAAGAAGACTGCTGGCAACCGTGTTGTCACTATATCCAATTCGGGTGCAGCAGGAATTGCCATGGCAGATTATAGCGAAGTGCTAGGATTGGAAATGGTTCGTATGTCTGCGGAAACAGCAAGAGAAATTAAAGCCATTATCCCCCCATACGGTTCAGCGCTTAATCCAATTGATGTAACTGCTCAAGCACTAAAGGAACAGCATATTTTAACGGACACACTTGAGATTCTAATTAATGACCAAGACATTGATGCCATAGTCTTTCAAACTACGTTTGGCGGCGAGCTAGGGAAGAAGATCTGTCAAAAAATAGCTGAGATTGATAAATTAACAGACAAACCGATTCTTGTCACAATCACAGGAACCAGTGAGTTGACCGGTGAAGGAAAAGCCATTCTGCAAGAAGCTGGCGTTCCCGTTTTCTCTACCTCTTATAAAACAATGATGGCTTTAAAATATATAGTAGATTTTTCGGAATTCTGCAGGAAAGAAGAAACAGGGCTGCAAGTGCCGGAAAATGAGAATATCGAAAAGTCTGGGGGAGAAATGACAGGGATTTGGACAGAGGAACGTGTCAAGGAAGAGCTTTCAAAGCTGGACATCCGCGTTCCTAAGGGCACGCTCATTAAAGATCGGAGCCACTTAGAAGCAGTAAAAGAACATCTCCAATATCCGGTTGTATGTAAAGTGATTTCCCGTGATGTTCTGCATAAAACAGACGCAGGCGGTGTGAAGATTAACATTCAAAATTCTCTTCAACTAGAGAATGCCTTTGACGAAATCTTGCAATCTGTTAAACAATATGCTCCGGATGCAAAGATCGAAGGAATTCTAGCGGAAGAGATGTTTCAAGATGAAGGAATCGAAATGTTTATTGGGGTAAAACAAGACCCCCAATTTGGACCTTTAATTGTTTGCGGTCTTGGCGGAATTTTCATCGAAGTGCTAAAGGATGCTTCGATTCGCCGGGCACCAGTTAGTAAACAAGAAGCCTTTGATATGTTAAAAGAACTAAAGGGTTATCCTTTGTTAGAAGGAACCAGAGGTAAAAAGAAAAGAGACGTTTCTGCCCTGACGGAGGCCATTGTGCAGGTTTCACAGTTTGCTGCACAGCATAAGGAAAAAATTAGTGAGATGGACATAAATCCATTATGGGTGTTCGAAGAAGGGAAAGGCATCGCTGCCCTAGACGGAATTATTATCTGGAAAAACGGCGTAGAATCTACTGTTTCAGCAGGAACTATTTAATCCAAAACAAATAGGACAGGAGTTAAAAACATGCTAATGTGCTTCAAAAATATAAAATTTTGGAGGTATAGCTAACAATGGAATTTCAAACGAAAATTGGTAAATCAACCCGTGATCGAATTTTTGTTCACGGTTATGACCTAACAGAAGATTTAATCGGAAAAATTACTCTGGCTGATATGGCATTTCTCGGAGCGATGCATCGGAAACCGACAGAAAATGAATCCAAGATGCTTAACGCACTATTAGTAGCCATCTGCGAGCATGGGTATACTCCAAGCTCTATTTCAACAAGGCTGACTTATTTAGGAGCACCCGAATCTGTTCAATCAGCTGTTGCGGCAGGGTTGCTTGGTGCGGGAACTGTTTATCTTGGGGCAATGGAATATGTTGCAGAAATGCTTCAGGATGCCTTTCAAAAATTTGGAGAGGAAAGAGATCTGCAAGAAATCGCCTCTCTTGTAATTAATGAGAGGCAGGAAAGCGGAAAGCAGCTTCCCGGATTTGGTCATCCCGTTCATAAACCTGAAGATCCTCGAACAATCAGGTTATTTGCAATCGCGGAAGAGTTGGGGTTCAATGGAAAAAACTCACAGCTTCTTAATGAGATTCATAGACAATTTTGCGAGAAAAAAGGAAAGACGGTTACCCTAAATGCTGTTGGTGCCATTGGCGCCATTATGGCCGACATGGGGATTGATTATCGGATTGTCAAATCGTTTGCGGTTGCTGCACGGGCTGTCGGATTAGTCGCCCATATTGTAGAAGAAATTGAAGTGGGAAGAAAAGAAAGTTTCGGACAGCAATTGTTCGACTATATCGAAGAACATACGGACTATCGAGGTTAAGGGAGGTTCTATTCTTGAAGAATAATCATTTGCTAAGCCTGGAACCTAAGCTTGGGGGAATGCCAGAGACGGAGGGACTTAATTTTTTCCTTGATGATCCAAACTTAGATTTATTAATGCGTTTCTATGTTTCGAAGGATGAATATGAAAAAGCACTTCCACTATTATCAAAATTAGGGGACGTGGCAGGTACTGAGTTAGATGGCTTATCCCGTGATGCGGACCAACATCCTCCGGTATTAGTCCCTTACAATCGACAAGGGGAGAGAGTTGATATTGTAAAATATCACCCGGCCTATCATCGAATGGAGGAAATCGGTTATGGTGAATTTGGGCTAGTAGCCATGTCCCATCGACCAGGTGTGATGGGGTGGCCGACTCCTTTTTCGAGAGTGTTAAAATATGCATTTTGGTATCTATTTGCGCAATCCGAGTTTGGACTTTGCTGCCCAATGAGTATGACAGATTCAGCGGCCCGAGTCATTGAACAATATGCAAGTCCTGAAATAAAGAACAAATACTTACCTCGAATGCTCAGTACCGATCCAAGTGAACATTGGACTGGTGCGCAATTCATGACAGAAAAGCAAGGCGGATCAGATGTAGGTTCCAATACTGTAACAGCTAAAAAGGCAGGTGACCATTGGGAGCTTTGGGGGGATAAATGGTTTTGTTCAAACGTATCTGCGGATGTTGCACTGGTACTGGCACGTCCAGAAGGAGCGAGTGCTGGTACCAAAGGTCTGGCCATGTTTTTAGTACCTAAAAAACTGGAAAACGGTGAGCGAAATCGATTTCGAATCAACCGGTTAAAAGATAAGCTAGGAACAAGGGATATGGCCTCCGGAGAAGTTACTTTTGAAGGGGCGGTTGGTTATGTCATCGGAAATCTTGACAGTGGCTTTAAACAAATGATGTCGATGGTCAATTCCTCCCGGCTTTCTAATGCAGTACGTTCTGCAGCCATGATGAGACGAAGTTTTACAGAGGCGCTGGTGACAGTAAGAGGAAGAAAGGCATTTGGTCAGGCCCTAATAGATTTGCCTTTAATGAGAGAGAGCCTGTTTGAACTGCTCCTTATGACGGAGGCAGCCTCATCGGCCATTTTTTACACAGCCCATGTCTTTGATCAGGCTGAGGGTAATCACGAAGAATCGAAAAAACTGCTTCGGATTTTAACCCCTTTGCTAAAAGGGACTGTTTGCAAACAGGCACGATATGTAACGGCAGAGGCAATGGAAATTCGCGGGGGCAATGGCTACATTGAAGAATGGGTAAATCCAAAGCTCGTTCGAGATGCCCATGTCGGCTCCATTTGGGAAGGAACAACTAATATCGTGGCTTTGGATGTGTTAAGAGCCATTCACAAGGATGATGGCGGAAGGGCTTTTATTAGTGATTTGGAAAAGCGGCTGTCAGGTTTAAAAAATGCTCATGTGCAACGTGCAGCCGAACTTTGCCGATGGAAAATGGAAAAATTCAAAGAACAAGTAGATCAAATTGTCAAGGAAAGATCACTTGAACAAGAAATTTCCGCGAAACGGTTTATGAACCGTATGTACCATCTATTTACGGCAAGCCTGCTGCTTCAAGAAGCGGAATTTCAGCTTTCGTCCAACGGCGGTTATCGAAAATTATGTCTATTTATCCATTATTTTCAACGATACTTACACCTGGAGGATGATACGGGTATTTTTGATAAGAACGTAAATGAATGGCTTGACGCGATTATCGATTGGGAGAACATTCCTGAAAATATTATCGATCCATTATTGACCGTGATGGAGAATAATGTAAAAGTATCATCTAAAGCGCCAACTAAGTAAAAGAGTTGAGGATCCGCAATAAAAGCAAGAGATAGGATAGTTGATGCTCCGCACCCAAAAATAGGTTCTTTCAAAAAATATAATAGTCCCCATTTAAAAAGCAGCCAAAACTTCCAAGTGTTCCTAATGGGGGCTATCCCTATTATCGGTGATTCATTTCCTTAGTCGCGCTGATGAAAAAGAAATTTTATTTGACGGAGTTGAAAAAATTGTTGGAAACCAGGTTAATGCTTAGAGCAAAAGAAAATATACAAGTGAAAAGTTTACTGATCCTTGCCATGTGTTTGCTCTATATTCTTCACAATTTTACCCATTCCAATATCTTTGATTATTTCCTCGCATCCTTCACCATCGTTGTTTTTTTATCCAACCTTAAACAAGCCGAGCCTCTTCCTCGTTATTTTAGTATTTGTATGTTTATGCTCGGATTCTTTATAAATGTTTATAAAGGCGCGGCGATTGAGGGGACAGTGAAAGGCTTACTCTCCTATCTTCCTTTATTAAGTCTTATTATTCTGGTTCCTCTGTTAACAATTCCTATGAAACTCGGGGGGTATCTTCATTCCATTCAATTTTTTGTAGAGAAATTAGCTTATCAATTAAGAAAATTATTTGGCAGCATATCGATCTTATTGTTTTGCCTAGGACCGGTATTGAATCTTGGTACCATTCGAATCCTGCATGAACTGATTGGAAGTTTTAAACTTGCCCCTGAAATACTTGCAAAATCCTATCTGGTGGGGTTTTCATCTGTGATCCTATGGTCTCCCTATTACGCATCTGTTGCCCTGGTTCTTTATCAACTAAAAGTTCCTATTTTGCATTACATACCGTTAGGATTTACCCTTGCCATTATCCAGTTAGTCACCGGAAATTTATTATTTTGGATTTGGTTAAAACGTAGAAAAGATAGTCAGGTCATCAGACCCTTTGTGACACCTAGTGAAGAACAATATTTTGATGTCCAACAAGATAAAAGTCATAAAAGAAAAATGCTTAATTTAGCCGGACTGTTTTCTCTGATCATAGGAATGACCTTCCTTCTTGAATTTTTAACCAAATGGTCAATGTTGTTTTTGGTGAGTTTAGTATCAATTACCTTTCCTGTTCTTTGGGCTGTAGCGAAAGGGAAATGGAGGGATTTTACAGAACAGTTTGTTATTTTTAAAAATACATCTGTTGTTAATATGAAAAATGAAATTGTTTTATTTATCAGCGCTGGCCTTTTTTCTAAAGCATTGATTGGAACAGCTGCGGCTGACAGTATTAAACTTTTCCTAACTCATACAGCTTCCATTTCTTTTTTGCTTTTCATCCTCGTTGTTGCCGGAACAATCCTGGTCCTTACCTTTATTGGGGTTCATCAATTAGTCGTCGTTTCAGCCCTGGTCACACAAATGGACGCGAATATGCTAGGAACACGACCCGAGGTACTGGCATTATTGTTGATGCTGTCCTGGTCTTTATCTTCCGTATTAAGTCCAATTAATCCTATTAATTTACTTGTAAGTAGATTATTAGGGAAATCTAGCCTTTCCGTTGGGTTACGGTGGAACGGAGTATTTTTGTTAATCATGCTTATAATTGGATCAACATTTGTTTATTTGATTCATTAAAAGTAGAATTGGCTATTGTTGAATATTGGAAGTTATTAATACCGGCAGTGGCCGGATTGGGCTTGTTACATCTATAGACCTTTCGAAAAGCAATTGAAGCTATTCATACCAATTCGGGAAGTAAGAAAGGACTCAGTAATTTTTACTGAATCCTTTAATAAATATGACTGTAATGAACGGATTCAAGTTGAAACATCTAAATGCCAAGAGAAGAGTGAACGCCGTTCAGTTAAATTTTATTATTTAGTTTTTCGTAAATCCAAATATTGAACAGTCTTACCATCACGATCAATCTGAACGATCAATTGGCTTTTATTAAATGTATAAATCATTTGTTCACAACTAGCACTCTCATAGCAGGTAACGGTCTTTATTTCATTTGGGTCTCCGTAAGTATCGAGGATTTTGTTTTTGTCAGAGGGGATGGAAGTAGTATTTAAAAATTCCGGGTATACCTGCAGCTGTTCAATCGATTCATTGGCTGCAATAAAGTTTATCCGGACCCCGGCACCTTCGTTTTGATAATAAAGCGACCTAGTATTCTTATCATTCTCTATTTTGGTTGGCTGCCCGAATTTTTGAAGGAGCTGATTGTAAGATGATCCTAGAGTGATTCCGTTTATATGAAGCGGCTTCTCAGATAAAAGAAAAGCATCTTTAATCCCGATATTCTTTACCTTTTTCTTCATTTTCTCCGCATTGGATTTCTTGGAAAATACACCCGCTTGAACACGATAAAAGTTTTTGCCATTCATGACTTTTTTAACGACAATCGCATCAATTCCTTTCTTTTTCAAAAAAGCAACCCGCTTATCTGCATTCGTTTTCTTGCTGAATGAACCAGCAATGACAACATATAATGGTTTGGTTTGTTCAAAATCTGGAATCATTAACTTTTGGCCGGCAATAATCTTGTTGCTAGTTAGTTGGTTGTATTCCTTTAAATCTCCAACGGAAATATGGTATTTTTTCGAAATGCTATATAATGTGTCTCCTTTCTTTATAACAATATAATTGTCCTTAGCGAATGTGCTCTCCTGACCGAAATAAAATACCGACCCGATCAACAATGTACAAAGGGCAGCCTGCAAGAACCGTTTAAATTTTTTCATTTTATTTTCACCTCATTTATACTGACGAGGGAAAGAACATTTTGATTCTGATAAATAAGCCCAATTATTATCGGAAAATAAAAAATGGGTACATGATATCATTCTGATCTAAAGGTTATATGAGCCCGGACCACAGATTTAATCAATCAATGGAGCGCATAGAAAGGTAATAAATAACTGGGAGTAAGTTTCACAAAATTTAAATAATTATCACTTCAAGCAGCATATGACCACTGAAAAAAAAGATTTATAATGAAGATAATCGATTTTTTTCATGGAAATGGAGTTGGCGAGAACATGAAGCATGTTGTCATCACTGGAAGTACAAGAGGAATTGGTTATGGACTGGCCCGGGAATTTTTACTGGCGGGATGCAGGGTAACGATAAACGGACAATCCCAGGAAAGTGTTGAGCGATCATTGCAAAGCTTAAGAAAGATAAATCCTGATACTGTTGAAGGATATGCAGCAAGAGTCGATAATCGAGACGAATTAGAACAATTGTGGATTTATGCCGAAAAACATTTTGGAACTGTTGATATTTGGATTAATAATGCAGGAATTGATCAGGAGCGAAAGTATTTTTGGGAAATGGCCGAAGAGGAATATGATAAAGTGATTCGCACGAACCTTAAAGGTGTTATGAATGGCTGCCATGTTGCCTTTAATCATATGCTAAAACAAGGTTCCGGCCAAATTTTTAACATGGAGGGCTTTGGCAGCAATGGAATGATGCGCGAAAAGATGACTTTATATGGGACATCCAAAAGTGCCGTCAGCTATTTTACCCGCTCTTTGGCAATTGAAGCCAAGCAGACAAATATAAAAGTGGGGACATTAAGTCCAGGAATGGTCGCGACAGACTTTCTACGAAAATCGCTTGATGAACATAACCGGAAAATCTTCAACATCTTGGGCGACAAGGTCGAACCGGTAACGAAGTTCCTTGCCGCGAAAGTGCTTGAAAATCAAAACAATGATGCAAGAATCCAATGGCTGACCAAACCAAAGGTCATGTGGCGATTTGCCACATCTATGATTAGTAAGCGGGATATTTTTAATTAATTTATGCGAAGATTATACTGAATTACAATATCTATGGGCATGGCCAGAGAAAGAAAAAAACTGAGGCCTCTTCTAAAAAGGGGGTTAAGGACGAGCTTTACCTTTTGCCACGGATTTATGTGAAGTATTCAACTACACTGGATGACTTTGCAAAAATCGTGGAAGGAGAAGAATACTGAAAACTTGATTCTAGAGGGCGGGAATTAATCGAGAAAAGGATGCTGTAAAAAAGTAAAAGGAGGCTTCCTCGTAATTGTAAAAAAGTGTTCACAATTAAGGACTACTTCCTATAAATAGGGAGTAGTTCTTTTTTTGCTGGTGTAATCAGCTTTTTGGTCTTTGTATTGATAAAATAGATTGAATCTGATTTATTTAATCGATATTAAAAGTGTATATAGGAAAAATAACCAATCTATAATAAATGAGAAGGTTAAAAAAGCAAATAGTTTAATATAGTTGGAAGGGAAAGAAAAAAATGGGACAGCCATATATACCACTATTGACATATGATGCGGGTCCAACAGGCTGCGGAGAGTTAATTATGAATTTGTTTCTAACAATGAAAAAGATGAATAGTGGAGAAATCATTGAAGTCATCTCCTATGACCCTGGTGCACGAGAGGATATCCCGGCATGGTGTCGATTGCAAAAGCACCATTTATTGCAGCGGGAGGATAATGGGAAAATTAGTCATTACTTTATTAAAAAAGGCTGAAATAGCCTTTTAAATATTAATAGATTATTAGGAGGAACTATAATGTCTGGAAAATTCTTAGTAAGTTTAACAAATGCAAAAAACGATCAGGATAAAGCGACCGTGGGTTTTGTTGTAGCCAATGCGGCTGTTGCATCAGGTCAAGAAACGGTTGTCTTTTTAAATGTTGAAGGCGCTTACTTAGGCTCTAAAGGCTATGCTGATGATATTCATGAAGAAGGATTTGCACCGTTAAAACAACTTATGGACCAATTTATAGAAGCTGGTGGTAGCGTTTGGGTATGCAGCCCTTGTTACAAAAAGCGTAATTTAACCGAAGAAGATTTAATTGAAGGTGCTACGATTGTGGGCGGAGCAAAAGTTGTTGAATTCTTAACGCAAGGCGCTGCGTCTATAACCTATTAATAATGAAAGCAAGTTTGATATATCGCTGTGGAATTAGGTGATTATTGTGGAGAACCCAAAAAGAGTTTGTGATGGTGGAGATTTAGATTGCGGTTCTGGTCTATTGCTTATTATTAAAAAAGCAATGGACCCTTTATTAGCAGGAGAAATCCTCGAGGTTCGCAGCCGTGAGCGCACGGTTGCAGATGATTTACCTGCTTGGTGCCGGATGGTTAATCATGAATTTCTAAATTCGGAGCCGGGTGATGGGACAACGAGATATTTCATACGAAAAGGCGGAAAACAAGAAGAATTAGAGGCGGACTTAGAAGCTGCAAAAGGATATAAATGGAACGTCCGTGTGAAGGCTGAAAAAGCATTAAAGGCAAAAGTTCATTCACGAAACCACACGTTTGTGGTCGGTCAACCTGCCGATTTTGGTTCAAAAGTCGAAGCACCAAGTGCAATCGATTACCTGCTAGGTGCGCTTGCCTCAGATTTAACGGTTGGCTTTAAGGCACAGGCCTCAAGAAGAAAGATTGAAATCGACCAATTAGAGGTGTCTATTAAAGCAGGGTTAGAAAATGTTTTATACCACCTGGAAATAGAAGATGAAGGCAGTCCGAGAATTCAAGAGATAAACGGGAGTTTTTACGTCTCTTCACCACATTCAGAAGATGATTTAGAAAAACTGTGGGAAAATACGCTCGAAAGATCTCCTATCTATCAAACTATCAAACAATCAGTCAAGATTAGAATAGAATTTATGATTGTCTATTGAGGAGGTCAATATGATGTTACCGAAGTTTCCTACCACCGTCATTGGCAGTTGGCCGCGTTCGAAAGAAGTACTACGGGCCATGAGAGATTTACGGGCAGGTCGAATGTGTGAAGAAGAATTTCAAAACGTTGCCAATCAAGCTGTATTACAATGTTTGAAATGGCAGGAAGAAGCAGGCATTGATATTGTTTCTGATGGTGAGCAGCGGAGAGATAATTATATTTCCTTTGTCGCTGAACATTTGAATAATGTTCGCATGTTAAGTGTTTCTGAATTACTAGATTATGTAGAAGATAAATCGAGTTTTGAAGAAATTCTAGGAACATTAGATGTTCCGGCTTTTTCAATGTCTAATCCGGCTGCAATAGGCAAGATTAGCCGCAAGAAACCACTGGCATTAAACGACTTTTTATTTTTAAAACAACATACTGACAAAGCGATTAAAGTGACGTTACCCGGTCCTTATCTGTTAACTAGGTCGATGTGGGTGGAAGGACTATCAGTTGATGCATACCCGACAAAAGAGGATTTGGCTGTTGATATTGTCAAGGTACTGCGTGAAGAGTTGGAAGACCTCATTGCTGCAGGAGTAGATTTTATACAATTTGATGAGCCTGTCTTAACAGAAGTGGTGTTTACGCAAAAGAATGCAAACAGAACCTTCATGTGCGGTGCGCTGACAGCAAAAGCGGATGCAGAAGAGGAGTTATCGTTTGCTTTAGATTTAATTAATCAAATTACCGATGGAATGTTAGGAAGAGGTTCCACCATTGGCATTCATATTTGCCGTGGGAATTGGAGTACTGACGATGAAATTTTACTTCGTGGTCCGTATTTTCCATTAATACCTTATCTTGAACAGGCAAATGTAGACCAGTTAGCTCTTGAATTTGCGACACCAAGAGCAGGTGAACTTGATGCGATTAAGAGCATTGGCAGAAAATCATTAGGATTTGGTGTAATAAATCCAAGAACAGTTACGGTTGAATCTGTTGACGATATTGTCGCACGGGTAGAAGAAGTAAGGGTGATTCTGCCTGATGCTGAAATCTTTTTAAATCCAGATTGTGGTTTTGGTACCTTTGCACAACGACCAATGAATAGTGATGAAATTGCTTTTGAAAAATTAAAAGTCATGGCAGTTGCTGCTAAAAAACTTCGAGAAACGGTAAGTGTTTAAGAAAGGATGAAAATATGAGACAACAAATGACAGTAAAGGTACAAGGAATTGGAAATGGCATGAGGACAGATTCCGTTGCAGGCAAGCATAAAATTGCCATTGATGAACCGGTAACAATGGGCGGACAAGATTCTGCGATTGACCCTCTTTCAACTTTTCTAGCCTCACTTATTGGCTGTGAAAACGTAATGGCACAAATCATTGCGAAAGAAATGAACTTTGACCTTCAAGGAATTTCATTTGAGGTTGAAGGTGATCTTGATATTAGCGGTTTAATGGGGAATTTAGAGGTGAAACCATATTTTGAAAAGGTGGTCATTAAAGCCACTGTTGAAACATCTGAGTCTCAGGACAGAATAGATGAACTAAAAGAGGCAATAGATTTACGTTGTCCAGTCTTCCGTACCATTAAAGATGCAGGAATTTCAATAGAAAACCACTGGTTAAAAGCATCTGTGACAATATAAGAACTATAAAAAAGGTGATGAATCAATTAGGATTCATCACCTTTTTGTTCAACGTTTTTAATAAATGCTAACATATTGCTAACGCACACATTTCCAAACAGTAAATTCAGGTTAAAGATGTTATAATAAAATTCGGCAAAACGGTGATTCAAGACCTAATTCATAAGAGTAGTATACAATAGAGGTTGACATATACTAGTCATGACTAATATATATCAACCTCTTACTTTTTTTCTATAATCGCGCCCTTTAATGAAATAAGGATAGAAAAAAAGGATGGTAGAAAGGGGAATTGGAAAATGAAAAGAAAAAGGGCTACTCGAAATAAGCTGCGGATTTTTACGATTCTACTTTTAATGTTTGCCTTAATCATTGGAGTTTATTATGCAATCAAAGTAAATGATACCGAACAGACGCCAGGCAAAGAAGGCACAATTATAACGAAGCCATCCGATACTAAAAAGGATAATCAGAATTCAAATGAGAAATTAGTAGACGAAACCTTTTCCTTATCCAAGGAAGGTAAGGTTCCGAACATTCCTTTTGTCTCCGGTAAAACAGGATGGAAGGAAGTAAATAAAGAGTGGGGAAAATCAGACAATGTCTCGGAAACTGCTAAAGGCAGGTATGAGGAATACAAAAGTCATCAATCTACAATCGGCTATGCCGGTAACACTGTGAATGATATACGGTCTTATGACTCCGAACTACAAAAGATCACTTTAAATGAAATTAAGAAAACGGGTGGAGAACCCGATGATATTCGATATTATAAAGATTCAACTCATGACCAAATGATACTTGTCTATCATGCAAACACGTCCACTGATTTATTATGGGTTTTGCCTAAAGCAACAGAGCAGGAACCAAATCCTAAAGTTGAGCATATCTCACTCTTTACACAGGTTGAAGAAACATCAAATCAACAAGAAAATCAAACCATTTCAAAAGTAATTTCTAACATGAGTGTAGATGAAAAAATAGGTCAGATGATTCTTGCTGGGATTTCCGGGACAACAATGGATACAAACGCCCAAAAATTATTAAGCCAATTCCATGTCGGAGGAATTATCTTTTTCAAAAATAATTTTGAAACCCCTGAACAAACCGTTCAACTTGTGAATCAGCTGAAGACTGACAACATTTCGAATCTACCGCTTTTTTTAAGTGCAGACCAAGAGGGGGGACGTGTGACCAGATTGCCGGGTGGACTAACTAATTTTCCACCAAATGGTCAGATTGGACAGGTAAATGATCCTGAGTTTTCCTATAAAGTCGGAACACTTTTAGGTCAAGAATTAAAAGAATTTGGTTTAAATCTCGATTTTGCACCTGTTCTTGATATTAACAGCAATCCAAATAACCCTGTGATCGGGGATCGATCATTTGGTAACAATTCAGAAATAGTAAGCAAACTTGGAATTCAAACGATGAAAGGGATTCAGTCGCAAAACGTCATTCCTACAATTAAGCATTTTCCTGGACATGGAGATACATCGGTTGATTCCCATCTGGATCTCCCAATCGTTAATAAAAGCCTTAAGGAACTTAAACAACTAGAGTTAATTCCGTTTGAACGTGCGATTGATGATGGAGCAGATGTGGTGATGGTCGCACATATCTTATTGCCTGAATTGGATAAAACCAATCCTGCGTCCATGTCAAAAGCTGTCATGACGGATCTTCTTAGAAAACAACTTAGTTTCAGGGGAGTAATCATAACGGACGATATGACAATGGGGGCGATTACAGAACATTTTGATATAGGCAAAGCAGCAGTAGAATCAGTAAAGGCAGGAAGCGATATTATTTTAATAGGACATGATTATAATAATGTTGTAAAGATTACCTCCTCTTTAAAAAAGGCTGTTGAAAATGGGGAAATTTCCGAACAAAGATTAAATGAAAGTATAGAAAGAATTATTCAACTAAAAAGGAAATATAGCATTACTGATACGAAAGTAGAAAATCCTAACATAAATGAAATAAATCACTCCATCAATAGTCTTCTGAATGATTATTTACATTAATTATTCAGATAGGTTAGTGAAAATATAAATAAAAAGACAAATCCAAACGGATAAAACAATAATTATATTATGTCGACCAAATGGATGTAATCGAATCCAAATAAATTTGAGTTGGATATTTGTATAGTTGGAGGGGGTTCCCAAAATGCTAGATAACAAAGAGGAAATCCAAAAAAGCGGGCAGCAAGATAAAACATATACACTTCTAGGTCCGTATAAGAAACCTTATCAGAGTAAAATTCCAGGTACATATGGCGGCCACCGAAAAACAAAAGTCTACGGACGTATGGATTGCCCGGCAGCATTACGGGCGATTGCCAAAGGGGGCTATGTACAGAATCGCGTGTTTTTTGCGGACGAGGAGACCGCGATTGCAGCTGGATTCAGACCATGTGCATCATGCCTTCGAGAAAAGTATGCTGAATGGAAAGAAAGCAAAAAGCTTCAGAATCCTAAATGATAAGGAGAGTTTGCCATGCAATCACAAATCGAGGAATTATTAGATTAGAGGACAATCGTCTTTTGTCATGCCGCCCTCATGTCCGCATATTGAACAGACCTTCAGTGAAGTAACCTAAGGCCCTCAGGGGAAATGAATTAGCGTGCTGATCATAATGTGTGTTTAGTAGAACTGACACTAGGTCAATTGAATGGCCTTCTTGTTGATAAAATCAAAATGGATACTGCACTAAAAGAAAATTAACTTAAAGAAAGAGGTTGACAATTAGTTTAAGGTACTTTGCCGATGCCAACAAAAGGATTTTTTTTAAAAATAAAACCGAATCAACAGTACCTTTATGGGATGCTGCTTGATTCGGTTTATTAAGTGTGTTGAATAATTGGGCCAAAATGAGGAATTCAAGACATTTTAAATGAAAAATAGTTTCTTAGTTTGTTTCGTAGCATTATTTTAAACTTTTACTTCATATTCAGAATTTAAACCAGTTAGAACATTCATAATATTTCTTGCAGTAATGAAACCAACCTCCACTAATGCCTCTTCCGAATAACCCGCTATGTGTGGAGTTGCGATGAAGTTATCTAACTCTAACAGTTTGTTTTTTCCTATAGGTTCCACTTCAAAAACGTCTAGGGCAGCACCTTTAATTTTATTAAAATAAAGTGCTTCATACAAAGCATCCTCATCAACAATCCCGCCTCTAGCAGTATTGATTAAAAATGCCTCATTTTTCATTAGATCAAACTCGTTCTTACCTATCATGGAAGCGGATTTATTATTGAAATCGGTATGAATGGTAATAAAATCAGCAGATTGGATGATTTCTTTAAATGGTACATATTTCACTAAATTTAATTGCTCAAGCGTTCGGTCAGGATAAAGGTCAAAAGCAATAATATTCATATTAAAACCTTTTGCTCTGCGTATTACTTCTTTCCCTATTTTTCCAGTCCCTATAATACCTAATGTTTTACCGTAAATATCGTTTCCTATAATATTTATCCAATTTCCATTTTTGACTACAAGGCTTGACTCATTAATCTTTCTCGAAAGGGAGAGCATGAGCCCGAAAACAAAGTCTGCAACTGCATGGCGGTTAGCCCCTGGTGCATTTGCTACCACAATTCCTCTTTTTTGTGCGGCTGAAATATCAATATTATCTACACCTGCCCCATGCTTTGCTATGATTTTTAATTTTGGGGCGTAAGAAAGTATTTCTTCCGTTATTTTTTCAAAGCCAAGAATTAATCCATCAGCATCTTTTAGTGCAGAAAGAAATTCATTATTAAAGGATGGATTTTGCTGCCTAGATAAAAAGATAATTTCACAATCATTTCTTCTTAATAATTCAACCGGCTCTTTAGAATATTTTCCGAATGTCGGAGAGGTGGAGATAATTTTAAACATTTCACTTTTCACTCCTAGCTATTCATATATTAATAACTTTCAGGTTAAAAAGAGTGGATACTAAGATCTGTTGTAATCGCTTTCTATATTAAAAAACCTTCATACCATTTATAAGACACCTAAGACCGTTCTCCCCGACACTTAAGAAATTAAATTCGCCTTTAAGTAAACACCAATCAAGAAAAATACCTTTATAATATTGCAGGACCAAAAAAGTCAACTCATTTGAAGTCATATCGCTGCTGAATATATTAACTTCCTGACCCTCCTCAATTATTTCCTTAACAATCCTATTGATTGTCCTATCTTCATTCACAACAAATGGGGCAGTATCCTTTTGAGAGAGTTGATTTAGTAAAACAATAGTTAAAACCTCTGAACCTAATTTTTCTAAATGCTTTATACCTTCGGTTAAGACGTAGATTAGTTTTTCTTGCGGAGGTAGCTTATCCTTAATTTCTAAATAGAACTTCTCATATAAATCATCAATATTTTTATAATACTCTATAAAAACCTCATCTTTAGATTTAAAATAGGTATAAAATGAGCCTTTTGATGTTCCAGCACCTGAAGTAATATCCTCTATTAATACATTATCGTACCCTTTTTCCTTGAAAAGTTTTAGTGCCGATTCAAAAATGGCCTTTTTTGTTTCAAGGGCTTTCAATTGGCGTGATGTCATTTTTTTTGTCATTAAATTCTCTCCTTTCATATATCTAATTTTTCATTTTGATTTTTTGGATGAATGAGATGAACTAGGATGAAGAATTCTATTAAAACCATAAAAATCAAGGTAATATTTAAAGATTGTTCAATTTACAAATGATTTTACATGAAAGAAAAATTTAAATCAATCCAGGTCAATGACTTGGGTTGATTAATTTTTGAGATTTTTTTTTAGATTAATAAAGTAATTAAAATTGGATAAGAGTTGATAGTACTGAATCTGTTAAGTTTAAGTCCTAGTTATTAAATATTTTAATATATTTTTGGAATGAATATTGAAAATAAACAAAATTTTCTGTATTGACTGATAAAACCAACAAAGGATATACTTGGGTTATTAAATGAATCGAGTCAATGACTGGATTCGGTAAAACGCTTGATAAGCAACATTGGCTTTTATCTAGTAATCTTTCGAGAAAAAGGAAAGGAGAAATGTATGGGAAAGACAGTTGTTGAAAAAATTTTATCAAATAATCTTAGAAGATCAGTACAAGCAGGTGATGAAGCCCTATTTTCACCTGATATCATCACCGCCTATGATTATCCAGGATACATCGACAAATATGAAGAACAATTAAGAGAACTAGGGATTAATAGGGTTACCAACAAAGAAAAATATATTTTTTTCATTGATCATTTTGTTCCAGCCTCTACAGCAAAAGAACAGGAATTACATCAAGGAACAAGGCGGTTTGCAAGAGAAAATGGAATAAGACTTGTTGAAGGTAGAGGAATTGGTCATCAAGTTATTATGGAAATGGGGTATGCCCGCCCAAATCAGTTCGTGGTTCATTTTGATGGCCATATCAGCACAGTTGGGGCTCTAGGTTGTCTTGGGATTGGCATTAGAAATAGTATGATTGAAGCAATAGCTACCGAACAAGTATCTTTAGTTGTACCAGGTACAGTCCGTATTGAACTGGAAGGAAGTCTCCAGCCTGGAGTTACTGCTAGAGATGTCTTTCATACAATTGTTCAACGGATCGGACCGGCGGGTGCAAGAGCCTGTATGATTGAATATGGTGGTAAGGGTTTAAGGTCTCTTGATATGGATGAACGAATGACTCTATGTAATCAAGCCATGTTTCTGGGCGGAATTTCCTCCATTATGGAAACGGATGAAAGGGTTTACAATTACTTTCATGAACGAGGTTTACCTGGATACCAAGAAGTAGTTCCAGACCGAGATGCCCAATATGAAAAAATAGTCCAAATTAATTTAACAGACATAGAACCTGTAATTGTAGTTCCACCATCTTCTGCAAATACTGTTCCTATCACCGATGTTTTGGGTATTCCAATCCACTCAGGTTATATTGGTTCATGTGCAAGCGGCAGAGTCAAAGATTTCGAACAAGCTGTTTCCATTCTAAAAGGCAGGAAAGTAATGGACGGTTTTCGTTTAAATGCTGTACCTACCTCAACGGAAATACAGGCGGAGATTTCAAAGATGGGAATAACTACACATTTAATTGAGGCGGGAGCTCTAGTTAGTTTTCCAAGCTGTGATTTTTGTGTGGGGCGATTAGGTGCTTTAGCAGACGGAGAAAATGCGCTATCAACGGGAACCTTAAATATTCCTGGCAGAATGGGGAGCACGAAAGCCAATATTTATACGGCAAGCCCCTATACCATTGCAGCGTCAGCAATCTATGGGAAAATTACTGATCCAAGGGAATTTTTCTAAAAACATGGAAGGAGGAACATTATGCTTCCGGTCATAAAAGGCAGAGCAGCATGGATATTCACCGAACCTAATTTTGATATCGATTTAATTGTAGGTGTATCTAATATTAAAATAAAAGAAATAGAAATCTTAAAATCTGTTTGTATGAAAGATTATGATTCTGAATTTGCAAATAAAGTGAAACAAGGTGATCTCATTATAGGCGGTGAAAATTTTGGTTATGGTCACCCTCACTATCCTGCATTTATAGCCTTGAGAGCTTTGGGAATTAGTGGAGTCATTGCAGAATCTTTTGCACCCGGTTTCTATCGCGGGGAGACTACCAACGGGTTTCCTTTGATTGAATGTCCTAATATCTTAAGGAATGTGTCAAGATGGGATACACTCACTTTGGATTGGGATCATGAAGTAATCAAGAATGAAAATAGTGGAGTATCCATTAAATGCTTGCCCATTCCACAAAAGACTAAGGAAATGGTTAAGCATGGAGGGATTATCAACTACTTACGCTCCAATAGGTTATCCTCAAATGTTAGCAAAAATGGTTAATTAGTAAACATTCTTTCATTAATAATAGGGGGTAATACCATGATAAGAAAATCAACAAAGTATTTATTTTATATCTGCTTTTTGTTCATCTTTTTAGTTGGCTGTGCAGATCGAAATACGGGCAGTTCTTCCACATCAGCGACACCAAGTAAAGGATCAGGGTCAGATAAAAAACCTATCGTCATTGGGGCTTCTCTTCCTTTATCAGGTACATTGGGGTACATGGGGAAAGATGTAGCAGATGGGATACAAGCTGTTGTCAACGATGCAAATGATGAAGGTGGAATAAATGGGCGGCCAATTAAGTTTATTCCAATGGATGATGCGTATGACCCAGCTAAACATCTAGCTAATACAAGGTATTTGGTTGATAACGAAAAGGCTGTTGCTATTGTAGGTAGTTTAGGGACGGAAGGATTAAAATCCGCCGCGAAATATCTGAATCCTAAGAATTTTCCGGTTATTGGTGCATTAAGCATCTCTGATGCGATCTCCAACCCTCCGCAAAAATCATTATTTGCTTTACCTGCACCACAATCTGTGGAAGGACCAACATTGGTAGAATATGCAGTGAAAAAGCTCAAGTCCAAAAGAATTGCGTTCGTTTATCAAAACGACAGCTGGGGTGAGCCTGCGTTTAAATTTTCTCAAGAAAAGATGAAGTCATTAGGATTAGAGTTTGTTGCTGTCGAAACATTTGAACCAAAAGCGAGTGAGATGTCTACACAGCTTCACAGAATCAAAGAAGCAAAACCGGATGCCGTTATCTTATATGCATTAGGAAGCCAGGCGGCATCATTTGTGAATTCAGCTGCGGATGAGAATTTCAAACCTGCACTCTTAGGTCCATCTGGGTTAAATAGTCCTGAGTGGATTAAGTTAGTGGGTAAAAACGGAGAGGGTATTATCAGCTGCAGCAGTTATTATCCTATTACTGCTGATAACATGAAATGGGTACGTGACTTACATGAAAAATATAAATTATCGAATCCATCTAGCAATTCGTTAATGGGTACTTCTGCAGCCTTAGTGTTCATCGAAGCTGCAAAAAAGGTGGGTAATGACTTTACACCAGAAGCCCTTCTTAAGGCGACAGAGAAAATCAAGAGTTTTGATCAGAAAATAGGAGATCCAATTTCGTTTGGAAAATTGGATGAAGGTGAAAAAGCACGACGTGGGCAAACGACAGAATCTATTATTATTCTAAAAGATGGTTTATTCGAACCAGAAGAAAATTAAAAAAAAGAAGGAGAGTTAAAATGGCAGCTACGGGACAGGAATTAAGAAGGAGACTAAGCGAAAGTTCAATTTTTACAACCATTGGGGCTGGGGATGCTCTAATGGCGAAAATTGCTGATCAAACGGAGCAAATTGATGGCATTTTAACAAGTGGATTTGCCATCTCTGCTCATCAATTAGGTCTGCCTGATGTGGAGCTTTATACTAGATCAGATAATGTATATGTGGTGCACAATGCTTGTGCCGTAGTAAACAAACCGGTCATTGCCGACATCGATACCGGCTACGGTAATGCGGTAAGCATTATTAGATCGGTACAAGAATTTGAGCGTGCTGGTGCTGCTGGTGTTATTATTGAAGACCAGATCAGTCCGAAAAGATGCCCAATCTGTGTAGATGAAACTAACAGTATCCTACCAATTGAAGAAGCGGTAGGAAAGATAAGAGCTGCTGCTGAAGGCAAACTGAATCAGGATACGGTCATAATTGCAAGAACAGATGCCACGAATCCAGAGGAAGCAATTAGAAGGGCAAGATTGTATCGTGATGCAGGAGCGGATTTAGTCCAACCTATTTCGAAAGCCTTTAAGACAAAAGAACAATTAAGGGAATTTGTAAAAAGTGTTGATTGTCCAGTATCACTTGTAATTGTAGGATGGTTGGAGCAATTGACATTTGAAGAAATCGAATTTATCGGTCCAAAGATTGCTCATTTTGCCTTAGCTACAGTGAATGCAGCACATGCAGCAGCAACTAGAGCAGTAAAACATATTGCCGAAACCAAAACCATGAGAAACATGCCAGTTGAACAGACGCATCATACAAGCTTAGTTCAATTCCTAGGAATGCCTATTATTAGCGAGTTGGAGGCCAAGTACCTTCCTGATGAAAAGAAAGTGTTTGGACGCTAGTGGAAATAGCCCCAGTTGGTAAAACATCTGGGGCTAACAAATATGTAAGGAGGTACGATAGATCAAATGTTACAGCTAATTATAGATGGTCTTATATACGGTTCCATTTATGCCTTGATTGGCTTTGCTATAAGCACATTATTTATGACAACTGGTGTAGTTAATTTCGCAATTGGGGAGACAATCACTTTTTCCATGTACGTTGGGATCATTACTATGGAATGGTTTCACACCTCTTACTTGCTTACCGCGATTGAAATTATTTTGCTAACAGTACTATTCACCGTTCTTATCACGAGAATCTTAGTATTACCGTTATTAAAACATGGTTCAATCATCTCTACGATTGGAACGGCTTCTATGTATATCATTTTTCCTATATTAACAGTAGGTTTAAGTACACAAGACCATCCATTTCCAAAAGCTCCAATTCCACAAATGAATTTAGGAATCATAAGTTCCTGGGATGCGGTAATCTTTGTAATTACAGCATTCGTTGCCATTTTGCTGCATGTTTTTGTCATGAAGTCCTCTTGGGGAGTCGGGATACGGGCCATTAAAAGTAATCAATCCCACGCTTTATCAATAGGAATCTCGGTTGGCAAGATTGTAATGATTACAGCTATTTTGTCCGGATTTATTGGGGGTATCACAGGTTTAATTGCGGCTCCCAAATTGCTTTTAACCCATAACTTAATGGGCACACCTTTTATGGTTGCACTGATTGGTGCCGTACTTGGGGGACTTAATAATCCAAAAGGGATCTATTTCGGATGTTTATTATTGGGAGTTGTACAAAGCATTACGGGTGGCTTGTTCGGGAGCATATCACGAGAAATAATTCCAATCTTAATCGTTATTATCGTGCTAGTGATTAAACCAGAAGGATTATTCTCATCCATTCGTGAAAAACGGGTTTAAAGGAGGAATTTAATTTTTATGTCCATAAAGACGCAAATAATTACATGGGGTAGTTTACTGGTTTTGGGAATCCTTGCTTCATTTTTTCTCCCTCCTTATTTCTGTTATTTACTGGGGTTAATGGCTGTCTATTCTCTGGCCTCGATTGGAATGAATTTTCTAACAGGATATACGGAACAGATTTCATTAGGAAATGCCGCATTTTTCGGAGTAGGAGCCTATGTCTTTGGAATATTGCAAAGTTTGGAAGTTAATAGTGTTTTATCCATTATTGCTGGTGCCGCCCTATCTGGAATCATTGCCTTTATAGTTGGTTTTTTAACAATCAGGGTCAAAGATATTTATTTAGCAGTTGGCACCCTAGCCTTACCCCTATTATTACTTCAAGTTACAAAAGGTATGGAGATTACAGGGGGGACAGGAGGATTGTCCGTTTTACCTTTAGTGGAGCAAGAAAATGCCAGCAGTGTTGAGGTTGCAATTATTATCGTTATCGCATCTATCATTGGTTTTGTTTCCACTTTAATTGCAAATTCCTTTATAGGGCGGGCTTTTCACGCAACTAGATTGTCTGAACATGGAGCTGTAGCGCGGGGTATTAATGTTGTAAAGTATAAAGTTCTTGCATTTGTTCTTAGTGCCATTTTAACTTCCATATCTGGCAGCCTTTATGGTGTAGTGGTTGGATATATCACACCTGAACTATTTCAAGTAATGGTTAGCGTGAATTTTCTAATCATGGCCATTGTAGGTGGCAGAGGAAGTATTGCCGGTTCTCTTTTAGGGGCAGCATTCTTAGTGCTGGTTCCAGCATTATTTAATGTATTTGGACTTGCTCAATGGCAGCAGCTTGGATTAGGAATTGGAATGGGTGTAACGTTATTACTGTTTCCTTCAGGGCTTATTGGGCTTATTTCAATAGTAATGAAAAGGAGGAGAGTAGCGGTAAATGAAAGCAAACCAGTTGCAAGTTAACCAGATTCAGTTAAATATTGGTGGAGTCTCGATCTTAAAAGATATCTCATTTTCATTATCAGAGGGAGAGCGAATAGGATTAGTCGGACCAAATGGAGCAGGAAAAACTTCTGTCATTAACTGCATTACCCAGTTTGAGAAACGGTACAAGGGAGAAATTACCTTTGCAAATAAGTTATTGAATAAAGAAAATCCACAGGATTTACCTAAATACAAAATAATCAGGACATTTCAGAATCTGGGATTATTTAATGAATTGACGGTTTTGGATAACTTTTATATTGCGGCCCATCAATCATTCGAAACAAATTTGAAAAACCTATTCACATTAGAAAAGAACATAAAAAAAGAAGCACAAAAACTACTTGAAAATGAATCAATAGATTTAGACGATATGATTAGTGATTTGTCCTATGGGCAACAGAAAATTGTCGAATTTCTATGTGCGCTCATACAACGGCCAAGTGTGTTAATTTTGGATGAACCGGCAGCGGGGTTAAACGATTTTGAGAAAAGTAGAATGATCGAAATGATTCTCATGAAACAACGAGAATTAAATTTTAGTCTATTAGTTGTTGAGCATGATGTAAATTTTGTATCCACTCTTTGTCAGAATGTAGTCGTTTTACAAAGCGGGGAGCTTTTGTGTACCGGTTGCCCTGAAGAGGTATTTCAAAGAAAGGAAGTAATCCAAGCATGGATAGGTGAAAGCAATGGTTAAAACTCAAACCATAGAAAAAGTTGATCAATTACTGGAAGTTAGCAACTTATCTGTTTTTTATGGGAAACTTCAAGCGGTAAATAGTGTGTCCTTTCAGATCCCTAAAGGTAAAGTGTTTGCTATTGTTGGAGCAAATGGGGCTGGAAAGACTTCATTATTAAGAGGAATCTATGGAACTGCACAATATACAGGATCACTTACATTTAACAAGGCAGCATTTACTGCCAAGACAAACCGATTTAAATCTGGAATCGCTCACGTTCCTCAAGGAAGGGCTATATTTGGTGATTTAACCGTTAAAGAAAATCTAAGTATCGGGGTTTTGGGCATTAAGAAAAAAACGAACGAGTTAGAATATTTATTAAACCTATTTCCGATTCTGGAAACAAGAATGAATAAGCAAGCAGGGATGCTCAGCGGGGGGGAACAACAAATGCTGGCCATAGCTAGAGCTATGATGAGCAGACCCTCATTATTGTTATTGGACGAACCAGGGATGGGCTTATCTCCTAAATTACGTATGGAAGTTTACGAAAGCATTAGGAGATTATTAGATCAAGCAGACCATGATATGGGGATTTTGCTTTGCGATCAAGAAATTGGGTATGCTTTAAGAATTGCTGATCAAATGAGTGTCATGCAAAAAGGCCAATTTATTTGGTCCGGAGAAGCTGGTTCAGTTTCCGTTGATGAGTTAAGCACGAAGTATATGGGATTAAAAGCTTAAAATCCTTTTATGTTTTGCTGGAGGTGGAAAATAAAGTGTCATATTGGAACGAAAATTTAGCTGAGGAATTTCAAGTTGTTAGAGAAAAAAATCAAATTCCAGTTTTTAAAAATCGATCAACAAGCGTTGCCGAAATGTTTTGGAAAACGGTTAAACAGTTCCCCAACCGATTGGCTTTAGTATATAAGGAAAATCGTCTTACATATGGTGAACTGGGTGAGAAAGTCAATCGGGTTGCAGTTAATTTGGCAAATCGTTTTGGAATTAAAGCTGGTGATAGAGTTGCATTATTATTGAGTAACGGACTTGAGTTCCCTATATGCTTTTTTGCCATCGCACAGATCGGTGCCATTTCAGTTCCATTAAACACCAGATTAACGGGCTACGAAATTATCCATGAAGTGGATAATTCGAAGTCAAAGCTTTTAATAATGGATGGTGAATTTTGGCCGCAAATGAACGAAATTATGGATTACATACCATCCATCCAATCTATTTTTGTTTTAGGTGAGGCTCCTAGTTGCCCGGGGGTATTAACCTTTAATACTCTTCTCAAACCATACGATGCTGAACCGGTCAATCTTTCTGTGGCCGAAACCCAGGCCTGTTCGATTTTATACACATCGGGTACAACCGGAACCCCAAAAGGTGCCATTTTGACACATCGTGGTTTAATTAGTACAGGGATGAATTTTGCATGCACCTTTCAACTCCAAGAAGATGATAGCACATTATTAGCCGTCCCGATTTTCCACATTACTGGTATGCTGCAATTTTTAGGTTCTATTTATCGGGGAATTCCGGTATTCATAATGAAAACTTTTAAAACAGCTAAAGCGATTGATTTGATAAAACAATATAAACCAACTGTATTGGTAGGGGTACCAACCATGTATTGGTTTATTCTAACTTCGCCTGAATTTGCCCCGGATGATTTTAAGCAAGTTCGGGCCTTACTTTATGGAGGTGCACCAGCCCCTGTATCATTAATCAAGTTACTTAGAGAAAAAATCCCGCAAGCGAAAATTCATAATGGGTATGGACTAACAGAAGGTCATGGATTAGATACTTTGCTCCCTGATGAGTACGCCTTAAGAAAACCAGAATCAATTGGTCTGCCAGTACCATTAGTGGACTGTAAAATCATCGATGAAAATGGAAATCCAAAAGGACCAAATCAAATCGGTGAACTTGCAATAAGAGGACCAAAAGTGATGATGGGATATTGGGAAAACCAGAAGGCAACAACTGAGGCCATTGTCGATGGATGGCTAAGGACCGGGGATTTAGCAAAAATGGATGACGAAGGTTACGTCTATATTCTTGATCGGAAAAAGGACATGATCAATCGCGGGGGAGAAAAAATTTACAGTATTGAAGTGGAAAATGTGTTGTATTCATTCCCAAAAGTACTAGAAGCAACCGTATTTGGTGTAGAAGATGAGAAATACGGGGAACAGGTAAAGGCTGCCATTGTATTGAAGCCAGGAGAATCAACAACTGAGGATGAGCTTAAAGAATTTTGCAGTGCAAAGCTTGCGAAATTTAAAATTCCTAAGTATATCGAGTTTATGGATCAGTTGCCTCGGAATGCAGGGGGAAAAGTCCTGAAACAAACACTAAGAAACTCGCACCATATTATTAATCATTAATAATACAACTTTTGGGGAGTAGGAAAAAATGAAACTAGTATCATTTGCTAATAATGGCCGGAAAAGTATTGGGGCAATAGTTGGGGAAGTTGTCATTGATCTTCAAACCGCTTATAAAGCCAAATTACAAAAAGAAGGGAAGTTTTTTAGTAACCGAGTAGCAGAGGTATGTCTCCCCGATAATATGGTTGAATTCCTTCAAGGTGGGAAGGAGAGTATGGATGCTGCAAAAGAGGCGGTTCAATTTGCTCTTAAAAATAATCCAAATGATATCCCTTTACTCCTAAACAAATCGGACATAAAAATTTGTGCGCCAATCCTAAACCCTGGGAAAATTATATGTGTTGGTCATAATTATCGCGATCACATAGTTGAAATGGGCCGTGATTTACCAACATACCCAGTTTTATTTGCTAAATTTGCAAATACGGTGATAGGACCTGAAGATGATATTCCTTTTTATCCAATTTCTGAACAACTTGATTATGAAGCGGAATTGGCAATTGTCATCGGAAAACGGGCCAGAAATGTTCCTCAAGAAACTGCGCTAGATTACGTAGCAGGTTATACCATCTGTAATGATGTGACATACCGCGATATTCAACGTCGAACAACCCAATTCTTTCAAGGAAAATCGGTAGACGGGACAGCACCAATGGGTCCATGGATTGTAACATCGGACGAAATTAAAGATCCTTCTCGATTAGAAATTTCCTTATCAGTAAATGGTGAAGAAAGACAAAGGTCCAACACTTCCAATCTTATTTTTACTGTTCAAAGTCTAATAGAGTACTTGTCTGAATTGATGACCCTAGATCCAGGAGATGTGATTTTAACAGGTACTCCTGGAGGCGTTGGAGTAGCAAGAAATCCTCAAGTATTTTTGAAAGATGGGGACATTGTTCGAATTGAAATAGAAAAAATGGGAGTTCTTCAAAATAAAGTAAAAAAGGCTGAAAGTAATTAAAATTGCTGGCAATTTGAAAGACATAATACAGCAGTACATCTGTATGACCCTTAGTATCCTCTTCTAATAAGCTATGGGTCTGTAACATTATTAATCAGAAGCAATTATATTGGCTATTCAATTAAATTAGAAGTTTAAACAATTTTATAAACTAGGTATCATCAGTACTTGATGTTACCTTTTTCTAATTTTGGAATTTAAGGGTCAGCCCCCCGGCGCGTTAACACTTTAGTGTGATGGGGGACTGACCCCATTTTTGAAGGAAATGCGAGGCTGTTCACGTCCTTTGAGGAGCTTTTTAGAGAAAGCAACTACCAAAAACGAATGGATACAAAACAATTAGCAGAAAAAATAAATGAGCTCATCCAATTAGCAATGGCCGAGGGGCTTGATAGCAGTTCGATTGAAAAAATGTTTTCGGAAGAACAATTGAAGAAGCATTTTGAGCGAGAAGAACCAAATCTAGTTAAGTTAAGTACCCCTAAAACAGAAGAGATGGAGCAGCTAAGTATGGAAAACTTACTAATTAGAGAACGTGATTAGAGGAAACTGTAAAAAGGAAAACATGAGAATAAACACTATATGGCAAAACATTTAAATGCAAGCTAGGTTTACCGTTTATGGTAGACCTTATTTTTTTATCACCTATAGCACTGTAATAAATTGTATAATGTAAAAGGAAAATATACCAAAATTAGAAAAAGTTTTAAAGTAGGGAGGACATAGAGTGCGAAGCTTAAAGGAAAAAATCCTCGAATACAATACGCCGGAAATACAAGAAGAGGTTAAAAAGGCAAAACAATTACATAAGGAATTCTTAGAAACGTTTCCACTGGAGCAACTACCGAATATGACCTTGGATCAGTATGCTCTTGGCCGGTCCGCAAAAGGTTCGTTTGGATGGTGGCTGGAATACAATACGATTCCCTTAGGCAGTATTAAGGGTGGCAGTGCAGCGAAACATATCATTTATTTTCGGAAGAAGGACAACCAATGGCAATATCCTGGTCAATTTCAAAATGTCGAGGAAGCGTGGCAAAAGCTTAAAGAGGATATGCAACTATTAATCCATTCCTTTGATGGTGAATCCTATAAAGGGATTGACGAAAGCAATCTTTTTTATCGGGCCAACATGTTAAAGGGAAAAATTTTATACCTTTATCACCCGGAGAAGCTTGTCACGATCTATAATGAGAATCATTTAAGGAAGTTCTTAATTGAGCTTGGTGAGAATGAAGCAAAACTTAGAAATAAAGACTCCATCGAATTAAATGTGAAGCTTAGGCAAAAGCTGGATCAAGATGAGGATTTAAAAGAATTCGATCCTATTCTCATTGCCAATTTCTTATATTACGAGTTCATGCGAGAGGAGCAATACATAAAAATTGCCCCGGGAAGAGATGCTGCCTATTGGCAAGAGTGTCTGGAAGGCGAATATATTTCGATAGGCTGGGATGAAATCGGCGATTTAAATGAGTTCAATGATTATGATGAATTTAAATCTGCATTTTCTAAGCATAATTTTCAAGCATCCCCACAGAAAAATACCGAAAAAGCCAATGAACTTTGGGAATTTTATCAATTAAAAAACGGTGACAAGGTGATTGCTAATAAAGGGAAATCACAAATTCTGGCGATTGGCACCGTCACCGACAAAGGCTATGAGTATCGGAACGACCTTTCAAAACACAAGCACGTGGTCTATGTCAAATGGGACCAAGTATTTGAACCGCCATTGGAAATTCCGAAGCAAGAATATTGGGGATATAAGACAGTTTCAAAGGTTGGAAAAAAGCAGATTCTTGAGTGGACCGCGATTCCAACCCAACCGGGGGCACCCGTAAAACAATACACTTCAGAGGAAGAACGATTTTTCGAAATGGTGGAACAAGCGCTGAATCGAAAAGGGCAGGTCATATTATATGGGCCGCCCGGTACCGGAAAGACCTATTTGGCACGCAAATACATTACTTGGAAAAATGACAAGGATGAGCTATTGAAGCCGAAAAATGAAAATCCGGCGAAAACCTGGCTTATGATTGCCTCAGAACGCGCCGCTGACTTTCGCTGGGAGGATATATTAGATACCGGTGGAACAGTTGATTGGGAGCTGGGTGCGGTGAAACGTAATTTCAGAGCGGCCCAAAAAGGCGAAAAAATCCTTGCTTATCGCGGCGGCGGAACGAATAACGCCCTGCTTGGTCTTGCGGAGGTGGCCGAAGAATTTGACGGAGAAAAAATGGTTGTCAAAGGTCTCCAGAAATTCACGGAGGAAATACCTTACAATGATTATAAAGATACGCAAGAATATAAGTCTACACAAGCTGGTAAGATGGGTAATCGCGGGTCGATGTTTGAGGTAACAGAGGAATTCATAAATTGGCTCACAGAAACGTTAATGGATATAGGGGATTCGGACAGTGCTGAAATCCTTGGAAATGTAATGAACCAGAATAACTTGGAAATTTGCACCTTCCATCCGTCCTTCCAATATGAAGATTTTATCGAAGGCTTTAAGCCGGTTCAATCAGAGAACGGAACTATAGCCTTTCAGCTGGAAAAAGGCATTTTCCAACGCTTGGCAGAAAAAGCCCATGAAAATGGGGAATCGAGTTTTTATTTTATTATTGATGAGTTAAATCGGGGCAATGTACCGAAAATCTTTGGCGAAATCATTACATTGCTGGAAAAAGATAAGCGTGGGGTAGAGGTTCGCTTGCCGCAGTCTAAAAATACCTTCAGCATCCCGAAGAATATCTTCATCATTGGGACGATGAATACATCAGACCGAAGCATAAAAATGATGGATGCTGCCCTCAAACGCCGTTTTGCCTTTATTGAATGCATGCCAAATTACGATTTAATTAATCATCCGGTTGCACTATTAAGTATTACTCCAGCGGACATATTACGTTCGATTAATCAGAACTTGCTTCATTTGCAAGGAAGGGACAAGCAAATAGGCCATGCGTATTTTATGCAGGATGGAGACCAGATAACCTCCATTGAGGAAATCAAGGAAATTTTCAAGCTGGAAATCATACCATTGATACAGGAATATTGCTTTGATGACTATGCCCAGCTGGCTGAAATCATTGGCGAGGACTTTGTCGATGTCGAGGGCATGGATATTAACAATGAACTACTCAATGGTACTGATGATGCGTTTATCCAAGCGTTAGAAAAGCAATTTAAAGGAACGGTCCTATGAAGCAGCAATTCATTTTAAGTGAATATGCGGATATTCAGATTGCCGATTATGAACTGACTCCCGATGAACGAGATTATTTAACCAGGACTTCGATTATCCGTGATACGAAACCGTGGGAGAGAAGATTTTACTTTGATGAATTAAAAACCGGGCTGCGGATCAAAACCCAGAGCTGGGTTGGGGTTATTGAGTTGGACAAGATGCGGATTGTCATCCAACCGAAATTTAATAAAGGGTTCACCGACCTAATCGATATGATTTCCTTTATTGAGGATCTTCCCTTTTACCAATGGGAAGATTCCTTGGGAACCCTCGACAAATCCGATTTCCTCGAGATACTCGTTCGACTTTTCCTGAAAGAGGTTGATCAAGTATTTCAATTTGGGATCATCAAAGAATACGTAACGGAATCAGACAACCTAACGAATTTAAGAGGGAGAGTTCATTTCCGGAAAAACTTACAACAGAACTTCAATATCCCGACTAAAATCTATTGCAACTATGATGAATTGGTCACCGATGTAGCGGAAAATCAAATTTTATTATCTGTAATACGAAAAATAACAACAATTAAGTTGCAGCAACGAACAAAGCAACAGCTGAATCAAATCCGGTATCAACTGGAACAATTGTGCAGCGAATATAAGGGAACGGAGTGGCCTAGCTTTTCCTACCATCGACTAAATGCTCACTATGAACGCGCCCATAAGCTCGGTCGATATTTGTGGGAGCGGTTATCTGCCAAGACCTTTTATACCGGCAAGAACTTTTACTATTCCTTTTTAATCGACATGAACGAGCTGTTTGAAAGGTTTGTGGCCCAGCTACTCACGAAGTATTTACCAATGGAATATAAAATCACAGCAAGCAAAAGGATTACACAGGCAATCCAATTGGATGGTGTCAGATACAGAGACATCATTCCGGACATTCTCGTGGAAAATAAGCGGACCAAAGATGTCAAGGTATTGGATGTAAAATATAAACAGTATGGCAATAAGCGTGTCGATACAGATGATGTATTCCAGCTTGCATTTTATGCGCAAAACCGCAAAATGGCCCAAGATGGATTATATGATGCAGCGATCATCTATCCCCGGTTTTTAGAGGACCTTGATATGAAAAGCAGAAGGTTGGCCTTGAATCTTCTTTCAGGCTATCCAGGTGCATTACATTTACATTCATTGGGCATTGAGAGTGTTTTGCAGGCCGTTCAAAGTAAGAAGGTAGACGAGTTAAAAGAAATAGCCATAAACCTTATATCATAAAGAATAATTGCAAATATAAAATCTGGAGAGGAAAATTAAATAAAGTGGGTTCTTTGGACCCAAATTAGAAACTCGCCAATCCTGCGGCGAGTTTTGTTTAAGTAGAATCGGCTGTAATCTCCTTAATCGAATAATACGCCATTAAGCAACTCATAATATTACAATCTATTGAAATCTTTTAAAAAATATTTCAAAGATGCTCCTACATTGCTATACTATTTATAGGTTTTTCAATTATCTGCAATTACCTCCATGCTTCTACATTGTTTGCACTTTTATTCACTTCTGATCTTTTTTCATGTCATGCATTTTCTCTGAAAGACCTTCTCTTCTGCGGTTTAAATTCCTATTGGTGTTTTCAAATAAACTTTTTGTTCAATAAAATAGCATTGACCAAAATCCACTTAAGTATGTTTTCCTCAACAAAAGACTCACTATTGATACTTACAATTCTTAAGTATAACTTTTCCTAGGATAGCTCTAATTTTTTTAAAAATTAATATTTACCTTATAGTGCGGCAAGTGTTAGAAAGGATTCACGTCTTAAAACAATAGTAAGGAACGATTAAAAACATTAAATGGATTCATGGATGGTGAACAAAATGGAAAACAAAATATTAGCTTTATTAGAAAAAATGAATGATAGACAGGAAAGAATGGAAGAAAAACTTGAACGTATAGATGATAGACAGCATAACATGGAAGATAAACTTGACCAGGTATTTGAAACGGTTAAAAGAATCGAAGTTTCACAAAAAGATGACGTAATTGGTCTTTTAAAATTACAGAGGAAGAATCTTGATTCCTAAGTGGATTATATTAACAATAGACTAACTGAAATGGACAAAAGATTATTCAACCTTGAAAAAAGAGTTGAAAATTAAACTGAAAACTGTAACTAAGTGCCAGTCACACCGGTAAATTGGTATGTGCCTGGCTCTTTTTTATATTTTTGAGCGGGTGTAGAGTTGAAAGAGCCCGAACATCATCTTGACCTGCTCACGACCCAAATGGAACAGATGTAAAATGCAGATTGAGCCATGTGTATCTCAGGATGACTCGTACACCTATTCAGTCTGCATCATGGATGAAACAATCCCGAACCAAGCAATACCAGAGATTTACACATAGATTACTTCAGAGAATACAACAGAGAAAAATATATATTTGTCCCGCAAATACGAAACCGCAAATAAAACCCAATTATCCGCAAGTAAATACATCCTATCCACAAATAAAAATTAAAACTCACAAAAAATTATTAATCTACCCTGTCCTTTTTAAGTCCTAATCGCTATATAGAAGGTGAAGCGTATGAGCCGATGCATCGGTCAGCCCTTCAAGCATGACGAACCAGTCCATTGGCGATTGAAAAAGAGGAGGGGAATAGGGTGAGTAAATTATTGATCAACGAAAACCCGGTGATGATTATCCCATCACTGGCAGTCAAAATTGGCTTGAACGAAGCCGTCATCCTGCAGCAAATCCATTATTGGGTTCATGGCAGCAGACATGTCATTGAAGGCCGGAAGTGGATATTCAACACGTATAAAGATTGGCAGGAACAGCTTCCGTTCTGGTCTGAAAGCACCATTAAACGTGCGATTCACTCGCTGGAAAAACAAGGATTGCTGCTATCCGGGAACTGGAATCGGTCGAAAATGGATAAGACCAAGTGGTATACCATCGATTATCAAAGGCTGGAGGAACTGACAGAAAGCGAGCCAATGAACCCTTCTGAGGAACCTCAGTCGGCCGATCATGAGACCGCCGCAACAGAAACAGATCCAAACCACACCCAAGTCGACTTATATGAGTTGTTGGATGACAACGGTGACGAATACATGCCACAGCCTGCAACACCATCACCAGCAGTAGAGAAAATACCGGTTGCCGAAGTCATCCACTACCTGAATGAAAAAACAAATGCAGCCTATATGCCAAGCAGTCCGAAAACAAAGGAGCTGATTCGAGCAAGGGCAAGAGAAGGATTTACCCTGGAGGATTTCAAAGCAGTAATCGATTTAAAAACGGCGGAATGGCTGGAGGACCCGGTCATGTGCAAATATCTGCGGCCGGAAACATTATTTGGCTCGAAATTTGAGGCCTATCGCAACCAAAAATTATGGAAAAAGGAACTAACCGAGGAGGATTTTGATCTAGATGAATAAGCGGGAAACGTTCGCCTTATTGAAAATGATATCGGTGTTTTATGAACAGTTTAGTTTTGATCAAGAGAAAGTGAATCTTTGGCACGACGCGGTGAAAGACCAAACGTTCGACGATATGGAGGAGAATCTGCTGAAACATGTGCGGCAATCGCCTTTTCCGCCTAAAGTGTCCGAGCTTTACATAAAGTCCAGTGTTCCAGGGATTGTTCCGGATCCCGATGAAACAAAGGTCATCCTTACCCGTCATTATGTGCCGGCAAATAGTGAAGTCGTGCAAAAAGAACTGGCCAATATTAGAAAGCTATTGGGCATTGAAAGGGAGTAGCAGGATGAGACCATTTGAACCTTATAATCAAGAAGCAGAAGAAGCATTTGTCGGGTCCTTTTTCCTCGACAGTGAGTTAGTAAAAGAGTGTGCTATTCTCCCGGAACAGCTATACTTTCCAGAGCTTCGACTACTCTATACAGGCATTCGCAGCCTGGTTGAAAAAGGAAAGCCAGTAGATTTGGTTACGTTAATCGATGAACTCGGAATCGAGCTAATTCAAAACGCGGGTGGAATGAGCTATATCTCCCAATTGACAGGCAGCGTACCAAGTATAGCCAATTTTCACACCTATGAAAAACTAGTCAAGGAGTACGACAATAAACGAAAGCTGATATCAGCTGGCGAAAAAATAATGTATCAGGCAGCCAGTGAGGATAGTGATACAACAGTAAGAGACGGAATCCATGAGCTGATGAGTATTGCAGAAGGTCAGACTGACGATGACACGGGTGAGATCACCTCATCATTGGTGGAGTTATTTGTAGAGTGCGAGCAGGATCAGGGCGAAATGGTGGGAATCCACTCCGGCTTTTATGATTTGGACAGGCTGACAGGAGGATTTCATGCTTCCGACTTGGTGATTATTGGGGCACGGCCAAGTATGGGGAAAACAGCATTCGCTCTAAGTTTGGCACTCCAAGCGGCAGAAGAGGATGTAAGCCTAATTTTCTCACTGGAAATGTCCAAGAAACAGCTGATCAAGCGAATGACCGGATGCACAGGTCGAATCGACAGCATCAAAATGCGGAATCCTCAACAGTCGTTCCAAGAGGATGATTGGGAACAATTCGCCAATGGAATCGGAAAGCTGTCACAACTAAAGCTGCATATCTTTGACCGGGCTGGAATGGATGTTGCTTATATTAGGTCGAAGGTCCGCAAAGCACGCAGGGCATATGGAGAGCAAAGGCGGATGCTAATGGTGGTTGACTATTTGCAACTCCTTGAGGGCGATAGAAAAAACTATCAAAACCGCCAGGCAGAAATCAGTGAAATCAGCCGGGCGCTCAAGACTATGGCGAGGGAACTGAACGTCACCGTCATTGCCCTATCGCAACTCAGCCGGGGAGTCGAAACAAGACATGACAAACACCCGATTCTCTCGGATCTTCGCGAAAGCGGGCAAATTGAGCAGGATGCCGACCTGATCGCTTTTCTGTACCGTGACGATTATTATAACAGTGATTCACCGAAGAAAAATAAGATGGAAATTATCCTGGCAAAACATCGTAATGGACCGACCGGGACCATTGAGCTTGGGTTTAACAAGCAATATGGGGCGTTCGTTAACCTCTAGGCATAAGTAGGAGCCACCAAGGTGGCCGAAAGCTTTTTAAAAAATAATGAAAAGGGAAGTGTTAACGATGGGAAATCGTAGAGGAATTAATGTTGAAATTTGGGATCATCCCATTTTTAAAAAGATGAGTGTAGAAGAGAGGACGTTTTATCTTTATCTACTAACCAATCGTCATGCGACTGGTATCGGAATCTATCATATTGTAAGAAAACTAATCGCTTTTGAACTGGGTGTTTCGATTGATAGTTCACAAGCATTACTAGACCGATTCAGCTTGGAATACGAGTTGATTCGATACAATCGTGAAACAAGAGAGGTCGCCATAAAGGACTGGGGTAAATTCGTGCAGCTAAATGGCGGAAAACGGGTTATGCTTTCTGAGTTAAAAGAAGTAGGAGACCACTCGTTGATTCCATTTGTTTCAGAATCCATTGCTAAACCGAAAATTCGCAGCTTATATGATTCATTTTGTACACAAGAGCAAGGAATCACATGACCGAGATGGGAAGGATAATATGTAATAGAATACGAGGGTGTGGAATCAGGGAGGCCAGATTATGTGAAAACAACTAGCCGGCACGGCCCTCCTGACAGCAGTTGCCCTGTTCATGGTAAACCTTCCAGAGACGGAACAGATTAATCCGGGTCTCAACCAACAGAAAAAGAATGAAGACAGCCAAACAGAAATGGGATTGTTGCCAGAAGACCAATTCCCAGTTACCTTAGTGGAAACAATCGATGGCGATATCATCAAAGTAAGAGTAATGGGAAAAATTGAAACGGACCGCTATTTGTTAATCGACACACCGGAATCGAAAAAGCCGGGCAGGTGTGTTCAGCCCTATGCCAAGGAAGCGTTTGAACGGAATAACGAGCTGGTCAAGAACGGCTCACTTACATTGGAAGTGGAGCCGGGAAATAGAAGAGATGGATACGGGAGGTTGTTGGCCTATGTCTATGTCGATGGGAAGTCGGTTCAGGAAACGCTGTTAAAAGAAGGATTGGCACGAGTGGGCTATATGATGGATCCACCCTATAAATATCTGAATCTAAATAAAGACAATGAGAATCAGGCAAGACGCAGCCAAATAAACATATGGAGTCGGAGTGGGTTTGTGACGAAATGGGGGATTGAGGGGTGTGAATAGTATCTGGGGGGAATGAGATATACAGCATGTAATTTGGTAATGCTAAAAGGGTTTTTTAAATACGGAACTTTGTAGGAACTTGGTTAAGCTTTTTAACCAAGTTTTTTTAGTTGCAAAACAAATGTTCCGTGACAATACGTTGTCATAAACATGTGTTACAATAAATGCAAGTTTAGGTAATAAGCTGGCAAAACGGAGGCATAATCTGTGGAACGCTTAATTCGATTATTGACAATTATTAATAAAATTCAAGCCTCTCCAGGGATAAAGGCTAGGAAATTGGCCGAAATCTGCGAAACTTCCGAGAGAAATATATATCGGGACTTAGAGGTGCTAAGTGCAGCAAATATTCCTATAACCAACGAAGGCCATAGTAAAGGTTATAGGTTTATTGGGAATTTTAAACAGTATCCTTTGAATTGGGATGAGGAAGAACTAAAAGCATTTACATTACTCCCTGCTTTACTAAGTGAAAAGTACAAGACCAAGGCTTTTATATCCGCCTATGAAAAAGTAATGGCTACTCATATTGCTGAACAAGCAGAAAGAAACACATTAATTTCAAATATTTCAAGGGTATTTCAGAGTGGGAAACCATCTGCATCTTCTTCAGAAAACGATTTATTACAATTAATTAGTGAAGCTGTCTTGTCATCCCGTACAATCGAAGCGATTTATCATACCCAGAGCAGAAATACAACGACAGCAAGGAAGATTGATCCATACTTTTTAACGCCGCGAAAGGACCGATTGTACATTATTGGGTACGACCATAAGAGTAATGAAATTCGCACTTTCCGTCTAAGTAGGTTCCATAATGTTAAGGTATTGAATCAAAAGTTTACAAAAGACGATATAAACTTGGAAAAGTATTTGCAGAACACATGGTCAATTCTCCGAGGAGAAAAACTGATTCGGTTTAAAGTGAAGTTTAGTAAAGATGTTGCTAGATATGTTAAGGAAGAAGAATTTAATGTAACACCAAAATTAACTGAAATCCACGATGGGAGCTTGCTTTTTGAGGTTACTGTAAATGACGAGCGTGAAATTATGAAATGGATTATGCAATACGGACCGGATGCTGAGATTATTGATCCAAAAGAATTTCGGACGGAGATGAAAGAAAAGTTACTAAGATGGACCAATATCTACAAATAAAACATATGGAGGATTTTACTATGGAAGGACGATACAAGCTGCTTTTTCTATTAATATCGGGCTTAAAAAAATGGGAAGAAAATAAAGAAACAGTCCCCGAAAAAGTACACCAAGGACAGCGGTTATTTATCAGAGAGTGTGCCAAATCTGGAGTAGAGCCTCCAATTGACTTGCCTAACTTTGTAAGGTTGCTGGAGCGGCCATCAGGGGAATGGGGGATCACCAACCTTCAAAATTTATTCCCACCAGATGCCAGTTTGTTAGACAAAGAGATAGGGGTCACCATCGAAGCGGAAGATTTTCTTGAAGATTTCCAATCTCCCGATGAATATGAACAATCGGTTATGAAACGAATTCTACTCTATTGTCGGGATTTAACTTTAGATAGCAAATATCGTGAGATCAGGACTTTTTTATCGAATCCGAAACATGCAGTTATTCCATTTCACAAAATATATGAACTTAAAAGCAAGTTAAATGATGTTGAGCTTGCACAATTATTCCATGCTTGCTATAAGGAGATTGAAAACGTGGACCAATACCGACAATGTCCCCATTGCGGCTGGACTTTGGAATGGAAAAATGGACATTGGCGCTGCAACAAAGAAAGTATCTGCCATTCCTTAGGAGATTTTAAGGATTTGGATTATTTTCCAAAAACGGACCAGAAACTCTTTAGGCTAATACCAGGAATCCATAAGTACATTTTGTTGCCTGGTATGTCTGAAATCAGGCTTGCAGAAAAATTAAGAAAAAAGGGGCTAATGGTCACCTTGTATCCAAATGTCGACCAATATGACATTCAAGCAGAGGCAAATGACAAAAGGATATTCATGGATGTAAAGGATTACCGGAGCCCTTTCCAACTAGCCCAATATATTAATAGGAACCTTCATAAATTAGAAGACGAGATCTGGTACGTTGTCCCCGATTACCGGGTTAAACTCTTCCCCGGCTATTTAGATACCGTTAAATCGCAACTGCAAAATAATGAAACCAAGCTTTTCAATATAGTGTCAGAAAAACAAGCCATTAAAGAGGCTGAATGGAGGCTAAAATGAGGAAAACGGCTCATGAGTTAACAGCTCCGATAAAAAACCGATTAAAAAAGATTCCTGAAATAGAAGATTGGACAGCCACAATTATCAATGTTGAACTAATGGCAGTAGGATGCAATCTCATAGACAAAAATCTAAAACTGGGGGAAGCATGGTCATTACTTACCGGTTACGATGAACCGGTTGTGCCATTAGGAGCCGATAAAAGTATACTCTCCCGTTTAAGAATCATCTTTTCGCAATTTACTGGGCAATCACTTTGGGAAAGGGAAATGGAGGACTACTTTGAACTGCCATCAATTTACAGATTAATAGATAGAACGGATGAGGGTATCATATCCTTTTTAACCCCAAGGTATGATCCTAACCGTAAAGAAGACTATGAAAATATATTAACACAGCCAATCTCTAGAAAAACCACTGATTTGGAATTTGCAAAAGCGGGAAAATTTTCTTATATAAGACGAAAGGATAATATTCAACAAAAGTTTCAAGGTGAAATTCCAGGTCAATGGGTTTTTATGAATAGTCATTTGCCGCATTATCGTGAAAAAAAATCTATTGCCTTTGATCTATCTTTTGATTGGATGCAAATCGCAAAGGAAATGGATACTCTCCTAGGAGAGGGTAAGGATGAGTGGCAGAACAAGGTAGCTCCATTACTATTAAAATCTAGAAGCGAACAATCCACTTTTGTTTACGAAGGGGTCCAACACATCGGCGGAGGACTAGCTGCAGGAAAGTCGACATTTAGAACGATGAACACCTATTGGCTTGTAAAAACCAAAAAGGCTAAAGTAGGTTTACTGGAAGGTAATGTCGCCCAAGTCTTGGATCGAGTAAGCGAGTTACGCAAATTGGGACTAAAAGTGGTTTCATTAGTTGGGCGTGGAAATCGAAGGTTGCACCTAGAAAACTATTTATTAAGCAATCCAGTTACTTCATTAAATGAAATAACTAACTACGAATCTCTTTCTCATTTATCTGATATCTGTACAATTCAAGCTTTAGCAGGAGATGTTAATGATGATGGTTCCAGGCATTATCCATGTAAGTCGCTCAAACAAAAGGATGATAGAAGCCCCAAAAAATGCCCCTTAACCTCACATTGTGGAATATACAAGGAATGGGGGCAACTATTGGATGCGGATGTCTGGGTGACAACTCCTGGAGCAGTATTGCATAGTAGGCTGCCAGTTACGATTGACCCTCAAGAAAGATTACTATACGAGGCAATGTATGATTTACTGGATGTCATTTTTGTTGATGAAGCAGACCAGGTTCAAAAGCAATTTGACGAGGCTTTTCTGGAAGAGCACTCTGCATTCGGAAACCCAAAGCATCTGGTTGAGAAGTTATACGGTCAGCTGAATGAAACATTGCAGGGGAACTACGATTTGGCAGATAATGACCTGCTTACCCAATGGGGCAAAAATTTGGACCATTTGCATGAATCGGTTTGGAGCCTTTATGCTGAAATTAAAAAATCTACTACTCTAAGAGAATCGTTAAGAAATAAGGTAATCTATTTAAATTATTTAATTTTTGAGATCAGTCAGGACCTTTCTGATGATGAGAAACTACAGGAGAAAATGGCAGAGGAAATGAGAGAGTTTGTCCGAAATTCTACCTATACTAGTGTTGTAAATTTGGACGATCGTCTACATGGTCTAATTAATTTGGCATCTCAACGGGATAAACAGACATTAATCAATAATTGGATCTCCAAGTTGGGAGGCAGTATTCCTGAAAAAAATAAAGCATCCCAACTTTATAGCAAGATTGAATTCTTTGTCTACCTTGCCCATATTGAGCGGGCCATGAAGTGGATTCTACAGTTTTACCCAGTTGTTCAACACTACCTAAATAATAATGTGGAAATTCCATTATTGACGCAGATAAAGGATTTTCGCCCTTTTATGAAAGAAGCGATGACAGGCGTTATGCTTGGTTACCGTTACGAAACAAAGGAAGGAATCGATACCGGAGAATTTAAAATCATTCAATACATGGCAGTTGGGCGACAATTATTAAACGAGTGGCCCTATCTCTATGAAGCAGCGGATGGGAAGAAAGGTCCTACGGTCATCCTCCTATCGGGAACAAGTTATGCACCAAAATCACTTCACTACCATATCGAGGTGGAACCGCAATGGTTTATTCAATCTTCACGAAAACCATCAAGATTGACCCAAGATTTTATAGAAATTAGGGATCCTGAAAACGGAGAGAAGTTAATACCGGTATCAGGAGTTCAGCAACAAGGGAGAAGGCATAGCAATTTGCAAGTGATTGTCAAAGAAATTGTTTCAAAAATTCGAGCTGAACTCCATTATTGGAAGGAAATAGAGGAAGAGAGGAAGGTCCTATTAGTCGTCAATTCCTATGATGATGTGGAAATAGTGGGGGTTGCTTTAGAACAGTTTCCAGAATGGAAAGGAAGATACCGGCTATTATCACAAAAAGATAAGAAAAATGAAATTTGGTTTCCGCGGTCTAGGGTGGAGCAATTTTCATTAGAGAATGCCGATATTTTAGTTGCCCCTATGCTGGCAATCAGCCGCGGGTATAACATCATGGATAAATATGGAAATGGCGCTTTATTTGGCTCAGCATTTTTCTTAATTAGACCATATCCGGTTCCCAATGATCTTAGTTATTTTGTGCAAATCTTGCACGGGAACTTGCCTCTCTACTTTGAAGAAATTGCAAATAATAACCTAACCTATGCGGAGGCAATGCGGAAAATAAGGAAAAAAAGTAGGGGGAAGTTTGAGGACATGTACCGTAAGCCTGATTATTGGTCAATCCTTACCGACCAAGAAAGAACAGTTCTCGCCTGGTTTACCTTTATCCCAACATGGCAGTTAATTGGACGCTTGCTTCGTGGGGGCAAAGATGCTCGAGTATTTTATTGTGATGCAAAATACATGGAAAAACCAAATGGAAAACCTTCATTGTTGGAGTACTGGGAAAAAATTATGTCAGAGAGTGAAAATGATTCGTTATTTGTAAGCCTGTACGGTCCGTTTTCCAGAAGCATAGGAACTATTAACAAAGTGGGTGTTTTTTAGACATGGCAAATGATGTATTGGAGTTATTTAGTTTTGAGGTAGACACAACTGTTTTTGAAACTGAAGAAGTCTATTATTTACATTTCCCCGCCAGCTGGAGAAATTTTCTGGAGATGGATAAGGACGATTACAAATTAAAATGGAAACCGAGAAATTTAGGGAAGAAGCTTCAAGCGGTTTTTTCAACTATTTTTCATGTGAGTTGGGTAGCGAATGAACCGTGGCTGCTTGCCGATAAAAAGGTAGATTCTGAAATCATCAAGTTAATTTGCTTAAACTGGATTGCGAAAGAAAATGATTGCACTTTTGAGGAACTGCCATTTGAAATCCAATATACACCTCTATTTTGGCAGTCGTCTAGAATGGGTGATTTATATAAAGAGTATAAAAAGGAAGAATGGAAGTATGGCTGGATTCCGGGGCTAATGGCTAGAAAATTTGCTTCGGAGCCCCGTAATTTAAAACTATCAAACGGAACCAATAGGAATCTAATTTTCCATCATGTTTACTTTAACGGGAATCATGAGTGCATGTCTAAACCAGTAAAGAATAAGGAGAAAAGCGGAGCATTTTCCTATGTGATTCGTTTCTCACTTAAAACAAGGGGCGGATTGCCGGAACCATCCATCTTAAATGTAAGCTTTGGTATCCGTAGAATCTTACAAAGAGGTATTAAGAAACTAAATGATGTCCATTACAAGCGGAAGGGATCGATATTAATATCAATAAAAGACCCTTTTACTAGCGATTGTTTGCAACCATTGTCTTATGCACAATTAAAATATAAAAAACAATCTGGACAGGTTGCCTGGGCAGAAGGCACTGATGCCTTGTTTGCTGATCTTTTAGGATGTCCATTCCAACCGGAACAAGTAATAAAAGATCCAATGGTTTTTATGGAAAGTACTAATCCATTGGCATTTGCGGTCTACAGCGACTTGATATTTACATCGAAATATAATCTTAGCAAAGTTGTCAATGGGATTGGCTTGCCTGAGAAATGGGCGTTGTTCGATCTTGTAAAGGATATATTTGAAAAATTAAGCCCACTAAAACCGTGTACCAATATTTTGAGTCGTAATGATTCGATAGGAAATGACCGATTCCCGTTACGGCACTCATTCGCTTCTGGAAGTATTCTTAGACTTGAGATTTGGGGTGAAGAGGATTTTTACCATCAGGTAATTAATACTTATTTACTACAAGAAATTATCTTTGAAAATTTTGATGGCACCTATCGGTTAAATGCAGAGCCCGCCATAAATTTGGAATTTTTCTCCCGCCATACAGGAAAGCTTGCTGAAGCACTTGATTCAGGTCAAGACAGTAAAGCATATGACAAGCGAGTAAGATGGATAGAGAAAATGGCAGCGTCTGAAACGAGGAATGACTTGCCGACAATGTCGTTAGTAGAAATCGGATTAAAGGACAATTATGAAACTGGTACAGATCCGAAAAAAGCTGACAGAGATGGTTTGGCCTTTGCCGGCAGGGTATCACAATTTATCTATCCGTTAGAACATGAGGAAAGTGAAGATAAAGCCAAATCTAGGATTGTGAACAGTTTTTTTGACCTATTAATGGATCATGGATTTCTCCCGGCAAGAGCCAGTAATTTAAACGAAAATACAATCTATTTAGGACTCGGAATAATTAAAGGAACTTCAAAGGGGCGCAAAAAGGAAGTCTTTCTTCCCGTTGTAACCAGATTGCATCAAAATGAAGTCAAAATTAGACTATTTGGCAAAAATGAGTGGTTATCTGTTAATGAAGCATTGCTTGCATCAGGGAAATTATCCTTATCTTCCTTATTAAATAAGGCAACTAAAAAGAATGATTCACATAAGAGATATATGTCATTCTTTAACCGAGCTATAGAAAACTGCTTGGGTGAATTTGATTCTAATTTAGTGATTTTGCTAGATGCAAAATTAAGAAATCAAAAATGGGCAGAACTGACAAACCCATTGCTTGATTATCACAAGTTGCCATTTACACTGGAACATCCCGATGCTAACGAGAGGATTAGAGTGATTAGGGTCAATACGACAGATGACGTTTCGCAATACCGTATTAATCCTAATGGTAAAGTAAAAGAAAATAGAAGGATGGGGGTCTTTAAAGATAAAGCTGGAATCTATTACTCTATAGGTTCAAGACCAGATAATATGCAGGCCTCCACCTTAGGTATGGAAAAATTCTATAACCCCAAAACGCAAATTTTACACCAGCAGTCAGTAGAATTAATACCACTAGGAACTGAAAACGCAGAAGAACGAGATCAATTAGCCATCATGGGACATCATTTAAGAAAATTAAACATAGCCTATTCATTTCATACAATTTTGCCTTATCCACTGGATATTATGAAATCGATTAAGAAATACATGACGGTGTTGGCGGATGAATTTGAGAATAATGATCCGGATGTTTTTGAGGAGTGGATTATTGAAGATGAAAATGCCCAACTTGCATTTTCATTTATTGAGTAACATTAATATTAATCAAGAGGAAGAGGCACCAAGCTTGGTGCTTTTCCCATTTTAGTTCCCTAGTTATCATTTTTATTGGAAAACAATTCAAAAATACACTTAAATTATGTAGAATGAAACTAAAGAACTAAAATTTGTAGGTGTTACTATGAGTACGGATCTGGTGAGAAAGATCGAATATGAGTTAGAAAGTATCTCATCTAAATATTATAAAATGATTTTGGTTTGTGAGAATCCAAAGGGAAACGCTGTTAAAAAAACTGCTGAAAGTTTAGGAATACCGTTTCTAAATATAAGCTTGTTGCTAAGTGAGAAATTAAAAGAGTATCCAAATAAACGGATGGCCGGCAGAGTTCATCACCTACTAAGTGAAGTCTTAAGAAATGCGGGTAGCATCACACTTTGCTTGGAGCATATTGAGGTATTGTTTGATCCGACGTTAAAACAAGATGTCATTCAACTTTTGCAGTCTTTTAGCAGGAACTATACGCTGGTCGTTTCTTGGAAAGGCAGTTACGACGGTAACCGTTTTGTGTATGCCGTTCCCGGGCATCCTGAATATTATGAGTGCAAAGAATTCGACGGAATCGTAGTGAAGTAATAAAGGGGGAAGAAATAAATGAAATATCGTGATCTAGTCCAGTTTGAACCAATTGAGTCGGTAATTCAGTTAACAGATGCAAATGATAAGGAACGAGCATTTCACTTAATTGATACATATGTTATTTCAGAAAGAATGTCTGAACAGCTAGACGAAGCAGTTATAGAACAACTTCAATTCCATCGACAAGTTGACAATAAAGGATTGTTTATTGTCGGTAACTATGGAACAGGTAAATCGCATTTAATGAGTGTCATTTCAACAATTGCAGAGTTAGAAGATGCAAGTAATCATATTCAAGATGAACGAGTTGCTAAAAAGGCCAAGGAGATTGAAGGACAATTCAAAGTCATTCGTACAGAAATTGGCAGTGTTCGTACTTCTTTACGTGATATCTTGTGTGAGGCAATAGAAGAAGGTCTTTATGATATGGGAGTGGATTTTAAGTTTCCCCCTGTAGACCAAGTGCGGAACAACAAAGATTCGTTAACAGAAATGATAGGACTGTTCCATGAAGTATATCCTGAACAGGGGCTCTTACTTGTAGTGGATGAGCTTTTAGATTACTTAAGAAGTCGTAAAGAACAGGAATTGACATTGGATCTTGGGTTCTTGCGCGAAGTCGGAGAAGTTTGCAGCAAGACACGTTTACGTTTTATTGCGGGTATTCAAGAAATGCTGTTTGACAATCCGAAGTTTAGTTTCGTGGCTGATTCACTTCGTCGTGTAAAAGAGCGTTTTGAACAAGTTCGTATCGTTCGAGAGGATATCGCCTACGTTGTATCGCAGCGATTGCTTAAGAAGGATGAAAAACAGAAAGCTTTAATAAGAGAACACTTAAGTCAATTTACTTCTTTGTATCATCGTTTAAATGAAGATTTAGATACATATGTAAATCTATTTCCTATTCATCCCGCATACTTATCTACTTTTGAAAAGGTAAACGTGGCTGAGAAGCGGGTGGCATTAAAAACGATAAGTAGTGAAATTAAAAGAATACTTGAAGAAAATGTTCCAGAGGGAGCACCGGGTCTAATTTCTTACGACAGCTATTGGAAATTTATTGAGGAAGACCCTTCATATAAAAGTAATCCAGATATCCGTGAAGTCCTAGACAAATCCCGTATTTTGAAGGATCGTATTCAAAATGCTTTTACCAAAAAAATGTATCAACCAATGGCTATTCGAATTGTTAACGCATTAGCTGTATATCGTCTGGCAACAAGTGATATTTTTGACAAGGTCGGCTTGACTCCTGATGAGCTGCGTGATGATTTGTTTTTATACTCTACAATGAGCTTGGACATGCTGCTAGAAGATGATAATCCGTCAGAATTTCTGAAAACAACAGTTGAGGCTGCATTGCGTGAGATTTTAAAAACAGTTAGTTTCCAGTACATCTCTACGAATGAAAGCAATGGACAGTATTTTTTAGATTTGAAAAAAGATATTGCTGTTGATGATTTGATTGAGCAAAAGGCAGAAACGATTGAAGACGATAAGTTGGATAGCTATTACTATGAAGTACTTAAGCAAGCAACACAAGTAGCGGAAAACACATACGTGACAGGATATAAAATTTGGAAGCACAATCTCCCATGGGAAGCACATAAAGTAACCCGTCAAGGTTATTTATTCTTTGGAGCTCCAAATGAACGCTCAACAGCACAACCAGAGAGGGACTTCTATATTTACATGCTAAAGCCATTTAGTGTAATGAAATTCAAAGATGAACAAAAATCGGATGAAGTGTTCTTTACCCTTTCTGCTAAGGATGAACAATTTGTACATTTATTGAAGCTATATGCGGGTGCAAGAGAGATGGAGATTTCAGCTACATCTGCTACAAAACGATTATATGAGTCAAAATCTGCTTCTTTCTTTAAAAAGCTTGTTACTTGGTTAAGTGAAAATTTCGTGCATGTTTTTGATATTACTTATCGTGGAAAAACTGCCAACATATTAGAATTTGGCATATTCCTTCAACCCAATGCGACTGTCATTGAAATTGTAAACTCTGTTTCTGAAGGCTTACTTACAGATTGGTTTGAAGAAAAGTATCCCGATTATCCAACATTTAGAAAGCTACAAACTACTTATTTAAATAAGGAAAACTTGCCGACATATGTGTCAGATGCATTGCAACAAATTTCGGGTAAAGAAACGAGACAGGGAACTGCAATATTAGACGGATTAGTCCTACTTGATCAAAACGGCAAGTTAAATGTCCGTCAGTCTGGCTACGCTAGATGGGTACTCGATGAGTTAGATAAGAAAGAACATGGACAAGTTTTAAATGTAAATGAATTACTAGAAACGGTTACCATTAAAGGTACAGAAGATGTTCGATATACCATTCAATATAAAATGGAACCCGAGTTATTCGTCGTTGTACTTGCTGCTTTAGTATACGGTGGGGAACTAGTGGTTACTGTAAATGGAAAATCGTATGATGCTATGAACTTTGCAGAATTTTCTCGAGTACCACTAGGCCACCTTACATACTTTAGTCATGTAAAAAAACCAAGTGGACTTCCTGTTGCGGCAATCAATGCACTGTTTAATCTATTCAATGTGCAGATTCCAAATCTTGAGGAGGTAAACTTAACACATGGTATACGTTTAGTTGTTGGATATGCTCGTGATAAAGTTCAGAAAGTAGTCCGCATGATTCCAACGATTCGTACAGGTTTACCAATTTGGGATGGAACTTTGTTTACGACAACAGAAGTCCAAGAGTATGTACAGCATTTAGAGGAACTGAAAGAGTTTTTAGAAGGCATTCAGCGGTATGATACACCAGCTAAATTGCATAATCTTAAATTTTCAGCAGGTGATATTCAAGCCCAAGCTGATCATATACATGCACTAGATAAATTAGAAGGACTAGAAGCGAAGGTTAAAGAATATACAAATGTGGCGAATTATCTTGCTCAAGCGAAGCTGCATTTAGATCGAAACCATGAATGGAATGAGAAAGTTGAAACCGCGTTATATGACCTTTCAGTTGCACTAAAAGAAGGACGAGACTATAGTAATGAAGTTCGAGCTATTGAAGGCTTAAAAGAAGAATATATTCGTTTATATATGGAACTTCATGATAAGTCTAGACTTAATGCTACAGAAGATATGAAGAAAAGTAGTCTTTTAAATGATCAGCGTTTAAAAGCTTTAAGGGAAATAGCACAAAAAATTGAAATTCTTCCTAGCCAGGTATTAGCGAATTGGCAAAACAAGATGGATTCTTTACGAGTCTGCTATCAATTGAAACGTGAAGATTTACAACATACAGCGACATGTCCGCATTGTAAGTTTAGACCAAAGGAAGAAACAGCTATCAATCAGTTTAAGCTTGAGACATTGGAAGATGAATTAGGTGAATTGCTAAATAACTGGACCAATACGCTGTTAAATAATTTTAATGATCCATCAGTTAAGGAAAACATCGCATTAATAAGACCAGAGCAGCAGGAGCTCGTACAACAATTCATCGCACAGCAGTCTTTTACAATGCCGATTGACTTACGTTTGATTCAAGCAATCAACGACCTTTTAAAAGGGATTAATAAAGTAGAAATAACAATGGACCAAATTACCAACATGATGGCAAATGGAAGTCCTTTGACAGTAGAAGAACTTCGTAAACGATTTGAGGCAATGATTCAAGAAACGATAGGGAATCAAGCGACAAACCGTATACGTGTGATGTTGAAAAAATAATGAGGTGTAAAGTGTAATGACAAAAGAAACAGACCAGCTTTCGTTTATGATTGAAAGTGCTCAGGCAGACAACCAACCAGTTGTCTGTTTGGGTATGACTTTTAAGAACGATGAAGAGCGGAAATTGTATTTCCAAAATGAATTGAGAAAGAAGCTGCCAGAACTAAGGGATATCGAAGGATTTCCAATCGGGAATGATGAAGATATTATTGCGTTGTCGGACCCGCCGTATTATACAGCATGTCCCAATCCATGGATTAATGATTTTATTGAAGAATGGGAACAAGAAAAAGTTGAAATGTATGGTAAGAAGACGGATGAAGAGTATAATCGTGAGCCATTTGCTGCGGATGTTACAGAGGGGAAAAATGATCCGATTTATTATGCTCATAGTTACCATACTAAAGTACCACACAAGGCAATTATGCGATACATGTTAAATTACACGAATCCAGGAGATATTATACTAGATGGTTTTTCGGGAACAGGAATGACTGGAGTGGCTTCACAATTATGTGGTGATAAAGAAGCCATTCAGGATTTAGGTCTTTACATAGATAATCATAACCTAATCTATGACGAAGAAAAAAATTGTATTTCTGAACTAGGAAGTAGGAAGACCATTCTAAATGATTTATCCCCTACAGCTTCATTCATTAGCAAGAATTATAACCTAAATATGAAAAATTTTGATGTTGTTGAATTAGAAATGAAAAAAATAATGGATGAAGTCTTTCTTGAATTAAAAAAATATTATGAAACTGCCCATGTTCCCGAAGATATAGAGCATAAGGTTGAAGCAAAGAAGAAGGGAATCATTAATTATATCATTTGGAGCGATGTTTTTCTTTGTTCAAATTGTCAGTCAGAGTTAGTTTTTTTTGAAGTAGCTGTAGAAGACACTACTGGGAAAGTAAAAGATAACTTTGACTGTCCTTATTGCAAGATTAATTTATCAAAAAGAAGTCTGAATCGAGTGTATGAAAGTAGTTTTGATAATAAAGCTAACGAGGTTATACAACTTGCCAAACAAGTACCTGTTTTAATTAATTATACTTTTAATAAGAAAAGATTTAATAAAAAACCTGATGCCTTGGATTTAGAATTAATTGATGAATTACATTCTATTGTTTCTCCATATTGGTATCCAACAAATTTAATGCCTAAAGGTTACAATACAGCACAGCCATTAAAAAGTCATGGTTATACCCATGTTCATCATTTTTACACTAAGCGTAATTTAGTCACGTTAGCAGCATTTTTCCATAAATTGAAACAATCAAACATGCATACGGAATTACTGTTTATTTTGTCATCTATTCATATTCATGTTAATAAAATGAGACGATATCAACCTGTTAAGCCAGGAGGCACGCCAGGATTACCTGGAACACTTTTTGTTTCTTCTTTAAATGTGGAGTTATCTATATTCGATGTTTTACCAAGGAAACTACGAGATATAAAAAAAGCCTCCTATAATTGCCATCATCTCTCAGCAATTGGGTGTGGATCAGCAACTTCTTTATCTGTAAATGACAATTCTGTTGATTATATTTTTACGGATCCGCCTTTTGGTAGTAATCTAATGTATTCAGAGCTTAATTTCATTTGGGAATCGTGGCTAAGAGTTCAAACCAATAATCAATCTGAAGCTATTGTAAATAATGTACAACAAAAAGAATTACAAGATTATCAGCATTTAATGGAAATGGCATTTAAAGAATATTATCGGGTGATTAAACCAGGCCATTGGATGACTGTTGAGTTTAGCAATTCCCAAGCAACCGTTTGGAATTCCATTCAGGAATCGATACAAAAAGCAGGATTTATTATTGCAAATGTTTCAGCGTTAGATAAAAAGTTTGGCAGCTTTAAAGCAGTTACCTCAACAACTGCAGTAAAACAAGATTTAGTTATATCAGCCTATAAACCAAGAAAAGAAAATATTGAAAAAATGAAACAGGAACAAAACACGGAAGAATCAGCTTGGACATTTGTCAAACAACATTTAGAACAATTACCTGTATTTATTGGTATTAAAGGAGAAGCTCAAATAATATCGGAGCGCACACCGCGTATTTTATTCGACCGAATGGTTGCATATCATGTACAAAATGGATTACCTGTTCCGATTTCTTCTGGAGAATTCCAGGTAGGTGTTGCCCAGCGATTTCCGATGAGAGATGGTATGGCGTTTTTAGAGAAGCAGGTTGCAGAATATGATAAGAAACGAATTCTAGTAAAAGAATTTGCCCAAATGAGTTTATTTGTTTCCGATGAAACAAGTGCAATTGAATGGATACGTCAGCAATTATTGAAAAAACCACAGACTCGTCAGGACTTACATCCAAGCTTTATGAAGGAGATTCAACACATTGCAAAACATGAAATGTTACCGGAGTTGGATGACTTACTATATCAAAATTTCCTTCGCTATGATGGTGAAGCTTCCGTTCCTGATCAAATTGCAAGCTATCTTCGTAAAAACTATAAAGATTTACGCGGCTTAGAAAATGATGATGCAAAGTTGAAAGAAAAGGCATTGAATCGCTGGTATGTTCCTGATCCAAACAAGCAAGCAGATTTGGAGAAGTTGCGTGAGAAATCACTGTTACGTGAATTTGAAGGTTATATTGAAGAGCTTGAAAAAAGTAAGAAAAAGCTGAAACAATTCCGTACAGAAGCAATTCGAGCTGGATTTAAAAAGGCATGGAGCGATAAGGATTACCAAAAAATTGTGACAGTTGGTGATCGTCTTCCTGAAAGTGTGATTCAAGAGGATGATAAGCTGCTTATGTATTACGATAATGCTCAAATCAGGCTAGGACTATAAGCCAAAGACAAGGGGAAAAGAGATGACGAATTGGCGAGATCAAGTGTTAAGACAATTTAATCAAAACAATCCTTTGTATCTTGTTCTTGATCGTGATCAATTGCTGTTAGATGAGATGATTTTAACCAGGTTAAATGAAGAGAATATACAAGTCGTCAATTTTAGTGATAGCATTCTGTTTCGTTATGAATTCGAGCATGAATATCGGACTAGAATTGAACGGAGAGATGGTTGTCTGCTTGTAAGAGCGGAGGGGCAAGTTTATCATGTGTTTTCCTACGACTTACTGCAGACTGGTCAGAGGGTTCAACTTGATTTAGCCAACATCTTCTCAAAGTTTTCGACACAGATTATTAGACAGCTTGATGTAGAAGTATTTGATGCCTTGTATGCCGCACATGAGCGGTATCAAGGCTCTTCTTCTAATAAAGATACGCTAGATTTTCTAACGAAGCATATCTATAAGCTTCCGTATGATTTAGTGTATACACGTGCTGAGCTTTGGAAGCTGCTGCTAACGATTCATTACGAATTAGATTCTATTCCTGATGTTGTGAAAGAATATATTGTGAGTGTACTTATACAGAAGAGCGACTTGGCAGAGATGCCGATTCAAGAGCTTGTTTTCTCATCTTCATTTTTCTATAACTATCTGGGAGCAGAATGGGATACTTTTGTACATCAAGTTCATAATTTAGCAGTGACTCAAAGTGGAGTTGCGATTGAGGATGAATCGTATTATGAAGCTCATCCTTTCACCAATCCTTATATGAAAGGCATACTGGATAATTTGTTTGTGGAGGGCTTACTTCAGCCAGTAGAGGGTCTTCCAGATAACGATTTACCTGCTTGGATGCATGTTGGAATGAAGATTGATACGACAAGAACTGAAAAAATTCAGTTAGAACATTTATATCAACGTTTAAAAGAGTCGACTATCAATGATTACCGTTATAAAGAATGGATTAAATATGCCGAATTATACGGACAGTTTAAACATCGAGCTATAGTAACGGGGACATTTACTCAAGAAGCAGCTGAGATTTCTGATCAAATGAATAAGCCATTTGAAAAATGGATGTTGCAGCATTATGGATTGCTTAGTACCTTACCGCATCTGCCATTGCCAAAGATGGTTCATCATATTTCTCATTATTTAGCAGCACAAGAGGAAAATAAGTTAGCCTTACTAGTGATGGATGGAATGGGATTTGTTCAGTGGGCTCAGATACGTGAGGAACTAATTCGACAGGGGTTATCTTTTGAGGAAAATGGAGTTTTTGCTTGGGTGCCGACCTTAACATCGGTGTCACGTCAATCTATTTTTTCAGGAATGAAGCCATTTTATTTTGCTAACTCTATTTCTACTACTAACAAGGAATCGGTATTATGGAATACTTTTTGGGAGGATCAAGGCGTACCACGTAAAAATATTTCTTATCAGAGGGGTCTTGGTCAGGAGAAATATGAAAAGGAAAATATTTTGCCATTACATCAACCAAATGTAAGAGTGTATGGTGCTGTTATTGATATTGTAGATCGTATGTTACATGGTTCCATACAAGGAGCACGAAGTGTGTCTTCTGAGTTAAGGATATGGTTAGAAACCAACTATCTATATTGTTTGATTAAGGACCTGCAGGAAGTAGGATTCACTATCTACATAACTGCAGATCATGGGAATAGGGAGAGCGTTGGGATTGGACGTATTTCTGAAGGTGTTCTTGCTGAAACAAAGGGAGAACGTGTCAGAATTTATGATTCAACACAATTAAGGGACTATGCCTCAGATAAATATGATCAAACATTAAAATGGAATGATGTTGGCTTACCAGGACATTATCATGTACTATTAGCTAAGGACGATGCCGCATTTGTAAATCGTGGCGAGACGATCATGAGCCATGGAGGTATTAGTATAGAGGAAGTAATTGTTCCTTTTATTAAAGTGATGTCTTAAGCAAGAGGTAGGTTATTTATGGTGAAACCAATAGGATTTGATCAAAAAGTACTGCTTCATCACCTTGATTTTACAGCTAATGAATCAAGAAGATTAGAGCGTAAGGAAATGTATGAAGTACTGGACAATTTTCTTAGGGAAGATATTAAAGGTGCTAAATCACGAAAAAACGCAGTTACAATGTTAATGAAAATTTGGTATTTAGTTGACGAAGACCACACTTTTATTCGTGATAAAGCTTTAGAGATGTTCCCTTTTTTAAAACAAGAAGAACGGGTTTTACTTCATTGGTGCATGACAATATTAGCATACCCCTTTTTTTACGACTTAGTTAAGGAAATGGGAATGCAGTTTCGCATGCAAGATGCGATACCAAGCCAAATCTTAGGCCAAAAGATGAAAAGCCTTTATGGTGAAAGACGTAGGGTAGAGGTTGCAACAAGTGCTGTATTAACAAGTATTAAGTTTTGGGGAGTTACTGAACCTAAAAAAAAACAAGCCTATTCATTGTCAAAAAAATTTGAAGTTCATTCATCAGAACTAAATCAGTTGTTAGCAGAGGTTTTACTGACGTGCAGTGATGTACATATTATTCCATTAGAACTAATGAATAACAATGCTCTATTCTTCCCTTTCGATTATCATATAAAAGCAAGGGACTTGACTGAAGATAAATTTGAACTAGTAAAAAGTATTGATATGACAATGGTAGAGCTAAAAAGATAATGTCCCTTATTCATTTGAATAGGGGATCTTTTATAGGGGGATGTTCATGTTTAGGGCAGGAGATGTTGTAAAAGGGCCGCAGTTTCCTGAAATAGTTGAGGTAAAGAAATGTGAAGCAATAGATGATGTGTTTTATGTTATTGAAGCGATTGGGAGAAATTCGAATCAATTTTTTGAACTGCTTGTTGAAAAAGATACGTTTAATTCAATGGAGCGATTAAATACACATGAAACTAAAAACCAGCAATTAAGTTCGCGGGATATACACCATTACCTGATTTATAATGCCATGCAAAATGAAGTGATGTATGCAAAAACAAGGGCATTAGGTAATGCCAATGTCTTACCATTGCCACATCAAATTGAAGCAGTTTATGGGCGTATGTTACAAGTTCCTCATGTACGTTTTCTATTGGCGGATGATCCAGGGGCAGGAAAGACGATAATGTCTGGAATGCTTATTAAGGAACTTCAGGCACGTCACAGTGTTGATAGGATATTAATTCTGGTTCCACCGCTTGTTCTTAAGCAATGGCAAGAGGAACTACAGGAGAAATTTCAGGAGTCATTTCATATTATTAATAGGGCAGTTGTGAACGAATATGGTGGGAAAAATCCATTTATTTCAAACAATCACTGTTTAGCTTCAGTATATTGGGCTGCAAAAGATGATATTAAACAATTAATCAATGAAGCCCAATTTGATTTAATTATTGTCGATGAGGCCCATAAAATGGCAGCATATACACATGGAACAATAAAGAAAAAGACTACACGGACAAAGCTTTATCAACTGGGTGAAGTTATTTTAAGAAAAGCTCCAAATTGTTTATTACTTACTGCGACTCCTCACAAGGGAGATATGGAAAACTTCCGCCACCTGATGAGGCTCATTGATGAAGATATATTTTCAAGTACTGGAGTTAATGAAACCCTGAGGGAGAAAAGTAATCCATTTATTATAAGAAGATTAAAAGAGAATTTAGTGAATTTTGATGGCACACCGATTTTTCCAAAGCGGACAACTAAAACGATTCAATATCATTTAACAGATGAAGAGCTTGATCTATATGACGCTGTTACCGATTATGTAAGGGATCATTTCAATCGAGCAATGAATAACGGGAAAAACAGTACAGCTTTTGCCATGATGCTATTGCAACGCCGGTTAAGCTCATCTATTGAAGCGATTCATTTGTCATTAGAGCGCCGTTACAAACGGTTAAAAAAGCTTTATCAGCAAACTGAGCAAGAACGGAATAAATATTTAAAGATGATTGAAAAATTGGATTTAACTGAGTACAACGAGGAGTCTAACGAGCAGCAAGAGATGTTGGATAAAAGGCTCGAGCAGGCAATTGATATTATTGACACTAAAGAACTTGAGCTAGAATTAAAAGAACTTAAACGTCTTTTGTCCAAAACCACATATCTTAAAAATTATACAATCGAAAGAAAATATCAAGAGCTTGAAGAAACATTATTTGGAATTGATGGGCTACTCCACCAGGGAGAGAAGATACTAATATTTACAGAAGCTGCGGATACATTACATTATTTGGAGCGAAAGTTATTAGAGCGGGTTCCTAAAATTGCAAAAATAGTCGGTAGTTTTTCCATGGATGAGCGTAGGCGGCAGGTTGAGATGTTTCGGAATGAATGTCAAATAATGATTGCTACAGATGCTGGTGGTGAATCCATTAACCTACAGTTTTGTAATCAAATGATCAATTATGATATTCCCTGGAATCCAAATAAGTTGGAGCAGCGGATGGGGCGTATTCACCGTATTGGTCAAAAGAATGAAGTCTTTATCTTTAATTTAGTGGCACAAAATACCCGTGAAGGTCATGTAATGACCCGTCTGCTTGAAAAGATGGAAAAAATGAAAGAGGATTTAGGCTCGGATCTTGTTTACAATTTTATCGGAGAAGTTTTAGATGACCATTTTGACAGTTTATCATCTCTAATGCAAGATGCAATTTTACACCGAGAGAAGTTAGATGATGTTGTTTCAAAAATGGACAAAGCCATTTCAGAAGAAAACCTAAAACTGTTAAAAGTGCTGAAAGAAGAGCGACTGGATGAGGAAACCATTGATGTACCATCACTCAAGCGTGAACAAAGTGATATTACTGTTAGGAAGATTCCTTATCGTGTGCATGACTCCTTTGTGGATTATATTTTAAAAAAGCGAAATGTTCGTATTTTAGAATCAAATGAGGGCAAAGTGAAGCGAATCGAGCGTATTCCAAAGTTCCTTCGTGAATCATTTCCACAGTTAAATTTGAGTAATTCAGAAACTTACAGGTTTACAGGATACAAGGAATATGTTGAACCAGATATTCCATTGATACAAGAGGATAATCCAATTTATCAATTGGCTTTAGAAATGACAAAAATAGATAGTGGAAAACATGCGCTTAGTCGTTATATGGTTTCATATGATGTACCCGATCATCTAAATATTGAAATATACAGTCTTTCCGTAAACGATGGAACCGGGAAGGAACTTCAAAATGCCCTCATTTATTTGGGAAAAAGACAGGACGGCACGATTATTCAATTAGACCCATACTGGTTGTCGCTAGGCCAATTTGAAGATCCATTAACTGAACTTAATGTTCTGCAAGACTCCGAAATGATGAAGAAAGCATTGGCTGCTGCGATTAAGGTAAGGGATACTGTTCGTTCAAAGAGGGAAGTTCAGTTAAATAAATTATCGAACTACTTAACAAAAGCCTTTAATAGCCAATATAATGATACACTGTCCAAATTAGAAAAATATCAGATGGAGAATTTTGATAACAAAAATTCAGCGCTAATCAACCAAATGAATGCGCAACTCATTGATATCGATGCTAAGAAGGAAGAGCGTACAGCATTAATCGACCGTCAAAGAAACATTACCATGAAGCCTCCCAAGAGGATTATTCAATTGGAATTAATACCAACTGGAAGGTCCAACCGAGTTTTGGCAGCAGATTATCAACGAATCGTAGAAGATTACGAAAAACAAAATGGCCGCCAAAATGTTAAAATGTTTGATAATTTGGCGTTAGTCGATTTTTATAGTGAAAGGTTCACTGGTGAGGAAAGGTATATAATTGTAACGAACGATAGAGGCTTTGCATTAACAGAAGAGCACTTAGTGGATCTTGATGAGATTCTGAAGAATGTCTATGTCTATTTAATAGTAAATGGTCAGGTAATAGAAGAACGTCCATTAAAGGACGAGATGTTTTTATTTTAAGCGGATATTATTCCTTGAAGAGACAATCATTTTTATTGATGGTTGTCCTCTTTATTTTTATAAATCATTATTTTATATAAACTATTTGTGATATTATCTTGAAAGTGTCCAGCTAAGAATGATTTGACGAGATAATAACCAATTTTATTTAAAGGTTAACATTTATTCGAAAAAATAGAGGTAAAACAATGATAATTCAAAATATAGAAATAATCGAAGGGAAATTTATAAAAGAAAGTAAAAATAGATTTCTTTGCGAAGTCTTGATTGATGGGCAAGTGGAAGAGTGTTATGTATCAAATACTTCAAAAATAGGGAAATACATAAATCTGAGTAATAAAACTGTACTCTTATCAAAGAATAAAGGAATAAAGGGAAGGACTAGATTTTCTCTTTTTGCTGTAAAATATTATTGTAAATTTATACTCCTCAACTTTAACAAAGTGAATGAATTACTAGCTTACTATTTTAAAGAAATTGAAATGAAGGGTTCCAATGTCTATACAGTTGAACAAGAAAAAATATTTAATGGTTATAAAGCCGATTTAATTATTAGAGAAAAGGGACTCAATGAAAAAATAATTGAAGCCAAAGCTATACTTGATATAAAACATTCATCAACCTTTCCTAAAGTCCATTCTGAAAGGGCAATTAATCAATTAATTAAGATAAATTCTTTGTTATCTAATGGGCATAGCATTGAGTATTTTCTAGTATCTCTAAGTCCTATTGTTAGACAAATAATTATAGATAGAACATATAAAGAATATTATAAGTTGCTTAATGAGTGTATTGAGAGGGGGCTAATCATTAAAGGGGTATCAGTTGATTTTAGGAGCGGCAATAATATAACGTTTAATGAATTAAAAATAGTTATTACATAATTATTTTATTTTATATTTGGTTAATGAATCATAATTTACGTTCAATGACGGTTATTGGGTAATTCTACTTGCTAATTACCATAAAAAGCTAAATAATAATGTTAACAAATAATTGGGAATGATACTCTATGATCGTTTATGAAGCAACGAAAGAAGAATTTTTAGAAGATGTCCTTCATGATGAACTCGTAAATAATATTTCAAAAAACTATAACTCGAAGATAGGAAGAATAAACGAGAGAGAAGTTCGTGCTTGGAATAATTCAATGCAATATATGTATCGTGTTTTAATGGATAACGAAATTCCTAAGGATGCAGGTGTTGCGATCGAATTTAAGATACCATATACATCTAAACGGGTAGACTTTTTAATTTCAGGAAGACAAGGAAACAAGAATTCTGTAGTGATTGTTGAACTAAAACAATGGCAATCAGTAGAAGTAATTAGAGGGAAGGAAGCTATTGTTAAGACGGTCATAAACCGCGGATTAGTTGAAACAACACATCCTTCATATCAAGCATGGTCTTATGCCGCATTAATTAAGGATTATAATGAAAATGCGCAGAATGAAGAAATAAACCTATATCCTTGTGCCTATTTACATAACTATGTAGACCAGGGGGACAAGGATACACTTACAGATCCGGTTTACCATTACTACATAGAGCAGGCCCCTGTTTTTGTAAAAGGACAAGCAACTCAACTGCGAAATTTTATCAAGAAGTATATCCAATATGGTGACAATAAGGAAAATCTATATAAAATTGAAAAAGGCCGGATCCGACCTTCAAAGTCCTTGCAGGACTCGTTAAGTGCTATGCTTAAAGGCAATCAAGAATTTATTATGATTGATGATCAAAAAGTTGTTTTTGAACAAGCTGTGTATCTTGCGAGAGAAGCGATACGGACAAATACCAAACAGGTATTAGTTGTAAAAGGTGGTCCAGGGACAGGCAAATCTGTTTTGGCAATAAATTTGTTGGTTGAGTTAACAAGTCAAAGTATGGTGTGTCAGTATGTCACAAAAAATGCTGCACCTAGGAATATTTATGCAACAAAACTAAAACAGGATTTCAGAAAAGGGCATATCGATAACCTGTTTAAAGGATCTGGGAGTTATGTCGATGCTCCAAAGGATGAATTCGATGCCTTGATCGTGGATGAAGCACATCGCCTGAATAAGAAGTCCGGTATGTTTTCACACTTGGGTGAAAACCAAACAAAAGAAATCATTAATGCCTCAAAATTCTCCATCTTTTTTATTGATGAACATCAGCGGGTAACCCTAAAAGATGCGGGCAGTATCGCTGAGATACAAAAATACACGAGGGAATTTGGTGCCAATATGAGCATCATGGAATTAGATTCACAGTTTCGATGTAATGGATCTGATGGCTATTTAGCCTGGATTGATGATGTCCTTCAAATACGTGAAACAGCGAACGCAAATGATATTGGAGGACAATATGATTTTAGGGTCTTTAATAATCCAAATGTTCTTCGAGACACTATTACGGAACTAAACAAAATTAATAACAAATCTCGTTTAGTCGCAGGATATTGTTGGAACTGGGATACAAAGGGTAAGAGTAATCCTAATTACTACGACATCATGTTGGACAAATTTGATTTCAAGATGAGTTGGAACCTAGGTAATTCAGAAACCTGGGCAATTGACGAAACCTCTATTAGTGAATGTGGTTGCATTCATACCTGTCAGGGATTGGAATTTGATTATGTAGGGGTTATTATTGGTGATGATCTAAGATATGAGAATGGCAAAGTAATCACTGACCACACAAAACGTGCCAAGACAGACAATTCCCTCAAAGGAATTAAGAAAATGTTGAAAGAAGATCCATATAGAGCCGCTAATCTTGCCGATGAGATCATTCGTAATACATACAGGACATTAATGACACGAGGACAAAAAGGGTGTTTTGTGTATTGTACAGACCAAGCACTTGCGGCTTATCTAGAGGAACGGTTTAATAATACAAACAGAGGGGCAGGAAAAATTACTAAATATTATTCCTGGTCGTATGTTGCTGAAGATGGGGAGGAATATTAGCATACTCCTGTGGCAGTTACTGCCCGAAAGATTTTTTTCAGAGTTGTTCATAAATATTACAAATGAAAGAGTCAATTATTCTAAGAATAGTTGGCTCTTTTATTGTTTTCAATTAAGTGTTTTTTCCATTCCAGTAGACCAAAATTTGACGGTGTTGCCTGTCAAACATTTAACTAATTTTAGGGAAATTGAATCCAGTTTCACCAATTTTGGTCAGTCTAAATTCCTTAAAACTGTTAGAATTTACATAAAGAGTTGAAGAGGGATACCGAAGGTTAGGTGTATCTAAGTAAATTTCACTAAATTTTATTAAGAGAAACAGGATTATTATCCTATTATAACGAATATGTTATATATTTCGTTTTACAAAATAATTTAAAATTCATTTGATGAAGATAAATTTTAAAAAATTTATCCAGAAGGATTTACGCAATGAAGGGATTGGGGAAATTTATGGCTTTTTTACAGTGTAGTTGTGGTTCGTTGTTAGAGGGGATTCAATTAAGTCGTCGCGTGTTATCAAGAGGCGAATATAGATTAGTAGAACTAAAGTTGGCGCAGCACTATCACCCAATCAGTGGCAGAATCTAGATGATTCGACGGGCTGGCTCGAACACTGCCCGGAGGGGGTCTATTGTCCCAAGTGTCATGCTGAGCTTCAGTTGGAACCTCAAGAAAGTGCTGTTTTAGTAGACAAGCGTATTCCAGGGGTTAGTTCTAGCGAATTTGACTCATCGGAAATTATCAACCGTTTAACGGAATTGAGCAAAAAAGAGCGGGCTGAAGTTTATGTTCATTCGATTCCGGAGTCTGAGCCTGTGTATGGTACCATCAACGAACAGCTGCCGGAAAGCCTAAATGCTCCGTTGAACAGAATGAACATCACCTCATTATTCACGCATCAGGCGGATACCTATAATGCGGTAAGGGAAAAGAAGGATGTCGTATTGGTTACGGAAACCGCCTCGGGAAAAACTCTTTCGTTCAATTTGCCGGTGCTGCAGGGCTTGCTCGAGGACCCTGAGGCCCGGGCCTTATACATATTCCCTACGAAAGCACTTGCCGATGACCAGGTTGAACAACTGTATCGTTGGACGGAAGAAATCGTCCCTGATGAGGAATTGGAGCAGGATGAGTGGTTTGAGCGGACGATAAAATTAGGTTCAAGCTATCTTACCTATGGCCGGCTTGATGGCGATACACCGCCAGGCTCAAGAAAACGGCTGATCAAAAATGGGCGAATTCTTTTTACCAACCCGGATATGATCCATCATTCTTTGCTTAAGCAGGTGCAAGGTAATTATCAATCAGCTTCACAGATTGTCAATCTATTAAAAAATCTAAAATATATCGTCATTGATGAGATGCATTTGTACAGGGGAGCGTTTGGCAGCCATGTGTCTCTCGTCCTTCGCAGGTTGCAGAAAGTTTGCGAGGAACTGGGCAATCCCAACATTCAGTTCATTCTATGTTCAGCGACGATTGACAAACCGGAAGTGCTGGCAGAAGAGCTGACGGGCAAACAGGATTTTGCGCTTGTTGACAATGATGGCTCTGCAAAAAGAAAACGTCATATTGTGTTTTGGAATCCTGGCGTCACCTTGGATACTAGCGAGCGGAAAGCCCCCATATCGGATGCGTTATCGATTGCCGAAAATGTCCTTGTTCACGATGAACGCGTCATCCGCACCATTATGTTTCAAGGTTCCCGGCTACAGGGGAAGGTAACGGCAAGATCGATGAAGGATGTTTTACGAAAAAAATTGCGCTTGAACCGGGAAAGTGTCAGCGGTGTGCAGCTAGCTGCTTTTTATAATGGCATGCTAGCCGTAGATGAACGGAAACAGGTGATTCATGCGATTAAACGCAGTGATGTCCATCTGGTGATTGCGACCAATGCGCTTGAGGTCGGAATTGATATTGGCGATTTAAGCTTTGCGATTCTTAGCGGTTATCCTGGCAGCAAAGCGGCTTTTTCCCAGCAAATTGGCCGTGTCGGCAGAAAGGGAGAAGGTGTAGCGGTGATGCTGTTTGAGGATGAGCCACTTCAGCAGTACTATATGCAGAATCCAAAAATCTTTTTGGAGAAGCCGCCAGAGGTTGTCAGAATCGACCCGAAAAATGAAAGCTTATTAAAATTACATTTGCAGTATCTTCAGGAGGAATTGGGACGGGACCTTACCATTGAAGATATCCTATTTTTTGTGAATGATCAGCGGCTGGCCGACCTGCTATTGGATGAAATCCCATCAGGAGAAATAGGAGAAAGATGCAACCTGCGCTCGGGCTCCACTGTCAATTATAAGGTTGTCACGAACAAACAGCATGAAGTGCTTCTTGATAACGTGGATGAATGGACTGCGCTTCGTGATTTTCATGAAGGCGCTGTTTATTGGAATGCCAACGAAAAGGCTTATCGTGTCGACAGTATTAATCGAAAAAAACATGAAATTATTGTAGCACCGATTAGAGGCGAGTTGGAGTACTATACACAATCCATGTTTAAGGATTCTATCAGCATTGCGGACGAGCAGCAGACCATCGATATGGACGAAATGGTCCAATCCACTGGCGTCTTAAACATCAAACGCTCTGTTTTCGGGTTTGCGAAAAACTATTTTGGCAAAAAAATTCAGGAAAAAGTGGCGCTCGACAATCCACTGGTCGCCAATTTTGAATCAGAAGGCTTTTGGATCGTCTTAGGGGAAGACATGATTAATGAATTGAAACTTACGCTTGGCTTTGACTACACCCAGGAAAAGCTGGACGGGTCGATTCGGGCAGCCGAGCACGTCCTATTGTCGGTCATCCCGGATACGATTATTTGCGATGGCAACGATATTTCCAGTTTCTCCGGCTTGTCGATGTCTGGGTTCGGCAATAACCCGGTCATTGGATTCTTCGGTAATCAATCAGGCGGTATGGGGGTAACGAAAGCAATTGGAGAGCACCTCGATAGGCTTTCTGTCAGTGCCTTGAATTTATTGGAAACCTGCTCCTGTGTGGGAGGTTGTCCTTCCTGCATCCAATATCCTGGGAAGGATAATGATCATTTATCCAAAGCCGGAGGAAGACAAGTACTTAAAATAATTGCTGAAACGGTTACTAGTTATGGAGTGGAGGCTTAAATATTATGCCGTTAGTTTGTTTAAACTGTCACGAATCAACTGCTAGGCAAGTTAACTTTTTTCAAATTAGCAGAAAGTATAAAGATACACCTTATAAAAGAGAAATTAAACAGCCTACCAACGGTATTCATTTGCATCAATGGGATGAATGCCATGGACTGCAGCTGGAAGATGGAATCTATTGTCAAGGCTGTCAAAACATCATTAATGAAGAGTTTCTGACTCCAGATGAAAAGGTATGTTCAAAGATATCCGCATGGAGACTTGGTCCTTTAAGGATTACCCTATTCAGGATGTCATCGATGGGATCAAAAAGGTGGGAGCCAAATTAGGCTCCACTGTCGAACAATATTCAGTTCCGGCAAGGGAAGCGATTTTTGGAGATTTGGAGAAACCTTTGCCTGAGATTCTGACGGAAAAATTAGCACAAAAAGGAATCGCCCAATTATACTCTCATCAGGCGGACGCGATTAACAAGGTACGAAACGGCGAAAATGTGGTCATTACTACGGGGACCGCTTCGGGTAAATCGATGGTTTATACGATTCCTGTTCTTGAGTCTTTTATTGAAAATGATGATTCGACCGTCTTATATTTATCACCATTGAAGGCGTTAACACGGGATCAGCTTCAGTCATTGGCTACATTTGATTACGAGAAAAGTTTAACGGAATCGTCTTTCGGATATAAAACGATCAAACTTGGCGATAAAAAGATTGGAGCCGGAGTCTTAGAGCGCGGGTCTGATTCGGTAAAGGAATTAACCTATCAAAGCGCCCGGTACTGGTTAACCAATGTTCATTTCTTACACTTTCTGCTTAGAGGACCAGCCCATTACCATAAGAATAAACAACATTGCAAAAGGTTTTTCAAAAATTTAAAATATGTCATTATTGACGAACTGCATGCCTATAACGGGGTGTTAGGCTCCAAAGTGGCGATGCTGATGCGCCGGCTGCGGAACGTATGCAATGCATTGGGGAACACCAATCTGCAGTTTATTGCCTGTTCCGCATCGATTGGGAATCCAAAGGAATTAGCGGAGGAAATAACCGGACTTAAGGGAAAGAACGGATTTTCCTTAATTCAACAGGACGGAAGCCCCTCTTATGAACGGGAAATTTTATTATGGAATCCCGGTTTGCTTGAGCAAAAATCCGATAACCGAACAAGAAGAGCGCCGATTACAGAGGCCCTTGAAATTCTAAAATCCATTGCCGGAACGTACAAGATGCTGCCTAAGACGATTTTCTTTTACGGGAATCGAAGGGCAACCACGACAGCAAGCTTTGATTTAAATAATGCCATTCGTTCGAGGTTGGCGGAGCTAACGGATGGGGTGGACATACCATCCGAACTATTCTCACCTTTTCATGCGCAGTTGAACGCATACAAAAAGCAAGAAATCATGGATAAATTGAAAAAGGGCGAATTGGTGGGGATTGTCTCGACCTCCGCACTGGAAATGGGCATTGATATTGGCGATTTGAATCTGTGCTTCATGATCGGCTATGCGGGAAGCAAGGCGAGCTTCCTGCAGCAGGCCGGGCGTGTCGGTCGAAAAGGACCTGGCCTCGTCATTCAAATTTTCCAAGAGGATCCCTTGGAGCAATATTATGCTGCCAATCCGAAGGAATTCATGGAACGGGAAGCGGAACATGTTACCATCGACGTGTCCAACCCCAATATTGTAGCGGAACATTTGCAATACGCCACACATGAATTGAACGGGACTATCTCCTCACCGCATAACTTTTTTAAAGTTTCCGCTGCCCGAAAAGCGGACGGTTTTCTCGAAAAGATGAAGGAAGTGTCAAAAGGTACATGGAAATTAGTGGACCCGGAGATCAAGTATAATTTCCTATTAAGCAGCAGCAAATTGTATAATGTGATTCACAATCAAGGGCTAACGAATGAAACCCTTTATGAAGGGGTCGATGAGCGGTCGTTGCTGCGGGATTATCATTTGGGTGCGGTATTCCTCTATAATCAGAAGACGTATAAGGTGACCAGAATTTTACACAGCAAAAATGAAATTTGTGCACTTCCCGTTAAAGCTGACTATACCACCAGATCGCAAATCTTTGATTCCTTTCATGTGCTGGATGTTGTAAAGGAAAACACCATTCATGATTTGGTCAAGCTTGGCCGAGGCCAAGTGGAGATTACCAGACATTTGTTTGGTTATAAAAAAGTTCAGTTATTTGGCGGGGGAACTTCGGAACTCATTCAAGAGAGCAATATGTATCCGGTTCGGTATACAACGGAAGGTTTATGGGTGCAGTTTCCGGGTGGAGTCTCAGAAGGTGCGCTGCATGTCGTTGAACATGCGATTGCCTCAGCGATTCCGACGATAGTCAAATGCTCGCACAGTGATTTCTCCTTGATGTCGTCAACAAACTTAAAGGAATTTGACAACAAGCCTACCATCGTTTGTTATGAAACAGGAGGTGGCGGTGCCGGTATCATGGAAGCGATCGAAGAACGGCTGCTTCATATTTTTAAAAGGGTTTAGGAATCTTGAGGGCATGTCCATGTACAAATGGGTGCCCAAACTGTACTCATTTGACCATCTGTGAGAAAAACAACGAACCGCTTGATAAAGCTGGTGGTATTCAATTATTGGAGGGATTTTTGGCGGGTAGTAAACTTCAGGTAACAAATACATAATATCTAAGGTATAACTACTGGCCTTCTATAGAGAGGAATTACCAGGTAACCCTGTGATAGAGTTACCTGGTAATTCAGATTTGGGTGTAATTAAAAATGGTATTAGTCTAATAAATGCCTGCTCCACCTAGATGTGTTAATTTAATAAGATCATGGAATTTGTCAGTTAATTTAATTTCATATTTGATAATTCCATATTCTTGGGTATTATCCTTCCCGGTAAATGAGACATTTGGATTTATTAGTTTATAGCTATCTAATATTTCTTTTTGTGGTAAATTACTACTAGAATAGGAGGTAGTAGCAGCAAATCCAAAACTATTTATATATTCTAATATATTTCTTGAATGTTTAGAGCCATGGTGGGGAATTTTAATAATAAGATTTCCATCAAAGCATTCTTGAGCCTGCTCCTCGTCCATCCTCTTAATAATGTAGTTATCTAGATCGCTAGTTAAACAGATTGTTATTGGAATTATATCAGGATGTCTTACCGTTATTTTTAACACCGTTGAGAAATAATTGGGTTTATTACTTACATATTTATTTCTTTTAAAATAATTATCAAAAGCCTTTTGTGATAAATTTTTTACAACTCTGGAAAGTGGGGTGTAGTACTCTAAATCTATATACAATTTTTCACTACTTGATGAAAATAGAATTGAATACGTCTCGGAAACTGATTGATTGACTGAAATATAGTTTGAAACAGCAATGTTTTTATCAGCAATTTTACTAATTTCTTGATATTCCGAGGATACATATTTAGAATACATTGCCTGAATTTCCTTTGCTTGGAACCCTTCAGGTAAGAAAAACAACGTCTTTCTGTCTACGTGATTTTTCAGTAAATCTGACATTCCTAAAGTATGATCTGCATCTGTATGTGTCCAACATAGAAAATTTACTTTCTTTCTTCCAAAACCATCTAAAATATCTTTTGTAACGAAATGGTTAGGTGTTTTGTAAGAATCCAAAACACCAATAAATTGATCAGCTATGTTAATTACAATACTCTCTCCCTGATTTTTATAACCGATAATGTAAAGGGTTAATGTATTATTTTTTTGAAGATAACCGTCTAATCGCCTCATTTGTCTTATCTTTTATTAAGTAATCGTTGATTTCACTAGCTCTTATTCGAGGGTTTAGGGCCTCTTCTATCGAACGGAAGGAGCTATTTAATCTTCCTGTTGATTGAAAGTCCCGATGATTTTTTAATCTGTTTGCACTTTTCAAAATTTCTCACCAAACTTTCCACCGTTCTCTAATTTATATTCACCATTAGGAGTCACGTGCTTAAGATAAAGATTCCAAAGATTCTTATTCATGCTATCTAATATTACTTCTGGATTTTTATCAATATAATCAAAACATAATATCTCAAATTGAAGTAGTAATCGAATGAAGGAATCCTCCTTAATTGTGCCACTCTCTATTTGACGGGTAATATTGTTTAAAAATCCCCCTTCCTCAAAATTTAAATTTTGCCTTAAAAAAGTCGTAGGTTTTGACCAATCAAGTTCTTTTAAGGTGCCAAATTGCTCTTCCTTAAAATCTGATATTAAATGATCGAGATTCTTATAAAGTACTTCATTGATTTTTGTTAAAGACAATCTTCTCGGAATAAATTCTTCAATCTCTGTAATGACTTCTGAAATGGATTTAAATAAGGTGAGCAATAGGTTGAATCTGATTAAATCTCCAACAACATTGTGAGTAATCCTTAAAAAGTATTGATTAATTTCGATATTTAAACTTTCATCATCATTATAAAAAACGTAATTTGGCATTTTGTGTAATAATTGACCATGCGGAGGTTGAAGGGTAGTTAGCTGATCACTAAAAATAAAATCTGAAGAATTTAAATTTGTTGTATCAATATTTGTAAGTCCAGAATCATCACATATTTTTAGTATTCTTCGTAAGTGGCCTTGGGGAAATCCCATTAAGTCCCGAAAATCATATCTAATGGTAATTTTTTTTAGTGTATGTCCAATCGCTTCATGCTGCTCGATACTCATACAATTCCCTCCGATCTCGTATAAACTGCTCTCTAAAACGCATTTTAAACATAATTGTTAATTATTTCATAAATGATTATATCATATCTAATTATTCGAATTTAAATAAGTGTTTTTTCTTATTTGTATTTATTTTTCCCTCCTCTATGACAATTCACCAATAACCATCCTAAAAAATGGACGTACACTTTTACCGTTCGAAACATTTTATTGATGAATTAAGCAGCTGATTAGTAACTTTTCTTACCCCCTGTACAAGAGGTGTTAGAAGCCTTCGAATTGCCGGGCATACTTATAATGCAGCTTCTGCTGTTCTCTTTATACAAAGAGCTTCCAAAGGCTTTTATCAAAACAGGGATGTAAGGGCAAAAACAGGAGCTAATTGATAAAATTGCCTCCCAATTTAATCGTGACATCCATGCTTATATTAGTGAAAAAAAATGGGATTTTCATTTGTTTGATTGGATGGAGGCATATGGCAGAAGCGGTAGTGAATCAACTTTTGTAAGAGCTAATATACAGATACTTTGTCCCGGACAATATCAATTTGCAAAGGGAAAAGGTGGCAAAGATTTATGAGATTTTAAACTTGAAATTGGTTAATGTGGTGGGAAAATACGAAAGAATTTTAACCCTCTTTGTTAAAGGGTTATTTATTTGGATCTAAATTAGCTACATTTTATCACTAACAGTATCTTTTGGCACGTTTTTATTACAATGAAATGGGAACTTAGGAAAAAAGTAGTATAATCATAGTTGGGGCGAATAGGATAATAACCTTTGCCTTTATACAAACGAGACGCTATATAGAAGCAAAGGTAATCTAACTTGAAACGTGGTGAACTATAATGAACGAAGATCATCATTTAATTTTTGCAAAAGGGAAAGATAATACTGAAAATATAGAATCATGTACTTATAAAGATGGAAGATGGCTAGTTAAATATAAAAATAATCATCATGTCTTTCAATATAATTATGAAAATATTAAATGGTATAAGAACCCAAAGATTAAAGACCCAACAACTAGCCTAATTTACGAGAATAATCACCCAGTATCCGGGATAACGAAAATCCTTGATTTTGGCGAATATGTAAAACTTAATTTTAAAACAGGATATAAAAAATCTTATCAGCGTTCAAGACTAGTGATTGAAGATTCTTCGTTAACCAATAGCTCAACACTTAGTACTTTTAATTATTTAAAAACGCTAGCTAATTATGTAAGTGTAAAGGATGAAAATGATAAAAGTTTCCTAAGTAAACAGTATGAAAATCTTACACTGATAAGTCCTCGTAGCGTGTTAGCTTCATACTTGAAAGGCGAACAATTTGGGTTACAGCAAAAGAAAGTTAATGCCGTTTATCCTTTTGGATTTAATATTAGTCAAAAATTAGCCACGGAGAAAGCTCTATCGAACCAGGTTAGTATTATTGAAGGACCACCAGGGACGGGTAAAACACAGACCATACTGAACATTATTGCAAATGCAGTAATGGAAAATAAAACTGTAGCTGTGGTCAGCAATAATAACTCTGCTACGGCTAATGTCCTTGAAAAACTCGAAAAGTATGGAGTGGATTTCATTGCAGCATACCTAGGTAACAATCAAAATAAAGCACAGTTCTTTGCTAACCAGAAAAGTACATATCCAGACATGAGTAAATGGGGTATAACATCCTCTGAATATAACGATATTCAATCCAAGTTAAGGGCTTCCCAAAATAAACTAAATGAAATGCTTGGATATCAGAACAATCTTGCCATTATCAAGCAAGAATTATCAAGTTTTCAGACTGAATATGAATACTTCATTAAGTATTATGAACAATCAAACACTACGGATATTATGTTTAAATTTGTAAAAAAAATTAGTTCTGATAAGGCTTTGAAATTACTTTTAGAATTTAAGCAGAACGTTAGTGAAAATAAATTCTCCTTAAAGGACAAAATTTATAATTTATTTTTCTATGGAATCTTTAACTTAAAGTTTTATAAATTACCTCCTGAAGAGCTTATTTCATTTTTACAAAAGGTCTTTTACGAAAAAAAAATTCAAGAATTAAACACCCAAATTGAGTTACTCTTGAAAAGGCTTGAGAATTACAGTTTTGAAGAGGAAATGAAAGAATTTAGTCAACGTTCCATGGACTTATTTAAAGCAAAATTAGCTGAAAAGTATAAAGGTGGAAGCAGAACGATCTTTTCCAGTGATGCGTTATGGAAGGATGAGTATCATAAGTCTTTTTTGAAGGAATACCCAGTTACATTAAGTACAAGTCATTCACTAAGAAACAGTGCTGCCAAGAATTATCTCTTTGATTATGTCATCATAGATGAGGCTTCCCAAGTTGATATTGCGACCGGTGCTTTGGCCCTATCATGTGCTAAAAACGTAGTAATTGTTGGAGATGTAAAACAGCTTCCAAATGTTGTTTCCGCCGATATAGCCAATAAATCTAGACAAATCTTTGAAACCTTTGGGGTGGTTGGTGCTTACAGCTTTGCTAACCATAGCTTGTTATCCTCTTTCATAGAGTTATATAGGAATATTCCCAAGACTCTATTAAAAGAACATTATCGTTGTCACCCAAAAATTATAGGTTTCTGTAATCAAAAATTTTATAATAATGAATTAATTGTATTAACGAATCAAGAGGAGGAGAATCAACCTCTGGTTTTATATAAAACTGCAAAAGGTAATCATGCGAGAGGAAAATTGAATCAACGTCAGATTGATGTTGTTTTTAATGAAGTATTTCCTGATCAAAAAATCAATGAGGCAGAAGAAACAGTCGGAATCATCTCCCCATTCAGATTACAAGCGGAGGAACTGCAGAAGACGATTGGGAATCGAAAAATTGATGCCGACACTGTCCACAAATTTCAAGGGCGGGAACGAGATGTAATTATTCTTACAACTGTTGTCAATTACAATGAACGCAATGCATTTGCCGATAACTCCAATCTAATTAATGTTGCTATTTCTCGTGCAGTAAAAAAGCTGATTGTAGTAGTTTCTGAGGGAAGTGAAGAATGGAACGGGACAAATATAGGCGATTTGGTGAGATATATTCAATATCACAATTTTGAAGTTATTGAGAGCCAAATTTATTCTGTTTTCGATCTTCTTTATAGCAGCTATTCCGAAAAATTATTAGAAGTGATGAGAAAAAGCAAGAAGGTGTCGAATTTTAAATCAGAAAATCTTATGAATACTGTGATTGGTAAGGTACTTAATTTGCCGGAATATCAAAGTCTGGACTGGGTGTTACATCAGCCCTTACGTATGTTGATAAAAGATCCAGTAAAATTGACAGAGGAAGAACGTACCTATGCTATGAACATTTTATCTCACACCGATTTCGTCATTTTTAACAAGCATGATAAAATGCCTGTTTTGGTTGTTGAGGTGGATGGACATGCCTACCACGCTAACAATCCAGTTCAATTGAAGCGTGACAAAATGAAGGATGAAATATTACGGAAGTATGGTATTCCGATTATCAGAATGAAAACTACTGGTAGTATGGAAGAAAATCGTCTTAATAAGAAGTTGGAAGAAATATTTAAAATAAAATCAGGTTCTGCCGGATTAATAGGATCATGAAAATTTATATAATACTTAAAAATTTTAACATTTTTTATTTTAGAGTGAGGGCTTTGGAGGCAGAAACGTTTATTACGATTAAAGGAGAGTGAAAGAATTGAGAAAAGCCTACATAATAAATACGAACCGGGCAAATAGACCAGGAGGAGAAGCCGAGAGGGATATGTTGAATAATGAAAAGTGTTCAGCCTATTTTTCTCCCTGGAAAGAGAAAATCAATCAAATACAACCTAATGATTTAGTATTTTTATATCGTAATGGAAAAGGAATCATTGCGCGAGGGTTGGCGACTGGAGTAGTGGAAATAGCCGATTATCATAATGATGATGGTTGGCATGAAAATGAGGAGTATTTCATGCACTTAAATCGATTTGAGAAATTGCGAAAAGCAGTATCATCATCTTCGATTAATGATATTGTAGGTAGCAGGGTAGTCCTATCTCCAACTATGGTTCAGATGGAATATGAACGGGGCTTGAAAATTTGGCAGGTTATTACCAAAGAGTATTTGTGATAATTAGGGGATCGGAATCCCAGTATTACCCCAAGGATGGTAGTGATCTTTCTAAGTATGGTTCTCGGTAATTTTATTCAACGCGTCCGAGAGGAAAACGCTCCCAAACCTCAAGAAGTTTCTAAAGAAGGAGAAGGAAAAATGCTCTTAAATAATATAAGATGGATAACATCCGAAACCAAGAAAATTTATCAGGCTACTGTAGACTCAGAACGTTTAATGGAATACCTGGAAGAGAAGCTAATGCAGACTGACCTAATAAAAATGATCAGTGAAGACCCAAATCCTAAAAGGGGATATGGTGTACTCTATTTCTATTATTCTGTTAAACCAAGAAAAAGGTTATTATCTGTAGCCCCACGAAGGAATAATAGTTATATTCATGTGGTTCTATTCAATCATTTACTAAGTCAAGAAACTCTTCAACAAAATGGATTTACAATTGGAAATTCAGATATTGATCCGGATATATTAGTACAAAGTAAGGAGGAAATAGACATCCTTGTCGACCTCCTTAAAAAGAATTTGCGAATATCCTAGAGATGTAGGTTTTAGGATATCATTCTTGGAGAAAAAGTGGTGCCTCGCACTCCAGATTTTTTAAGCTAAAATTAGGAGAAAAGTAAATGAACGAATTACAAGTATTTGGTGAACTACATAAATTTCTAAATGGGTTAGATGAAATGAATTGTACGCTTGCGCCAAAGAGTTTAAACGTTACTTGGAAATCTAAGGGTGGTACTTGTAACCACCCTGCTTTTGTCGTGCAGCAAGAATGCCTCGATTAAAGTAAGGAGTTTTTGTAAACTGCTGGTTTTTTAATATGAAATAATTTAGGAGGAAGGAACCGCATATGGAAGTGGTGAAGGAGAGGGCTGTATCTAACCAGAAACCGGTATTTCAAAGATATTTGTTTCCTATTACAATTACTATCTCATCAATGTTAATTTCAGGTTTAACCGGATATAAAGCTAGTCAAATAGTTGTCAGCAATAGTGTTGGTGACCCGACAGAGTTAAATACTATGAAGAACCAAGTAAATGAAGCTAGAAGTAATTCGTTAAAAGTAATAGAAACAGAATTACCAAAAATAATTAGCGATCTAGATAAATACAATCAGGATATAAATTTATTAGTTAAAAATGTTGAGTGGCTAAATGGAAATTTGGCTCCTATAAGTGATGCATTAGGCAAATCTGACTCAGCAATTACAGTTGTTAGAGGAGTCAACACTTTTGTTGATAATCCTATTGTAAGTAAAATAAGTACTGATTTAGCTTTTGCACAGATTAAACTTGATGAAATTGATAGCATATTATTTCGTTTGGAGAACTTAACAGTTATTAAACAAGAGATGAGTGATTCTCATCAAAAGTTAACTTTATTATTCGAAGAATATCAAAAGGAAAAAAACATTGAACAGTTATTTCAAATTGAACAAGAGTTAAACTCAAACTTGATTTATCAGATTGAAGATTTAAGGAATTCTACTATAGAAGCTCATAAAGTTTTAGAACTATCTTCAACTGTTTTAATTACCGTAAATAAAACTAGATCCTTTTTTATTTCATTACAGGAAATGGGGAAAGATACGCTAAATGCAATTCAGTTTTGGAAAGAAAATGAAGGCAGTTCTGAAAATGGGGCAAATATAAAAGAAAGTTTAAAAAAGGATTTAGATGCTTCTATAAAGAAAATTGAAAAGCTACCTAATGAATTAGATCAACGATCCAAGAGTAGTATTACGTCAATAAGCAATGTTCAAAAGGAACTACAAACTATAAAGATAGCACAAATGATAAGTAGTGAGTAAAGGGGAATAACCCTCTTTTAATTTTTTTTGCATTTAGATAGGTTACGGTGAACCATATCACAAGCAAAGAAGATGAAGAATTCAATTTTAAGCAGTTAGTATTATTCCGAAAAAAATTTTTTTACCATGAATATATTTTACGCACTCATTCTTTATGAACCAGCAAATATTCTGAATGATATGGGCAAGTGACCTTGTAAACTCTCTTGAGATTTCTATTCCAATTGCATCAAACATTTCGATAAGAAATATAAACAGTGAAGAGGAAAAAGTAGCCTAGGAAAAACTGGTTGAATCAGAACGAAAAATTAAGGCATACACTTTGAATCAGTCGTCAAAGTTATCTTTAAATATCATCCGCTTAGCGAAGCACGGCTAACTACTAACAAAACTCAGAAATTAAAAGCCTGTATCTATGATTACTCGGTATTCTAAGAAACTGGCTTTTGAGTATAACCAGTAACTTTCCACTAGATGTACCGTACAAATTTTATTAAAAACGGAACATAAGTATAAATATGATAAGCAGAATAACAATTTAAAGATCTTTTAACTATGCTGCAACCTGAACCGCTTAGGATCTAACAGAAAACCAATAGGATCGTTTACGATTGCCTTTGAAATTTTTTGTAATTGGTCCGCATTTTGCAGTTTATTGTTAAAGGCAGATACCTTGCAAGGGACAGTTAGAATACGTCCATTCGTAAGTATTACATGGGTTTTTAAATAATACCCGTTGGTTCTGACGATATGATGTGGATTAAACCACATGGCATCCTCGTTTTTGGCTGATTTGGTCGCAAAGATGCAAATGTTATGAATCGGATCCACCTGGATAGGGCACATCGGTATATTCCCTAGGAGCGCTTTAGCGTTGGCAATCGCGCTGTTTAAATCAAAACCAATACATCTGATGGTATCTGCTAGTATTTCTAATGGAGAACGGTCAACAACCAGTTTCCTGTGTAATTCTTCAACAAGAGTGGAGCGTTTGCCATTTCGATCATTATAACCTGACATGTGAATAAAATCCGGATTGATAATATAGTACTTTTCAATATCCAAAGAATTTTCGCTCCTTAAAGGTTTTTTGATTGATTAATCTTTGAAAAAAGGTATACTATCAATAAGTTAGTTTGCCGCTAACTTATTAGACCAGGAGCCCGTCTGTCCAGGACATATGCTCTTGGTTTATTTTTTTGCTGCTCACATTAACCTCACCTCCCAGTAATAACACTTTTGCAAAACATAATAAAAAGCAACTAGAGAAATCAGTGTAACTTTACGACTATTATAAAATCGTTTAGATATAGTTGTTTGAACGTGTGAATAAAGAGCAGAACTCAGTATGTAATTTAATCAATTATTAAATGCATTTTTTACAGATATCCGAAATATAAGGTGAAAATTTATTATTATTTTCAAAAAATATTTACAAATAAAAAATAACACAAAAAATTACATAATTGGGATTATTTTAATGCCTAATTCGTAACTTTTTGTGTCAAAAATAGTCGATTTATGTCGTGTTTGGTTGTTTGTTAGAATCTTAAAATAATTGCAACATCTTCTTGTTATTCAGGTTCATGTTTTCATCTATAAACGCTTAAATTAGCTATTTAATTTTCAGAAGTGTCGTGAAATCCCGTAAATTATTTAATTTCGTTTACAAGTTATTTGGGCTCCATCTGTAAACCTTTCGCAAGTTTAAAGACAGTAAATAGTAGTGGACCTTTTTTATTTGTATCCAAATCACTCATATATGATCGATCCAGTTCGCTGTCATGAGCAAGCTCCTCTTTTGTCAATCCTTTTTCAGAACGAATCCTTTTAATCACTTCGCCTATGTAAATGGCATTCTCTTTTCTCACGAGAATTCTCCTTTTAAGACTATTACACAATTAGAATGTAAAATGCTCCACGGGCTATAGCCTACAGAAACGTGGTATTGCTAATTTTTGTACCAAAGTTATGATAAAAATAAACAATTAAAGTTTGTCTTCATAATAAGCCATAAACATACTATGGATCCAGGAATCATTAGCCATAGAACCTGGTAAAACACCATATTCTCCGTCAAGCTCATCATAAAATCGGCGCATAAATTTATTCTGCAAAACGCCATAAAAGTAGGCGATTGGATTTCTGACAGCTTTAGTTGATTTTAATTTGCGAATCAGCTGTTTAAAGGCTTCAATAGCAATCTTCTGCATCTGATCTGTTTCGTTTTCGCTGTTATATTTATAGGCAGCAATTTGCGTCATATGCCAGAATTCCTCAATGGTCTTTGCGTCAGAATAAAAGTAGCTTACCAGCTGGACAAATTCTTGTGGAACATGATTGCTAACATAGCTATGATCTAATTCCAACGGTTCTTCTTTACGTTTATTATTCTTTGGTTCTTTTTCAGTTTTTAAAAGATAACTAGTTTCTATTGGCTGGTTCATTTTTTACGGTTTGGGTGGTTCATTTGCAGGAAAACGATTAAAAACATATAAGTTGCAAGTCTGTGAGCCGTTTTTTCTCTCTGTTTCGTAGACGGTGATGATTCCTAATTCCTTAGCTTTTAAGACCATCCGTTTAAAGGTTGAGCGGGAAATGCCATTGTCGTGGAATTCCGAGTGAATGGCCTTCAGAATGGTTCCGATTTTGGCATTGCAGACACCAGGGATCTTTGCGGCAAATCGGACAAGACGCTTTAAGCCAACTAGTTCCCCTTTAGAGAAGTCGGCCTTATGCTCTAGCAGCCACTGTTCGATATGGTGGTTAAATTCAGTGAGGCTAGTAAATTGAGAAAACTCGTTAAAGTGTTCAATACTGGCTGATTTTAAGCTCATTTGTATGCACCACCCTTATGATTGGTTATATCTTGCCATTCATCGTTTCTATGATTCCGGCACTTATAAGATATCGGGTTTGGCAGACTGAGTCGAATTCACTCATTTCCAATTTGGAGCGAATTTGGGTAGGAAAATGCGATTTTCGGCTCCAAATTGGAAATGAGAAGGCCAATTTCGTGATTTTCGTACCAATTTGATAGTTTTTTAATTAGGAGGAAAATGGAAGATGGAGGGGGAAATGGAATAGAAAAAGTAACTATACCTTTGAAACACTGGTAGGTTGAGCAGAATAATAACGAGTAGTATCAGGGATTCAACTACAAGGAATGGTTTAAGTTAATGTTGAGTGAAGTAATAAAATTTGGGTGTTGCCTGATTTTTCCCTTTGGTTATTTCATGTCTCATAGGGCATACCTCCTATAATTTTGCCTGGGTTGCGCCAGTAAAATGTGAAACTTTTTGAAAATAAAACAGTATATTGTATTGGTACTTTTTCGAAGGGGTGGGCAGGAATGAGTATTTTGACAAGATTTAAAGATATTATGGCAAGCAACATCAATGTGTTGTTGGATAAGGCGGAAGACCCTGAGAAAATGATTGATCAGTATTTGCAGAATTTGAACAAGGATTTGGGAAAAGTAAAAGCAGAAACGGCGTCGGTATTGGCGGAAGAGCAACGGGCAAAACGGAAGCTGGAGGAGTGCCAGGATGAGATGAATAAAATGGAGCGCTACGCAGCTAAGGCGATGGAGGCAGGCAATGAGGGCGACGCAAGGAAGTTTCTGGAGAAAAAAGCGCTGCTGACGACCAATTTATCGGAACTCCAAACGGCGTACCAATTGTCATCACAAAACTCCCAGCAAATGAAACAAATGCATCATAAACTGATGAGAGAAATCGAGGAGTGGAAACGCGCAAGATGATCCTGAAAGCAAAATAGCAGATTTTTATTTGTTCATACAAGAGGGGTGAGGGGATATGATCCTTCATTATAAATGCCCCGGCTGCGGGAGTGATATGAGCTTTGATGCAGAGTCAGGAGATTTATCCTGTGAAGCTTGCGGCCGGCACGAAAATATTGAAAATTATCCGGAAGAATTGAAGTCACTGCGATTTTCAGAGGATGAGGCAAAGGAGTACCATTGCGAGAATTGCGGCGCCGAGCTCATCACTGACGCGGAAACCGCAGCGACCCATTGCGGCTTCTGCGGTGCGGGTGTGGTGATTGCCGACCGATTATCAGGAAATCTTGCACCGGCAAAGGTCATTCCTTTTTCCATTAGCAAGGAACAGGCAATAACGGCGTTTCAAAAATGGTGCAGAAAAGGGTTGCTTACCCCAAAAGGCTTCCTGAATGGTGACAGAATCAAAAGTATGACAGGACTGTACGTCCCCTTTTGGCTGTATGACTTAAACAGCAAGGTACAGGTAAAGGCAACAGGCACAAGGGTCAGGACCTACACTCAGGGTGATTATATTTATACGGAAACAAAATATTATGATGTTTTTCGAGATATTAATCTTGATTATGTCAAAATTCCTGTTGATGCATCGGAAAAAATGAATGATGAATTTATGGATAAATTGGAGCCATACCCGTATGACCAATTAAAGGATTTTAAAACCCCTTATTTGGCTGGCTATCTCGCCGAGAAATACAATTATTCAGACGAAGAGCTGTTCCCACGGGCGAAAGACAAAATCGATGGATATATAGAATCTTATATTCAATCTACATTATCAGGCTATCATTCTATCAGGATAACGGATCAGCAGATTGATATAAAAAACCGAAAAAGCGATTATGTTCTATTGCCAGTATGGCTGGTAAGTTATGATTATAACCATTCAAATTATCTATTTGCGATGAATGGACAAACGGGCAAAGTGGTCGGCAAACCGCCGATTAGCAAGGGTAAAGTCGCTTCGTGGTTTAGTGGTATTGCCTTGGGCACCTTCTTTGCGTTAAAATGTGTCGCCTATTTTATGGGAGGTGGCTTTTGGTGAGTAGGAATTATTTTCGAAAACAAGGACTTCTGTTCTTGTTATTGATTGTTCCGCTGGTGCTGCTATTCGGGTTCCTTCAGACTGCGAAAGCGCAAGAATTTGATCGGACGCATTATATTTATGATCGTGCTCAGTTGCTGACGGAAGCTGAAGCAGCAGAACTGCAAACATTGGCGGCGGAATTGGGAGGACAGCGTGAAACTGCTTTTATCATCATTACGTTAAATGGCTCGGATGGGAAGGACATCGTCCAGTATGTCGAGGATTTCTATGATGAAAATGCTCCCGGCTTTGACCAACCCCATGGAAATACCGCGATCCTAGCGATTGATATGGGGGAGAGGGATATCTACTTGGCTGGGTTTAAAAAAGCCGAGCAGTATTTGAATGATGAAAGGCTTGATCAGATTCGCGATCAAATTACGCCAGATCTATCAGATGGGCAATATTTTCAAGCGTTTTCCCAGTTTTTAAATACTTCGTATGAATACATGGGCCAAGAGCCAACCAGTGACTCCAGTGGATCCAAGGACTATGGGTACGGCGGCGGATCTGATGGGCAAAACCACTATGTTACGGGCACTGACGAGGAAAATATCTTTTTTCAATGGTGGTTTCAACTTATTTCCTCCCTTGTTGTGGCAGGTATCGTAGTGACCATCATGGCTTATCGCTCTGGGGGAAGAGTCACGGTCAATGCCCAGACGTATATGGATCATGATAAATCCAGAGTCATTGGAAAGCATGATACCTTTACCCATCAAACCGTGACACGGCAAAGAAAACCGTCCAATAATACAAGCAGCGGCGGTGGTGGAATCACTGGGGGCGGCCACTCGCATAGCGGCAGCAGAGGCAAGTTTTAATAAAGTGGAAGGGGAGTAGATGATCGATGTCTTTTTTTAAAAATCAATTTGCAAACGTAGTAGAATGGCAGGAATTTCGCGATGATATGATTTTCTATAAATGGAGCAATCATGAAATTAAAAAGGGGAGCCGATTGATCATTCGTCCCGGCCAGGATGCCATCTTTTTCAACAATGGAAAAATCGAAGGGGTTTTCCAAGACGAAGGTGAGTATGATATCGAATCGCAAATCATTCCCTTCTTATCGACGTTAAAGGGGTTCAAATTCGGCTTCAACAGCGGCATGCGGGTGGAAGTGCTGTTTGTGAATACGAAGGAATTTGTCGTCAAATGGGGTACGCAAAACGCGATTAATATTCCGGCGCCAGGGCTTCCGGGCGGGATGCCTATCCGAGCAAACGGGACCTTTAATTTTAAAGTGGCGGATTATATTGCGTTAATTGATCAAATTGCCGGCGTTCGCGAGCAATACTTGGTGGAGGATGTCAAAATTCGCATCACCGCTGTCCTTGACCAGCTTTTGATGAAATGGATTTCAAGAGAAGGAAAGGATATGTTCAATCTTCAAGCCAATTCCTTCGATATTTCCAAAGGTATTCAGGATGATTTGGATATGCAAATGTTAAAAAGCGGCATCTCAGTGACCGGATTTAATGTGATGAGCTTCAGCTATCCAAAAGAGATTCAAGACCGAATTAACAAAAATGCTTCGCATGGCATGGTTAGCGATGTTGGCCGCTATCAGCAAATTGAGCTCACAGATGGCATGGCTTCGGGAAAAATGAGTGGCGGAGGGGCAGCATCAGATATGGCCGGGATGATGATGGGGATGAATATTGCGGGTAAAATGCTGAACCAAATGAACCAGCAGCCCCAGAACCAACCGGCACCGCCTTCGTCAGATGCACCAGCGTCGACAGAAGGGCAAAAGCGTCCGAACTTCTGCCCCAATTGTGGTACAAAAAACGAAGGATCTAATTTCTGTCCAAACTGCGGACAAAAACTTGTTTAAGGCCAAAGGGTCAGCCCCCCAATTCGCTAAAGCTTTAACGTGATGGGGGTCTGACCCTGTGTTACTGGTCTTGCCCGGTGGTGGTATTTCGAAACAATGAACTTATGTTAGCTTGACATCATCTATTTAAGAATAGGCTCTGTTAAAACTGAATGTTGATTTCACTGTGTTTGAAAATAAACGGAAAAATTCCGTTTAAATTGGGAAATACCCCTATTTCCTTAAAAATAAAGGAAGATTTTCCGTTTATATTATCCAAATCATTAATTTTTGTCTTATTTAGAGCAGTTAACCGGAATTTCTCCGCTTATATCTACTTCATATGCAATCTCTCTATATAATAGCCGGAATTTCTCCGCCTATTAATTATCATACCTACACGAAAATCAACAATGAATAATAACAGAGCCAAAGAATAAAAGCCAACTATCCTGAAAACATGGTAGTTGGCTATTTTCACCCAGTCGGATATATCCTTCACACCTTCATCCGCTCAGGTAAACTCTGTATCGACTGGACCACTAAATCTAGCTTCGATTCAATACGATAAAGCAGATAAAGTGTCACCACAATGGGAAATCCTACCTCGTTTATGAATGAAATGAATTGTTCCACTACCATTCTTCTCCTTTCTGATTATTATTTTAAAAAGTGGTCGTTCGTTATGATCCCGGCCTCTCTCTTAAAAATAGGGATATAATATTGGAATACTTCCCATCCCTATTTTGCTATGAAACTATCAATAATCAATTTCATTGAATTAACTCCTATTTCAGATAGTGGAGTATTTTCATCTAACAAGCACCATCTCATAAACGTACCTGCATAATGTTGAAGTATTGCCATTACAAGCTCATCGGCATCTTTATCCTTTAAAAATTCTCCATTTCTTTGACCATCCTGTATTAAAGAAAACAAAATCTTATAGATTTTGCGAGTGCTATCCATAACAAAGGGAATATCTTCTTTCCCGCTAATTTGGTTGATCATCACAACCCTTAATAGTTCTTTCCCAACATTTTCAGTATATAAAAAGCCTTCTTGAAAAATTAACATGATTTTTTCATAGTTTGTTTCAACTCTATCCAGTTTTTTAAAAGTAATTTCATATTGATCATCAATTTTTTTATAATGTTCCACAATAACTTGATCCTTGGATTTAAAGTGAACATAAAATGTTCCTTTTGCTATACCAACTTTATCTGTGATGTCATTAATTGATACATTTTCAAACCCGTGTTTGTTAAAAAGTTCTAAGGCAACATTAAAAATATTTTCCTTTGTCTGCAAAGCATTGATTTGACGTGGCTTCAAGTTTTTCACCCCTAATATTCAGTAAATTCAAAATAATATGTTGACTTAGTTCGATTATACATTATATAATTTAAAAAAACAATGACCGCGGTCATTGAACTCGGTCACTTTGTTTGAGAATACTATGAAAACTTTTTGGAGGTGTAGAACATGGGAATGACTCTTACGGAAAAAATCTTAGCACGAGTAGCTGGGAAAGAGGTCGTTAAACCTGGGGAAGAACTAATGGTATCCCCCGATTATGTCTTAGCGTATGATTTTCCTGGTTATACAGACAGGATTGAAAAGCAGATGAAAGATGAATTTGGCATCAAGAAAGTCAAACACCCCGAAAAATTTGTTCTCTTCATTGACCACATGACTCCTACTATTACAGCTAAAGAAGAAGCATTTCACGAACAAACACGTCGGTTTGCAAAAGAGCAGGGAATTACTTTGTACGAACGAAAGGGCATTGGACATCAAATGGCGCGAGAGCTGGGATACGCAACCCCAGGTGCATTCCTATTCCATTATGATGGCCACGTAAGCGCTTTAGGGTCACTTGGTGCATTAGCAATTGGTAATCGTCGATACCTATTTGAAGCCTATTTTTCGGAAAAAGTAATGGTTCAGGTCCCAGGCAGTGTAAAAGTAACGTTAACAGGTATTCCTAAAAAAGGGGTTACAGCTAGAGATATTTATAATTATATTCAATCTAAAATAGGCCCAGATGGATGTTTAAATAACGTGTTAGAAATTGATGGTTCAAGTATCTCTCATTTAAGTATCGATGCACGGGCTATCATCTGTGGACTTGCCATGTTTGTCGGTGCTGTGAGCGCCATTGTAGTACCTGATGCAAAGGTAGAAGAATACTTACAAGATAGGGCACTTAATGAATTTTCATTAATTAAACCTGATTCTGATGCAAAATATGAGAATGAGTATGTAATAGATTTAACAGATCTTGAACCCCTAGTAGTACTGCCGCCTTCACCCGCCAATATTGCTCCACTGAGTAAAGTAGCAGGAATAAAAATTGACCAGGGGTATATTGGTTCTTGTGTTGGAGGGACAATTGATGATATGCGTGTAGCAGCCAGTATTCTTAAAGGCAGGAAAGTCTCTTCCAATTTTAAATTGAATATTATCCCATCATCTAATGAGTTGATGCATCAAGCCTCAGAAGAGGGCTTATTATCTATATTCCTTGAAGCAGGAGCCTTTATTGCTGCGCCAAGCTGCGATTTTTGTTTTGGAAGAAGTGGAACGATTTCGGCAGGACAAAAGGCATTATCAACAGCTACCTTAAATGTTCCTGGTAGAATGGGCAGCACCGATGCAGAAATATTTTTGGTAAGTTCAGCAACTGTAGCCGCCTCAGCAATTGATGGGGTCATAACTGACCCTAGAAAATATATGGACACTGGTGACTTAATTAATAGTAAGGGGTGAATAAATTGGATATCCTGAAAGGCCGGGTTATTTGGATTTTTGATGAGGAACATTTTGATATTGATCGTGTGGTTGGAATTGAAAATATCAAAGAGACTAATGTAGAAAATCTAGTAAAGGTTTGTATGAAAGAATATGAATCTGATTTTGTTGAGAAAATCCAAAAAGGAGATTGGATTATCGGGGGAAGAAACTTTGGTTATGGACATCCTCATAAGCCGCCTATGTTGGTATTAAGACACCTTGGCCTTGCTGGCATTATTGCAGAATCATTTTCTCCTGGATTTTATAGAGGACAGGTAGCAGATGGGGTGCCACTCATCAAGTGTGAGGGGATTTTAAAAAAGGTGAAGCGTTTTGATAGCCTTACTGTAAATTGGAATGAATCTTATATATTGAACGAATCAACCAAAGAAAAAATAAACTATGCCCCATTACCTGCTTCTGACAGAAATATCATCGAATTAGGCGGGCACATCGAATATTTAAAGAAACGCTTTGCAAGCGGACAAAAGGTTGAAAACTAGAAGGAGAGTGGAATATGGTCAGGCAAACTAGTGTGTTAAGGAAAATGGTTAAAGAGAAGGAGTTTATTTATACGGCCGGTGCTTATGATTCATTGAGTGCCATCTTAATTGAAAGAGCGGGTTTTGATGCTGTTTTTACTACAGGATTTGGCATTTCAGCGAGTTCCCTTGGGTTACCTGATGCCGAGCTTTATACTGCAACGGAAAATCTGCAAGTAGTTCAAAATATTGTGAATGCAGTAAGTGTTCCTGTTATAGCGGATGCGGACACAGGATACGGGAACGCCATCAATGTCATGAGAACAGTAAGGCAATTTGAAAAAGCTGGAGTAGCCGGCATTACGTTAGAGGATCAAGTGGTTCCTAAAAGATGTCCGCTTGGAATTAGTTCTAAACCTGAACTTATTTCGTTGGAAGAAGGGGTAGCAAAGATTAAAGCCGCAGTTGATGCAAGGACAGATGAGGATTTTGTCATTATAGCTAGAACGGATGCAGAAGGTGAGGAAGCAGTCAAACGCGCTAATGCTTATATAGAAGCAGGTGCGGACTTTATTCAACCTTTATCCTATGTGAATGGTGATGAATATGGTTTAGCGAGGTTTGGTAAGGCCTTGGCTCGTCCGCTTTCAGTTCAAATGACCGTATTTGCTGGTAGTGGATTACCAGAGGAATTATTAAGAGAAATGAATGCAAAATTTATTCATTTTCCACTAGTCCCATTACTGCTAGCGAGCGCAGCAGTTCAAAAAGGACTAAGTGAATTGCTAAAGTTCAAAAAAACGAAGGAAATGGATACTGAAATGATGTCACTAAGTGAATTCAAAGAAATTATTGGTTTTAAAGAAATTGAAAGTTTGCAAGACAAATATCTTAGTGCTTTACAAAAATAGGTTGGAGCCAATATTAAATATATTCTATGGGGGATATGGAGATGAATAAAAAATTCTTCACATCAATTATGCTTATCTGTTTAATGATTATTATGTCTGCATGTGGAGGTACGTCCTCAACAGGAGGAAGTTCTTCATCGGGAGATAATTCAAAACAATCAACTAACGATTCTAAGAAAAAAATCACTTTAAAATTTGCCACACATGAAGCACCGGATGCATTTTTTTCCAAGACAGTAACCGTTCCATTTATGGACAGAGTCAAAGAATTAACGGATGGTCAAGTGCAATTCGAATTTTATCCCTCTCAGCAATTAGGAAATGTGAGTGATTATCTTGATTTAACTTCACAAGGGGTTACAGATATTGCATTCTATATTAGTTCATATACCTCGGACAGGATGCCTTATAGTAGTTCAATTACAGGTTTCCCAGGTTTAGTTAATTCCAGTAATCAAGGTTCAAAGGCTTTTCATGAATTGATCCAACAAGATCCAGTTCTTGAAACAGATTACTTAAAAAACGGCGTAAGGCCATTATTAGGTTATGTTACAAATCCATATGATTTATTCAGTACAAAAGGCGTCGCAACATCGCCAAAGGATTTAAAAGGAAAACAGATAAGAAGCTCAGGTGCTTTTATAAGTGCATTAATTGAGCATTTTGGCGGGACCCCTGTCACAATAGCAACCCCTGATTAATATGAAGGACTTGAGAAAGGGATTGTTGATCAAGTGGCTCAATATTCGACTACTCTTGATTCATTTGGATTAGGAGAACTAATCAAATATGGTACACAGGGTGCTAGTTTTGGAGCAGGAAATTGTGGTTTTATTATCAACGAAAATGTCTGGCAGTCACTTCCGGATAACGTGAAAAAGGCATTTAAACAAGCTGCATCTGAAGTTGTCGATAGTGGAAGTAAAGCAGATGATGAACAAAATAAGAAAATTATCGCTGAATGGTCCAAAACAATGGAAATAAAAACACTTTCAGACGCAGAAAAGAAAGAGTGGAATGATAAATATAAAGAATTTAATAAATCCTGGACTGCAAAAAATGAAAAGGAAGGATTTAAAATTGGAGAAGTGTTGGATCAGTTTGAGGAACTATTAGCAAAATATAAATAATGAAATTTGATGAATAGGGTATTCGTCTCCAGTGATGAGTACCCCCTTTTAATATTTTAAAAGAGTCACTTTTGGGAGGAGTATAATTTGCTAAAAATCTACAATAAGATTGATCAGTTTTTAGCGTATTTATCTAGTTTTGCTTTATTTATTATGATGGTATTAATAGTTGCGAACGCAGTTTTAAGATTTTTTTTAAATAAACCTATTGCTGGAGTAATTGAGTTTACAGGAGAATACCTAATGGTATTTGTCGTTTTTCTTGCGATGAGCTTTACCCAAAAAAATGGTGGTCATGTGAAGGTAGAATTGATACAGAGATTTTTTTCAGTGCGTGTGAAGTCAGTTTTTGATGTTTTAGTTAAGATTTTATCTGCAGGAATTTTTTTAGTACTTACGTATACATCCTTTTTATTATTTCTCCGTCATGTTAATCAAGGTATCCATTCTATAAGCAGTATTGCATATCCATTGGCGCCCGCAGTTTTGGCCATTTCCTTTGGATCTTTTGTCATGTTTATTAGATTGTTACTATCTATTTTTATAGAAAAAATTTTTAATAATAACATAAAAACTAATGATTTAGAAATGTAATTTATACGATAAATTAATTGAATTAGGGGTGAGATGCTATGAGCGTCATTATTTTAACCATATTATTACTTGTTCTGATACTAGTGGGAATGCCGATTGGTTTTGTGTTATTAATCATAGGTTCAGTTGGAGTTTGGTTTGTTTCTGGGTGGGATGCATTAATGGGAATTATGGGCACAACTGCATATAGGAGTGTCAATGGGTTTAGTTACACGACCATCCCTATGTTTATTTTAATGGCAAATTTCATCTCAAAAAGCCGAATTGCCGAGGACTTATTTGACTGTGTTTTAAAATGGATTGGGCACAAACCGGGAGGTGTTGGAGTAACGACTGTTTTTTCAAGTGCCGCTTTTGGAACTCTTTCAGGATCAAGTATCGCTGCCACCTCGATCATGTCTAAAGTGGCAGTGCCACAAATGATTAAATCTAAATATTCGGATTCCTTTTCCGCCGGTCTGGTAGCTTCATCAAGTGGAACATTAGCTGCACTAATTCCCCCCAGTGTACCACTTATTGTTTATGCCATTCAAACTGAAACATCTATTGGAAAATTACTAATTTCTGGTATTATACCTGGATTATTGCTTGCATTTTTATTATGTATTGTTGTAGTAGCTGCTGCAATTAAAAATAAAAGTGTTATACCTAAATCTAGTTGGAGGGAAAGGTTTCAATCCTTAAAGCATATATGGCCAATATTATTATTAATTTTGGCGGTGATTATTGCTATTTATGCGGGGATTGGAACTTCAACAGAAGCAGCAGCATTTGGCGCATTTGGTGCACTTGTGATTGGACTATTGATTAGAAGGTTGAATTTCAAGGCTATTCTTGATGCATTAATTGAAACTGTTCAGCAGACATGTATGATATTTGTTATTTTAGTTGGAGCAACATTATTTTCTTACTTTGTTGCATTTAGTCGTTTAGGAAATTCACTAATAAGTTATATAGAATCAACTAGTATTCCTGCTTTAGGTGTTTTAGTGTTAATAGTATTAATGTATTTGATTTTAGGATTATTTTTAGATTTGTTTGGGTCTATGCTACTAACACTGCCACTTGTATTCCCGTTAATCACAGACTTGGGTTACGATCCTTTATGGTTTGGTATATTAGTAGTCTTATTATTAGAAATTGGATTGGTTACCCCGCCTGTTGGAATCAACCTATACATTACAAGTCAGCAATCCGGAATAAGTGTAAATAAAGTACTAAAAGGATCAGTCCCTTTTATTGGAGTTCTTTTATTAACAGTCATTCTAATAATTATTTTTCCTGAAATTGTATTATATCTTCCGTCTAAGATGTAATAGTATTGTCAAAAAAAACCTAGACCTTGGTTTCTTTTGGCACACTTACGATATCGGGTTTGGAAGAATTAAGCGAATCAGGTCATTTCCAATTTGATGCTAACCTGGGTAGGATAATGCTTTTTGTCTCCAAATTGGAATTGATAAGGGGGTTTTTAGTGAATTCCCTTAAGGTATATTTATGTGGGCTACCCACTTAAGGGTGCCAGGATGAAAAAATTCGTCCTGGCTTTTTGTTTTCTTGGTGGGACCCTTAATTGAGTTTTACCAAATTTGGAAAGTACATATTTCCTAAATCTGTTAGAATAATAGTAAATCATTAATTTTTTTTGGTGTAAAACTGGTTGGGAAAAGAGCAGTATAACTAAAAACTAGTAATTATATTGAAAGGAATTTTACATATGAGTATACAAGATAAAATTGATCAGGCATATCCAAGATATTATGATTACGAAGTAAAGATTTCAAAAGACCAATGGCTGGATTTGCTTCGGGACGGAGAAATTTTTTCAGAAAAAAATCTTGAACATATGAAATGCATTTATTCTTTCGAAAACCATGCCGCTACCTGTAAAGAAGTGAGTGAAAAATTGGGTAATACCCCTAATTCATACATTGGATTAGCGACCAATTTAGGTAAAAGGATTGGAGCAAAGCTGAATATCGGAGATTTGCCTACAAGGGATGGAAGTAACTCTAATGTTTACTGGTATATTTTATTTTACGGACAGGAAGTAAATGATAGAAAAAGAGGTAATTTTGAATGGAAGCTTAGACCGGAATTGGCGGCAGCTTTACAAGAACTGTATCCAAATCTAACATATCCCAAACCTATTATTGAAACAAAGATTGACCAGGTCCCGACTGCAGTCTGGCTTGCAACCGCACTACTTACGTACTCTTCATATAAAGAAGTCCAAAACAAAAAGGATACAGACAGATACCATGAGGCAACAAAAATTCAGAATGTTGCACAACGGATTTGCACCAAAAATGTCGACTATCCTAGAATCTATCAGTGGTGCAATGGTGACCATAGTGGTCGGACTTATTGTTATTTAAGAGCAGGGGAAAAAGCACTTAGAAGAATCACGGCCCCAGGTGAATTTGGCGGAGAAAAAGAACGGCCGGAAATCCTAAATTTAGATATGGAACTTGAATTCAATAACGAGATTGTCACCGTAAAAGATTTAATTGAATTTCTTGATAAGGAGTATGCTGAATTGATTAATAACTTAGAAGTCAATGTTCCGATTAATGATAGTCGGCAAGAACTCAGTGTTAATTCTATCCTTTATGGCCCACC
>NZ_JAGYPE020000089.1 GCF_018343545.2 Neobacillus citreus | reverse complement strand
CCATACCGTGATGTCATGAATGCTGCGACAATGTTAGGACAGTCCAAAACAGCTGTTCAAGCTGAAATTGATTCAGCCCAAGAATTAGTAGACTTCTTACGTTTTGGCGTTGATTATGCAAATCAGGTTTATCAAATTCAACCGGAAAGTATGAAGAATGTATGGAATCGTTTAGATTACCGTCCATTAGATGGTTTTGTACTGGCGATTTCTCCATTTAACTTCACAGCCATTGGCGGAAACTTGCCAGCAGCCCCTGCGATGATGGGGAACGTAGTCGTTTGGAAGCCAGCAACAACTTCTATACTTGCAAACTATTACTTTATGCGCATTTTAGAAGAAGCAGGATTACCAAAAGGCGTCATCAATTTCGTGCCTTCTCGTGGTTCACAAGTATCTGAAGTGGTATTAACAGACCCTCGTATGTCTGGATTCCACTTTACTGGATCAACAAGTACGTTCCAGACGATTTGGAAAACAGTCGGAGAAAACATTGCAAGCTATAAATCTTATCCTCGTTTAATTGGGGAAACAGGTGGTAAGGACTTCGTGTTTGCTCACGAAACCGCACAAGTAGACAAATTAGTCGCTAGCCTAGTTCGTGGTGCATTTGAATACCAAGGTCAAAAGTGTTCAGCAGCTTCTCGCGCCTACATTCCTGCAAGCTTGTGGGAAGAGGTAAAGGCTGGTTTAGTAGAAGAAACTGCAAAGCTTAAAGTTGGGGATGTCCGCGACTTTAGGAATTTCATGGGTGCTGTTATTGATAAGGCGGCCTTTGATTCGATTACGAGCTATATCGATTACGCAGCAGCTTCTGAAGAAGCAGAAATTATTGCTGGCGGTACTTATAATGATTCTGTTGGATATTTCGTTCAACCGACCATTATTGTGACTAAGAATCCAAACTTTAAGACAATGGTAGAAGAAATTTTTGGACCAGTCTTAACAATCTATGTTTATGAAAATGATAAATTGGAAGAAACATTGGAGGCAGTTGATACAGCTTCTATGTATGCCTTAACAGGTTCTATTTTTGCACAAGACCGCGGAGCCATTCTTCATTTAGAACGCCGCTTATCGGGTGCAGCCGGGAACTTCTATATCAACGATAAACCAACTGGTGCCATGATTAACCAACAGCCTTTTGGCGGTTCTCGTGGTTCTGGCACAAACGATAAAGCAGGTTCTGTCTTTAACATGATTCGTTGGACAAGCCCTCGCGTGATCAAAGAAAACTTTGCACCAACTGCAGAGGTTGCTTATCCATTTATGGATGCGGAATAATTTAATATGTAAAAAAGAGGTTGAACTGATTTGGTTTCAACCTCTTTTTTATTTTACTAGATTTGTGGAGCGGGGGTCGGTTCTTCTGCCTCACAATGGGGCAAGAGAACCGTCCCTATGCATCACTACTAGGAGTATATTCCCTTTTTTTCGAGAATGAAAAAGATAGGAATAACAGGTGATATTTATTTTTTGTCCGATTTATCATAATTTAATCAGGTTCTTAGTCTGCTAAAAAGGGGAAATCGACTATAATTGTCATTGTCTAACTTTGTCGAAACTATGTTAATATGCTCCGAATTTTGTAATAATAAGTAAAATGATAGTTAACACTACCTACATAGTTAACTGGAATAATACTAATTTATTACTTATAAAGAATACCTTTTGGTCCTGTATACAAGAGGGGAGGATTATGATGAGCATTGATAGTAAAATAAATATCCTATTAGTCGATGATAGACCCGAGAATTTATTAGCTTTGGAAGCGATTATTGAGCATGAAGATTACAATCTAGTAAAAGCTTCTTCAGGTGAAGAGGCACTAAAATGCCTGCTAAGGCATGATTTTGCAGCAATATTGCTAGACGTACAAATGCCCGGTATAGACGGCTTCGGGACAGCCAAGATCATTAAAGCACGCGAAAAGACGAAAAACATTCCGATTCTTTTTATTACTGCCAACAATATGGATTCTGAACATATATTTACCGGATATTCCCTCGGTGCGATTGATTATATTCTGAAACCTCTCGAACCTACTATTTTAAAAGCAAAAGTCGAACGTTTTATTGAGATTTATAAATTAAATCAGCAGCTAAGACAGCAAGCCGCTATTCTTACGGAGAAAACAAAGGAATTAGAAAAGGCTAATGTGGAGCTATCGAATTTGACTTCTCAATTGCGCATTTCTGAAGCATTAGCAAATGTGATCAGTGAAACCTCCATTGATACCATGCTTGTCATTGATGAAAGTGGGAGGATCTTAAAAGTCAACCCGGCCATTAAAGGAATGTTCCAATATCATGAGCATGAATTAATCGGAAAAAGTGTATTGGGGCTATTTTTAGGAGAAGAATCTACTAACTATATTAATAGTTTATTAAATACGATAAAGAATGTAAGTTATCTACCAGGTCATGACAATCTGGAAGAGATTAAGGCTACTAGAAAAGATGGAACAGTCTTTCCGGCTGAAATCCAAATTGGCAAAAGATACGTACAGAATCGCTGTCTTATTGCCGTTACAATCCGTGATATTTCCAAGAAGAAGCATGATCAGGAAAAGATTACCCATATGGCCTATTACGATAGCTTGACGGAGCTGCCGAATAGAAGATTATTTAATGAAAAATTAACGTTCATGCTAAATAAAGGCAGGCAGTCTAATCAGCCTTTAGCAATGATGTATTTGGACATGGACCGATTTAAATATATTAATGATTCACTCGGGCATATTGTAGGGGATAAATTGCTAATGGAAATCGCCAAAAGACTTTCGGCCACTACGAGAGCTCAGGACTTAGTGGCAAGGTTAGGCGGAGACGAATTCACGATTCTCTTACCAGATACGGACCGGGAAAGCGCACTTGAACTAGCAGAGACTATTTTAGAGGTTTATAAAGAGCCATTCTTTATTGATAACTATGAATTATACATGACCACTTCTATAGGAATTAGTGTCTTTCCCTACGACGGTGAGGATGCCCAAGTATTAATGAGGAACGCAGATGCCGCCCTTTATCGTGCAAAAGAACAAGGGAAAAATAGATATAAGGTATTCCATTCCGGGATGAATATCCAATCCTATAAGAACTTTATTTTAAGGAACGACCTGCGAAAAGCGATCGAACGTGAGGAGTTATCGATTGTTTATCAACCTCGAGTAGATATTGAAACGGGTAAAGTTAGAAATGCCGAAGCATTATTAAGATGGAATCATCCGAATTGGGGCCCTGTCTCTCCTGCGGAATTTATCCCGCTGGCAGAAGAGTCGGGGGACATAATGGCATTTGGCGACTGGATCCTTAAGTCTGTTTGTCTGCAAAATAAAGCTTGGCAGCAAGCTGGATATGCCCCCATCCAAATATCAGTGAATTTCTCAGCCCAACAATTTTTACAAAAAGACTTGGTTGGCAGCATTCAGCAAATTTTAAAGGAAACGGAACTAGGCCCAGAATGGTTAGAGATTGAAATTACCGAATCAACCATATTGGGAAATGAGGAGATCATCACAAGAACATTAAACCAACTTAGAAAATGGGGAATTCGGATCAGCATCGATGACTTTGGAACAGGCTACTCCTCATTAAGCTATCTCATGCGTTTTCCAGTCCATACCATAAAAATTGATCGATCCTTTATAAGCGATATTTCCAAAGATGCCTCTCATAGCCAAACACTCATTTCCTCGATTATTTCGTTAGCTCACGGACTGCATATGTCGGTGGTTGCTGAGGGTGTTGAAACAGAGGAACAGTTAGATTTTTTGAAAAAATACCAATGTGACGAGGCCCAGGGTTACCTTTATTCTCCCCCTGTACCTGCCGCCGAATTCGAAGCGTTTCTTGTTCCGGCTCTCTCTAAAGCAACGAACCGCAAGGGAATTATCCGTTTTGAAAAGAAGGAAAAGAATAATAAAGGGGAATTAACGAGTGGACATGTGGAAGCTTCCGGTGGGTTTTCCAGTGCATCGCTTCTCGATGCAGCACTCCTTCGTACTGAACAACTATACGCTATTTCATCAAGAGAAATGGATGTATTTAAGCTTTTAGTAAATGGGTTAAGCAATAAAGAAATTTCAGATGCGTTATTTATTAGTGAACATACAGTAAAAAATCATATTACACGGATTTTTCAAAAACTAGCCGTCAATGATCGCTTGCAGGCTATGGCAAAGGTATACCAAACATGTATTGAAGAGGGGGAGAATCTTAAAGCATAAGATAAGGACATTCAGCATGTAAAATTTACTGCGAGGAGCTCTTTATGAAATTCAAAACGAAGCTAATTCTGGGAATTAGCAGTAAACCAATCATTGTTCTTCTCATCATCGTTTTTGGGTTATTACAAATTCAAAATCTGACGAAATTGACGGAGCTTACTCAACACAATTATGAGAAGGCATTGTTAGCTGAACAAATCCAAAAGGAAATAAAAGATGAAGCCATTAGTTTAAGAAATGTGGTCCTTTTCACTAACAAGGCTTCGATTCAAAAGGAATTGGATCATGTTGAAATGTTAAGTGAAAGAGTGAGTCAGGATCTTACCTTGTTGGAATCCAAAGTCAATACCAGCGAGCAAATAGATATGGTCCATAATCTAAAGGAAATTATTATTGAATTTAATGTTTATAAAGACAAAGTAATCGAACTTAATGCTAAAGGTGATAAGGCTGCAGCGATTCAGATGATCGATAACAACGGGCATTCCATTCATGACAAGCTTTTTCAGGAAATTTCAGTCTTTACCAAGCATTTTGAAACCAACATGAGCGCATCTTTTGTTGATTCAACCAAAAGCTTCAAGTGGCAAATAGCAATCACCAGTCTTATTAGCTTGATCGCCATTGTTCTTTCATCCAGTTATATCGTCCGAATCGTGTGGGAATTTGCGAATCGGTTAAGTAAAGTTTCGAATGTCATGGAAAATGTCGCAAATGGAAAGGCCGATCTTCGCACAAAGGTTGAAGTAACATCCAATGATGAGGTTGGTGAAGTCGCTCGTTCTTTTAATACGATGGTGCTGTCGTTGGCGGAACAAAGAATGCGCGAACAAAGTTTGCTCTGGGTAAAGTCAAATATTGCGGACATTACCACTAGTTTAAGTGGTATTCAAAATCTAGAAACACTGTCTCAAACGTTTCTTTCAAAGGCGGTACCTTTACTTGACTCCTGTCATGCGGTCCTGTACGGCAAGGAAGATTCGTCCCTTACCTTGCTTGCATCCTATGGAAAAATGAACGATAAACAGCATCCCATTACATTTAAACTTGGGGAGGGCCTCATCGGACAAGCTGCCATTGAGAAATCTCCAATTATTCTTACAGATGTCCCATCAGACTATATACAAATAAAAACTGGTGTGGGGGAAAGAACACCTTTATATCTTTCTATTTTCCCGATTCTGTTTGAAGGCGAAGTAAAAGCGTTATTAGAACTGGCATCCTTTAAAGCTTTAACGGAGGAACAGAATGTCTTATTGGACGAAATCGCGAAAAGTTTAGGGATTATTCTTGAGAGTGTGTATGGAAGAATTCGACTTGCTCAATTACTGCAAGAATCCCAGATGTTAACGGAAGAGGTCCAGGCACAATCTGAGGAGTTACAGGCACAGCAGGAGGAACTCAGAGCTACAAATGAAGAGTTAGAGGAACAAACACAAGCACTAAGACAATCAGAGCTAACACTGCAGTATCAGCAGGAAGAATTGGAACAAACCAATAAGGAATTGCTGGAAAAGGCGGCCATTTTAGAAGAGAAAAATAAAATGTTCGAATTAACGAACAGGGAAGTGGAAAGTGCCCATGCCGAACTTGAAGAACAGGCAAGGCAGATTGCGTTAAGCTCTAAATATAAATCCGAATTTCTGGCCAATATGTCCCACGAGCTTCGAACGCCATTAAATAGTTTGTTGATTCTTTCTAAATTGCTTGCGGAAAATTCGGGGGGGAACCTTACCGAAAAACAGGTAAGTTTTTCAAAGACGATTCATTCTTCTGGCCGTGATTTATTGGTACTCATTAATGATATTTTAGATTTGGCAAAAATTGAATCAGGAAAAATGAGGGTGAATCCAGGTAAAGTACTGATTAGTGATCTAGTAGAGTTTGTGGAAAATAGTTTTAGGCCCATCGCAGACGAAAAGAACGTAAACTTCCACATTTCTTTACAGGATGATCTGCCGCTATCCCTTATTAGTGACGAACAAAGGTTACAGCAGGTTCTAAAAAATCTCTTGTCCAATGCCTTTAAGTTCACGAATCAAGGCGAGGTAAGGCTTGAGATTGGATTGTCTTCTAACATCGTCGAGCAGCCGACGTATGTTTTTTCTGTCGTTGATACCGGGATTGGGATTCCAGATGATAAACAGGAGCTTATTTTTGAAGCCTTCCAGCAAGCTGACGGTACGACGAGTCGGAGGTTTGGCGGAACCGGATTAGGTTTGTCCATTTGTCGAGAAATAGCCAATCTTTTAAACGGTGAAATTGTGGTTGAAAGTGAACAGGGGAAGGGAAGCAGATTTTCTTTTTATGTAGCGGATTTTCAAGAGGAGGCCAAGGAACAAAAACAGGTTAAACCCTTGAAAGAGGTGGCCGTAACAATTGAATCCACAAAGGTAAAGCGAGAGGAAATAAGTGAACCCACCAGTGTACCTGAAAAAGACCTTACGATAGATGGCAACCAACCGATAAAAAGGCTTTTGATAGTCGATGATGATGTGAGACAACGGAATAGTCTAATGGAATTGGTCGGTGCAAAAAATGTCGTCATCAAAGCTGTCTCAACGGGCTTGGAGGCAATGGAAGAGTTAAAGGTAAGCAAGTTTGATTTTATGATCCTTGATTTAGGATTAACAGATTCAAACGGAATGGACTTATTAGCAAAAATTAAGACCAGCCCTGACAACGAAAAGTTACACGTATTTATTTACACGGGCCGTGACTTAAGTGCGAAAGAAGAGATCCATTTATTAAAATACACGAATACCATCATTATCAAAGATGAACATTCACCGCAAAGGTTAATGGATGAATTGGAATTATATTTACATTCTGAAAGTGAAAAAGAGGCAGAAAATGGGGACGTGGATACTGCCGATCAAGCTACGGTTCAGAAGGAGCTTGAGGGAAAGAGGATTCTTCTCGTGGATGATGACGTCCGAAACGTCTACGCGTTAATGAGTTTACTCGAAACTTATCATATGGATATTACATTTGCCGAGAATGGTAAGGAAGGTATTGAAATTTTAGAAAAAGGTCCTCGTTTTGATTTGGTATTGATGGATATCATGATGCCTGAAATGGATGGATATGAAGCCATTCAAAGAATAAGAGAAAAACCGCAATACTCTTCTTTACCTATCATTGCCCTAACGGCAAAGGCGATGAAGGAAGATCGGGAAAAGTGTATAAAGGCAGGAGCGTCTGACTATATTGTGAAGCCTTTTGACCCGGATCAACTGATCTCTCTGATAAGAGTGTGGCTATACAATAAAAAATAATATCTTGGAGAATCTAGAATAAATGATTGAGAGGGCTTATGAGTAATCATTCGACCGAATCCCAACAGGATTTAGAAAAACTTGAAATCGACTTGTTATTACAAGGTTTATACACATGGTGCGGTTATGACTTTCGAAACTATGCTTATAAATCGATTCGAAGGAGAATCTGGCAAAGGATCCATGCCGAAAAGCTTTCAAGTATTACGGGGTTGTTAGAACAGATTTTACATGACCCTGCTTGTTTAAAAAGGCTCATTTCGGACTTCTCGATTCACGTGACAGAAATGTTTCGCGATCCCTTATTTTTTCTCGACTTCAGGGAAAAGGTCGTTCCCCAATTGCGGACATACCCTTCAATTCGGATCTGGCATGCAGGTTGCTCGACTGGTGAAGAAGTGTATTCCATGGCTATGCTGCTCCACGAAGAGGGCATCTATGAAAAGACCAAGATTTACGCCACCGACATCAATGCGGAAGTATTGAAAATTGCTAAATTAGGGGTATTTCCGTTAGAACAGATGAGGAAATATACGAATAATTATATTTTGGCGGGAGGAAAAAAGGCCTTTTCTGACTATTATCATGTCACCAATAACGGTGTGAAATTCCATCCGTTCCTTTCTAAGAATATCGTCTTTGCCCAGCATAATTTAGTGACAGATCATTCCTTTAATGAATTTCATGTCATTCTCTGCAGAAATGTGTTAATTTATTTTAATAAAAACCTGCAAGATAAAGTCCATTCCCTCTTTTATGAAAGTTTGGGGAAGTTGGGGATTCTTGGCCTTGGTGATAAAGAGACGATTAACCACACAATGAAAGCCGACTGCTATGAAACCATTAGCAGCAGTCAGAAATTATATAAAAAGATAAACTGAAATAAGGGCCAGAATTGGCCTTTTTTTTGTGAAAAAATACGGGTAGTTAAGACTGTTTGTATATAGGAAGACCTTCCTTATTTTATGATTGTTCATATTGGGAAGGTTTGGTGATATTTTATTTTTTCCTGTTATTTCATAATGAAACTATAAAAATAAAGCAGTTATAGTAAAAGTGGAGGAAAAAATGGATAATGCCTCATTGATCTTAGAGCAGATTTCAGAACTGAAAAACAAGTTAGAAACTCTTGTTTACTTATATGGCTTTTCCAGTCCGACAGTGTTGAAATGCAGTAGAGAACTAGATGAATTAATTTATCAAATTCAATTATTAAATCATGTACCTCTAAATAGAAATGACCACAAAAATCGTGAAATTGAGGGGAATTATTAGTGAGCATACTTCAAATTGCAAAGACCGAATACACGATATCCTCTGATGAACTTCATAAACAAAATATCCATCAATCAATATTTCATCATCATCCTGATACCATTTTTACAATGGACTTAGTGGGCAATATTATAAGCTGCAATAAAAGTATAGAAGGCTTTCTTGGGTACTCCTCAAATGAGATTCATGGATTGTACCATGCATTAGTTAAAAAAGAAGATCTAGACCGGGTTTCAGATCATGTTCAACTTGCTGTAGGCGGGCAGGTGCAACAATATAATTGCAGCTGCATTCATAAAGCCGGACATTATGTCGAAGTTACCGTTACCAATATTCCTATGTTTTCCAATGGTGAGGTAGTAGGTATTTACGGAATTGCGAAAGACATTTCAAAACTTATTCAGACTGAGACACGGTTAAAGGAAAGTGAAACACAATTCCAGCAAATTTATGAAAGTCTAAATTTAGGTGTTTGGTCTTGGGATATCCGCGCTCGTAAAGTTGTTTATGTATCTTCAGGCATTGAAACCTTATCAGGAATCAAAAAAGAAGATTTTATGAATGGTTCCCGTGATTGGATAGAACTAATTCATCCTGAAGATTTAAAGTGCTTTGAACAAAGCCAGATGGAGCTTAGAAAAGGGGAAAACTGTATATATCAGTATCGGATTGTGGATTCGTCAGGAGAAATAAAATGGGTCGAGGCGCGGACATTTCCCATTTTAGACTCCGATGGAGCCTTAGTACGTCTAGATGGTCTAGTTACTGATATTCATAACAAGAAATTAGAATATGATCAGATTAATTATTATGCCTATCACGATTATTTAACCGATTTGCCTAACCGAAGGCTATTTGAGGAGAAATTAGAGCGTTTGGTAAGAAATTATAAGGAAGAGTTTGTATTGTTTTATTTGGATTTGGACCGCTTCAAGTTTGTGAATGATACATTAGGACATTCTGGAGGAGATCAACTTCTAAAAGAAGCAGCAAAAAGATTGGGTCGCCATCTTACTGAAAATGATCTGTTAGTAAGACTTGGCGGCGATGAATTTGCCATTATTCTAACGAATTGTCATCCGAAAGCCGCAAATGAAGTGGCATTAAAAATACAAAGGGAATTTGAGTCCCCATTTATCATTCAAGATTATCACTTACACATTACGAACAGTATTGGAATCGGCATTTTTCCACGTGACGGCCGGACCATGAATGAGCTATGCGCCAATACGGATATTGCTTTATATCGCGCAAAAGGACTGGGGAAAAACAATATTCAGTTTTACACTCCTTCGATGACAACTGAATTTCATCAGCAATTTCTGATGGTCAACGATTTGATGAAAGCCATTCAAGAGGAACAATTCATCCTCCATTATCAGCCAAAGGTGGACCCAAAGACCAGGAAAATTAAGGGAGCCGAGGCTTTAATTCGTTGGAACCATCCTGAAAGGGGAATTCTTCCTCCTGATCATTTTATTCCATTAGCAGAAGAAACGAATTTAATTATTGATTTAGGGGATTGGGTTATTGGGGAGGTTTGTAAGCAAATTAAACAATGGTTGGATGGTGGAAATACAATCGTTCCCATATCGATCAATATTAGTGCGAAACGTTTTTTAAAGGATGATCTTGTTAGCAAATTGCAAATGATTCTAGCTGAAACCAACATCGATCCGAAATGGTTGGAGTTTGAAATTACCGAGACATCCCTTATTCAAAATGAAATAAAAGTTTTAGCGACCATCAATGCTTTAAAAGAGAGTGGTATTGCGATCTCCTTAGATGACTTCGGGACAGGATACTCCTCGATTAATTATTTGAAAAAATTTAAAGTGGATTTTTTAAAAATTGATCGTTCTTTTATTAATGCTATTCATTCTAGTTTTGATGATGAAGCGATCATCAAATCAATCCTTTATTTGGCACAAGAACTAAAAATAAAGGTGGTAGCTGAAGGGGTTGAAACAGAAGAGCAACTTGATTTTTTACTAAAGCACAAATGTAGTCTGATTCAAGGATATCTGTTTAGTAAGCCTGTGGATGTAGCTGCGTTTTCCCAACTTCTATCTAAGAGCAATGATTGGCGGAGGATTAACACTTGAAAAGTTTGTCGATAAATACTCGGAAAATTCCATTACCCCTTCTTTCGTTATGTGTGTTTATTATACTCATACCCGATTCTTTAGATGATTATGAAAGGTTTTATATTGACGATCTGTCTTGGTTTGCATTGCTTATCCCGTGCTTCATCTTTTCCTATTATTTAGGGTTGTATGGCGGTGTTTTTGCTGGAATCATCGTCAATGCCTATCATCTAAGCTGGTTCTTTTATGAGAAAAAATTCCACAGTGTAAATGTGATCGATGAGAACTCCGCCTTGCATATTGGGATTTCGTTGATCACCCTTTCTTGCTCGATTGGGGTTGGGGCATTAGCGGAGAAACTCATAAATAGGCAGCTAAAAATACAGGAGTTAAATGAAAAACTAACCAAAATGGCTTTATATGATTCTTTAACAGGACTTCCCAATAGACATTACTTTATAAGAGAGTTAGAGAGTGCCTTAAAGAAAAAGGACCAATCCTATTTAATGTTTATTGATTTGGACGGCTTTAAAAAGGTGAACGACCGGTATGGCCACGAGGTTGGGGATAAGCTTTTAATAGAGGTTTCCCGAAAACTACTAGAAATAGAAAATGAGGGTACTTTTGTGGGCCGGCTCGGAGGTGATGAGTTCACAGTATTGCTTAAGGGTGCTAACTTACACCAAGCAGAAGCCCAAGCAAATCGGATCTTAAACCTATTGCAGATAAGCGTCCACGATTGTAAAATCTCCGCGAGCATCGGCCTTGCTATGTGCCAACCAAAAGACACTCCCGCTTCAATACTTAAACTCGCGGATTTAGCCATGTATAAATCAAAATCGGCTGGAAAGAATACAGTAAATCTCGCCTATTCAATGGAATAAATAATGATAAATCTAGGCGGACAGCTAAAACACTGTTCGCCTTTATTTGAGTGGGTGATGCATGGGGACGGTTCTTGTACCTCACTCACTCCGCGATGATGCATGGGGACGGTTCTTGTGCCTCACTCACTCCGCGATGATGCATGGGAACCGTCCCCGTGCCTCGAAAACTGATAAACTATTCCAAAAAGTTTGACAATCGAAATATATTATCCTACCTTTTTAATAATAGTATAAAAAGAGAGGATATGTGGGAAGGCAGATGGGATTACAAGAAAAATTAGATGAAAGTGTTCGTTTACAGTCCAATAGAAAAAGAAAATCTTTTCTCCACGATATTAATAGTCAAAATCTATCGTCAGGTCTTATTTCCAGCACATTGCTTATGACAGGACCGGCGCTGATTATTTTGCAGGCTGCAACGGCCGGCCATTTTACGAATGAGCAAACGATTACCTGGATGTTTGCCGCTAATTTTTTCCCCGGTGTAGTTGGCGTTTTGATGGCTCTTCTTTTTCGAAAGCCGATCACCGGCGGCCATTCCATCACGGGCGTGGCTTTCCTAGCAACGGTTACGGCCCATTTTACCTTTCCGGAACTCATCGGGGGATATGTGTTGTCTGGGCTTACGATCATGATCGTTGGCGTGTCGGGACTTTTTACAAAAATCATCAAATGGGTACCGAAGGAAGTGATATCGGCGATGCTGGCAGGATTGGTGACTGGATATGTGGTGAAGCTGATTCCGGCTATTCAAGAAATGCCGGTGGTCGGGTTGGCAGCCTTGGTCAGCTTTTTTGTATGCACCAAATTCAGCAAGCGGATTCCTGCCGTCATGGCAGCGGTCGCCGTGGCGTTTGTGGCGCTTTTTTTCACACAGAATTTCGACTTGAGTTCACAGGGAATTCCTTTTTCCTTGCCGTCGTTGCATGCTCCGGAATTCTCGTGGATGGGAGTCTTGACCTTGGCCCTCCCGCTGGCGATGTTAGTCCTTAGCAATGATGCGGCACCGGGAATAGGCGCGTTGGAAAGCGAGGATTTTGACCCACCCATCCGTAAAATTGTCACCATTAGTGGTGTGTTTTCAAGCATCACGGGGTTTTTCGGCGGCCATTGCGCGAATATCGCTGGAATGATGACGGCGATATGCGCTGGACCTGATTCTGGCGAAAAATCAAAACGATATGCCGGGTCTGTTTTGTCAGGGATTTTCGTTATGTTATTTGGTATTTTTGCATGGAAAATCGTTCCCTTCATTCAATCCTTGCCGCAGGCGTTTGTGTCGATGCTGGCCGGCTTTGCCTTAATCGGGGTGCTGCATTCCAGTTTGCTGCAGGGATTTTCAGACAACCGCTACCGCTTCAGTGCACTAGCAGCATTCCTAATCGCTCTGTCGCAAGTCTCCTTTCTCCACATCAGCGCGCCTGTTTGGGCACTCATAATTGGGGCTGTGATTGCTAAGACTGTTGAAAAATAAAAAGGGGGGCTGAGGCAGAGGGACGGTTCTCATGCTTCATTTCTATTTGAATTCCGAATGGGATATGGAGATGGTTCTTTTGTCCTGTTTTGGTGTGACGTGAAACGGGACATGGGGACGATTCTTCTTCCTCTTAATTTACAAAAAATAAAGAATACAGTAACAATCCGTTAACACTCTTAACTTAAAATAATAATTACCATATTAAGAGTAGGTGCACAACATGTACATTCAAGAAAAGGGCGCTTTATTTTCGACATTTGGGAATAATATTTTTTATTCCTATTTAAAGCATTTAAATGATAGAAGAAAGAAGGAAGTTTTGCATTTTAAAAGGTTGAAGGAATTACAAGAAATCATGAAGAGGCAAGCATTAAATACTTTCTTTCAGCCTATTCTGAGTTTGGAGACAGGAGAAACGATTGGGTATGAAGCACTAAATCGCCCTAATCAAACCAGTTTATTTCCGAACACTGAAATGTTTTATGAATTTGTTGGAAATACAAATCAAGTGTTCTTATTTGAATGTTTTTGCAGGAATCTTTCACTTAAACGTTTTATTGATAAGCTCGATGGTTGTGATGGATATCAAAGTACTCCGCTGGTATTTATTAATATTCACCCTCATGTTTTATTAGATTCTAATTATCATAGTGGGGAAACGATCCAACTTTTAGCCGAGCTTGGGATTGGACCGAAACAGGTTATTTTTGAATTAACGGAGAAAAGTGCTGTGACTGATTTTACGCTTTTTGAAAAAGTCCTTTCAAATTATCGTTCACAGGGGTTTCGGATCGCTATTGATGATGTCGGTTCCGGCTACAATAGTCTAAAAACACTTGTTTATTTAAAGCCTGAATTTATTAAGCTTGATCGGTCACTCATTCAAAATATTGATCAATGTAGGGAACAGCAGCAATTGGTGAAATTAATCATCGATTATGCCAAACAATCCTCTACAGAAATTATTGCAGAAGGTATAGAGAGAATAGAGGAATTTGCTTATTTACGTAAGCAAGGAGTAGATTTCGGTCAAGGATATGCCCTCGGCAGACCAAACGAGGAACTAAGGCCGGGCCGTATTCCGCAGGATTTATTTAATCATGAAAATGCCATAAACTGAAGGTGAAAAGATGGTTGCTTATATTGGTGATATTGCAGAACAGGTACCCTGTATTTCTCAAAATGTGATAAACAAAGCAGTAGATCATATGTTTAAAGAGAATACTAGAATACAGGGAATTGTTGTCGTAAATAAAGAAATACCTGTTTCACTTATTACCAGAACTCATTTTTATCAAACAATCGGGACTTTGTATGGGTATAACGTGTTTATGGAAAGGTCCGTTAACTTGATAATAAATAAGGAACCGCTAACAGTTGATTATTTTCAATCCATAACGGAAGTAAGCAAATTAGCCATGGAGAGGAAAGATGAGGAGCGGTACGATTATGTCATCGTCACCAAGGATCATAAGTATCACGGCATCGTCAGCATCGAAAGTTTATTGCTTAAATTAGTTCAAGTACAAGTAGAATTTGCGAGCTATTTAAATCCTCTAACTAGTTTGCCTGGTAACCATATTATTGAAGAGAAAATAAAGGAAATCATCCAGCAGGAAAGCTATAGTATCTTATATTTTGATTTAGATCAATTCAAAGCGTATAACGATACGTATGGTTTTAAAAAGGGCGATAACCTTCTTCAAGCAACAGCGGAGCTGCTTAAAAATATATTTGTTCAAGAAGGGTATTTTTTGGGACATATTGGCGGAGACGATTTCATTGCCATCTTAAGTCATTATGATTATATATCCATTTGCCATAAGATCATGGGAGAATTTGACGAGTTGGTTAAACAATTTTACTCTCCGAATCACCTATTACAAAGATATGTCATTTCTGAGAATCGTCAAGGTACTATTGAAAAAATAGAGCTCGTTTCATTGTCAATTGCCATCGTTACGAACCAGAATCGCTCCTTTGAAACAGTCGAGGAGCTTGGTGAATATGCTGCAATTGTTAAAAAACGGTGTAAAAAAGTTGTAGGAAGTTGTTATTTAATAAATTTGGAGCAGGGGGACGGTTCTTGTGCCTCACTCACTCCTCGGTGATGCATGATAACCGTCAATGTGGACTCTATAGCAAAAATCCAGGCGGAGAGCCTAGTTCAGGGAACTTTTTAAAGTGATTTCCATTTATTTGGATATACTTTCCGAATTGGTCTGGTTACTTTCCAAAACTTCCTATATACTTTCCGCCCTCTTTTTACCGCCTCTAGAAGTACCCTATAATTGGTCTTTTTATCTGCACTTTCCTCATTTTTCAAGATTCGTGGAATGTTTTCAGGTAATATGATTATTAAGAATAGAAGCTATATGGTTACAATGAAGTGGGTATGATGATACGGGGAAGGAAGTGCAAAAACAATGGATTTCGAAACGGTTATGCAGGAGCTTGAGGCGCTCGGCAAGGAGCGATTGAAAAAGATGTACATAGGCAATGGTGCACACGAGCCAGTTTTTGGCGTGGCAACAGGTGCGATGAAGCCGATTGCGAAGAAAATCAAGAAGGATCAGCCTCTGGCGGAGCAGCTTTACGCCACCGGGAACTACGATGCCATGTATTTTGCCGGCATCATTGCGGATCCAAAGGCCATGACGGAGGAGGATTTTGACCGTTGGATGGATGGGGCGTATTTTTATATGCTTTCCGATTATGTGGTGGCGGTCACATTGGCAGAAGCCGATATTGCGCAGGCTGTTGCTGATAAATGGATTGCCAGCGGGGAAGAACTGAGAATGTCGGCAGGGTGGAGCTGTTACTGCTGGCTGTTGGGGAATCGAAAGGACAATGAATTTGATGCAAGTAAGCTTGCCGATATGCTGGATCAGGTGGAAAAGACGATTCACGATGCTCCGGATCGAACAAAATCCGCTATGAATAATTTTATCTACACCGTCGCGATTTCCTATGTGCCGCTCCACGATAAGGCGGTTGAAACCGCAAAGGCTGTTGGCCCAGTCGAAATCAAGCGGGATAAGAAAAAGAGCAGTATCCTGAATGCTTCCGAAAATATTCAAAAGGAGATTGATAGAGGGAAGCTTGGGTTTAAACGTAAATATGTTAGGTGCTAGCACTACACGGGAACGAAGATCAATACAACATTGGAAGGTCGCTAACAAACTAGGATAAGTGGCTATTTCGCGATCAGGCGCAATTCTGCAGAAAGAATTGTGCTTTTTTCATGTTAACGGCCAGATAATTGCATAACACCTTTTAAAAAAAACGCATCAGCAAGGCGGAATGCAGTTTATAAAGGAGGCATTTTTATGGCAGAACAAAGCAAAAGGACAGGATACCATAAATCATTAAGGATAAATTTCCCCATAAAGAGAATCTTAACTATATATATTCCATTTTTATGTCTGGATATTAAGTGTTTATTTATGAAGGAAATGATCACGAATATTGCCGACGTTATGATTCGTACGAACGGAGAAGCAGCATCCAATTCTTCGTAATCCATTGTAAAGGGTGTTTAATAGTGAAGGCAGCTGAATTATTAGTAAAGTGTTTAGAAGAAGAAGGCGTAAAATATATCTTTGGGATACCAGGTGAGGAAAATATCGATCTTATGGATGCTCTTCTGGATTCAACGATTAATTTTATCGTAACCAGACATGAAACGAGTGCTGCTTTTATGGCAGGGACCTACGGAAGGTTAACGGGAAAACCGGGTGTGTGCTTAGCCACATTAGGTCCGGGAGCAACAAATCTTTTAACAGGTGTGGCAAATGCCAACATGGATTTGAATCCAATTGTTGCGATTACTGGCCAAGCTAGTTTAGACAGGCAGCATAAAATTAGTCATCAGTATTATGATTTGATCCATATCTATGAACCTGTAACAAAATGGAATGCACAAATTAAAAAAGGAGAGATCATCCCTGAAGCAGTTCGTAAAGCATTTCAGGTATCTACTCAAGATAAACCTGGTGCTGTCCACATCGATCTCCCAAATGATGTTGCTGGAATGGAGGTTCAGGGAACTCCCTTAAAGGGAACTGTCCATACTTTAACAGAAGCAGGGGATCAGGTCATTAAACAAGCAGCTCAACTTATTGAACAAGCTGAGCACCTACTTATTTTAGCTGGTAACGGGATAACTAGGGGACATGCTGCTGAACAATTAAGGGCTCTAGTGGAAAAGGCCAATATCCCTGTCGTCCATACTTTCATGGGAAAAGGAGCTCTTCCCTGGACCCATGACCTAAGTTTATTTACAGCAGGCATTGGCGGGAATGATTACATTACTTGTGGATTTAATCACTCCGATTTAATTATCGCGATTGGTTTTGATATTGCAGAATATCCTCCTTCTAAATGGAATCCTAAAGGTGCCACCTCCATTTTACACATTGATACAGAAGAAGCGGAGACCGATCAAAATTATCCTGTCAAACTAAACGTAGTAGGAGATATCAAACGGAATTTAGAAAAGTTACATAAGGTTATTTCCCCAAGAGAAAGGAATAATTCATGGGTATCGAACGTTCGGAATAAGGTACTTGCTGAGCTCCAGCAATTTAGTGTCGATACGAGCTTCCCGCTCAAACCTCAGAAAATTATTTCCGATTTAAGAGCTGTTTTAAAAGAAGAGGATATTGTGATTTCAGATGTGGGGGCACATAAAGTATGGATGGGGAGAATGTTCCATACCTATCAACCGAATACCTGTCTTATTTCTAATGGCCTGGCATCAATGGGGATCGCTGTCCCAGGAGCGATAGGGGCGAAACTTGCCCAGCCGAATCGTACCGTTGTCGCTGTTTGCGGGGATGGATCTTTTCAAATGACCGGCGCTGAGTTAGAAACAGCCAAACGTCTGAATCTCCCTATTATTGTTTTATTATGGAGAGATGAAGGATATGGCTTAATCGAATGGCATCAATTGAAAAAGTTTAACCGTCCTTCCCATATTAAATTTGGAAATCCTGACTTTGTTCAGCTTGCATCATCTTACGGATTTGAAGCTTTGCAAATTAACAGGGCAGAGGAACTTAAACCTGCATTAGAGAAGGCCATTGCCATGAACAAGCCTGTCTTTATTGATTGCCCAGTTGATTATAGTGAAAACATGAAATTAACCGAGAAATTAAGTCATCTTCAATGCTAAGAGAGGGAGGGTCAACATGCGGCTCGGTTCGATTATCAATGGTCAAGAGCGAAATGAACATAATCGAGAAACACTTGAGGTAAAAAATCCATATAATCAAGAAATTGTAGCGGAATTAGCTTTAGCAACAGAAGCTGATCTGAATGAGGCAGTAGAAAATGCCTTTGAAACTTTTCATTCCACGATGAAGATGATGCCTGCTCATCAACGAAGTGATATTTTGCGAAAAGCTGCCGACCTTTTAGAGGAAAAGCCTGAGGATTTTATAGACACGATTGTCCGAGAGGCTGGTAAACCAATCAAATATAGCAGGGATGAAATCAATCGTTCCGTTCAAGTTCTAAGGTTTGCTTCTGAACTTGCCAAAAATATTACCGGAGAAGTCCTGCCAATGGATGCAGCCATTGGAGGGGAAAATCGATTGGGGTTAGTGAAACGAATCCCATTAGGTGTGGTAGGAGCCATCACTCCCTTTAACTTTCCGCTAAATTTGTCATTGCATAAAATTGCACCAGCGATTGCTGCGGGTAATACAATTGTTTTCAAACCTGCCGAGAAAACACCGGTGTCGGGTTATAAATTAGTCAAGTTATTTCAGGAAGCAGGCCTTCCAGATGGGGCTTTAAATTTGTTAATGGGAACGGGAGAAGTAGGTGCATCTCTTGTCACGCATGAAAAAGTCCATAAAATATCCTTTACAGGAAGTTTAGCCGTTGGAAAGAAAATTCGTGAAACCGCCGGTTTTAAAAAAGTTACCCTTGAATTAGGCTCCAATTCCCCTAACATCATATTCGACGATGGAGACATACA
>NZ_JAGYPE020000088.1 GCF_018343545.2 Neobacillus citreus | reverse complement strand
GCATGCTTATTTTTAGAATACCACACAATAAAAAGATATTTAAATGAAAAATGTTGACAAACTATTAGCTGGTTTATATCTGCTTCATATGCAATCTCTCTATATAATAGCCGGAATTTCTCCGCCTATGAATGATCATACCTACACGAAAATCAACAATGAATAATAACGGAGCCTTAAAAAGAAAAAATCTACTTTTTGCAGAGGAGGACCAGTCATGTGGGCGTGTGTAACAAGTATTGGTTTAAAAGGTATGGAAGGCTATCGGGTGAATGTCGAGGTCAGCACCTATATCGGGAATGATTCCTTTAAAATTGTCGGCCTGCCGGATGCGGCTGTGAAGGAATCGAAGGAACGGATCATGGCGGCACTACTTTCTTTGGGTTACATCTTTCATGGGCAAAAAATCACAGTCAATCTTTCACCGGCCGATCAAAAGAAAATGGGGGCGATGTTTGACCTTCCGATGGTAATTGGGGTGTTGATGAGCCTTCATGAGTTAGAGGTTTCAGTTCCGAAGGAGGTGGGCTTTATTGGGGCGCTATCACTGGACGGAGCGGTTCAGTCTGTCGATGGATTGCTGCCTGCCATTCTTGCGGCAAAGAAGCTTGGGCTGCGAAGGCTCTACATACCGTTGGATGAACGGCTTCCACCTCTTGACCTGGAAGGCATAGAACTTATTAATGTTAATTCATTGCAGGATGTCATTGGGCATTTATCTGGTCAGTGGCAGCCGTCCTCTTTTTCGAAAAAAATCGATGAGACTGGTAATTGTGATTTCGATTATATGGATTTACGACAGGTAATCGGCCATGGTAAAGCCAAGCATGCCTTGGAAATTGCGGCTGCCGGAGAGCATCACGTGCTGATGACGGGTCCTCCTGGCTGCGGGAAAAGCCTGTTGGCGTGGAGATTTCCTTCCATATTGCCGGCGCTGACGAAAGAAGCACAGCTTGAAGTCATGAGCCTATATCAGTTGGGCAGGGCAGACCATCCCCAGTCGAAGGTGCCGCCGTTTCGCAATCCTCACCATTCCGCATCGGGCGTTTCAATTATTGGAGGCGGCCAGTATCCAAAGCCAGGGGAAATTTCATTAGCCCACCGCGGCGTTTTGTTTTTGGATGAAATCGGAGAATTTTCGAAAAAGACATTGGATATGCTGCGACAACCGCTTGAGAATGGCCAAATTACGATCAGCCGGACGCATGCAACGATTACCTATCCTGCTTCGTTTATTTTGATTGCGGCGATGAATCCCTGTCCATGCGGATACGCCGGGTCAAACACTCATTATTGTACGTGTTCACCAAAGCAGGTTCATTTTTATCAAAACAAGCTTTCCGGACCGCTTCGTGACCGGTTTGATATTCATCTTGGCCTGGGACCGGTTGATTTTGAAGCTGCAGAGAGGAAGAAGGAAGAAGCTTCAGAGGCGGTACGTAAAAGAGTTGAGGAGGCACGGCTAAGGCAGTATAACCGTTATGGAAAGCAGATTTGCAACAGCAGGGTTCCCTATGAGACTCTTATGAAAACAAGCCCGCTGACAGAGGGGCAGCAGCGAACCCTAAATGTTCTATTAAACAAAAAAGGGCTCAGCAACCGAGCCCAAATCAAAATCATTCGCCTCGCCCGCACCATCTCTGACCTCGAAAGAAGCCCCTGCATCACCGACCAAAGCATCGCAGAAGCCATTCGCTTGAACAGCGGGACATTGAAATGATGAACTATTTCTTAATCCTCTCTTTAATGTTTTCTATATGGACCAGGATTAGTAGAAAAATCATGCCTAATACAATAGCAGGGATAACCCAATTATCTGTTTTGAATATCAAGAACACAGGAATAAAAAGGAACGACCCCAAGCCTGTGAATGTGAAGCTTTTTAAAAAGGGATAGAGTACGAGAAATGCGAGAACAATTATGGATGCTATCAGCGGTTCGAACGCAATAATTCCGCCGATAAAGGTCGAAATCCCCATGCCGCCTTTAAACTTAAGAACTATCGGTTTGAGATGGCCAACAATGACAAAAACCAGTCCTAACAATTGGACAGTCTCTGAAAAATGCAGTAGATACCGCCCGGCAAGTACCACAAAGGCCCCTTTCAAAGCGTCACCCAGAAAAGTTAGAACAAAGGCCTTTTTTCCATAAACACGCCCAGCATTCCTTGCTCCGACATTCCCGCTGCCCTGCTCACGGATATCCTGCCCTTTCAACAACATGGACACCAAGTATCCAAACATGATATTACCAACCAAATAAGAAACAAGATAATACAACCAGACCATTGTAATCACTGCCTATTCATGTGCTTTTTGGAAAAACGCTGCTCTTCACTATTATAATATGTATCTATTGTTTCGACGGAGATTTATTAAAGCGGATATGTGCTTAAATAACAATAGGGTTCGGCCGCTAACGAACCGAACCCTAAATATTTTATATAAATAAAAGCAGGCTGATTGCCATCACAGCCATCCCACCAATCAACCCATATATGGACAGGTGGGCTTCGTCATACCTTTTGGCGGCTGGGAGCAGCTCATCAAGGGAAATGAATACCATAATCCCGGCTACTGCGGCAAAGATAACCCCAAACATAATATCGTTCAGAAAGGGCATTAAGAATAGGTAAGCAGCTAGTGCCCCAATCGGCTCCGACAGCCCCGAAAGAAAGGATAGCTTAAACGCTCTTTTTTTATCGCCGGTGGCAAAATAGACCGGAACAGAAACCGCAATTCCCTCAGGGATATTGTGAATGGCGATGGCCACTGCAATGGCGATTCCGAGCTTTGGATCCTGGAGGGCAGAGGTAAAGGTAGCAATCCCTTCCGGAAAGTTATGAATACCAATCGCAAGGGCTGTGAATGTCCCCATTTTTAGTAAGTCCGGTTTCTTTCCGGCCGCTGCAACGTCTCCTCCGGTACCGGTCATATCCTCGACCGTTCTGAGTTCATGCGGGTTGCTTTGCTTTGGAATAAATTTATCGATGCTGGCAATCAAAAGCATCCCCGCAAAGAAGCCGCCGACGGTCAGCCAGTTGCCAGGAACGGTTCCCATGGCATCCACTAGTGCCGTTTTTGCCTTCACAAAAATCTCAACCATGGACACATAAATCATGACACCCGCGGAGAATCCAAGTGTGACCGAAAGAAACTTTGTATTCGTGTGCGAGGTGAAAAATGCAAGTAAACTGCCAATCCCAGTGGCAAGGCCGGCAAATAAAGTTAACCCAAAGGCCAATAGCAAATTTTGAGTCACCTTTTTCCCCCCTTTATAAAAACAAATTTATCTTTTTTGAATTTTTCTCTATCTTTCCAAAATAACATAAAAACAGTTATATTTTTATATGCGCGAACCCAGAAATGTTTCCTTATGTGAGGCAGAAGAACCGTCCCTCTGCATCACAAAAAAACTGGCTAAATGGGATAAGCTGCCCATTTAGCCAGTCAGGTACTTCTCTTGTATTTCTTTATTGTAATTCCAGTTGTTTTTTTAGTTCGGATTGGATTCTTGTCTTTTCTTCTGGTGAGACCAGCCCATAGTAAATTTTATTGATCATCGTCCCGGTTTCTTTGATTTCCATTTGCTGAATCGTTTTACCAGCGTCTTTATAATTTTTTTGGATGTCTGCCATTTGATCGAAGGTTAGGTTCGTTTTTATGTTTTTTCCAATTGCCTCAAAAATAGAGGAGAAACTTGTCAGGCTTGATAGGCTCATACCTTCATCAATTACTCCTTCAATGATCTGCCGCTGTCTCAACTGCCGGCCAAAGTCTCCTCTGGGGTCTTCATACCTCATTCGTGAAAAACTTAAAGCCTGCTCTCCGTTCAGGTTTATTTCTCCTATAGGAAAGTGGGAATTGCCTTGGGAAAAATCAATATCATTATAAACTTTAACACCACCGACAGCATCCACAATATCCTTAAAGCCTTCCATATTGATCTGCATGTAATAGTCAATCGGAATATCAAGAAATTCTTCGACGGTAGCCATGGACATTGGAACTCCGCCAAAAGCATAGGCGTGGTTAATTTTATCCTCTGTTCCTTTTCCGACAATTTTCGTTCGGGTATCCCGCGGGATGCTGAGCATTTTTACCGAATTATTATTCGGATTGACAGCCAAAACGATTATCGTGTCGGAACGGCCTTTGTCCCCTTTTCGTTCGTCGACACCGAGCATTAACACGGAAAAGGGCTCCTTTTTTTCCAAAGCGACCGGCTGTGGCCGTTTTTCAGGTACCGTCCGCTTAACCGGCTGGTGCATGGTAACCACAGCATCTTTAAGGGAGTGGTAAACCATAAACCCATAAACCCCTGCCGCAACAAAAACTAGTAAAAGAAAAATCCCTGTTACTTTTAACCACTTTCTACCTTTCTTTGAACGAACCTCCATAATAGTGGACCTCCAAAATATGTAGTTTAATAGTGTAACAATAGAGTTTTTATGCTATGAGTGTCAGGCACTGTTCGTGGACATTTGTCCGTCTGAGGTGGACAGTTGATTATCCAGTCGGCCCTTTGAAGCGGCAGTGTTGTTGATTTTGGTAGTGTGTGAAAGATTAAATGTTAGAAAATGCGAGTTTTGTAACTGTTGTGGATGTGGAAAATGAATCTTTTGGTACATTTAAATATATAGTAATTAGGGATATATTATCACCGTTTGTAAAAAAATCCAATTCGAAAGTATGTTTTGATAGGGTTTAAAGATTTGAGGCCAATCATGCGCACTTTCCCGCAACAAAAAAAGGGGATACAGTCTCTTCAGAACTGTATCCCCCTTTCGGCAGTTTTCTACTATCCCAGGTGTTTACTCCTCATTACCATCTTTATTTTGTTTTTTCTGCTGCTCCTGCAGGGCAATCAGAAGGTCCTGGATATCCACCTTGCCATCCTTATTCAGGTCGTTTAAATTCATTTCTGGTGCTGATGGTGCCTGCGGCACAGTAGGCGCTGAGCCCTGCTCACCCATATTCGCACTCGGTCCAGCGGCCGGAAGCACAGCCGCGGCTGCCTTATTTTTCGACCCGCCGGCAAAGGTGAACACCAACAGAATCAGAACAAGCAGACCAGCCACACCGTCACCAATATAGAAGAAGGTGGCATAATCGGACCAAAGCATCTTGCTTTTGCTCATTTTCTCCTCAGAATTGCCGATATACTCCTTTATTTCCGAGTGATTTGGATAAATCCGCTGGACTGCTTCGAATTTTTCCAAGGCATGTTTGTAGTAGCCGCCCCAATACAATTCAAGGCCCTCTTTATAAAGCCGATTCGTTTCGCTCTTCGTATTTCTGACACCGGCTTGGTTCACAAATTCTTTGACGGTATTGACCGGTACGGCGAAATTAAAGCCCTGCACCTCTTGACCGTTGACCGTATCGCCACGGAATGTCAGAAGCCCAATAATTTGCCCTTTTTCGTTAATGACAGGTCCGCCGCTATTTCCGTGCGTTGCCGCGGCGTTAATTTGAATTACCGGACTTCCTTGATCGGTCTTTTTGTCAGTCGCGGAAATTTGCCCAGCATTCATAGTGGAAACGAGAGATGAATCAGGTGACAAAAGGTCCGAATCGGCAGCTGCAGGATACCCGCTTACCCAAATATTATCCTGGTTTTGGACTTCGCTAGAGTCACCAAGCGGAATAGTCGGCAGATTCTTTCCCTCTATTTTTACGACGGCGGCGTCCTTCCCTTGGTTAATCGGCGCACCGTAGCTCTTAATTTCCCCGTCGAGAACATCTCCGCCTGGTAAAATAACCTTTGTGACGCGCTTAATCTCCGTATACTGAGTATAGGCGACTAAATAATTATAAGCAGTATTGTAATCAACCTGGAAGTGGTCCGCCATGATGGTCACCAGCTGCTCGAAGGCTGCATCGGCCACCTCTTGGTCGGCCATTTTTCCATATTCGACGACGTGGGCATTGGTAACGATATAGCCGTCAGAGTTAATAATTGCCCCAGACCCCGACCCACCGATAAGCGTTTGATATTTTAGCTGTTCCAAAACTGCTTCGACTTCAGGGTTGTAGTCATTAAACTGCCACCCAACCAATGCATAGTCAATTATTCGCACCACAGCAGGCTTCGTGTATTCATTCAGCCTTTGGGCTTGCGATACATTCCCTTTGGCAGGCTTGATGTTGATCAGGACAAAGGAAGCGACGATCGCCGCAATCAGCAGTAAGCTGATCGGAATTGTAAATAGGGCCCTCTTCTTCAATGCATGATTCACCTCTATATTCGGAATTTTTAAAAAACCAACAATGGCAATATATTCGGTGGTGGGTTAATGGGAATTTGTACCTGAAAATTTGGCTGTGGGTACTGTTGACAGGGAAGTCTATATGAATGGAGTGGTAATTAGCAGTTATTTTTCAAAAAAACATTTGAAAGGTATAATGGTTTGTAGATTAACTATTGGGAGGTCTTATTAGATATGCAATTAAAGGTTATGACGGTATTCGGTACGAGACCTGAAGCAATCAAAATGGCGCCGCTCGTGAAGGAGCTTGAAAAGTATCCGGAGCAAATCAAGTCAATTGTGACAGTGACAGCGCAGCATCGTGAAATGCTGGACCAAGTTTTGAATATTTTTGAAATCACGCCTGATTATGATTTAAATATAATGAAAGAAAGACAATCATTGGTCGGTGTGACCACCCGGGCCTTGGAAGGCCTTGACCAAGTTTTGGCCGACGTTAAACCAGATATCGTGCTGGTTCACGGTGATACATCGACAACGTTCGTGGCAAGTTTAGCAGCTTTTTATCATCAGATTCCAATTGGTCATGTGGAGGCGGGGCTTCGTACGCACAATAAATATTCGCCTTACCCTGAAGAAATGAACCGGCAGCTGACAGGTGTACTGGCTGATCTTCATTTTTCGCCAACAGTCCAGTCCAAGCAGAATCTATTAGTGGAAAATAAGAAGGAAGAATCTATTTTCATAACTGGCAACACAGCAATCGATGCGTTGAAGACGACTGTAAAAAGCCAATATTCACATCCTGTATTGGACAGGCTTGGCGGAGATAGATTGGTGCTTATGACTGCCCACCGTCGCGAAAACACCGGGAAACCAATGGAGAACATGTTCAATGCTATCCGCCGTTTAGTTGAAAAGCACGATGATGTCCAGGTAGTTTACCCGGTACATATGAATCCTGTTGTTCGCGAGATTGCCGGTCGAATCTTGGGAGACAATGACCGAATTCATTTGATTGAACCGTTGGATGTCATTGATTTCCACAACTTTGCCTCACGGGCATATTTGATTCTTACTGATTCCGGAGGTGTTCAAGAGGAAGCGCCATCGTTAGGTGTTCCGGTTCTTGTCCTAAGGGATACAACCGAGCGTCCAGAAGGGATTGCCGCCGGTACGCTGAAGCTTGCGGGCACCGATGAAGAAACCATCTTTGGAATGGCCGACGAATTGCTTACGGATCCGGCTGCACATGACCAAATGGCCAAAGCCTCCAACCCCTACGGCGACGGCATCGCCTCTGGGCGCATCGTCCAAGCCATCCTTTATCACTTTGGAAAAAGAGGGGATAGGCCAGAGGACTTTGGGGTTTAAAGTCAAAGGGTGTCATTAAAAGTGTCAGCACCGCTCGTGACATTGTCCATGTGGGGCAGACGTTCTTCGAATTTAGGTTTGAACTGGCTAACCTTTGTAAGTATTGAGCTTTTTAGCCCTCTTGTCTCCTGCGAGGAGGCAAGAGGGTTATCCCTATTTTTAAGTAGAAAGTTGTGTCGTTTATGAAGTTAAAGAAAATCCATCATATCGCCATTATTTGTTCTAATTATGAGAAATCGAAGGATTTTTATGTGCGGATTCTTGGCTTGAATCCAATAAGTGAAACTTATCGAGAGGAGCGGGATTCCTATAAACTGGACTTAGAAGTGAATGACCACTACCAGATTGAACTTTTTTCTTTCCCGAATCCACCCGAGCGCCCAAGCTATCCGGAGGCAGCAGGCCTACGGCATATAGCCTTTGAAGTTGAGAACATCGAAGAAGCGGTTCACCATTTAACAGAGCAGCATATAGAAGTGGAACCAATCCGCATCGACACCCTCACCAACAAGAAATTCACCTTCTTCTCAGATCCTGACGGCCTACCCATCGAACTATACGAGATATAGAAAAAACCACCACCCGCTTCCTCAAAAAATAGGTCTCAGGTCGTAGTTTGTTTGCGATTCAAGTCTATGGCGGGCAGGAGTTTTTTCATGTATTGTGGAATTAATAGATGGAAATAACTTTCATTTGTTGGCAATTCATTTAATAATGAAACATTCACTTCTTTCATACGTATTAATAGAAGTGATGAAAAGTCAGGAGTCGATTAAAATGAATCCCATTCTTTCGTTAATTCTCCGCTCGTTTGTGGCTGTACCTGTTACCATTATTGCGGGCTTTGTCAGCTTTTTCTTTATGAACATAAACTTTCTGCCATCGATTGGTATTGCGATTGCCGCAGGAGTTCTAACCCATTTAATCCTTGGGCCAATCATGACTTCAACGTTTTTGAAAAAACACCGGCTGTCATGGAGGGAATACCGTTATATTCGAAAAAATTTAGCGGATGCCCAGAAAAAAATCCGCCGCTTGAATAAATCGCTTTTTAGTATTCGCGACCTGTCGTCTGTGAAGGAAAGAATTGACATACTTCGTATCACTAAAAAAATTCAAAAGATGGCTCTCAAGGAGCCAAAGCGTTTCTATCAGGCCGAGCCGTTTTATTTTTCACATCTCGATTCAGTTATCGAGCTGACGGAAAAATACAATTTTCTTTCAGCGCAGCCGAAAAAAAGCTTGGAAATTAATCAATCTTTGATTGAAACAAGACAGACCTTGAATGAACTTACCAAGGTACTTGAGGAAGATTTATATCATGTGGTCTCAGATGATGTGGACCATTTAAATTTTGAAATTGATGTTGCCAAACATACGATAAAAAAACAAAAAGAAGCTAAATTCCCTGAAGAAAATAGGTGGTTAAAATGACCGAAAATAATCCATTGCAAAAAGGTGATTTTTTAAACGATATCCTCGCTGACCCGTTTGGCGACGGGCTTCAGCCGGCGAAAAGCCCAGTGGTTCAGCAGCCTGGGGAAGCCCCAAGACCGACAAAACTTATCGATGTTATCCCGGAGGAGCACCGTGCCAAAGCCTATCAGCTAGCTGAACAAATTGACCCGACCAACCATCAGGCGATGATTCAGTACGGGACACAGGCCCAAGGAAAGCTGCTCTCGTTTTCTCACGCCATGCTTGAGCATGTTCAGCAAAAGGACGTTGGTGAAATTGGAGAAATCATCAGCGATTTAATGAAGCGCCTCAACGAAGTGAATCCGGACGAGCTAAAGGACAGCAAGCCGTCCTTTTTTGGACGGATGTTTGGAAAAATCTCCAGCTCGCTTCAGGAGGTTCTGTCCAAATACCAAAAGACCGGCGCACAAATTGACCGAATTAGCGTGAAGCTGGACCGCAGCAAAAACGTACTGTTATCCGATATCAAACTGCTCGAGCAACTTTACGAAACGAATAAAGAATATTTCCATGCTCTCAATGTCTATATTGCCGCCGGTGAAATTAAGCTTGAGGAAATGCACGAAAAGACAATCCCTCAGCTAAAAAGAGAGGCAGAAGCCACAAATGACCAGATGAAGTATCAAGAAGTTAACGATATGATGCAATTTGCGGACCGGCTCGATAAACGTCTCCATGATTTGAAGTTAAGCCGAGAAATCACGATTCAAAGTGCACCGCAAATTCGCTTGATTCAAAACACAAACCAGGCATTAGTAGAAAAAATTCAGTCCTCCATCGTCACAGCCATTCCGTTATGGAAGAACCAAGTGGCGATTGCGCTGACGCTCATCCGCCAGCGGCATGCAGTCGAGGCTCAAAAGCAGGTATCTAAAACTACTAACGAACTGCTGCTGAAAAATGCCGAAATGCTGAAAACAAATACGATTGAAACGGCCAAAGAAAACGAGCGTGGTCTTGTCGATATCGAAACGCTTAAGAAAACACAAGAAAACCTGATTTCCACACTTGAGGAGACGTTAAGAATCCAGGAAGAAGGGCGCCACAAACGCCGGATTGCTGAGCAAGAACTTGCCACGATGGAAAACGATTTAAAACTAAAGCTTCTAGAAATCAAAGGAAAATAAGAAAAGCCCCCGCAATGGACACGTTCTAAGATGCGGGGGCTATTTTTTTGTTAGACATAATTCTCCCTTAAACCGTTCTGAGAAATACAGTATTTTATCAAACCAAAAAAGGCAGGGGGTTGTCCCTTGCCTTAACTCGTCAACTTTAAAGATTTACTCGCATCTTTTTAACTTTTACTCGTCTATTTGTGGGATTTACTCGTCTAAAATTCAAATTTTACTCGCCCAACCCCGTTTCATGACCCAACCCCAGAATCCGTTGTCCGCAGCCCTATTCCTGTGTCAGTTGTTCACCGGTACCGCATCATAGTATTCCTCCAGGGTAATCCCATGTTTGGTGATAACTTTGGCGACGGCTCTACCAACATAACGAAGGTGCCATGGTTCGTATTTGTAGCCGGTGATGGATTCTTTTCCTTTCGGGTAGCGGATAATGAAGCCATACTCGTCTGCATGGTTCGCGAGCCACTTGGCCTCCACCGTTCCCGCAAAGCAATCCTCCGCAGGGCACTTTCCGTTCCCGCCCGTCACATCAATGGCAAGGCCCGTTTCATGCTCGCTTGTCCCAGGCTCGGCACTATACATTTTCGCTTTTTTAATGCCATCTTGATTGACGTAATAATTGAACAACGCCTTTTGTGCGGTATACGATCGATAGGCCGAAACTCCGGCTAGACCGATGCCCTGTTCTTCGGCAGCGGCAAATAATTTTTCGATAGCCGCAGCCGCTTCTTTTCGCATTTTTTGTTTTTCCGCTTTTTTATTAGAAATATACGGGATGCTTGGGTACACTAAATCCTCAGGTTGATAGTTTTCAGGTAAGATATTGTACTGATTTACAAGCACAGGAATACTTTCTGGGTTGAAAACCTCTTGCACCTGCTCCTCACGGTGTTCCGCCTTTTTCTTAGAGGCAGCAGATGAGGGGCTGTTCTTACCATCAGATTCGGTCCGCGTTACACCTTTATCGTCCTGGGAAAAAAAGCTTTTCCCCATGCAGCCGGTTAAAGGGAAGAGGAGGAGCATCAAACTAGTTATCACAGAAAATATTTTTACCATCGCAAACTTCCTTTTTAAAAAATGAATTTGATAACAGCATGGACACAATAAAGCCACTTTTAAACATGCTTATAAAAATAAGCCCCACTAGCAACGAGGGCCCTTTTTCCTATAAACAAACGCATGATTATATTGTCAACAGACTAACCTTATGTGAATTTTCGGAAAAATTAGTACCCAAGACTCTTTTCATTTTAAAGTAGGTTATTTATGCTGTTTACAAACACATAAATCGTACGAAACGGCAAAGCTATTGAAAAATGGTGACGCAAAGCTATAGGGGCTAATGTTTAACAACGATGCTAGCCAGCTACCGAACACGAATACTCCAGCGGTTTATGTAAAGACAAGTGAGGAGGTTTTCATGTGTTAAAATTATGGCAAAAGGGAAAATACTATTATCATGTCTATCTGTACCGACATAATGAGCTGCTGCAGCAGGATTGTTTATGCGAGAAGCTAAGGTGGAAGTTGAAGATTAAAGCAATCTATCACAATAGCAAAGCCATTGAACTTGGATTTAAACTAAATCCTATAACCTGAAAAATGGTTTCTTTTAAGATAGCAAATCCTTAAGGTGAAATAAGGTGAAAAATGTCAGAGGGACAAGGAATCTTTCGACACTTTTCTCTCCACGATAAAAAAGAAATCGGCCGTTTAGGGCCGATTTCTTTTTACAACTATATATATTTTAGTGTGACATTACAGCGCTGCCATCATCATGTCCGTCTTTAGTCACCTTCAGAACCGCTACAGCTCCTTTGGTAGCATGGTTGAATTGGTGGGTTACTATTGGATAGCTGCCTTCTTTTGTTACAGTGAACTCAACCACGGCGCCGCCACTTGCTGGCAGAAGCACGGTTTGCATGCCTTTCATGTGGTTGAATGGATTTCCGTCGATATACACATCATCAAAAACAGTACCGACTACATGGAAGCTAGAAACCTCATTCGGACCTACGTTGTCGACATAAAGTCTCACTCTGTCCCCAACCTTGGCAAGGAGCGGTTTGTCAACAAGGGAGCCAACAGCACCATTTGTGTTTGGGTCGCCGCCTTTAAGCGCTTTCGCGGAAAAGACTACATATTTTGGAACACCATTTGTAAAGTCCTCTAGGTTGTTGTACTTATACCACTCGTTTTGGACAAGCGCATATTCACGAGTCACTTGAGAGTCTGTAGGGTAGCCTTCCTTCGGTTTCACAATAATCATCCCGTGCATCCCGTTCGCGATATGAGCGAGCACTGGCTTCGTGCCGCAGTGGTACATAAATACGCCAGGATTGTCAGCAGGATAGCTGAAGCTGCCAGTATGATCAGGCATGACATTCGCGAAATCAGCGGAAGGTGCCGCATGTACGGCATGGAAGTCCATGCTGTGCGGAATGGATGGATCCATATTTTTTAAGGTGAAATTAATTTTATCTCCTTGATTGACAACAATTACTGGACCAGGCGCTTCGCCGTTAAATGTCCAAGCCTTATACATTTCGCCTTTATTGATTTCAATGTCAGTAATTTGAGCGGTCATTTCAATATTGACTTCATGCTCGCCAATTCGTTCCATTTTAAGCGGAGTCGGTTTTTGGTTCAGGCCTTTATGGGGAGCGAATACTTCGACTGCAGCTTCTTTGTCTGTCTGTGCCTCCACCTTTTTTTCCACTGAAAGATCAGTTTTTCCACAAGCACCAAGAATTAAAGCAGATGTGACAACCATTGTTGCTGCAACCTTTGTAAACTTACCCATTTTACTTCCCTCCATTAATAACTCCTGATTTATTTTGGCTAATAAGAAAGTATAAACTTTCTGTCGAAAGCCTTATACTTTCTTAACGCATAAATTCAACTACGCCTCTGTCTTCGTCCTATCGGACTAGCCAATCGGCGAGTTTTCATTTATTTGATTAATGATTACACTTTCATTTTACTTTTATTAGAAATGCTCCTAGTGATGCTGGTCACTCAAAATAGGGGTGTTCTTGAACAATTTGTGAATGAGTGAGCAAAGTAATATTTATATGGTGTAAATACTAATTTCTCAGCTGATAGTGGTAATTCTATTAATAAAAGGAGGCGCTATTTTTGACAAACAAAAACGACGAAACAAGCGAAGGGTTGAATCAAATTTTTGAAATTATTAATGCCAAAGGAGATGAAGGGGAACTTCGGGAGATTGTAAAAAATAATCAAGAAAAACAGTCGCCCGTAATACAGTCACAGAAGCCATAAACTCCCTGGAACTAGAAACTAATTTCTAGTTCCTATTTTTATGTGCATAACGTGTATAACTTGTGGATAAATCTTTGCCGATTGTGGGTAACTAGTGTATCTTTGTGGGTATTTGACTTTTTAGAAAAATGTTTTTTGGGGTCAAAACGTGGATAACCTGTATAAATCTGTTGATAACCATGTGGATACTGTTAAAAACTTGTTTATAAACTATGGATAGCCTAAATCTGCTGTGGATACCTTTATTTTTCCCCTCTTGAAATGCTTGTCTTGAATGGGCGGGAGGTGGCCGAACAGATGGCTGAGCTCGTGCACTTTACAAATGTTGCCCATTTCTCCCCCTTTCTAGGCAGAACAACCTTCCTTAAAAACACTTTCTGAATAGATTAATACTAGCTTAATTAGAGGGGAGGACAAGGCTCGCCTGAAGGCTAATGGGAACAACCCAAGAAATTGCCTAGGGGGCCTTATTCAGTCCTTTCGTGAAAAAGGAGGACTACATCCGTTTTGAAAATATTAATCGTCGGAACAGGCTATGTCGGGACGACGACCGGACTTATTTTTTGCAAAATGGGGCATCAAGTTACCGGCCTGGATCTCGATGAACGAAAAATAAACGCACTGCAAGCGGGTAAACTGTATTTCTATGAGCCTGGCCTTGAGGATTTATTGACCAAGCATGTCAGCGCCCAAAACATCCGCTTTACAACTGACACCGAGAACGCCGTAAAAGAAAACGATGTCATCTTTATTTGCGTCGGCACACCCTTGGGACCACAGGGAAAAGCCGACCTCACTTTTGTAAAAAATGTTGCAGGCACAATCGGCCGTTATATGAATCATTACAAGGTGATTGTGACCAAAAGTACGGTACCTGTGGGCACAGCTGAAAACGTCACCAATTGGATTAAGGAGAACCAGCCATCCTCCATCCCTTTTGACGTCGTATCTAATCCAGAATTTCTGCGTGAGGGTTCTGCCCTTCATGATGCACTTAATCCCGACCGAATCGTTATTGGTGCTTCAAGTGACAAAGCTAGAGCAGTCATGCGCAACCTATACAAGGATTTCCAATGCCCTATCATTGAAACCAACCCTCAAGCCTCCGAAATGATCAAGTATGCCGCCAATTCCTTCCTTGCCATGAAAATTTCCTTTATTAATGAGTTAGCCCGGGTTTGTGATGCACTAGGGATTAACGTCAATGATATTTCCACGGGGATTGGCCTCGACCACCGGATTGGCCCGCATTTCCTCCGTGCTGGAATGGGCTTCGGCGGCTCATGCTTCCCCAAGGATGTCAATGCCTTAATCCAAACGTCCAAAGAAACGGGAAGACCGCTTTCGATATTGGAAAAGGTTGTTCAAGTAAACGACGAACAACAGCTTTATTTTATGAAGAAAATCAGGCAGGTGTTGGGCGGAAACTTGGAAAACAAAACAATTGCCGTGCTGGGATTAGCTTTTAAAGCCAATACGGACGATACACGGGAATCGCCAAGTTTGATTTTGATTGAAAAATTGCGCGGGGAACAGGCAGCGGTTCAAGTCCATGATCCCGTCGTAAAATCAGCGGGCTTAATGCAGTTTTCGAAGGTGGAGGAAACAGTGAAAGGTGCCGACGCAGTCATTCTTTGCACCGACTGGAACGACTACAAAAACTTAGACTGGGCGGCCCTTAAACCATTGATGAAACAACCTGTTATCTTTGATGGTAGAAACATGCTCAATAAAACAAAAATCGAGGAACTTGGCTTTCGATATCTGGGAGTCGCTAATCACTAAATCTTGATGAAACAAGGGGACAACTGTCCCCTTATTATTTTTGGCTTTGCAAAACAAGCTGCAATCCGAGGCCAATATAGATGGTCCCAACCACTTTGCCCTGCCAGCGGGCAAATCGGCTGTTGCGATTGGAAAAGAGACGCTTTCCAATGGAGCTTGTCAAAAAGGCCAAAAGCGTTGTATACAAGATGCTCATTAATACAAAGGTGAGTCCGAGAGTAAGCAGTTGTAAAACAACCGGTGTTCCGTTGTGATGAACAAATTGCGGTAGAAAGGCCAAAAAGAACAGCGCTGTTTTCGGATTCAACAGTTCAATGAACAGTGCCTGGCGGAAGGACGTGACCGCCGAGCTTGGATTAGCAACCGCAACAGCCTCCGTTTGACTTTTTGCTTTTTCTAAAAACGATTTAATCCCAATGAAAATCAAATAAGCAGCCCCTAAATATTTCACGATTTCAAAGGCAAGTGCGGAGGTCATTAAAATGGCCGAAAGTCCAAGCACCGCTGCAACCGTATGGATCAAGTCCCCAACTGCAATCCCTACACCCGTGATGATCCCTGATTTTCGCCCGCCATTGGCAGTCTGTGTGACGGTTAGCAGGACGGCAGGACCGGGAATAAGAAATAGGATAAGCACAACTAAGATAAACGATAGCAATTTTTATCACTCCATGGAAAATATATGGTGATGCCATTTTATCATAATATTTAAAATATTATAATGCGTTGAAGTGAAAAAGCATCCGAATGTACCAATAAAAAAACTCCTGCCCGCAAATCGAAGGCCAGGAGTTTACTTATTTAACTTACATTCTCAATATAAATAGCCTTATGCAATTCAGGCAAATGAATACAAAGCTTGTCATTCCTTCTAAGCCGGTGGCCGGTTTCGGCGTCAATTAACTCGCCGCCCAAGTCAATCGTACAACTGGATTTATTGAGGAGAAGCAAAGTATTATCGGTTATCGGCACAAAGGTAATTTGGTCGGTTTCGGAAAACTCCTGATCGAGCAGGAACAGCTGCCGCAAGTGAAATTCCCCTTTAAATGCTTTTAGTTTTTTCACCTTTTGCTCTGTGCTCACTCCCGTTTCTTCATCCTTTATCTCGACCACAATTTGGCCGCTGAAGCCGCGGTTTTCTTTCCTCTTTTTTGCAGCAAAGGAGAAGCCCGGCACCGCCACCAGAAACACAACAGCTGCAGCAATCGCAATGTAAAGCCAAGGAATCGTATTTTTTGAAGGGGAAGGGCTGACATCCCCGGCAACAGGCTCAATGTCTTTACCGCTAGTCGCCGCAACCTCAATTGTTAGCGGCTTGGTCTCACGAAAAAAGCTGTTGCCTTCCGCCCTCACTGTCACTTCATAGCTGTTGGCGTCCCCGGCTTTAAACTCGCCGAAAAACCCTTTGTCCCCAGCCTTTAGAGGGACTTCCTCTGTTTTTCCTGAGGCTGAGTCCTTTACGTAAAGATTGGCCTTTAGCGTAGGATATAGATCCTTATTGACGATTTTCTTGCCGTTATCCTCAAAGAAAGCCTCAATTTTTACGGTATTGCCTGCTTTAATATTTTTTGCCAGCGGGGCAAGCTTCAGCTGCAGGTCATTGTTGAAGACAAGCTTCACATCCACCTTGTCCTGCGGGAATCCTTTCACCTTCAAAGTCCAATTTCCTTGCACGGGATTAAGCAATTTCAGCATCGAATAATTCTTTGACTTCGTTAACGAAATGTTGTCAGAAGGGATGGCTACCTCTTTTCCTGACGGGTCGACCAGCTTCAGCTCAACCGGCTTACTGGAAATCAGCGAAATATTGGCCTCCAAGACATTTTCATTTGGAACGGTGAATGGAACATCCTGAAACTCCTCGGTTGCCGTTACATCCTTAACCGGAACCATTTTTAACTTCAAATGGTCAGCAAATATTTCGCTAAGGATGCCTGGCAGGTCAGCGGCATTATTTGTTTCGAAAAATTTCCCGTTCGTACCGGCGGCAATATTCTTAAGGAGCTGTTTATTCAGCTTTCCATCAGCGTTTAAGCCAATGACATAAATCGGATAGCCCTTCGCTTTCGCATCCACGACAGACTGGGCGAGCTGCTCATCGGCCTGCTGATTAGTTTTCGGCTTGGTTTTGTCCAAATCATTGTTGCCGTCAGCAAGCACTACGACAAGTGGAATATAGCCAGATTCATGGCCAGTGTCCAAAAATTTAAGTGCCTCAGCAACTCCAACGGAAATATCGGTGTTATTGTATTTACCAAGCGAATCAATAAAACCCTTGATTGCCTGTTTATCCGCTTCCGTTTGGATTTTCGTGAGCTCCTTTTTGCTTTCGACATCATTTCCGTAAGCAATTACACCGATCTTGTCCCCTTTAATAGAGGACATGTCCACAAACATCTTCATCGCTTCATTAGAAAGACCATTCGGGTCACTAGACAGCATTGACTTGCTGACGTCGACCACCAGCACCCCTTCAATCCGTGAAGAAAGCTCCATCTGGGTGGTAGCCTCAGCTCGGTAACCGCCCGCTGTACTAAGGATGAAGACGAACACAGCAAAAAGATAAATCCACTTTTTCAACATCTATGTAACCCCCTACTTGTAATCTATTAACAGAAAAATGTTCAATAAATAAATAATAATTGTTCTTTATATAATACCATTCTACCAACCCTGCCGTATTTTACATAAAATATTTGTCTAAAAAAACAAAAGTATTATCGACAAATTTCGAGTGATGCATGGAATGATGCATGGGGACGGTTCTCGTGCCTCAAAATGAGGAATTATCGAGGGATATGGGCGGTTTACGGATAATGGTAAGAATATTTTGATGCTTATCACATAACAATATGTTAAATTATTTCTATTAAACTCAAATTCAATAACCATTAAAAAGGGGAAATCGCATGACGAGAACATGGAAGTGGATTATTGCCTGTTTCGTATTCTTGCTTTTATTAAATGGCTTAGGGGTCCTGGCTGTACAATTATTGAGTAAGTAAAACTGATAATCCCCCAAAAATTAACCTATAGGGAATGACGTTGATGATGACAACGAATTTAACTAAACCTATTTCAAAGAAGCTGTTGATTGGTATGCTGGTTGTGGTCTTTGGAGCAGAAATCCTGCTCTATCTCAACCGCTTCAGCTATCTCGCCGGAACCCTTTATGACGCGGTGATGGTCGCTTCGCTTTTTATCGGCATCAAGCTTCACCGAAGGCTCACACCCCAGCAGGAGCAGGGCCCTTGTAAAACGAAACGGCAGAAGGTCCTTCAATTTACGGGTGCTTTTTTGATTTTCTTTCTCGGCAGCACAGTCATCAACATCTATTCAAGTATGACCTTCGATGACTTTAACTCTGATTATGACCAGTATGTGCAAACCTATACCGACACCCAAACCTACCAAGAGGAAGAGAAGGGAACCACCGAAACAACAGAGTCAAAATTTTGGTCTTATATGGATAAAATAGATACAATTGGCGCTGATCTTTATACAGATGCTCTGGCCGGTTTGGAGGAGATTTGGCGGTTAGCCTATATGATCATCATCCTCGCCGTTTTCAAAAAGCTTTTTCCAAAGCGGTGGGAGAGCGGGTCGAGAGATGTCTTCCTAATGGTTGCCCTATTTTGGACCTCACTTTTTTTCGGCATCGACCATACACTCGATACCGAGCAGGCATGGACTGTAAAAATAGGGTCCATCGTAACCTTTGCCAACATGGGCTTCCTGTTTGGAATCATCCTTTTATGGACACGAAATCTGTGGTTAACCGTGCTGGTTCACTCTCTCTACGACATCACTGCAACCCTGTCATGGTATTACATCGACTATGCTGTTGAACTTTTTGCAGGGGGATTGATGGTTGTGCACATGATTTTATTCCTACTGGAAAAATTGGCACAAAAACGCGTGCACAACACGCAGCTTGATCAGACCGAGGCTGCACAAATAATAGAATAATAGAAAAAGAGGCCACAGAATCTGATATGCTCCCAATAAGGTAGACAGATGAAATAATAAAAAATCTGTTTACTTTATTGGGGGCTTTTTCTATGGCA
>NZ_JAGYPE020000087.1 GCF_018343545.2 Neobacillus citreus | reverse complement strand
TTGATGCATATGGGGTTAGATGCCTATGTTGTAGGTGAAACGGTAACCCCTAGCCTGCAGGAAGATGATATTTTAATAATTGCTTCTGGATCGGGTGAAACGAAAAGTCTCGTTTCAATGGCAGAGAAGGCTAAATCAATCAATGCCACTGTTGCAGTTGTAACGATTTCTCCGGAATCGACCATTGGCAGATTAAGTGATGTAGCAATTAAAATCCCTGCTAAACCAAAAGCGGGTGCGGATAGTGATTACAAAACCATTCAACCGATGGGATCTTTATTTGAGCAAACCCTCCTCCTTTTCTTTGATGCCTCCATCTTAAGGATCATGAATAAGAAGGAATTAGAATCCGGGGTTATGTATGGCAGACATGCAAATTTAGAATAGAAAAGGTTAACCTTTAACAAGAAAATCAATAAAGATATAGCTAGATTTTGAGGTTTCTTAACAAGTAATTCATTATACTTTGTTAAGATAACCTTTTTTTATGGATCCTATGAAATATTATATTTAGAAAAATAAAAGATAAAAGATTATAGTGGTATTTACTGCATCAAGAATATAAGTTCTTATTTTTATCAATAAAAGTACCTATTGACTACGAATAGGTACTTTTATTGAAACTGCTAAAAAACTTTTTGAAAATAATCACTGTGCCTTACCTATTAAACTTAATATACGTCACGTTGGTAACGCCCTTGCTTTTGCATATCATTTAGATACGCTTCAGCTGATTCACGGGTCATCATACCTTCTTTTTCAATCACGTTAATAAGCGTTTCATTGACGTCCTTCGCCATATGTTCCTTATCCCCGCAAACGTAGAAATAAGCTCCGTTTTCAATCCATTCAAATAATTCTTTGCTATGTTCGAGCATTTTATGCTGCACATATACCTTTTGAGCGGTATCTCGAGAGAATGCAGTCTCTAATCTTGTCAGTACCCTATTTTTTTGAAATTTTTCTAACTCGTTTTGATAAAGAAAGTCAGTTGCTGAATGCTGATCTCCAAAGAATAGCCATGATCTGCCTGTTGCTTCATTCATTGCACGTTCTTGGATAAAGGAACGGAAAGGTGCAATCCCTGTCCCTGGACCAACCATAATAATATCCTTGTCTTGGGACTCTGGTAAATGGAAGTGTTTATTAGCTTGAACAAAGACTGGAAGTGTATCTCCTTCTTGAATACGTTCAGCACATAAAACAGAACAAACACCTTTTCGATCCCGTCCGAGTGCCGTGTAGCGTACAGCACCGATAGTTAGATGAACTTCATCCGGATGAGCGGTATTGCTGCTTGCAATCGAATAGAGCCGCGGCGTCATTTTTCTTAATAAAGATACTATGTCTTGAATAGAAGCCTTCCATGGACCAAAATCACGTAACATATCAAGCAAATCAAGGCCATAGCAATATTCCTTTAATTGGTTTGCATTTTCAGCCAACACAAGCTTTTGCAGTTCTTCGTTTTCTGTAAATGCTGATGCCTGTTGTAGAATCTTCTTCGTCAGCAGTGTAATTTCAAAGTAGGTTGTCAGCGCTTCCTTCAATGGCAGTGTCTCACCCTGCTTACCAACGGTAACAATCTCTTCTCCATCCCCTCCAATTTCCTCAAGAAGGGAAGCCACAAGTTCTGGATCATTTGCGGGGATTATGCCAAGTACATCACCTGGGTTATAACAAAGGTCTGAGCCTTTTAATGATAATTCAATATGCCTTGTTTCTTTGCTGGCTCCCGTTCCATTTAAATTAATATTTTTAAGAACCTTCGCTGGAAATGGATTAGTCCTTGAAAAAGATGTTAATACCCTTTTTAGTTTTTTTGTATTTTCGGGTTTTACTTCAGTACCTTGCATCATCGTTCACCTCAGTAGATTGTATAAAAATTATGATTAAACTAAATTAGAAAAAATCAAATAGGTTAACTAAATTCTAACCAACTACACTTGAATATATTGGATTATTCCCTAGTATAGCCATGTAACCGCGTGTCGTCTTTCCCTGTTCCGAAGTTTGTGTAAGCATTTTAAGGGCAACCGATAGTTCAATACGTCGATAAGTCTCCGTCACAAGGCCATTAACATATAGAGACTCCCGACCTTTTCGCAGTATTTCTTTTAATTCATTCGATAACTCCTCAGATCTGCTTAGAGAATCAAGAACATTCTGTTCTGCAGCTGAACAACTTGTAATGCTAATATCAGCCTGATCAACTCTGCCATTTGGTGAGTATGCTAAAGCACTGACGATGCGATGTTGAGCACTACTTATTGTCTCTCTTAGGAACGTAGCAGGCGCAGGGGAAATGTCTTCAACTATCAGGCGAGTTATGCCACGATCATTAATCGCCTCCAATATCTGCTCTGGATCGTCCTCGACCACAACCTCCTTGTGAGGCGGCCAAATATCCATCCAAGAATGGTTCATATGCCGTTGTCCTACATGGAAAACAAAGTTTTCAGGATAGATTCGAAGTCTGCCAGGTTCGTCACCTAATTGAGGTCGATGAAAATCGTAGAATCGCGTTAATGCTGACATAAGCAGAGCACTTGCCCCCATCCCTCCACCAGCTTGTCGTACCACAATCCCAATTCGATCGTTACTGTTAAATCCAGGAAAAACCTCTTCCAAGGAAGATATTTTACCATCAACTTCAAAATTAAAATCAGAATAACTCATGATATTAATTGTGTGCATCGAAATGGCTCCTATCAAAAATTTGTCATTAAAGGTAAGGAAGCGTTCATTAAATAAATGAACGCTTATCTCATAAGATTATAAAAATTTTAATTAACCAATCTCAAAAATTGAATGGTAAATCACGAGCTCGTCCTAGCTTTATATGAAATTCTTTTGCTGTATTTATCATTCAAAACAAGAAGGCAGATTGAAGCTTTCTTACATAAATAATGGCTCAGGCAATCTATGTCCTGTATAAATCGCTTCCCCATCGCTCTCACCATCAAATACAACAGTTGTTTCCGGTGTAAAAATGAATACATCGCCAGCTTCGGCTACATATTTTCTGCCTTGGTCATCACGTACAACAATTTTTCCTTTAACAATCGTCTTAATTTCTAAGAATGTATACGTGAAAGTAAATTCTTCACCCGGCTGCATCGAAAAGTAACCCAATTGTACTGCATTTTGTTGATCTGTTACTGGCACATCGATAATTTGGCTTCTTACTGCCGGGATTCCTAACACATCATTTAGTTCAATCTTCTTATAAGTACCTGCTTTAATTAACTGTACACCAGGCTTTGTGCTTAAATAATTATATTTTGTCGCTGTGTTTTCGCTCATCTTTTTCCACTCCATCTTTAATATTTTTTAATAGAAAGATAAATTAGGTTAAAAGCATAAGTTGTATGTTTAAATTAAAACTTAATCTTAAAATTTTAGCTTACATGAATAAAGGTTCAGGCAATCTATGTCCTGTATAAATCGCTTCCCCATCGCTCTCACCATCAAATACAACAGTTGTTTCCGGTGTAAAAATGAATACATCACCAGCTTCGGCTACATATTTTCTGCCTTGGTCATCACGTACAACAATTTTTCCTTTAACAATCGTCTTAATTTCTAAGAATGTATACGTGAAAGTAAATTCTTCACCCGGCTGCATCGAAAAGTAACCCAATTGTACTGCATTTTGTTGATCTGTTACTGGCACATCGATAATTTGGCTTCTTACTGCCGGGATTCCTAACACATCATTTAGTTCAATCTTCTTATAAGTACCTGCTTTAATTAACTGTACACCAGGCTTTGTGCTTAAATAATTATATTTTGTCGCTGTGTTTTCACTCATTTTTTTAACCCCCATTTTTAAAATTTTCTGTCTTTGCTGTAAGTATGATTGTTATAAATCCTTTTATGTTAAATGTATTCTTCAGATGCATTCATTCCTTCATAAGTACCGGCATCCATTATTTAAGGTCTGCCAATACAGTCAGAGAAGGAAATTCTTCATAAATCCCCTGATTGATAACATCGTGGTGTACTAATTTCTACAACATCAATATAATCTTCTACCTCTCTCATCCATTTTTTTGCTTTCGGAATGTTTACGAGATCTAGTGTTAATTGAAGTTCTAAAAATTTTTCACCCCTTATGGTTTGACATAGCCTTATTATAATTTTAAATTTTCAGAAAAAAAAGTATGCACTTTTTAATCATATAGTGTCGAATTCTATACTAAGGTAATGATTTCAAAATATTTTCCAGATAAACCAAATAATAGTTTGAATATTTTCAAAATTCGTTTTAATATATGATTACTAAGATACATTATTAAATTACCAACAGTCTTAATAATAAATGAAAAAGCGAATATGAAAGGAGATTATATGAAATTTAAAACACAACTCTTTTTATGTTTTGGAATTATTTATGGGCTTTATGCAGTACTTCATATTTCCCTTTGGGTAAAAATGGATAACCTAAACAAAGAAATGGATAGTTCAACAAAAAGTTATAAAGTCCTTAATTTAACCAACATTCTTCTTGATGAATTGAATAAATACATTAAAGATTCAAGGGAACTTTTTGCAAATCCACCTCAAGAACTGAAAGAACAAATTACTCATGAGCGAAATCAAGCATTTAAGAATGTTAACAAAACAATAGCTGACCTTCAAAAATTCGATTCACCCCAGGAAACCCAGGATATTATTAAAAAATTAGAATTATCTATACAAAACTATTCTGAAATTGAAAAAGAAAAGGATGAATTAATTAATGAAGGTAATCTCCGGGAAGTAAGTCAACTGTACTGGTTTCACGCTCAAAAAGCTGCCGAAAAAATGCTCCAAGTCTCTAAACAATTACAAACCTTACAAAATCAATTAACTTATAAAATTATGATTCAATCGTACAAAGATTATTCTAAAATATCTTCGCTGACAACGAATTATGTAATCCTAGATTATGTGATTGGAAGTATTATGCTTATTTGGATTCTCTTTGCTGTGACGAGAAGACTAAACCAAGTTAGTGCTGTTATGGCTTCCGTTAATTTTGACAGATTAGATAAGTTACCAAGAATAAAAGTTAAAACTAAAGATGAAATTGGAAAAATTGCTATTTCATATAATGAAATGGCTCAAGCTCTTGAAAAGCATACAAAAGATGAGAAAGAACTAAAAAAATCAGCAGAGGAACAAAGCTGGTTAAAAACGAAAGTGGCTGAAATTGCTACCATGTATCCTGGAATAGCTAATTTAGAGACATTAGCACAAATGTTCATTACTAAGATCACACCAATGGCTGGGGCCAATTATGGTGTCTTTTACATAAAACAGGGAGACAAAGATGAAGTGTATTACCAGAAATATGCCGGCTATGCCTATAATAATCAGGTTATTGGTACAGATCGATTTAGTTTAGGGGAAGGCATTGTAGGACAATGCGCATTAGATAACCGCATGACCCTGCTCAAAACAGTGCCTGAGAATTATATTAAGATATCTTCTGGTATCGGGATGGCCTCACCATCGGAAATACTGGTCCTGCCAGCGGAATTTGAAGGTGAAGTACTAGCTGTAATTGAACTAGCTACCTTTGAATCATTTGATAATTTAAACCAATTGATGTTAAAAGAAGTAATTAGTAATCTTGGGATTAACATCAAGAGTATTTTAAGGCATATGCAAGTTGAAAAGCTCCTCCAAGAGTCACAATCTTTAACTGAAGAATTACAGAGTCAATCTCAAGAACTTCAAGCACAGCAAGAAGAGTTAAGAACCGTTAATGAACAACTGGAGGCCCAATATGAAAACTCTGAACAGAAAACAAAGGAACTAGAAAATATCAAAACAATTCTAGAAGAAAAAGCGCAGCAGTTGACCTTAAGCTCTCAATATAAATCAGAATTTCTGGCCAATATGTCTCACGAGCTTCGGACCCCGCTGAACAGCTTGCTAATTTTATCGCAAATTCTAGCTGAAAATACGGATGGGAACCTTACTCCAAAGCAGGCTAACTATGCAGAAACGATATTTTCTTCGGGAAATGATTTATTAAATTTGATTAATGACATATTAGATATAGCAAAAGTTGAAGCCGGTAAAATGGAAATTAGGATAAAAGAAGTAGAACTAGGAGACATAAAAGATTTTATCGAGTCACAATTTTCTCCTGTCGCACGGAAAAAAAATATTCAATTTTCGATTGAATTAGCGCCTGATTTGCCAAAGTTTATTTATACAGATAAACAACGACTAGAACAAATTTTAAAGAATTTATTATCAAATGCATTCAAATTTACCGATAATGGTTTTGTGTCGTTAACGGTTAACAAAGTTGAAATAAAGACATTTTCAAAACAAGACCCGTACCCTGATATACAATTAGTATTTTCTGTTAAGGATTCAGGAATTGGTATTTCACAAGAAAAACATGAAATTATTTTTGATGCTTTTAAACAAGCAGATGGTACAATTAATCGCAAGTTTGGAGGAACTGGATTAGGTCTTTCCATTAGCAGAGAATTATCCCATTTATTAGGCGGCTTTATAGAAGTAGATAGCAGAGAAGGAGATGGAAGTACCTTTTCTTTGTATTTGCCTAACAAGAAAAATATAAAAAAAATAGGCATATCAAACGCTGAGTCCGAGGTAGCAGCCGCACTTTTAGAGGATTCGTCCCTGCCTGTAAATTCTCCGGTTTTCGACATAAAATCTGATAGATCATCCGTCTTGAAAAATGATAGGAAGGCATTACTGCAAGGTAAAAAAATACTCGTAGTAGATGATGATATACGTAATATTTTTGCCATTACAACTGCTCTTGAAAATTATCAAGTTGAGGTTTTGTTTGCGGAAAATGGAAGTGAGGGAATTTCTATTCTCCAAAGGAATCCAGACATCGATCTTGTACTCATGGATATCATGATGCCCGAAATGGATGGTTTTGAAGCGATTCAAATTATTCGCTCTATTCCTGATTTTCAAAACATACCTATTATTGCACTTACAGCTAAGGCGATGAAGTATGATCGTGACCAATGCATTGAAGCTGGAGCCTCCGATTATATTAGTAAACCAGTAAATTTAAAACAATTAATTTCTATCATGAGAGTATGGCTTTATGATAAATAGGAATGAAAAAAGAATCTGGAGTTATAAAATATGAATAATATAGATAAGAGTTATCATTCCGATCCAGAAGAAATTGAAATAGAACTGTTACTTGAAGGAATTTACCGCTACTATGGATTTGATTTTAGAAACTATTCCTTACCATTTTTAAATCGCAGAATACGTGACCGAATTCGCGCTGAGAAAGTTTCCAGTATTTCGGGTTTACAAGAAAAGCTTTTCCAAGATCCTTTCGTAATGAAAAAAATGATTGCCGATTTTTCGATTACTGTTACAGAAATGTTTCGCGATCCGGGTTATTTCCTATCGTTCCGAAAAAATATCGTCCCTTTTCTCAAGACCTTACCTTATATTCGTATTTGGCATGCCGGATGTTCTACTGGCGAAGAAGTATTTTCAATGGCCATCCTATTACACGAAGAGGGCTTATATGAGAAGACAAGAATTTATGCAACAGACATGAATGAAAGCGTTTTGAGAAAAGGGAAAAGCGGTCAATTCTCTTTAAACAAAATGCAATTATATACTAAAAATTACCTTGCAGCTGGAGGTAAGCGAGCTTTCTCTGAGTATTATACAGCTGAAAATGAAAATGCTACATTTCATTCTTTTCTGACAAAAAATGTTGTTTTTGCACAGCATAATTTAGCCATCGATCGGTCATTTAATGAATTTCATGTGATAATTTGCAGGAACGTGCTGATCTATTTTAATAAAGTACTACAAAATCGGGTATACAATCTTCTTAATGAAAGCCTATGCTCATCTGGTTTTCTTGGTTTAGGAAGTAAAGAAGGAATTAAGTTTACAAGCATTGCAAATTACTATAAGGAGGTTGATCCATTTGAGAAGCTCTACCAGAAGATTAAGTAAATTTGAACCAAATCAAGTTAGCACATTAGATTTTCAGGAAAGCAATACTAAAGAAAATGAGCTGCAAATTAAACAAAAAATTAATATCTTAATGGTCGATGATCACCCCCAAAATTTGCTCGCATTAGAAGCTGTCCTTAATTCTCCTGATTATAACTTGGTCAGCGCGAGTTCCGGCGAGGAAGCATTAAAATGTGTTCTTAGACAGGATTTTGCAGTTATTTTATTAGATGTACAGATGCCTGGTTTAAATGGGTATGAAACGGCCAAACTCATTAAAGAAAGAGAAAAATCCAAGTACATTTCTATTATTTTTATTACTGCAATTAATGATTCAACGGAACATGTATTAAAGGGGTATAGCCTGGGTGCAGTAGACTATATCATTAAACCCTTTCATCCGGAAACATTAAAATTAAAGGTGCAAGAATTTGTAAAAATTTATCAAAACCACGAAAAAGTGAAGATTCAAAGTGAGCGGCGTCAATCTGAACTTAAAGTGGTGAATGCAAAGTTAGAACGTACCACCTCAGATCTACGGAAAAATGAAACCTTATCAAAGGTTATTGGTGAAACACTATTGGATACGATCATTACTTTTGATCGTAGAGGATGTATTTTATCAGTGAATCCGGCGGTAGAAAAAATGTTTGGATATTCGTCAGAAGAATTATTGGAAAAAAATATCATGAAACTTCTACCAGAGATTAAATATAATACGGAAGAAACGACCCCATTTCATGTAAAATCACTAAATAAATGGGTAGGGCAACTCTTTGAAGCGCTAGCCAAAAACAAAAACCAAGAAAGTTTTCCTGTAGATATTCAAATTGGTGAAGCAAAAATAGAGGATGAACAAATTTTTGTTGTTTCGATTCGAGATATCACTATACGTAAGAAAAAGGATATTGAAAAAATAGAACAATATAATATTCTCGAAAAACTAGTTAAAGAAAGAACTCAAGAACTTTTATTAGCTAACGAACAGCTTAGAAAAGAAATTGATGATCGAAAAAAAATAGAAGAAGATCTTCGGTTATCCCAAGAACATTTTTATAAAATATTTGAATCCAGCCCATGTTTGATTGAGATCCGATCTTTGAAAAATAGAAGATATATAAATGTGAATTCGAGTTGGTTAAACCATACTGGATATTCCAATGATGAGATCATGGATCAAAACGAATCACTTTTGGAGCTTACTACTAATTTAAACGATGAAGAAATTCAAAGTATCGAAAATCAGGAATATATAAGAAATGCAAAAATCCAATATAAAACAAGGTCTGGAGAATTACGGGAAGGTTTGTTGTCGACTGAAATTTTTGAAATTCAAGGGGAACCTTGCATCATGAGAGTCATTACAGATATTACTGAGAGCGTCCGTCTTGAACGAGAAATGACCCGCCTGGACCGATTAAATCTTATTGGGGCTATGGCAGCTGGTATTGCACATGAAATAAGAAATCCTATGACCACAGTCAGAGGATTTTTAGAATTGTCTAAAAGCGATCCAAAACATTTAACGATAAAATATATTGATTTAATGTTGGCAGAATTGAATCGAGCCAATTCAATCATTACTGAATATCTAAATTTGGCAAAAAATAAGTTAAGTCATAAAACGCTTCAAAATCTTAACCCTATAATTGAAGGACTTTACCCTTTAATACAGGCAGAGGCTTTGAGAACAGGAAAATCGATTACCCTTCAACTAAATGATTGCCCTGAATTATTAATCGATGAAAAGGAAATAAGCCAATTAATCTTAAATTTATCATTAAATGGTTTAGATGCAATGAAATCCGGTGGAAAACTAAAGATAAAAACATACGCTGAGGATACAACAACTGTCTTAGAAATAAAAGATGAAGGTTGTGGAATTAAGTCTGAATTTCATAAAGAAATTGGAACTCCTTTTTTTACAACGAAGGATACAGGTACGGGGCTGGGGTTAGCGATATGCTATAGTATTGCTAAACGTCATAAAGCTAAAATCGATTTTATTACCGATGAACAAGGAACTGCCTTTTTTACTAGGTTTTACGAAACGGAGAAGGAATTAATCTCCAAGGGATATAAAAATAAGCTACTTCGTGAATGATTCAAAATTAAGCGCATTAGCTTCGACCTTCGTTTCCTTTTCTATTGCTTTATACAACAAAAAGAAAAGCCAGCATTATAAAGAGCTGGCTTTACTCTATAAGTTATCATAATGATTTGTTTCTTATTTTTGAAGGAGCTTCTCTAGTTCCAATTTTTCTGATTCGAAACCGGGTTTTCCAAGTAAAGCAAACATGTTTCTCTTATAAGCCTCAACTCCGGGCTGATCAAATGGATTTACCCCGAGAATATACGCGCTTATTCCGCATGCCTTCTGGAAGAAGTAAACCAATTCACCAAAATTATATTCATTTATTTGATCTAATTCCACCAGAAGGTTTGGCACTCCCCCGTCGATATGGGCCAAGACGGTTCCTTCAAATGCTTTTTTATTAACTTCATCCATTGTTTTACCCGCTAGAAAATTTAGACCATCTATATTTTCTGGGTCTTCCTCAATCGTTAATTCAATTTTGGGGCTATTCACCTGCAATACTGTCTCTAGCAGGTTTCGCTTTCCTTCTTGTATAAATTGCCCCATTGAATGCAAGTCTGTGGTAAACTCCACCGAAGCTGGGAACAATCCCTTTTGATCTTTTCCTTCACTTTCACCAAAAAGCTGCTTCCACCATTCTGATAGATAACGTAAAGAAGGTTCATAGGTTACCAGCAATTCGTTACTGATCCCTTTTGAATATAAAATATTGCGAACAGCAGCATACTGATAACAATCGTTGGTCTGGACATCTGGATTGTTGTATTTATAATACGCATCTTTTGCCCCAAGCATTATTTGGTCAATATCTAAACCCGCAGCAGCAATTGGAAGAAGTCCTACTGAAGTTAGTACAGAATAGCGGCCGCCAATGTTATCGGGGATAACAAATGCTTCATAACCTTCTTTATCGGCAAGTTTTTTTAAAGCTCCTTTAGATTCATCGGTTGTGACAAAAATACGCTGCCTTGCTTCTTGTTTTCCATACTTGTTTTCCAAATAGTTGCGTAAAATGCGGAACGCAATAGCCGGCTCGGTTGTTGTTCCTGATTTAGAAATTACATTTATTGAGATATCCTTATCCTTTAACAGTTCCAACAAATGGGCAAGATATGTTGAACTAATGTTTTGTCCAGCGAAATATACTTGAGTTTTTTGACCTATTTGATTATGAAAACTATGTGATAAGGATTCAATTGCCGCTCTAGCCCCTAGATAGGATCCGCCAATACCAATCACAACTAAAGCATCTGAGTTGTTTTGAATCCGCGCAGCAGCTTTCTTTACCCGAGCAAATTCATCCTTATCGTAAAGGATCGGCCAATCCACCCATCCAACGAAATCAGAACCTGCCCCATTCTTTTCATGCAGCCACGAATGGGCTTGGTAAATAAAATTTTTCAAATGACTAATTTCACTATCTTTCATAAATCCCAGGGCATTTGTGTAATCAAAAGAAATAGACATACGTACTTTCTCCTTTTAATTCATTATCGGACATTCTTTTAATGATAAACAGCAATAGCATGAGCTATTAGCATTACAACAACTCCAGCGGCCAATGCTATATAAGGCAAAATGCCAGCTCGTTTCTCACTTGAAACATTTCCATCAACTCCATCCGACATTCCTTCCTGAAATTTTCCTTTGTCAATCAGGTAATGTCTATAGACAAACAATGGTATGACAATTGCTGCGCTAACTAAACCTGCCCAAAGAGTACCTGGTCCCCAAATGTCAGCACCCATCCCTAAAAAAGCAATATTAACAAATGCAAATACAACATTTAATCCTAAAAGCCAATTTGGCGCTTTAAATGGACGGGACCAATTTGACCGGTCCATTCGATGAATCCATCCGGAATTAAGGTTTAGAAAGTTAAAGAGCAAATAATTTACATTTGAAATTGCAAGCACGAATGTGTAATCCGACAACGTAAGGAGGAATATGTTTAACAGTAACCCCGCCCACATAGCTCTAGTAGGTGCCCCGTTTTTATTCACACCTGACAGGTACTTTGGCAACCACCCATCCACGGATGCCTGGTACAGTGTACGGGATGCTCCACCCATTGACGTCATGATTGATAACATAAGGGCCAATACTAACAACAGAATAATAATCGTACCTATGACGATTCCGCCACCAATCATACTAGCCATAGCATTTCCAACCCCTTCACCGCTCACAACCCCAGGATCAAGCAGCCCTTTAAGACCCAGTGCGTTCTGAAAAGAGAACGGAACAATCGTAAACATCACGAAACACAATAAACCTGCAGAGACAATGGCTCTAAATGTGTCTTTTTTTGGATTTTTGAATTCACTTGTATAACAAATGGCCGTTTCAAATGCATAAGTAGACCAAGCAGCTAAAAACATTCCTCCAAAAAGTAATGTAAAACCCGCCATATCCCAAGAACCAGATATTGGATTCATTGGTAATAGATGATCTAATCGAATACCATTTATAAAAATTGGAATAATACCGACTAAAATTAATGGCAGAAGTGCAACAATCGCCAATATTTTTTGAAAACGTGCAGCCTTAAGTACACCTAAATTTTGGATAGCAAAAATCATAAATAGGATTAAAACTGCAAGAAGGAAACTTCCATTAATACGCATTGTTAAATCTGGCCTAATCCATTCCAAGTTTAATAGAGTAATGTTCCAGGAAGTAAAAGCGGAACCAGGAAAAAAACTTTGTAAAATGTAGCCTGCCGCCAGCGAAGTACCAAGAGCTAATACTGGAGTCCAGGCTAACCAGTTACACCATACTGATATTGCAGCTGCAAATTTTGAATATCTTACCCATCCCATAGCACCATAAACTGACGCACCGCCCGATTTATTAGGGAATAATCCTGCAATTTCTGCATAAGTAAACGCTTGAAGAAATCCCATCGATATCGATAGTGCCCAGACTAACCAAGAGATATTTCCAACTGTGGCGGCAATTGCTCCAATTGAAAATAATAATAAGGCTGGTACCCCGCTAGAAAACCAAAATGCATCCTTCCAAGATAAAGTCCTTTGCAACTCAGCTTGAGATACTGGCAGACTATCAACTTGTGGAACCGAATTTTGTAAGACTGCTGCAGTATTTGATTCTTTCGCACTCATAAACAACTTACCTCCTAGTTTTATATATATTCGCAATATTCTGTAAAATCATAACAGACAATATCCCCCAATACCCTTGATAAAAATACATCAATCAATATTATTAAATTTAAAAAGGGAATCATTAGGATAAAAGCAGAAAATCTTTAATTGATTTTCTGCTAAAGAATAGAGTTGTTTATTTTTTTATTCCTATAGGAAGTAATATGAAAAAAGAATAAGATTTATATATAGAAGAAGCAATCTATAAATCTAATACTAACGGTCCTTTTTTTGCTCTTGATATACAACATAAAATCACATTTTTTTCTTGTTTTTCTTTATCAGTCAGGAAGATATCCCGATGATCTACTTCACCTTCTAATACATCAATTTGACACGTTCCGCATCCACCGATTTTACATGAGTACGGTGCATCGATATTATGTTTCAACAAAACATCCAGCAAATTTTCCCCTTCAGGAACTTGAAGTACCATGTTGCTTTTGTTTAGTTTTACATCGAATGGGTGCATTGGGCCCATATCCGGCGGCGTAAATAGTTCAAAATGAATGCTCTTTTCAGGGTACCCATATGCTTTTGCTGCTTCTGAATATTGCCTTACCATTGTTTCTGGCCCGCAAAAATACACATGTGTTCCAATTGGCTGCTCTTTCATTAACTCTGTTGTCATTTTTCGTCCTTCTCTTGAAAAGTAAAAATATGTTTCATCTGAATAATTGGAAAGGAGAAATGGATAAAATGCACACAGCTCTTTTGAAGGAGAAGCATAATGCAATTCAAATGATTTCGACTTCTTTTTTAATTCTGCTGCCATAGCAAGAAAAGGAGTAATACCAATTCCAGCTGCGATGAAGACATGGTGTCTAGCCTTAAAACTTAACGAAAAATGATTTTTCGGGTAACTAATTTCGAGCTTATCACCAGTTTTTATCGAATCATGCCAATAGACTGAACCACCCTTTGATTCATCACTGCGGCGGATCGCAATTTTATAGGAATCTGTATCGTCCGGATCATTAGTTAATGAATAATGACGTTCGATTAATCCTTTATCATGCCGGATACGGGTTGTAATATGTGATCCCCCGCTAGAACGTGGCAAACTTGACCCATTTACTGCTTTTAATGTAAAACTTTTTACTTGTGGGGATTCAATTTTAATTTCTTCGACAACGACTTCTAGTGCTCCAGCTGACATCCTTCTCACATCCCACTTATTTTATTTAGCCTGGATATACCCCAAGTAAGAATCTAGTCTTTTTGAAAAATGTTTTGAAACATCAAGAACTGTATTACAATGCGAACATGTTATTTCATTACTATCTATTTCGGCTTTATTATAAGAGTAACATTTTACACAATATACTCTTTTCCCTTCTTCATCAGACCCATGATAATGGATTTCCTCATCTGTAAAACCAACTGAACTTGCAATCTCTTTTATCTGTCTTATCATTGACCATGGACCGGAAATGAAGATCCTTGTACCAATCAATTGTCCATTAAGCAGAGACTCCACTTTATCATTTTCAAATGAAGAGACATAATTTATTTTATTGCTGGTTTTATGTTGAATATTGTCTATCATTTTACCTTGCTGCCGATCCGTCTTAACATAAATTTCAGTCTCAATATTATTTTGAGAAAGCATATCTATCGTTGCCAGGCTATTAAAAAGATTTGACTCATCAATTAGAAACAATACTTTCCTGCATTTAGATTGCCCCTCAAGAAATGGATGTATTAAGCTTTTAATTGCTTGCATTTTGCTCCCTCCTATCAGATTGGAGAAGAAATTTTTATTTTATTTTCCAAATAACTCACAATTTTCTCTTTATAGGAAATAAACCCCTTATATTCAGCCAATTCATCTGGCAAGTCTAGGAGCACATTATAAAACTGATTCATCCATTGGTGGTTTTTACATAATTCATCAAGAGAAATTAAATGGGTATGAATACCAAAAAGAATTCCATTACTGCCAGGGAGACGGAATAGTCTCTGATCTTCAACTCTTAAATAGACTAGTTCTCCCACATTATCAACAGTAACTTGTTCCTTTTTATGGCCCCACTCATCAAAATTTTCCGGTGCAGTGTCTAGAACTGGCTCCACCGTTATTGTCCAGTTAAACCGAGTCCAAGGTTTCCCCGCCTCAATTCTCATGATAAAGCCGCGGACCTTTTCTGCTAAACCGCTTCCAGAAAAGGCTTTTGGAACTGGGGAATGAATAGATAAAAAATCCATCCCAAGGTCAAAAGCAAGTGACCAATTGGCAGGAAAAGCTAATTGCCCGGCTTCTAAATACAAATCTCCATCCCGTTGGCCAAGATAAATTAAATCTTCTTGAACATGACGCCCAATAAAATCCAGAGGTTCATATGGTAAAGTTTGTGCATCCCCAAAAGTAAAGGTTTGTTCTTCACCCAGCAAATGATTAATAAAGGTCCATCTATTTCCGTCTTTATTTAAACTGAAATAGTTCGGATGGGCTGAGGCCATCTCATTCATAATCATTTCTAGTATCTCCCACTGTGCCTCCATCGAGTGTTCTAAAGATTGATAAGTCCTGTCTGGAACCGTTTCTAACAAATGCCGTTTCAATTCAATCTCCTCGAAATATTCGGGTGTAATATCTAGTAATCTCCCAGATTCAAGAGAAGCTGCATTATTAGAATAGCGGTAGGAGTTTCCTTTGAACGGAAATGGAACACGTTCGACCAAAGGTTGATCTGGAATAAGTTCTTTGTTTACTGAAAGACTATTTTTTGGCATCATTTATCCTCCCTTTAAATAAAAAACTTAAACTTTTAATGAATAATCTTAATTTTACACAAAAAAAAATAAAGAGAAATGTAATTTTCCCGAATATTGGGAAAATTCATTTTAAAATTACTTACCAATTTTGAAATGAATACTAACCTTAATCGCCTATAAAGCATCCGATTATCTTGGTTTTATCCATCCTAATTCTTTAGAAACTTCTTCTGCTGCTTTTTTTATCTCATATATATATCTTTTAACTTGTTGATCTCTAAATCTCTCTTCCTGACCGCCTATACTAATAGAAGCAACTACATCACCTTCCCAGGAAAAAATAGGTGCTGCTATACTAACCGTTCCTTTTGTAATCTCTCCATATGAAATAGCAAACCCTGATTCCTTAATGTTCCGCAGTTCACATTCAAATTTCTTACTGTCGACTATTTTTCCTTGTTCGACAAGAGCTCGTATAATTTGAAGCTTCATTCTATTTTTCATATGTGCTAAAATTACTTTTTTGGAAGCACCAGTACATAATGGTGTCCTCCTACCAATAGGCTCAATTGATTTTAATAGTAATTCACAATCAACACATTCAATTAAAACACCCTCATTGCCTTCCGGAACAGTCAAAAAAACGCTCTCTTTTATTCTCTTCGTTAATTCTCCCATAATTGGAAGAGCGCTGTTTCGTACCAATAAATTATCCCTTATTGAGAGTCCTAGTTGCATCAAATTCAAACCTAATCGGAATTTTTTGGTTTCTTTATTCTTAAATACGAATCCATTTTCCGAAAGACTAGAAAGTAATCTATGCACGGTTTGAATTGGAATGTCTAATTCGCGACTTACTTCAGTTGCACTCCACTCTTCCTTCTCTTCATTAGGGATGATAGTAGTTAGCAACGTCATCGTCTTCCGAATCACCTCCGACATAACATCTCTCCCTTTCCTTAGATAAAATTTCTAAAATAGCAGGAATAACTTAAAGGTAGTTTATGTTCAGAGTTTAAACTCGACATTTATTGGATGTAATTTAATCCTTACTATCAAGAGAAGAGAAGGAAATCGTTCATCTTCCCTCTCTTCTAATTACACAAATATTTATTTACTCACAATGGACCTAATATAACGAAGCAGGTATTTTCTCCTCTTCATAAATATCCTCTTGATTTGCTTCAGCAGCGAATCTTTCTTCCGGTGCATCTTTGTTGATGCGGTATCTTGCCCACACATAGTAATAAACTACCGCTAAAGCAAAGATGCCAACACTTATAAAGAAAAAGAGCGGGTCTTTAAAAATACTTGAAAACAATGCGATTACACTAAGGATAATTGACACAATAGGAACAACTGGATAGAATGGTGCTTTATATGGACGGGCAAGGTTTGGTTCTTTTTTTCGTAAAATGATAAGTGACAAATTCATCATAATGTAAGAAACTAACGCCCCAAAAGTGGCAATTAAAATCAAGCGATCCGGATTAAACAACAGTACAAAAATGAATCCCAATACCCCGGGAACAAGTATGGCCATATAGGGAGTACGGCGTTTTTGGTTTAATTTAGATAAAAATGCAGGAAAGTAACCTGCTCTGGATAGTGCGAAGGTTTGACGAGAATATGCCAAAATGGCTCCCGCTAAACTAGAAAGCATACCGAATAATCCTACTACAGATAGAACACTAATGAGCCAAGAGTTTTTATCAACACCTTGAGCAATAGCATAGGAAAGCGGGTTTGCTTCTTTTGAAGCACCTACATTACCTCCAAGACCAACCGTAACGGTAACTACGAGAAACGCAAGGATTACAAGTGTATAAATTGCCCTCATAATGCCTTTAGGCATATCTTTAACTGGATTGCGGCACTCTTCTGACAGCATTGGTAACATTTCCATACAGATATACAACCACATCGCATATGGAAGCGCTGCCCAAATACCTGAAATTCCTCCCGGAATAAGGTTTCCACCGAACAGCTTATCCGCACTAATATGCGGCATGCCATAAAAGGAGAATAGCAGTACAACGCCTACAGATATCGTAACAAGGATCATTTCAATGGTTGCGTATTCATTTACACCTAAAATATGCACGATAAAGAAAAAGATATATAAAACAGCGGCAGCAAGAATAGGATCGATGGCTGGAATTAGAAAATTCACATAATATCCTGCCCCTGAAGTAAATACAGCTGTTCCGACGGCAAACTCCAATGTCACACCTACACCCGTTATAAATCCGGCTAATGGACCAATTGCTCTTCTCGTAAAAGCATAAGCCCCTCCAGCATGTGGCATGGTTGTGGCAAGCTCCGAAAGAGATAAACATAAGGTTACATACATGACCCCAATTATTGCAGTAGCAATTAACATTCCGACATAACCAGATTCAGCTAAACCATAATTCCATCCGAAATAGGAACCAGAAATAACGATCCCCACTCCTAAGCCCCAAATTTGAATAGGTCCCAACACTTTTTTTAATTCTAAATTATTATTCGTACTCACAAGCTTCCTCCTATATTTGTTTCTCTAAATTTTTCAAATAGGCGATTCTGACGTTTAACGTTTATTACCTTATAGTTAAGGTCAAAAAATATCCTCCCTGAAAAGCTTAGCGAAAACAGTTTTATTGTAAAAAATATATAGACTGCTCTGTACTTTTACTCTGAAGCTGCTGTAAGGGGTTTATAATAAAATCAACGTTAAGGATTATTCATGGTGGTGATGTTCATTTTGAACATTCTGACTGCCGGCTGCCGGAATATTTTCAAATTGTGCAAAAGTAAGTATAATCATAGCGGATATGACGGATGTAACAATCCAAGGAAATGTACGAGGATAAAGAGAAATTGATTCTTGATTCTTTTTTAAATCAGAGTTGATTAATAAAATAATGAATAAGAAGCTTAAAATAAAGAGAACATCGGTGAATACCAGCATAAGAGCATAGTTATCTGAAGGAAGCATTACTCCTAACATTGCTCCCATCATTCCTCCCATAATTCCTGCTGCAATCCCTTCTACTAACGTATGAAGGCTAAAAACCCTTCCTGCTATAACTCCTACGATCAGACTGAAACTGATCCCTGCAATGGTGGACAGAGTTAAATCTCCTTTCACCGCAATGCCTGCAATTAAACCTGCCAATAAGCTGCTTGCCATGACTAAAACCATTACAACTGTCATAGCTGTCATATTGCTTAGCTGGTTTCTTGTTTGATAAAGCTTCATGGTGATGATAATAGTATAAAATATAACGAGTACCGTACTTGCGACTAGTAACATATAATTCCCTCCGGTATCTTCGAATCATCGATAGTCTGCATTTACTTACAAGGTGAAGAAGGAGCTGGATTAAGCTCCATTCCTTCTTCATAGACCCTTTTACTTATGGCAGCTTGAATTTGAATGACAGCTTGTGCCTTTTTCTGGGCGTGGAAGGTCTAACGCTGGGTTACCATCAAAGAATCC
>NZ_JAGYPE020000086.1 GCF_018343545.2 Neobacillus citreus | reverse complement strand
TGAAAGTGCTGCACTTCCACAGGAAGTAATTGAGCATTTTAAATTGTTCCCGGTTCAGACAGTACACCCAATGGCAGCACTTCGTTCAGCTGTTTCTTTATTAGGACTTTACGATACGGAAGCAGATGTAATGGAGAAGGAAGCTAATTATCGTAAAGCGATTCGTCTTCAAGCTAAAATGCCTTCTATCGTAGCAGCTTTTGCACGTATCAGAAAAGGACTTGAGCCAGTTGCACCTAGACAGGATTTGAGCTTTGCAGCGAATTTCTTATATATGCTTTCCGGTAAAGAACCAGAACAAATTGCAGTAGAGGCAATTAATAAAGCCCTGGTTCTGCATGCCGACCACGAATTAAACGCTTCTACATTCACAGCCCGTGTCTGTGTTGCGACATTATCCGATGTATATTCTGGTATCACAGCAGCAATCGGAGCGTTAAAAGGACCTCTTCACGGAGGAGCAAATGAAGCGGTTATGAAAATGCTTACCGATATTGGTTCACTTGAAAACGTCGAGCCTTATATCCGCGGCAAGCTTGAGAATAAAGAAAAAATTATGGGCTTTGGCCACAGGGTTTACCGCAAAGGAGATCCTCGGGCCAAGCATTTAAAAGCAATGTCCAAAAAATTAACAGAACTAACTGGCGAACCACAATGGTACGATATGTCAGTGAAAATTGAGAGCATCGTAACCGGTGAAAAGAACCTGCCGCCAAACGTTGATTTCTATTCCGCATCTGTATATCACAGTTTAGGTGTTGACCATGACCTAATGACGCCAATTTTCGCTGTCAGCCGTGTATCTGGATGGCTTGCTCATATTTTAGAGCAATACGACAACAACCGTCTAATCCGCCCGCGTGCTGAATACACAGGTCCTGGAATGCAGAAATATATTCCAATCGAACAAAGAGGATAACATTTTACTTTTTTTCGAAAAATTGGTTAAATAAGATTTGGTAGAGGTTAGGGGTGAATACCTGCTAACCTTTACTTAAGTCTTTACCATATCATCAGGTTTTCACGTTTTTACATACTAGGAGGGAGAACTACCATGCAAGGTGAAAAAATCACGGTAACAAATGGAGTCTTAAACGTACCAAACAATCCAATTATCCCATTCATCGAGGGAGACGGCATCGGTCCAGATATTTGGGCTGCATCTGAGAGAGTTTTAAATGCAGCTGTTGAAAAAGCCTATAAAGGCGAGCGTAAATTAGTTTGGAAGGAAGTCCTTGCAGGAGAAAAAGCATTCAATCAAACTGGCGAATGGCTTCCAAAAGAAACTTTAGATGTAATTAATGAGTACCTAATTGCCATCAAAGGTCCACTTACTACTCCTGTTGGCGGAGGAATTCGTTCGTTAAACGTAGCTTTACGCCAAGAGCTAGATTTGTTTGTGTGCTTACGTCCTGTAAGATGGTTTGAAGGTGTTCCTTCACCAGTTAAGCGTCCGCAAGATACAGATATGGTTATCTTCCGTGAAAACACTGAAGATATTTATGCAGGTATTGAGTATGAAAAAGGAACTGAAGCAGCTAAAAAGGTAATTGACTTCCTTCAAAACGATATGGGCGTAAATAAAATCAGATTCCCTGAAACTTCAGGTATCGGTATTAAGCCTGTTTCTCAAGAAGGTACAACACGTCTTGTCCGTGCTGCTATTAATTACGCAATTAAAGAAGGCCGTAAATCCGTTACACTCGTGCATAAAGGCAATATCATGAAATTTACAGAAGGCGCGTTTAAAAACTGGGGTTATGAGCTTGCAGAAAAGGAATTTGGCGATAAAGTCTTTACTTGGGCTCAATATGATCGCATTAAAGCTGAGCAAGGTGCAGATGCTGCTAACAAGGCGCAGGCTGATGCTGAAGCTGCTGGCAAGATTATCGTGAAAGATGCGATTGCTGATATCTTCTTACAACAAATCCTAACTCGTCCACGTGAGTTCGATGTTGTGGCTACAATGAACTTAAACGGCGACTTCATTTCAGATGCACTTGCAGCACAAGTTGGCGGTATCGGGATTGCTCCAGGAGCTAACATCAACTATGAAACTGGACACGCAATCTTCGAAGCAACACACGGTACTGCACCGAAGTACGCAGGTCTTGATAAGGTAAATCCTTCATCTGTCATTTTATCAGGTGTATTACTGCTTGAGCACTTGGGCTGGAATGAAGCAGCTTCAATGGTCATTAAATCAGTGGAAAAAACGATTGCTTCAAAAGTTGTTACTTATGACTTCGCTCGTTTAATGGAAGGCGCAACTGAAGTTAAAACTTCTGAATTTGGTGACGAACTAATTAAGAACATGGAATAAGAAAAGCTAATGTGATAACAACAAAGTGTATTTAGGGCTGTTTTTATAACAGCCCTTTATTTAAAAAGTTCATTCAAAAAGGGGAGAAAAAGTATGTCATTAAAACGTAAAAAGGTTTCTGTAATTGGCGGAGGTTTTACTGGAGCAACTACTGCATTTTTGCTTGCCCAAAAAGAGCTTGGTGATGTTGTATTAGTTGATATTCCGCAAATGGAAAATCCCACTAAAGGGAAAGCGTTAGATATGCTTGAAGCAAGCCCTGTTCAAGGATTTGATGCCAATATTACTGGAACATCAAATTATGAAGATACGAAAGACTCAGACATCGTTGTTATCACTGCAGGTATCGCACGCAAACCGGGCATGAGCCGTGATGATTTAGTGCAAACAAACCAAAAAGTAATGAAAGCTGTTACCTCTGAAATCGCAAAATATTCTCCAAACTGTACAATCCTTGTATTAACGAACCCGGTTGATGCGATGACCTATACTGTATTTAAGGAATCTGGTTTCCCTAAAAACCGTGTAATCGGCCAATCTGGTGTACTTGATACAGCTCGTTTCCGCACCTTTGTTGCACAAGAATTAAACATCTCTGTTAAAGATATTACGGGCTTCGTACTAGGAGGCCATGGGGATGACATGGTACCACTCGTACGTTATTCTTATGCCGGTGGTATTCCTTTAGAAACGCTGATTCCAAAAGATCGGTTAGAAGCAATTGTTGAACGCACAAGAAAAGGCGGCGGTGAAATCGTTAACCTTCTTGGTAACGGAAGTGCCTACTATGCCCCTGCAGCCTCATTGGTTGAAATGTGTGAAGCTATTTTAAAAGACCAACGCCGGGTATTACCTTCTATCGCTTACCTTGAAGGTGAATTTGGTTATGAAGGCATTTATTTGGGTGTGCCGACTATCCTAGGTGCAAATGGTATTGAGAAAGTAATCGAGCTTGACCTGACTGCAGAAGAAAAAGCTGCGTTAGATAAATCGGTTGAATCTGTACGTAATGTCATGAATGTTTTAGTTTAATAATGGTGCTTTGGTATTCGGGAAGGGCAAAAAACCCTTCCCGAATTTTCCTGAGGTAATGAAATCGTTTTCAAATGGAGGTTCGTGATGCTTTTAGGAAAAAAACGTAAGCTAGGAAGAAGAATTGAGGAAATAACCGTTGGGGAAAAACTTTCCTTCTCAGAGAAGGTGGAGGATAAAGACCTTCTTTTATATTTGGGAATAACCGACGATGCTAATCCGCTCTACATACAGCACGACTATGCTTCACAGACCCCTTTTGAAAAGCCAATTGTTCCAAGCGTGATGCTGACAGGGATGATGACTTCAGCCATCTCAAAATATCTCCCTGGCCCGGGAAGTCATGTAATGAGCCAAACAATCGAATTTACAAAGCCTGTTTACCATTATTCAACAGTTGAATTTCTATTTGAAGTAATCGAGGTAAATCGTGAGGGGCATTTTGTTGCTATTCGTGTTTCGGCATTCAATGAAAAAAACGAAACGGTTATCACCGGTGTGCTTAAAGTCTGTCCACCATATCGCCTGGAAGAAATCCATGCTAGAGCATTAGATAATTTTTAAAAGGAACGGTTTAAAGGAATGTGAAAATACACATTCCTTTTTGTATTTTCAGTGCGAGTTATCCGATAAAGGTTTTCTTTTCGGATTTATAATATAATAATGTTAATTGAAGGAAAGAGAGAAGCGAAATCGGAGGGCCTTACGATGAAAACAAAGGTATTGGTAGTTGACGACGAACACTCTATTGTGACACTTCTAAAATACAATTTGGAACAGGCGGGATATGAGGTAATTACCGCAATGGATGGCGAAGAAGGGCGGCAGCTAGCTGTACAGGAATCACCAGACATCATCCTGCTGGATTTAATGCTTCCCAAAATGGATGGTATGGAAGTGTGCAAGCAGCTTCGGCAAGAGCGTATAATGACACCTATATTGATGTTAACGGCAAAAGATGAAGAGCTTGATAAAATCTTGGGCTTGGAGCTTGGCGCGGATGACTATATGGTGAAGCCGTTCAGTCCAAGGGAAGTGATTGCACGTGTTAAGGCGATTCTCAGAAGAACTTATTTGCAGACGGATGCGGGAGACCCAAGCCCAAAAGAAGATTCATTGATTACGATTGGGAAAATAACCATTTTTCCGGGAAAATATGAAGCATTTATTGAGGGGAATTTGCTTGAGTTAACTCTTAAAGAATTTGAATTGCTGCACTACCTTGCCCAAAACAAAGGAAATGTCTTAACCCGGGATCAATTATTAAGTGCTGTTTGGAATTATGACTTTGCTGGCGATACTAGGATAGTCGATGTACATATTTCTCATTTAAGAGAAAAAATTGAAAAGGATACCAGAAAACCGGCTTATATAAAAACTATTCGCGGACTTGGTTACAAATTGGAGGAGCCAAAAGAAGAATGACAAAGTTTCGAACTAAACTTTTGTTTTCTTTAATTATATTAATTTTTTCAGAGTTAATCGGAATGGGAATTCTGTTCGGTCAGTTGTTCCATAGCTATTTTGTACATTCATTTAATGAAAGGCAAATATGGTGGATCCTATCCGTCAGTCTTTTAATGGACCTTATCATCATTGTTTATCTCGGAATCCGAATTTCCACCAGATATATAAAGCCGATAAAGTCTGTGACAAATGTAGCGATCGAACTCTCAAAGGGAAATTACCGTGCCCGGACAACTGTTGACAGAAATGATGAAGCAGGAATGCTTGCTGTCACCATTAATAGGCTGGCAGAAAATCTTCAGGAACTCAAAAAAATGCAGGAAATGCAGCAGGACCGTTTGAAGGCATTGATTGAGAACATGGGAGCAGGTTTAATTCTTATTGACAGCCGAGGGTATATTAATTTAATTAATAAAGGCTATATCGAACTATTCCAGGTAGAACCATCTGATTATTTAAATAAGCTTTATTATGAAGTTCTTCAGGAAAAAGAACTATGCCAGATCATAGCAGAGGTTTTCCGGACAGAACAAAAAGCTAGAAAGCAGCTGCTTATCCCATTGCAAATTGAAAGAAGATATTTTGATGTATACGGTGTTCCAATCATTGGGAAAAACAATGTCTGGAAAGGAATTTTACTCGTTTTTCATGACATTACGGAAATGAAAAAGCTCGAACAAATGCGAAAAGACTTTGTCGCCAACGTTTCGCACGAACTAAAAACACCAGTCACATCAATTAAAGGTTTTTCAGAAACTCTTTTGGATGGAGCAATGAATGACAAAGAGACATTGGAATCATTTCTTTCTATTATTTTAAAAGAAAGCGATCGGCTACAATCCCTAATCCATGACCTGCTAGAACTTTCAAAGATTGAGCAGCATAACTTCCTGTTAAACATTAATGAATTGGATTTATTTGAGCTGCTAGAGGACGTCATTACTCTATTATCCGGTAAAGCACAAGCGAAAAACATTCAGCTTGAGCTTGTCAGCGAGCAAAAAGGTGCCAGCCTTAAAGGTGATATTGACCGATTAAAGCAAGTTTTTATTAATCTTATAGGGAACGCCATTACCTACACTCCTTCAGAAGGAGTGGTAAAGGTATTACTCGTAGAAGAGGACGAAGTTGTCCGTGTTCATGTTAAGGACTCCGGTGTAGGGATAAAGAAGGATGAAATTCCCCGGATTTTTGAACGTTTTTACCGGGTCGACCGGGCCAGAGATCGAAATTCAGGCGGGACAGGCCTTGGTTTGGCCATCGTGAAACATTTGATTGAGGCACACCATGGAAATATTAAAGTGAAAAGTGATTTAGGAAGCGGCAGTGAGTTTATAATCGAACTGCCGAAGAACGAGAACTATTTTTTAGGAAGGTGATTGAATGGAAAACAGAAAGCTTGTGCTGATTGATGGCAATAGTATTGCATACCGGGCCTTTTTTGCATTGCCGCTTTTGAACAATGATAAAGGTATTCATACTAATGCGGTCTACGGCTTTACAATGATGCTGATGAAGATTTTGGAGGAAGAGAAGCCAACCCATATTTTGGTTGCTTTTGATGCCGGCAAAACAACCTTCCGCCACAAAACCTTTGAAGAATACAAAGGCGGCAGACAGAAGACACCGCCGGAATTATCAGAGCAATTTCCGTTTATTAGGGAGCTATTAGATGCTTACGGAATATCAAGATATGAATTGGAGAATTACGAAGCGGACGATATTATTGGGACGCTTTCGTTAACAGCTGAAAAAGACGGATTTGAAGTAAAGGTTATTTCCGGCGACAAGGATTTAACACAGCTTGCTTCACCGCATACTACCGTGGGGATTACCCGTAAAGGGATTACAGATATAGAGGTGTACACGCCGGAGCATGTTCAGGAAAAGTATGGCTTAATCCCTGACCAAATTATTGATATGAAAGGTCTGATGGGGGACTCATCCGATAATATCCCTGGCGTACCAGGGGTAGGCGAAAAAACTGCCATCAAGCTGCTGAAGGAATTTTCCACTCTTGAACAATTATTAGAATCAATTGACAAGGTTAGCGGGAACAAGCTGAAGGAAAAGCTTACAGAGTTTAAAGAGCAGGCGGCAATGAGTAAGCAGCTTGCAACGATTGAAAGACATGCTCCCGTGGAGGTAGACTTAGAGGATATCTCATATGATGGGTTTACGAGAGAAAAATTAATAGGCTTGTTTAAGGAATTAGGATTTTCATCGTTATTGGATAAACTTGGTGAAGATTCGGCAGTAGATGTGATACAAGAGCTTGAAGAGGTTGAATACAGAATTCCATCCAAAATTAGCGGCGAATTATTTGCAAATACCAATTATTTTTATGTGGAAATGCTGGAAGATAACTATCATCAAGCGGAAATCATCGGATTTTCAATCGTTAACGACAATGGACATTTCTTTCTTCCGACGGAACAAGCGCTAAATTCGGAATCGTTTAAGAACTGGGCTGAGGATGAAGGGAAGAAGAAAACGGTATATGACGCAAAACGCACCGAAGTTTCCTTAAGAAGACAGGGAATTCATTTAAAAGGGGCGAATTTTGATATTTTAATGGCTTCTTATATTTTGAATCCATCAGAAACGGGTGAGGATTTAGCGGCAATTGCGGGTAAGTATGGCATTCGTAATATTCAATCTGATGAATCGTTTTATGGAAAAGGGGCTAAACAAAGGATTCCTGAAACAGACCGGCTTGCCGAGCACCTTGTCCGCAAGGGGATGGCTATGGCCGAATTAAAAGACAAATTAGAAGATGACCTAAAGAAAAATGAACAATATAGTTTATTTACGGAACTTGAAATGCCGTTATCACTCATCTTAGCTGATATGGAATCATGCGGCATTAAGGTGGAGCGGGAGCGCCTGGAGTCAATGGGTCGTGAGCTTAACGAACGGCTTATTGAAATCGAGGAGAAAATCTGTGAATTAGCCGGTGAAAAATTTAATATTAATTCTCCGAAACAATTAGGCGTCATACTATTTGAAAAATTGCAGCTCCCTTCTTTTAAGAAAACGAAAACCGGGTATTCGACCTCGGCCGATGTTTTAGAAAAGCTGGCTGGTGAACATGAAATTATTGAACATATTCTTCTTTACCGTCAATTAGGAAAGCTGCAATCCACTTATATTGAAGGATTGCTAAAGGTAATCGAACCTGAGACAGAGAAGGTTCATACAAGATTTCAGCAAACCTTAACGGCTACAGGGAGGTTAAGCTCCATTGATCCCAACCTGCAAAATATCCCGATCCGACTCGAGGAAGGAAGAAGAATCCGACAGGCCTTCGTTCCGTCCGAAAAAGACTGGTTGATTTTTGCAGCTGACTATTCTCAAATTGAGCTGCGGGTTCTTGCACATATTTCTGGCGATGAAAAGCTAATCCAAGCTTTTAAAGAGGATATGGATATTCATACACGCACAGCCATGGAGGTATTCCATGTTGATGCAGACCAAGTTACCTCCAATATGAGACGGCAGGCAAAGGCTGTAAACTTCGGGATCGTTTATGGAATCAGCGATTATGGACTCTCCCAGTCCCTCGGGATTACGAGGAAGGAAGCAGGGCAGTTCATCGAGCGTTATTTGAACAGTTATCCGCGTGTAAAGGAATATATGGAGACAATCGTCCATTCAGCGAAGCAGAAAGGATATGTCTCTACATTGCTCCATAGGAGAAGATACCTTCCGGAAATAACGGCCCGAAATTTTAACTTGAGAAGCTTTGCCGAAAGAACGGCAATGAATACGCCCATTCAGGGAAGTGCCGCTGATATCATAAAAAAAGCGATGATTGATATGGATGAGGCATTAAAAGATAAAGGGTTGAAATCACGATTACTCTTGCAGGTACATGACGAACTGATTTTTGAAGCTCCTGAGGAGGAATTGGAAATTCTTAAACAATTAGTGCCGTTAGTGATGGAAAATGCGATTGAGCTATCCGTCCCGTTAAAAGTAGATTATGCTTACGGACCAACATGGTTTGATGCAAAGTAAATACACCAGCAAAAGGGGCTGCATTATATGCCAGAGCTTCCAGAAGTAGAAACAGTCAGGAGAACACTGGAAAAGCTTGTTCTTCATAAAACCATCGAAGATGTAACCGTGTATTGGCCGAAAATCATTAAAAATCCTGCTGAAGCGGAACAATTCATCGATGCTTTAAAAGGTGAGACTTTTGCTGCAATCGGAAGAAGAGGGAAATTTCTAATTCTTTATACAGAGAATTTCTCCTTAGTTTCCCATTTGCGTATGGAGGGCAGATACGGATTATACCCCAAGGAAGAGCCTTTCGATAAGCACACCCATGTGATTTTTCACTTTACAGATGGGACTGAACTGCGCTACCGGGATGTCCGAAAATTTGGAACCATGCATCTATACAAAAAGGGTGAGGAATTTACTAAGCCTCCCCTTATCCAGCTTGGTCCTGAACCTTTTTCAGAAGACTTTACCAAAGAGTACTTAGGGAAAATGCTTAAAAAAACGAATCGAAAAATTAAAACAGCTTTATTGGACCAAAACCTATTTGTCGGTCTTGGAAATATATATGTTGATGAAGCGTTATTTCGTTCAGGTATCCACCCCGAAAGGCTGGCGGGATCACTGAAGAAAAAAGAAATTGAGTTGCTGCATAAGGAAATTGTTGAAACTTTAAGTGAAGCAGTCGAAAAAGGCGGCAGCACGATTCGCTCCTATGTGAATTCTCAAGGGGAAATAGGCATGTTTCAACTAGAGTTATATGCCTATGGCCGCAAAGGGGAACCTTGTAAGAAATGCGGAACGCCCCTTGAAAAAACGACCGTAGGGGGAAGGGGCACCCATTATTGCCCAAAATGTCAAAGGCTTAAAGTTAAAAGAGCAAAGAATGAATCTGTCTAGATTCCAGTTTTAACACTGGATAGGCTCCTGCCATATACTATCGTAGTATTTTGCAGGAAGGAGTCCTAGACACATCATGGTTCAGTTGTTCTCACTTCTCATACTCGCTCTTGCTCTCAGTCTTGACAGCTTTAGCGTAGGGTTTACGTATGGATTAAGAAAAATGGTTATGCCGTTTAAGTCCATTCTCATCATTGCATGCTGCTCAGCCATCTCATTGATGATTGCGGTATCAATTGGACATGGACTTGAAAAAGTATTATCACCGAGTATTACAGCAAGACTTGGAGGATTTATTTTAATCGGGCTTGGAGCATGGGTGTTATACCAGTTTTTCCGCCCTGAGAAAGAAAAAGAACCGATTGAACATGAAAAAACAATTGTAAACTTTGAAATTCGGTCATTGGGGCTGGCAATCAATATATTAAGAAAACCGATGTCGGCGGATTTTGACAAATCCGGGACGATTACCGGGATAGAGGCATTAATGTTAGGCTTCGCTCTTTCACTGGATGCCTTTGGTGCAGGAATTGGAGCAGCGATGCTTGGATTCCCTCCCATTTATTTAGCCTTGACCGTTGCGATTATGAGTTCATTATTTGTGTTATTGGGAATTAAATTCGGGTCCTTTTTTTACCGTTTTGACTGGGTTCAAAAGTTTACGTTTATACCAGGAATCTTATTAATCATCATTGGAATATGGAAGATATAACAATAGGGAAGGGAAAGGGCAGGGGTATGTCACTTGTTATTGGTTTAACAGGCGGAATCGCCAGTGGAAAAAGCACAGTATCTAATATGTTAAAAGAAATGAATATAACAGTCGTTGATGCAGATGTCGAAGCACGTCTGGCGGTAGACAAAGGAGAACCTGCCTACCAGAAAATCATTGCTGAATTTGGTCAGGACATCTTATTAGAAAATGGGGAAATAGACAGACAAAAACTCGGCGCGATTATTTTTTACCAAGAAGAAAAAAGGCAGCTTTTGAATCAAATTGTTCATCCCGAAGTTAGAAAAAGAATGATGGAGAAGATTCAAAAGGCTTCGGAGAATCAAGAAGAAGTAATTATTCTTGATATTCCTTTGTTATTTGAAAGCAAGCTGACCTTCATGGTTGAAAAAACTATCCTTGTTTATGTAGACAGAGAAACGCAGTTGAAACGGCTGATGCAGAGAAACCAACTATCAGAAGCGGATGCACAGGCCAGGGTCAACTCGCAAATGCCGCTTGCTGAAAAAGTAAAACTGGCCAATGCCGTGATTGATAATAATGGATCAATAGAAGAAACAAAAAAGCAGCTCATTGAAATATTAGCCGGATGGGGAATTCAAAAAACATATCAATAACCTATGGAAGGGGGGCATTCACCCCTTCTTTTTTTATGTGGAGTTATCTGAATTATAAAACTTTTAAAAAATACGCTTTTTATTCATCACAAATAAAACTAAATGTGTTATACTAATACCATCAGATGGAGATAAAAGTATAACATTAATGCGGAAGGGGCCGTAAAATGAGAGCAAGAATTGCCATTAACGGGTTTGGAAGAATTGGAAGGATGGTTTTTAGACAAGCAATCCTTGAGAAAAAGCTGGATGTTGTCGCAATCAACGCAAGCTATCCTGCTGAAACGTTAGCACATTTAATTAAATATGATACCAATCACGGAACATTCCAGGGAGAAGTTATCCCTTTAGATAATGAACTGCTTGTAAATGGAAAAAGAGTCAAGCTTTTAAGTAATCGTAATCCAGAAGAACTTCCATGGAGAGAATTGGGAATTGATATTGTCATTGAAGCAACTGGTAAGTTTAACTCTAGGGAAAAGGCTGCGCTGCATTTAGAAGCGGGAGCAAAGAAGGTAATCCTTACTGCACCGGGTAAGAATGAAGACGTTACGATTGTTATGGGTGTAAATGAAGAAATGCTCGATATTGAACACCATGAAGTGATTTCTAATGCATCTTGTACAACAAACTGCCTTGCACCAGTTGCAAAGGTTTTAGATGATAAATTTGGAATTGAATGCGGATTAATGACCACTGTTCATGCTTACACAAATGATCAAAAAAATATCGATAATCCACACAAGGATTTACGACGGGCTCGTGCGTGCGGACAATCTATCATTCCGACTACGACAGGAGCAGCGAAAGCACTATCCCTTGTTCTGCCGCAATTGAAGGGCAAACTACATGGTATGTCACTGCGCGTTCCAACGCCAAATGTTTCCCTTGTTGATTTAGTTGTAGACCTTAAGCAAGATGTAACGGTGGATGATGTTAACAAGGCGTTTAGAGAAGCTGCCGGAGGTCCGTTAAAAGGAATTTTAGACTTTACGATGGAACCATTAGTTTCAGTCGATTTTAATACGAATGAACATTCCGCCATTATCGATGGACTTTCCACGATGGTAATGGGGACAAGAAAAGTAAAAGTATTGGCTTGGTATGATAATGAGTGGGGCTATTCTACACGTGTAGTCGATTTAAGTTTACTTGTCGCCGAAGAAATGGCTAAAATGTCGCAGGTAAAGGTTAGCTAAATAAGATAAGATTAAAAAGAGGTTGCTTTACAGGCACCTCTTTTTATATTTTCCGGATATTGATATACACTAGAAACAAAGGTTTACAAGGAGGAACGCTAATGGCGATTTTATTGGGGCTCTTTACCCGTTTTAAAAGACAAATTGAAACAACAGATAAACAAACTGATGATTCTTTAAAAACGCATTATTATAAAGGGACATTCAATCAGGTTTTCGATTCAGTAGAACAAATTTTTAAAGAAGATGCTGATTGCCATGTTACAACGGTTTCTAAGGAGCACGGCGAGATTGCTGTTGATATCCAGAAGCCCTTTCCATGTTTTCTTATTGCAACAATTGTCTCTGTTAAACCGATGGAAACAGCTGTGGATTTCACTATTTCATCCGAAAAATTCGCAATGCTTGGGACCTATCCGGAATTAAAAAAACGTATTGTCGCCTACTATAAGCGAATTAGCCAAATACATACCAATATTGGAACAGGAAAAAACTATTAATACTTTTACTTGTGAAAAGGTGTTCTTTTTTATAAGATAATAGTAAGAATTGCTGCGGAAAATGTTCGGATTTACCTATTAGATTTGGAGTTGGTTTAGGAGATGAAATGCCCTTCATGTCAGAATTATGGCACACGCGTACTTGATTCCCGGCCCGTGGATGAGGGACGTGCAACACGAAGAAGACGAGAATGCGAAGAATGCGGGTACCGTTTTACTACATTTGAGAAAATCGAAGAGATTCCTTTAATTGTCGTCAAAAAAGAAGGAACGAGGGAAGAATTCAGCCGCGATAAAATCCTGCGCGGGCTTATTAAGGCATGTGAAAAGCGCCCTGTTGCTTTAAAGGAATTAGAGGACATTACACATGGTGTAGAGAAAGCTCTTCGAAGTCAGGGTGTTTCCGAAATTAAAAGTGATGAGATTGGCGAAATGGTGATGGACAGGCTCTCAAAAGTAGATGAGGTTGCATATGTCCGCTTTGCATCAGTTTACCGCCAATTTAAAGATATCAATGTTTTTATCGAAGAATTAAAAGAATTAATGAACAAAGAGAAATTATAAAGAGCTGTTTCGGCTCTTTTTTAGCTAATAGGAAAGGTTTGAATGAAAATGGCGCAGCATTGGCAGGAAATACTTCCAATCGATCGTTATATTGTTACCGCTAATGGACTGCTGCATGAGTATGACCGAAAAGTGCTGACATTTTTATACCAGCCATTAATTGGGTCAACTTGCTTTAGCTTGTATATGACACTCTGGGCCGAACTGGAAGAAAATCGATTATGGTCGGAATCCTCCACACACCATTTATTAATGAATCTACTAGGTCGGAATCTAAATGAAATCTATGAAGCACGCCTAAAACTTGAAGGAATCGGCTTGGTGAAGACTTATGTTAAAACGGAGGATGAGGTGCGTTCCTTTATTTATGAACTCCACCCCCCGTTAAGCCCGGACCAGTTTTTTTTGGATGGTATGCTTAACATTTATCTTTATCGTAAAATTGGAAAAAATCATTTTTCCCGTTTAAAACGCTTTTTCTCGGAACAGCAAATCCCAAAAGGTACAGGATATCAGGAAACCACTAAGGCATTTCAGGAAGTGTTTATGTCAGCAACACCCGGTACTATCCAATATATGCAGGATAACTCTGAGGATCTTGCTGCCGATACAGACCAGCACTTTATAGGGCGTCACGATTCAAGTGGTGTGCAAATTGATATCGGTACTTTTGATTTTGATCTGCTTATCGCCGGTTTAAATGAATCGCTTGTCCCGAACAAAGCTTTAAACCATAAGGTAAAAGAAGTTATTAGTAAACTCGCATTTCTTTATAATATCGATGCTATTCAAATGAAAAATATTATTCTCAGTGCTGTTAATGAGGCAAATGAAATTGATTTGGAAGAGTTGCGAAAAGCTGCGCGTGATTGGTATCAATTTGTGAACTATGACCAGCTGCCGACACTCATCGAACATACCCAGCCGGCTGCCCATCGGGTTCAAACGGAAGAGCCAAAAACAAAGGAAGAGAAGCTCATTCATTATTTGGAAACAACCTCCCCTTTGCAGTTTTTAAAAGACCTGTCGGGAGGGGCAGAACCATCAAAATCGGAAATTGAGCTGATTGAAGAGATCATGTTCAATCAAAAGCTACTTCCAGGTGTTTTAAATGTGCTGATGCATTTTGTGATGCTAAAGACCGATATGAAGCTGACAAAGGGGTACACCGGGACAATTGCCAGCAACTGGGCAAGGCTGCAAATAAAGACGGTCAAAGAAGCGATGGAGCAAGCCAAGAAGGAATCCCAAAAAACGGCCAAAAATAAACAGGCTACCGGAAAAACATCAAAGCAAAAGCCAATCCGGACGGAGTTTCTTCCAGAATGGTTTGACGAAGATCCATCCAAAAAGGCTGAGCCGCACAAGGAAACGACCAAAGATTTAGAAGCAAAAAAACGTGAAATAGAAGAAATGCTTAAGGCATTTGATGACTAGATGCTGGAGGTGAATTATGGAAAAGATCAACAAAACTCTAAAACGGTTAGCCTCACATGAGAATTTTCAAAAACGATTTGCGCAAATGCGTGAGGACACATTGGCCAATCCTGATGTCAGGGATTTTTTAAGGAAGCATCAGCAGGACCTCACGGAGGAGATTATTGAGAAGAGCCTGATGAAGCTTTATGAATATACGCAGCAAAGCAGGTACTGTCACAAGTGTGAAAGTCTTGAGGCATGTACCAACATGATGAAGGGGTATCATCCTGAATTAATTTTAACGAGGAGTTCCATCGATTTGCGGTACGACCGCTGTCCGCGAAAAATTATGGAAGATGAGAAGCGGAAAAATGAGAAACTCATTAAAAGTTTACATGTGCCAAAGGATATCCTGAATGCCTCGTTCGAGGAGCTTGAACATGATGAGGAACGGATCGATGCCGTTCAGAAAGCTGCCGCTTTTTTACTGAAATATGAGCAGGGCAAGCCGGTGAAGGGACTTTATTTTTACGGGAAGTTTGGTGTTGGAAAGTCCTATTTATTAGGAGCCATTGCCAATAAACTTGCCAAAAAGCAGATTTCTTCGATGGTTGTCTATGTTCCGGAGTTGCTGCGGGAGATGAAAAGCTCCATCGCCGATTCGACTTTAAACGAAAAAATCGATGCGTTAAAAAAAGAGCCGATTTTAATGCTTGATGATATTGGTGCTGAAGCGATGTCCAGCTGGACGCGCGATGAAGTTCTTGGACCAATCCTGCAATTTCGCATGCTTGAGAGCCTGCCGACCTTCTTTACTTCTAATTTTGATTTTCAGGGGCTCGAGCACCATTTAACCTACAGCCAACGCGGCGAAGAGGAAAAAATGAAGGCCCGCCGCATAATGGAGCGAATTCGTTCTTTGAGCGAACCCGTAATGGTGGGCGGTTCCAACCGCAGAAATTAATGTTACAAGGGATTCCGGTATTCGCCGGAGTCCTTTTTTGCACTTTTAAAACTTCTATTTTGGCCAAGTCCCCCATATATATTAAAACAGAGATTCGGTTTTTAGGGGGGATTTGGTTGGCAGAAATCATCTTCCAAAATAAGATGGATGCAATCCGTTTTTATAATCATTTGCAAAAAGTATTAAATAATCTTCTTGATTATGAAAATATTCTTCTTTTTGAAGATCGACATATAGTGAAAATAATGGATGGCTCTTGTTCTGACCATTTATTTGCCAAGGTTAAAGACGCTTTTTATGAGTTTATTACATGTATTAAACGCGATGACTGGTTTATGGATATTTTGGAGCAACAATTTTTTTACGAAGACCTGGAGGAACGGCAGCAAATTTTGGAGATTCTTTATTCCATTTTAGAAGGGCATCGCTTTGAACTGTCTTCTTTTTTACAGGAAAATAATGAGGAGCCTAATATTAAGGAAGCCATTCATCATGTTTTTCAGGAAAATATTTCGTTCTCGTTTGATTCGTTTGCGAAATTTAGGTTGCGCTCGTATCTCCAGCTCCTTGAAAGCTATGTGGAGGTTTCAATTGATGAATATAAAATGGAGCAGGAATACCAAATGTTTGTGAATATGCTGAGAGATTTTTTGGCAAATCGGGAACCGAAAATTGAAGTGCTGCATCTATTATTTGATGATGAAATCACCTTTTACAATGAACATTTTGAAGAAATGAAACGAAGCGAATTGATTCGTCTGATTGACCGAAAGCTGTTGGTGAATCATCCAGTTTACGTCGATTCGGCCTCGATTGCCCCGCTATTATCACTAGCGCCAACATCTATTTTTCTTTATACAAATGATCCGGAGGCCCCGCTTGTCAGAACGATTAAGAATATTTTTGAGGAAAGAGTGAAGGTCAGGCAATTCGAGGCGCTCCGGGAAGTGAAAAATTGGGTAGGAAAAGCAGCATCCTCCGAAAACCATGGATAAAAAATACAAATTGTTGAAATAATTTGTTTTATGAAGTTGATTTTTTAAAACTAAATCATTATAATAACGTACATAGCTTATATCACAGTAAATGTAATGATAAGGACAACAGTATTTTTTTACGGTTTTTAGAGAGGGAGGACGCGGCTGGAAGCCTCCTAACACGAGAGAAATACTTACCACCTTTAAACTTCATCAGTGAACACTTCATTTTTTTATGAAGCTAGTAATTGTTGACGGCAATCAGCCGTTACCCTGACCTAAAGTCATTTTCAGTATGCCTTTTTGGCAGCTTCTGAAAATGAAAAATTGGGTGGAACCACGTGTTAATCAAAACTCGTCCCTATTCCTAGGGACGGGTTTTTTATTTTTTATTTTATAAGGAGGAATTGATGATGTCAGATGTTGTAAAAATTGCATTTCCTGATGGGGCAGTAAAGGAGTTCCCAAAAGGAACGACAACAGAAGATATTGCGGCATCCATCAGCCCTGGTCTGAAGAAAAAGGCTATTGCCGGCAAACTAAACGGTCAAATGTATGATCTTCGCCGTCCAATTCAAGAAGACGGTTCAATAGAAATCGTGACACCAGAATCTAAGGATGCCCTTGAGGTATTGCGCCACAGTACTGCCCACTTAATGGCACAGGCTGTTAAGCGTTTGTACCCGGGAGCGAAGCTTGGTGTCGGCCCGGTTATTGAAGGCGGATTTTATTACGATATGGATTTAGAGGAATCTTTGACACCTGAAGATCTTCTTAAAATCGAAAAGGAAATGGCGAAAATCGTTAGCGAGAACATTGAAGTTGTTCGCAAGGAAGTCAGCCGTTCTGAAGCAGTTCAGCTTTTTAAAGGAATCGACGACGAGTATAAGCTTGAGTTGATTGAAGCTATTCCTGATGAGGAACAAGTAACGATCTATGAGCAGGGTGATTTCTTTGACCTATGCCGCGGTATCCATGTTCCATCAACTGGAAAAATTAAAGAATTTAAGCTGTTAAGCATTGCGGGTGCCTACTGGCGCGGCGACAGCAATAACAAAATGCTTCAGCGCGTATACGGCACTGCCTTTTTCAAAAAGGAAGAGTTGGCTGAACATCTTCGTTTGCTTGAAGAAGCAAAAGAGCGTGACCACCGCAAGCTTGGTAAGGAGCTTAATTTATTTACTAATTCTCAAAAGGTAGGGCAAGGGTTGCCGCTTTGGCTGCCAAAGGGTGCAACAATCCGTCGTATCGTTGAGCGCTATATCGTGGACAAAGAGGTCAGCCTAGGCTATGACCATGTTTATACACCGATTATGGCAAACGTGGAGCTATATAAAACTTCCGGCCACTGGGATCATTACCATGAAGATATGTTCCCGGTAATGGAAATGGACAATGAGCAATTAGTGCTCCGTCCGATGAACTGCCCACACCATATGATGGTGTACAAAAATGCGATGCACAGCTACCGTGAGCTTCCAATTCGGATTGCTGAGTTAGGAACAATGCACCGTTATGAAATGTCTGGTGCTTTATCCGGATTGCAGCGTGTCCGCGGGATGACTTTGAACGATGCGCATATCTTTGTTCGTCCGGATCAAATTAAGGAAGAATTCCAGCGCGTTGTTCGGCTGATTCTAGAGGTTTATAAAGATTTCGATATTAAGGAATATTCATTCCGATTATCGTATCGTGATCCTCAAGATAAGGAAAAGTACTTCGATGACGATGCGATGTGGGAAAAAGCACAAAGCATGTTAAAAGAAGCGATGGATGACCTTGGCCTTGATTATTTCGAAGCAGAGGGAGAAGCCGCATTCTACGGTCCTAAATTGGATGTTCAAGTCAGAACTGCTTTAGGCAAGGACGAAACTTTGTCGACTGTGCAATTGGATTTCTTGCTGCCTGAACGTTTTGATTTAACTTATGTTGGTGAAGATGGCAAGCAGCACCGTCCGGTTGTTATCCACCGTGGCGTAGTTTCCACTATGGAACGATTTGTTGCTTACTTGATTGAAGAATACAAGGGCGCATTCCCAACTTGGCTGGCGCCTGTACAGGTTCAAGTGATTCCTGTATCACCAGAAGCGCATTTTGATTATGCCCGAAAGGTACAGGAGCAATTGAAGGCTGCAGGCTTCCGCGTTGAATTGGACGGCCGTGATGAAAAAATCGGCTATAAGATCCGCGAAGCGCAAATGCAGAAAATCCCTTATATGCTGGTTGTCGGCGATAAGGAAGTCGAGGAAAACGCTGTTAACGTACGTAAATATGGCGAGCAGAAGTCTGAGACTAAGGCGTTTGAGGAGTTTCTTGCTGGGTTGAAGGCGGAAGTGCAGAAATAAGCAGTAATTTTTAAAAAAAGGGAGAGAAATCTCCCTTTTTGGTTTTTTAAGGACAAAACTGCTTGAAATAGAGGCGGAAGTGTCCGAACCCGGGCAACCTTCGGACAAAACCGATTAAAAAAGAGATGGAAGTGTCCGAACCCGGGCAACCTTCGGACAAAACCGATTGAAAAAGAGATGGAAGTGTCCGAACCCGGGTAACCTTCGGACAAAACCGATTGAAAAAGAGGTGAAAGTGTCCGAACCCGGGCAACCTTCGGACAAAACCGATTGAAAAAGAGATGGAAGTGTCCGAACCCGAGCAACCTTCGGACAAAACCGGTTGAAAAAGAGGTGGAAGTGTCCGAACCCGGGTAACCTTCGGACAAAACCGGTTGAAAAAGAGATGGAAGTGTCCGAACCCGAGCAACCTTCGGACAAAACCGGTTAAAAAAGAGATGAAAGTGTCCGAAGCCGTGCAACCTTCGGACAAAACCGGTTGAAAAAGAGATGGAAGTGTCCGAAGCCGGGCAGCCTTCGGACAAAACCGGTTGAAAAAGCGATGAAAGTGTCCGAACCCGAGCAACCTTCGGACAAAACCGGTTGAAAAAGCGATGAAAGTGTCCGAACCCGGGTAACCTTCGGACAAAATCGTTCCGGACTTACTCGAAAAAAGTATTTGAACTAACCCCAAT
>NZ_JAGYPE020000085.1 GCF_018343545.2 Neobacillus citreus | reverse complement strand
AATAGAACCGCCGTATACCGAACGGTACGTACGGTGGTGTGAGAGGTCGGGGGTTAGTCACCCCCTCCTACTCGATTAGGTGTTATAAATATTTACAATATTCGGAATTACAGTTACTATTAGTAGTAGGTACTAAAATTCCAGCAAGGGGAGATGACCGTGGTTAAAACGGCATGGGTGACTGATAGCACCGCTTATTTAGACTCAGAATTAAAAAAACATCCTGATATATATAGTGTTCCATTATCCGTTATTCTTGACGGAGAGGTATTTGCAGATGGGATTGACTTGACTTCACATGAATTGTTTGAGAAGTTAAAGCACCTTAAAAGCCCGCCTAAGACATCCCAGCCTTCAGTGGGGGCTTTTCAGGAAGTGTTCGAACGGCTTTCTAAAGATTATGACCAAATTGTTGCTGTCCATCTTTCCGGGAAGCTGAGCGGTACAGTTTCTTCCAGTGAGCAGGCCGCAAAGCTGGTGGATATCCCAGTAATAATTTTTGATTCAAATATTCTTACTCTGCCAATGTCGGCATTGATGAAAAAAGGAATGGAATTATTGGCGGAAGGTCATAATCTCGAACACGTCATTAAAAAAATGGAAGAAATAAGAGATACAAACGAAACATACGTATTAGTTGGAAGTCTCGAGCAGCTTCACCGCGGCGGCAGAATGTCGGGCGTGCAATTCTTTCTGGGCAGCATGTTAAACGTCAAGCCAGTGATTTCATTTGATAATGGAGCCTTGTATGTGAAGGAGAAAGTCCGCACCGAGAAAAAGGCCAAGGATAAAATTCTCGAATATTTTAAACAGGCATATGAAAAGCATCACTTTAAAGAAGTGTATTTATTGTATGGTCTGCATGAAGAGCATACAGTTGATTGGCGGCAGGAAATACAAACACGCTATCCGGAACTGAATGTGCTTGATGCACCATTAGGGGCCGTCATCGGTGTCCATGCAGGGGAAAATACACTCGGCATCAGCTGGTTTAATGGATTAAAATAAAAATGCTATAAAAAGATAACCTCGCTTTTTCGGGGTTATTTTTTCTTGTTTGGCTGATATTCGTGTTAAAATAGCAAGGATAAAGGCAGGTGCTAAATTTGATAGACAAAATTATAGAGCAGACGGAAGAATTTGTCCGCAATCAATTAGGTGAGGATTCAACCGGTCATGACTGGTTCCATGTGGACCGTGTCAGACGGAATGCCATACATATTAGCAAGGCGGAACAGCAGGGCGACCCATTTATCATAGAAATGGCTGCCTTGCTTCATGATATTCCTGATGAAAAGCTGAATTATAGCGAAGAAGCAGGGAAACAGAAACTTGAGAGCTTTATGGAGACGATCCCCCTCAAGGATGTTGAAAAAAATCACATTAGGGAGATTATTTTTTCTATTTCCTATAAAGGCGGTCATGGCAGTAAGCTTTCATCGGTGGAAGCAAAAATTGTTCAGGATGCAGATCGGCTGGATGCCATCGGCGCGATAGGCATTGCAAGAGCCTTTGCTTACGGCGGCAAAAAAGGGCAGTCCATCTATGACCCCGCTATCATGGTGAGGGAAACAATGAGCCAGGAAGAATATCGAAGAGGAAAATCAACGAGCATCCATCATTTCTATGAAAAATTATTAAAATTAAAAGATTTATTGAATACCGAGACGGCAATGCAAATGGCGGAGCCAAGGCAGCAAATGATGCAATCGTTTTTAGAACAATTTTACCGTGAATGGAATGGTCAACAATCATGAAAATGCTGACAGTCGAAAATGTTTCAAAAACATACGGAGAAAAGCAATTATTTTCTAATATTTCGTTTACCATCGGCGAAAAAGAACGTGTCGGGCTGATTGGAGTAAATGGAACTGGAAAATCTTCATTGTTAAAAATCGTGGCAGGTTTGGATGTGCCTGATGAAGGAAAAATCATTTCCGGTAAAGATTATTCCATTGCTTACCTGTCGCAGCAGCCTGATTTTGAAATGGACCGGACTATACTAGAACAAGTTTTTCACGGAGATGCGCCAATCCTTAAGCTGATGAGGGAATATGAAAATATACTTATGGAGCTAAATGCTGCACCAGATGATGTGAAACTTCAGGATGAACTTTTCCGTCTGCAGAAGCAAATGGATGCTTTGGACGCCTGGGATGCAAGCACAAATGCCAAGTCGGTCTTAACAAAATTGGGCATTGAAGATTTTACCCAAAGAGTTGGCAGTTTGTCCGGGGGCCAGAAGAAACGGGTTGCGTTGGCACAGGTATTAATCGCTGAACCCGATTTGCTTATATTGGATGAACCGACAAACCACCTCGATTTTGATAGCGTTAAGTGGCTTGAGGATTACTTGAGCAGATATAAGGGCTCCATCCTCCTCGTCACCCATGACCGCTACTTTTTGGATCGGGTTACCAATCGGATGTTTGAGCTTGATGGCGGCAATTTATACAGCTATAAAGGCAATTATGCCGCTTTTCTGGAGGCAAAAGCGATCCGCGAGGAAAATGAGGCGGCCACATTTGAAAAAAGAAAGAACCTGTTCAGACGAGAACTGGAATGGATCCGGCGCGGGGCAAAGGCGAGGACGACTAAACAAAAGGCGCGGATTCAGCGTTTTGAAGAGCTTGACGAAAAGCTCTCAAGCGGAAAGTCGTCAGGTGAAAAGCTTGATATTTCTTTGAATGGCAGTCGCTTAGGTAAGCAGGTATTTGAACTAAAAGATGCATCCAAGCGGTATGGTGAAAAAGCAATCCTTAACCGCTTTGATTTGCTTGTCAAACCGGGGGACAGAATTGGCATTATCGGTAGGAACGGAACTGGTAAATCCACATTATTAAATATCCTCGCTAAGCGCATTCCTCTTGATGAGGGAGAGTTTAATTTGGGTGCTACTGTGAAAATTGCCTACTATACCCAGGAAAGCGAGGATATGGATGAAAATAAGCGGATGATTGAATACATTAAGGAAACAGCGCAAATCGTCGAGACATCAGACGGGAAGACGATTTCCGCGGCACAAATGCTCGAGCGCTTTTTATTTCCTCCATATACGCATGGGACGCCAATTCGCAAGCTGTCGGGCGGGGAGAAACGCCGTTTGTATTTATTGAAAATCCTGATGACAGCACCGAATGTCTTACTGCTTGATGAGCCGACCAACGATCTTGATACTCAGACATTGACGGTTTTGGAAGACTACCTTGAGGAGTTTCCAGGTGTCGTGATTACTGTTTCCCACGACCGATATTTTCTTGATAAAGTCGCTGAACAACTGTTAGTGCTGCGCGGGGAAGGTAAGATTGATTTCTTTTTTGGAAATTATAGCGAATATTTGGAAAAAGAAACAGTCACGCAAGATACCTTGAAAGCAGCACCTGCCGCTGCTCCAGCTGTTAAGGCTCCTGAGAAGGAAAAAAAGAAGAAAATGACCTATATGGAGAAAAAAGACTGGGCCGAGATTGATGAGGCAATTGCTAAAACCGAAGTTGAGCTTGAAGAAGTGGCAGCGGAAATGGCTTCGGCTGGGAGCAATTTTTCAAGATTACAGGATTTAATGAAAAAAGAGGCTGAGCTGAACGAAAAATTGGAGCACTTAATCGAAAGATGGTCCTATTTGGCTGAATTGGCTGAGAATGAGTGAGAGTACGCCTTAGTGCGTGCTCTTTTTTGTAACTTGGAAATATATCTACAAAAATTAGGCAGATATCTACAATTTTTTTGTGATATCTACATTTCTTGAAATTTATCTACAAAAATCAAATTTTCAAAGGATATCTACAATTACCATGAAAATGGAAATGAGAACTAACCATTTATTAGGCATCTTACATGAATATACTCCTCTCATTATGTTAAACTTGTTAAAGAAAACATATGAATAAGGTGAGTATGTTGAAAATTAAGTCAATTGAACCGACGCCAAGTCCGAATACGATGAAAATCCTTCTTGACCATGAGCTTCCAATGGGCAAGAGCCATAATTATAAAAAGGAAACAGCGCTGGATGCACCCCCTGTTATTCAAGCCGTCCTGCAAATAGAGGGCATTAAGGGCGTATATCATGTGGCTGATTTCCTAGCTGTTGAACGCAACGCTAAATATGACTGGAAGGAACTTCTACCAAAGGTCCGCCAGGCATTCGGTGAAGATACTGACCAAATCGCAAACACTGCAAAAGCAATCAACGATCATTTTGGTGAAATCAAAGTGGAAGTTCAAATGTTCAAGGGGATTCCGCTCCAAGTTAAGCTGACAGATGGCACTTCTGAAAAAAGGTTCGGAATGCCCGACTACTTTTTAAAAGCGCGGGAAAATGCCCAGCTTCCGGAGGATAATTATATTTTGCTGCGGAAATGGGATCATCAAGGAGTTAGATATGGTGAAATGGATCAGGTTGGGCCGGAGGTTGTCGAGGAACTAATCGCGGCTTATCCCACGCTGCGCCTTGAAGAACTTGTCCAAAAAGCGCAAGCTGCAGAAACTCAATTGGAGCAAAAAACAAAGCCGAAGCGCCGTAAAGTGACGGCTGGCGACATGAGTAACCCTGATTGGCAGGTTCGCTACCAATTGCTTGAGCAAATGGATGATCCGGATTTGGAGGATTTGCCAATGCTCGAAAAAGCACTCTCTGATGAAAAGCCGTCTATCCGCAGACTTGCCACTGTTTATCTTGGAATGATTAAGGACCAAGCGGTATTGCCGCTGTTATACCGCGCTTTAAAGGATAAAACCGTAACCGTCAGAAGAACAGCAGGCGATTGCTTATCGGACCTCGGCTTCCCTGAAGCGCAGGACGAAATGCTTGAAGCCTTGAAAGACCCGAGCAAATTGGTCCGCTGGCGGGCCGCGATGTTCCTTTACGAGGTTGGAGATGAAAAGGCGCTTTCAGCTCTAAAGGCTGCTGAAAATGACTCTGAATTCGAGGTAAGCATGCAAATCAGGATGGCAATTGAGAGAATCGAGGGCGGGGAAGAAGCAAAAGGCTCCGTTTGGAAGCAAATGACGGAAGCAAGGAAAACAGAAGAGTAAATGGGTTCATACTAAAATTTATGGAGGTTATAAACTATGTCAAATGCTTATGAAGAATATATGAGACAAATGGTCATGCCAATGCGTCAGGAGTTAACAACCGCGGGTTTTGCGGAACTGACAACGGCAGAGGATGTTGAAAAATTTATGGAAGACTCATCAGGCACGAAACTTGTTGTCGTGAACTCCGTTTGCGGCTGCGCAGCCGGTTTAGCCCGCCCGGCGGTTACCCAGGCTGTTTTAAACAGCGAGAAAAAACCGGATCATCTCGTCACCGTTTTTGCAGGCCAAGATAAAGAAGCAACAGCGAAGATGCGCGAGTATTTCGAAGGGATTGAACCGTCATCACCATCGATGGCGTTATTAAAGGATAATAAAGTAGTCCATTTTATCCCGCGCCATGATATCGAAGGAATGCCGATGGAAACCGTAATGCAAAATATATTAGGAGCATTAGAAGCTCATTGCTAAAAACTTTAAGGGGACGTGCGAAAGCCGTCCTTTTTTACTACTAAATACACAATAGGATGGAATACCATGTTTATTACTACTTCAGGCAGAACGAATCAGCTTAAGAAAGAAGAAGCCATCCAGATTTCAAAGCTCTTGGATGCACCCTATATCCCCCGCAGGAAAAAATCCATTAGCCAATTACAAAAGGAGGCAAACAGCGATTGTCTTGTAGTAGGCAAAGAACGTCTGGAATTACATAAGGCAGAATCTGCTGAGCCTTTTTTCTTTCACCCAAACTCCGCGATGTTCCGCATCAAACGTCTCCTAAGAGGAGAGCATGACCCTTTTGCCGATGCTGCCAAACTGGAAAAAGGGATGAACGTTTTAGATTGCACTCTTGGGCTGGCCGGAGATGCAATAGTCGCAAGCCTTCTCGTCGGAAGTGAGGGAAAAGTCACAGGACTAGAAGGGCAGAAATTTTTGGCCTACGTTGTGAAGGCGGGTCTCCAATCGTGGGATTCCGGCATCCTTGAAATGAACCAAGCAATGAAAAGAATCACAGTCATCAATTCCACTGCCCATGACTATTTAAAGCTGCAGGCAGAAGCCTCCGTCGATTGTGTCTATTTTGACCCAATGTTTGAAGAAAGTATCAAAGAGTCTGAAGGAATTAAGGCTTTAGGGCAGTTTGCCATTTATGAAGAGCTTGGAATGGAAACAATTAATGAGGCGATACGAGTGGCCAAGCATCGCGTTGTCTTAAAGGACCATTACAAAAGCTCGAGATTTGAAAAATACGGATTTCAGGTAATTAAAAGACAAACCGCAAAATTTCATTATGGTTTTATTGAAAAATAATTCTGCTTTTCTATTTCTGGAAAAAAGCAGTATACTTAATAATAGAAATTACATATTTTTTACAGGAATAAGGTGAACCGAGGATGAATAAATGGGTTCGTAAATCACTTTTTGTTTTCATATCGATTTTAACTTTTGGGCTCGTCACACCTGCGCAGTTAATGAACGCTGTCAATGCCGAGACGCCAAAAGATCAAGATGTTTTCGAAATACAAACGGGAGAGGATGGGTATTCTCAAGGATATTTCGAAGAAACAAAGTTTAATAGAGAGCGCTTTATACAAGAAATGATGCTGCAGGCAGAAACCCAATCCTATCAAAAATTCGGGCAAAAAATTAAGCCGGTCATCGAAAATGAATTCCGCGACCTAATTTTGCCAAACATGGAAATGGCGATTGAACAAACAGCTCTTCAATTTCCAGAGGAAGACCTAAAGAATCTTGTGATAACAGAGGAACCTGGTGCAGGATACTCCGAAAAGATTTTTCATATAAAAAACAGCCAAACAGGGAAAGATATTTTACGATTCCATGTGAGAAGGGATTTGCCGCCGCAGTCCGGGTACTGGTTCAATTTTCACTATCATACTTTTAAGGATAATTTCCAAACCCACCATAACCTTGGAGCTATCTATTGGGCTAAAAACACACCCCCAAAATGGATGAATTAATATGTGAAAAAATTTTTATTGTAAAATTGAAACCTTTTTAAAGGAACGCTCGTAAATAAACTATTACCCAATTAGGAGGAAAGAAAAATGGCAATCAGTTTATCAAAAGGTCAAAAAGTTGATTTAACAAAAACAAATCCCGGCTTATCAAAAGTTGTTGTTGGACTTGGATGGGACACCAATAAATATGACGGCGGTAATGACTTTGATTTGGATTCTTCGGTGTTTTTATTAGGAGAAAACGGAAAAGTCACAACAGAAACAGATTTTGTTTTTTACAATAACCCGCAAGGTGCGGGTGGTGCGGTGGTACATACTGGGGATAACCGGACCGGTGCAGGTGATGGCGATGATGAGCAAGTAAACATTAATTTATCGGCAGTTCCAGCCAACATCCAACGGATTGCCTTTACGATTACAATCCATGATGCAGCAAGCCGTAATCAGAACTTTGGACAGGTATCAAACGCATATGCACGGATTTTCAACGAAGAAACCGGCCAAGAATTAATCCGCTATGATTTGGGCGAAGATTTCTCTATCGAAACAGCGATTGTTGTTGGAGAATTGTATCGTCATAGCGGCGAGTGGAAATTCAGTGCCATCGGCAGCGGCTACCAAGGCGGGTTAGCAGCACTGGCAACTGATTTTGGCCTGCAGGTTGGTTAATTCATTAGAGAAAACAGAGACCCGGCGCTCGCTGGGTCTTTTTAACAAAAAATAGCGAACATCCAGGGGGAATTTTTTTAATGGCAGTATTGCAAGGAATTATAGACACGTATGCCCAATTCTTTAATTGGGAAATGTGGGGAGAAGTTTTAACAGACCCGGTAGCATGGGGACTTATTGGTACATTAGTGATTCTTGAAGGTCTGCTTTCAGCAGATAATGCCCTCGTTTTAGCTGTAATGGTAAAGCATCTTCCGCCTGAAAAACGCAAAAAAGCTCTTTTCTACGGTTTGCTTGGAGCTTACGCATTTCGATTCATTGCGATTGGAATTGGCGTTTACCTCATCAAATTCTGGTGGGTAAAAGTGTTTGGTGCGGGGTATCTTGCCTGGCTCTCGATAAAATACTTCATGGATAAGAGAAGAGCCTCTGAAGCAGAGGAAGAAGAGGCAAAAGGCATGAACCAAAGCGGACTCCTCATTCGTCTTTTCGGAACCTTCTGGGGAACCGTTGTTGCAGTTGAGTTAATGGACATTGCCTTCTCTGTTGACAGTGTTCTTGCCGCTTTCGGCGTCAGCGGTGAAGTATGGGTTCTATTATTGGGAGGAATTCTCGGGGTGTTAATGATGCGAGGTGTTGCCGGTGTATTCCTATCATTAATTGACCGAATTCCTGAGCTTGAAACCACAGCGTATATTTTAATTCTATTAATTTCTATTAAAATGCTTCTATCAGTCTTCCATATCGATGTAGGACATGTCACCTTCTTTATCATCTTGCTAGTAACGTTTGCCGCTACATTTGTGGTTCATTTTATGAACAAAAAGAAGGAAAATAGCACAGAAAATCATTAATAAAAAATTTCGCATGAAAGAAAGGGAGCTGACGTGAGTTGTCTCCCTTATTTTTTACGATAAAGAGGAGTAAAAAAATGCGTTTTTTTACATATTTTTACGAAGATGAATTGATGCGGTATTTCTACAAAAGGCCTGAGGAATTTAATAAATATTCGGGTCGTGAGCTATTGTCCTATGGTCTGGGAGCAACCTTGTACATGCCTGCGGACCGCCCGGATTTTCATCAGGAAATCCTGTCAAAAAAGCTTTCCGGTCTAACATCTGTGGTTATTGATCTCGAAGATGCTGTAGGTGATAGCCGGGTTTTTGGTGCGGAGAGTTTGCTGATTGATGAACTGCAAAAATTATTCCGGGCACTGAACGAAGGGTTTATAAGCATCGAGGATCTTCCATTGATGTTTGTGCGAGTTCGAAATCTAAAACAGCTGCAAACGGTTAAAGAGCGGCTGGAAGATGCTGTACATCTATTAACTGGTGTTGTTCTTCCGAAATTTTCTTCGGAGAATGGGGCAGAGCTGTTACATGAGGTCCTGAAAATCCATACTAACGAACATCCTTTTTATGCGATGCCGATTCTCGAAACGGACAGGGTTTTACATAAGGAAACAAGAATGGAAGAGTTGGTAAGGATTAAACAAATAGTTGATCGATACAAGGAAATTGTTTTAAATATCCGTATCGGCGCAACTGACTTCTGTGGGCTGTACGGGATTCGCCGCAGTCCGGATACAACGGTTTACGATATTGCGATTTTAAGAGATTGCATATCAGATATCATTAATATTTTCGGGCGCATTGACAGTCCGTATGTTGTTTCCGGTCCAGTCTGGGAGTATTTTTCCGCTAAAAACAGAATGCTAAAGCCGCAGCTAAGGCAAACTCCATTCCGTGAGCGGTTTGGGGATGAGGGGCTTCATTGGCGAAGGCGGTTAATCGAAGAAAATCTCGATGGACTGATGAGAGAAACCCTAATGGACATTGCCAACGGAATATCCGGAAAAACGGTGATTCATCCGTCACACATAAAAATTGTTCAATCCCTAAATGTTGTCCCTTATGAGGAATATGTTGATGCATCAAATATAATCAAAGCGGCCACAGGGGAAATAGGTGTCATGAAAAGCGATTTTGCCAATAAAATGAATGAAATAAAGCCTCATCTCTACTGGGCAGAAAAAATAATGTTAAAATCACGGCTTTACGGGGTGTTACATGAAGAATTCACAAACATTGACCTTATCAAAAAAGAGGTATACATTTCCCATTCTTAATGCAATTGAGGTTACTATAAACATTACTGAAAATCCCTATGAGCTGCCGCCCGAAGAGCTCTTTACAATGGCAGCACGAATAAATAAGAAGCGGTCGTTTTTGTTTGTCAGCAAGGTACTAGGCAAGCATATTCCCGTTAAACCAAAAAGAAGTTTATTAACTGCAGCCCTGTTAGGCAGCCAGTTCATGGAGGTTGTGAAGGGATTAGACTGTGTGGAAAAGGAGCAAATACTAAGAGCTTTTCTTCAGAATGAGGATTATATTCCCGCCCCATTTATCTCTGAAGCTATCAATCCTGTCATAATCGGTTTTGCCGAAACAGCGACCGCCCTTGGGCACGCTTTCTTTGATTGTTTTAAGGAAGCGGATTTCTTTCATACCACCAGGGAGAATATCGATGGTCTGAATCCAGACATCACTTTTGAAGAAGAGCATTCCCATGCCACCTCGCATCGATGCTATGTTCCTCGTGAAATGATGGAAAATGACCGGGAAATTATCTTGGTCGATGATGAAATAACAACAGGGAAAACGGCACTTAATATAATTCGCTCCATACATGCCCGCTTTCCAAGGAAACTGTATACCGTGGTTTCAATCCTGGATTGGCGCTCGCCCGAAAACTGTCGGGATTTTGCCCACCTAGAAAAGGAACTTGGTATTACCATTCATGTGATAAGTCTGTTAACTGGAGAGGTGTCGGTAACGCAATTCAAGGAGATTACACAAGGGACCAACAATGGGATGGATTCGAAGTATGAAGAGATGCATGTTGAAAAATTAACTCTATCTGCTCATTTTTGCAAAACTCCTTATCTTACAAGTAATGCATTCTATTTGAAGGAAACGGGCCGTTTTGGCTTAGCGGCGGAAGAAAATCGCTTGCTTCAGCAAAAAGCAGAAGAAGCAGCGGGGATTTTAAAGGAATTAAGAACCGGAGAGAAAACCCTTTGCCTTGGAACAGGGGAATTTATGTATGTGCCGATGCGAATTTCCGCTTTAATGGGAAGCGGTATTTCCTATCAGTCAACAACAAGAAGCCCCGTACATATTGAAAATCAGGATGGTTACGGAGCAAAATTCGGAGTCGCTTTTCCTAACCCGGAGGATCATGATATTCCTTATTTTGTGTATAATATCCCACCTGGCCATTACGATGAATTATTTGTTTTTTTTGAAAGAGAAATAGACTCTGAGAGTCTTCTTCCATTTCTAAAGGAATTGCAAAAGACGCAAATTCCTTCGCTAAAGCTTGTCTTTTTCTCTGATGCAGGAGGTGATGGTCATGTATCAAGCAAAAAATAAACCTGCCATGATAGGTACTTACAGTCCGGATGATTGTTTATTTCTGTTAAAGGATTTAAGCAAGATTAAGCTTGAGGACTCTACAGAAAACAGGGAGTTGAAAATTCAAACAGGGGGCCATTACAGTGAATCTCTGCCGATTGAGTACCAGCCGCCTAAAGACTATGTAGAGCTGTTTTGGAATACATTACACGAATATAAACATAAGGTAGCCTTATGCATCGGTGTTGCTGCTGAGCAGATTTTTTCATTAAAAGGAAAAAATACAGTGCTGGTTTCTTTGGCAAGGGCGGGAACACCTGTCGGCATATTAATAAAAAGATATATCCAAAAACGCTATAATGTGTCACTGCCGCATTACAGTATTTCTATCATTCGCGACCGGGGCATTGATGAAAATGCGATTGCCTATATTTTGGGTGAACATCCCGAAGGAAGGATTCAATTTGTCGACGGCTGGACAGGAAAGGGAGCTATTTCGTTGGAGTTGACAAAGGCATGCCGTCAATTTGAAGAAAAATATGGAATCCAGCTTGATGATACGCTTGCCGTCCTTGCTGATCCCGGCTATTGTACGAGCGTTTTTGGGACGAGGGAAGATTTTCTTATCCCCAGCGCTTGTTTAAATTCAACTGTATCGGGGCTGGTAAGTCGGACGGTGCTAAATAATACCTATATCGGAAAAAATGATTTTCATGGTGCCAAATTTTACAAAGAGTTGACAGATGCTGATGTGTCCAACACCTTTATTGACATTATTGACGGCGAGTTTGCCGGAATTTCGGAGCAAGCAAGCGGTATCGCAGTGCAACGGTTAAATGAGAATATTACGGCTGAATTTCTCGGGATGCAGGCTGTCCAAAAAATTCAAGCCGAATTTGGGATTGAAAATACCCATCATATTAAACCCGGCGTAGGAGAAACCACCAGGGTGCTGTTAAGAAGGGTTCCTTGGAAAATATTAATGCGCGACAAAACAAGCCCATTTGTTAAGCATATCCTGATGCTCGCTGAAGAAAGGGGAGTCGAGGTTATCGAGTATCCGGATATTCATTATCTTTGCTGCGGCATCATTAAATCTGTTAAGGGGAACCAGCCATGATATTTGCATCTGACCTGGACCGGACGATTATCTACTCCACAAGGGCGGTTGAAGAACTAGGCGGTCCAAATATAATAGAATTAAAGCCGGTTGAACGAAGGGACGGGATGTGGATGGCCTACATGACGGAACCTTCGTATCAGGCACTTACTGAACTTTCGCGTTCAAGCCTTTTTGTGCCAGTGACAACTAGAACAACAGAACAATTTAAGCGTTTTGTTATTTTTGATGAAAGCATTCACCTTCCCTATGCAATTACGACAAATGGTGCTGTGATCATGTATCAAGGTAAACCACTTCCAGAATGGGACGACCATATTTCCAAGGCGATAGATGAAGAGTCTACCGTGCCAGAGGAATTACGTTCTGCTATAAGAAGAGAAGGGATTGAGCTAAACGGGCGGTTAAAGCAGGTGGGAAACCTATTTTTCTACTATATTCTAGATTGTTTCCCAACCATCGATGAAATAGCAATGTTAAGGGCATTGGCCGCCCAGCTCGGATGGAGAATTTCCCTTCAGGGGAGAAAGCTTTATTGTTTACCAAGTGCGATTAGAAAAGGTGCGGCCCTGGAATTTATTTGCCACCGAGAACAGAAGAAAGCGATTGCAGGGGCGGGCGACTCCATCCTTGATATGGATTTCCTTGAAATCTGCCAGCACCGCCTTGTTCCAGGGCATGGTGAACTGGCGAAAATGTCCGATGCCGAGGGCCTTACCTTTACCAATCAAACAGGGGTTCAAGCCGGTGAGGAAATTTTGCAGATATTTTTAAAACTACTTAAAGGTTAGTTTTTATCCCCCTCCGAAAACCTGCTGATTATGAAATAAATACTGGAAAATATTCCGTAGGATCCAGCCAAGAACAAAATGGATATGACAAAGGATTGGAACACCGGTCCTAGGAGGAGCGTAAAAATTAAACTGAATACAAATAAATCAAGATATATAAAAAGGTCTGAGGCCATGACCTCCATTACAGTTTCCAGTTCCTCCTGCAGCATGTTTATATGCGGCCGTTTAAATAATGATCTCATGAAGTCACCTACTTTAGTGTGAGTATTCAAATAATATGTAGGGACAGGGATAAAGGTGAAAACGCAAGAATTGTGTCCAATTACGAAACATTTATTGACATCATTCGTATAAACAAATGAACCATTTTGCTAACTGTGTTATGATGATATTGATGAGGGAATCTTACATAATTTGCTAACGAAGAATAAAAGCTTTTGCTTCAAAGGAAGGGACTTTCGATGCATCCACCTTTAAATCATTTAAATCCCCGGCCTTTAGCCCTTTCATATGAAAATTGGCTCGGCATGCTCCAAAAGATGCTGCCCGAGCGACCCAATTTTTCAATCGAGAATGGGACCATTCAAATCGGCCAAGTTGTTGGGATTTTCCTTGGAATACCATTTGACACAGATGAATATTATAATCAGCTTTTCGAATACGTCCATACGCCAGATTTAAATTTACACTTATTAAGTGACGATTCTCTCGATAAATCTATTAACAATGCCCACTTCCAATCCATCCAAAAGGTGATTAACATTAATCAGGAACAAAAGCTGTCGATTAACCGTTTCACCGCTTTTATGGAAGGGGAACAGCTGTTATTAAAATCAAAAGACCCAGTCATTCATCGGAAATTGCGGGAAGCAATGATTACTACCCTTGAATTATTTGACTTCCTTGAAAGGGAAGGAATCAAAAATCCGGACCTGAGGCGTGTTCTCGTTGATATCGTAAAATGGACCATCAATCATCTTCGGCCGGCACTCAAAGCAGCAGACCCGCAAAGGGAAATGCCGAGGTTTTTATGGTATGGAGATTTCAAAAAGAGTCATCAGTATTTTCTATTTTATTTAATCCAGCTTGGCTGTGACATTATCTTTTTCCATCCGGAAGGCAAGAATGCTTTAGAAGGGTTACTTAAGGAGTCCGTTTTTACTCATCAATTTGAGCAAAACCTTCCGGCTGAGCCCTTTCCTACTGAGAAGCGGACCCGTAAAGCAACCGTTGCTTACCGGGCCTCCAAAGAAATTGAAAACATTCTTAATCAGGAAGGGTCAGGTCTTTACAAGCCTTGGCAGCTAAGGGACTATACCCCTTCTTCAATCACGCTTCGAACTACTTATGATGAGCTATTTATTCTCAGTAAAGAAGCGGCAATGATTCGCCCTGATTTTGAAGTAAGGGATGGAAAAGTTCAGATTCCGTCACTCTTTGCCAAAATACAAGGTGTCAGCAAAAACAGAAAAGAATATTGGGACCGCCTTCATTCGTTAAGTCAATTGGAAAATACGCTGCTTATCCGCAGGCTCCCAATGACCATCCCTAGCACTAGTGATTTTCGGTTTCATTATCGAAACGCGCTCGGCAATGATGGTTTGGTCGTTCCGGAAAAAATGATGCAGGCTCACTACTGGCCTTATTCCTTTTTGCCGGCAGGTCTGCAAAAAGGAATCGCGGCAGCGGTTAAAAAATTGTGCGAAAAGCCGGATCTAAAGCCTTTGGCAATGGAAGGCATCGAGGAACTGAAAGTATTTCTCTTCACTCAGGCGATGTTTATGCCCAAGAACATCATTCAGCTAATCGAGAAATTTGATTACTCGCAGGAGGTCCCAAAATTAATCATTTTTAATAATGAAACAACAGGGATGCTGTCGCGGTCCGATGCGGTTTTACTGCTGCTCTTGAATCAATTTGGAATTGATATCATCCTTTACAATCCAACTGGACATAATGACATTGAAAATTACCTTGATTCAATTAATTTCGATATCCACTGGCTTGATGATATGGTTTTTGACTTGGAATATAAAGAACCGTCTTTATTTAAAAAAGGTCTTTTTCATGGCATTTTAAAAAATTTAAGGGGAGATTAAAGCATGAATTTAACACCAAATCCATCCAGTGATGTTACCCCTCAGCCTGGCGGGGATATGCTGACGGAAAAAAAAGTCTCAGACATTAAGCTTGCCCTTCGCAAAGAACCGGAAATCCAAAACCTTGCTAGTTCGATTGACGAACGCGACCAAATTCAGGTACTTGAATTCGGAAAAGAACCTGCCGTGCAAATTTCCCGATTTTCGGACCAAATCTTAAGCAACATGCGGACAACTAAAGTGGAGGATTCCGGCGAACTGTTAAAACAGCTTGGACGCATTATGGATAAATTCGATCCGAAGGATTTTCAAAAGTCCTCAGGAGGCTTGTTCTCTAAACTTTTTAAAAAGGGCGAAAAAATGGTCGAAAAGCTGTTTGGCAAATATCAGACGATGGGCTCGGAAATTGACAAGGTGTATGTGGAAATATCCAAGTACCGTTCTGAAATGGTTGATTCAACCAACATGCTTGAATCCATGTACGAGCAAAACTACCAATATTATTTAACGCTTGAGAAATATGTGGTTGCCGGCGAATTGAAGGTTGAGGATTTAAAAAATAATCAGTTGCCGCAGCTTGAAGCCCGTGCTGCTTCTGGTGATCAGCTTGCTTCCATGCAGCTGGATTCATTAAAGAATGCCATCGAATTATTGGAGCAGCGGATTTACGATTTGGAAATGGCGAAGATGGTTGCCCTGCAAACGGCGCCGCAAATCCGTATGCTGCAGCGTGGAAATACGAAATTAATTGGAAAAATCAATTCTGCTTTTGTAACTACGATCCCGATTTTTAAAAATGGCTTAATCCAGGCAGTGGCCGCCAAAAGGCAAAAGCTAGTTGCTGATTCGATGAGCGAGCTTGACCGGCGTACCAATGAGATGCTGCTCAGAAACGCCCAGAATATTTCGCAGCAAAGTGCCGATATTGCAAGACTTGCAGGCGGCCCAAGCATTAAAATCGAAACGATTGAAGAATCTTGGAATATCATTCTCAAAGGCCTTCAGGAAACAAAGGCCATTGAAGAGGAAAATAGACGTCTGCGCCAGGAAGGCACAAGACGATTGGAGCAGCTGCAGGATAATTTTAAGAAAATAAAACAGCAATACTAAAATTTTATGAGGTGATAGACATGGCAATTAATTTACAAAAAGGACAAAGAGTTGACTTAACAAAAGGTAACCCTGGTTTGACTAAAATTATGGTAGGATTGGGCTGGGATCCAGTTCAAAGCAGCGGCGGAGGAGGCGGCTTCTTCGGTTCTTTGTTTGGGGGCGGGGGTGCACCGAATGTTGATTGTGACGCTTCCGTTATCATGCTAGGTGCAAATGACCGCCTGCAAAATAACAAAGATGTTATTTATTTTGGAAATTTAACGAGCGCAGACGGGTCCGTCCAACACTCCGGCGACAATTTGACTGGTGATGGAGACGGCGACGACGAACAAGTCATGATTGATTTAAGCAGAGTGCCGTCTAATATTGAAAAGCTTGTTTTCGTGGTAAATATTTATGATTGTGTGAAGCGGAAGCAACACTTTGGGATGATCCGCAATGCCTTTATTAGAGTCGTGAATCCGGGCAATCATCAAGAATTAATTCATTATAATTTGACTGATGACTACAGTGGCAGAACTTGCTTAGTAACAGGTGAGATCTACCGCCACGGCAATGAGTGGAAGTTTGCTGCTATCGGCAGCGGCACCAACGCTGCTTCCTTGAGTGAAGTTGTTCGTTCCTATAGCTAATTTTGTGAGGTGATACTTGTGGGAATTAACTTAGCAAAAGGTCAAAGAATTGATCTGACAAAAACAAATCCTGGCTTAACCAAAGTGATTATCGGCCTTGGCTGGGATACGAACCGCTATCATGGCGGCCACGATTTTGACTTGGATGCATCAGCATTCTTAACGGATGCAAACAGCCGGGTCACAAATGATATGGATTTTGTCTTTTATAATAATTTAACCGATCCTTCAGGTGCGGTTGAGCACACAGGCGACAACCGAACCGGTGAAGGCGATGGCGATGATGAGCAAATAAAGATTGATTTCAGCAAGGTACCTGCCCACGTCCATCGCATTGCGATTACTGTAACGATTCATGATGCTGAAGTGCGAAATCAAAATTTTGGTCAAGTAAGCAACGCCTTCGCCCGTGTAGTCGATGAAGATACAGGCCGTGAAATCCTAAGGTTCGATCTTGGTGAAGACTTTTCCGTTGAAACTGCAGTCGTTATCTGCGAGCTGTATCGCCATAATGGTGATTGGAAATTCAATGCCGTAGGCAGCGGCTTTGCAGGCGGACTCGCTTCACTTTGCCGTAATTTCGGGCTACAGGTATAGTATGAAAGGAAGCCGCCAGGGAATGTCCTGGCGGCTATTTTTTCTTCCTAAAATGTACAAATATTTAAACCTATTTCCATGTTATAATCCTATTAAAATACTTGCTAGATGAGGGATGAACATGCGTAAATGGGTTATATTTTTTTTGATTGTCACCTTGTCCCTAGTTTCTGTAACGACATCAAAAGCCTCGATTAATGGCATGCGGATCATTGATTTTCCAAAAAATTCGCAGCTCTATGAATCTATTAAAATATCTCCTAATAATGTTAACCAAATTATTTTCTTACCGCCGAAGACTTTTGACGAAAAAGAGGCTGCAAAAATAATAAACAGGTTTGGTTCCTTACCGAATTCTTTATTAAGCAAAATATATCAAAATGGTATTACCCTCAAACTTTTTACCGGAAAGCTTACCGATAATCCAACAGCAAGACAGCTGAAAGGGAAAATCCCACGGGGCTATCCGGCGAATACAACTTGGGATGATGTCCCTGGCATCGGCGGCGGGAAGGTCGTCTTGGTCAAGATCGGTGCAAGTGATAAAGGCAAGGGACACGGTTCCATCAACCTGGAACTGCATGAAATGGCGCACTCCATCGACCATATTATTTTAAGTAATGTAAGCCAAACAAAGGAATTTAAAACACTGATGGAAAACGAGCACGAGAAATTGTTCCCGGGCAAAAGCTATTTTGAATACCCGGAGGAATATTTTGCTGAATCCTTTTCGATGTATTTCTTAAATTCCGAATCTAAAGCACAATTAAAATGGAAAGCTCCGGAAACATACTATTTCTTCAAAAACCTTTTTTAACCGTCTGCTCTTTTTATGGTAAAATGAAAAAATATGAACAGCGATTAAGGGAGTGTAAAATTTTGAAACAATATCTAGACCTATGCAAGCATGTGCTTGAGCATGGAACAGTTAAGGGCGACCGCACAGGCACTGGAACCATCAGCACATTCGGCTATCAAATGAGATTTAATTTAGAGGAAGGCTTTCCTCTTATGACAACGAAAAAACTTCATCTAAAATCCATTATTTATGAACTTTTATGGTTTTTAAATGGTGATACAAACGTTAAATACCTTCAGGATAACGGAGTTAGAATATGGAATGAATGGGCCGATGAAAACGGCGAGCTGGGTCCAGTTTACGGTCATCAATGGCGTTCCTGGACAGGCGCCGACGGCCAAACGGTTGACCAAATCAGTGAGTTAATCGAGCAAATTAAAACGAATCCCAATTCCAGAAGATTGCTTGTCAATGCGTGGAACGTGGCAGAAATTGATAAAATGGCTTTGCCTCCATGCCACTGTATGTTCCAATTTTATGTGGCGGATGGAAAATTGTCCTGCCAGCTTTATCAGCGCTCAGCCGATGTGTTCCTTGGAGTGCCTTTTAATATTGCTTCCTATGCCATGTTGACAATGATGATTGCCGAGGTTTGCGGCTTAAAGCCCGGTGAGTTTGTCCATACTTTTGGGGATGTTCATATCTACCAAAACCATCTAGAGCAAGTAAAGCTGCAGTTGGAAAGAGATCCGAGACCATTGCCGCAATTAAAAATCAATCCTGACGTTAAGGACATTTTTTCCTTCAAATTTGAGGACTTTACGTTAGAAAACTATGACCCGCATCCGCATATCAAAGGAGTCGTCAGCGTATGATTTCCTTTATCGTCGCAATGGACCAAAACCGGGTCATTGGCAAAAATAATCAGCTGCCATGGCACCTGCCTGAGGATTTAAAATTCTTTAAGCGAGTAACCATGGGGCATCCGATTGCAATGGGGCGTAAGACACATGAATCAATCGGCCGCGTCCTTCCAGGAAGGGAGAACATCATTATAACCAGGCAAAAAGAATATCGACCTGAGGAATGTACGGTCTTTACCTCCGTTGATGAATTCGTTCGCTACAGCAAAGAGCAAAACGACGAAATTTTTGTCATCGGCGGGGCAGAAATTTTTAAAGAGACGTTCCCTTTTGCCGATCGTCTTTACATAACCTTTATTAACGAGGAATTTTCAGGTGACACGTTTTTTCCGGAATTCAACGAAAATAACTGGATGCTTGTTTCCTCCGAAAAAGGTTTAAAGGACGAAAAAAATCCCTACGATTATGAATTTAGAATTTATGACCGAAGAGTGGTTTAAAAAACAAAAAGCATCAGTTGCGGCTGATGCTTTTAATATCCGTTTAATTCATACTCTGATAGTTTTGCTAACATTCCTCGGAATTCGTGTGGATGGCAGAATTCTTCCTCATGGAAATGTGCCTTAATCCAAGCAATTAATTCTTTTGGACTGTTAAAATATTCACCGCTTCGATCACTTTTCCGAATGGTATACCTTCCATTGTCATCGTCAATTGTTACCTCGACTGGCAAGGCCCCGTCAAAACTAAAAAGAGAAAATTCCATCCCACTCACATCCTTTTTGTAAACTAAATTTTTCAAAAAGTATATGTTTTAATGTACCAATTATATGCAAAATTCTAATAATTGTCAAAATATTTTAAAAATTACATCTAAAAAAAGAACGTTGACTTCAATTGATGTTATTGTTAAATTTTTATAGAGTCGATATATTAAATGCGAAATATCACAGTTATGTTATTTTTAGTGGATATTGTGAATTTAATATGAATTATTGCAAATAATTATCCCAAAATGATTATTCA
>NZ_JAGYPE020000084.1 GCF_018343545.2 Neobacillus citreus | reverse complement strand
AAAATGAAACATTACCTTAAAACATATAAACTCATAAAATCTTTCGTAGTAACTGGAGTATTGTCGTTTGGACTTATGTCAGGAGGCCAATTTACTGCAGCGGCAGGACTCGATAAAGCAAAAGTGGAGCCTGTTAAAGCTGTTCAAGCAGTTGGCTCCCAAAATGGACATGCCAATGAAAAAAAGGCTGAAACCCCTATAGTTCCTGCTGAGACGGAGATAGCTGTTCAGCCAGCAGAAGGAGTCGAAGCTGATGCTCAGCCAATAGAGGAAGTCAAAACTGAAGTAGAACATAAAGAAGAAGGAAGCATCGGAAAATCACAGGCAAGCATACATGCCAGTGAAACGGCAAAAATGCATGCTTCTGAAAACTCAGCAATCTATCAAACTACTTCCGAAAGCCAATTAGAAGAATCGACTACAACTGCTGAAACTGCAGGATATCTATTCGGATCGGATTCCGCTTCATCAGCGAATCCTGCAGGGGAAGATTTTTATATTGGGAAGTTAGGTTATGGGAGCACGGTGCAATTTGATGCAAACACGGGCGGCGCCATTTATTTCAGCAGTGTAAGAGCACAGAGTGCCAGCTATGTGTACGGTTATTGGTTTTTATCCGGTATGCAAACAGCGCCAGCAGGAATCTCAGCAAGCGATTGGGGAGCGCAGCAGGCAAAATTAGCTCTAGAAAGCTACGAAGCTATGAAGAGTGTATATGGCTCAAAGGTTAGACCCGTTATTTTTATTGATGTAGAATCGGCTTATACCGGTTTAAGTGACTATGACTATGCTAATAATCATGAGATTTATAACGCATTCGTCAATTATTTAAATCAATATGGACAAGGTGTAAAACCAGGAACCTATTCATCTCCAGGCAACTGGGACCGTACCATGGGAGATTTTTCGCCAAATACTCCGGGTGCTTATTGGGTTGCCTATTACCCAGGTGACATCCCATCCGATTTGACAACCAGCAATTCATACTGGGTCAACTTCCCTGGAACAACCGAAAAGGCCGAAATCTGGCAATACTATGGCGGCTATGATGACTATAATGTAGCTTGGAAATTGCCATAACGAAATATTCGGTTTCTATTTTCCATAGTAACCAAATAAAGAGTCTGTCCCAAAAAGTATAACTTTTAGGGGCAGTCTTTTTTTGTGAGATGGCAATGTTCCTCTTTTTTTTAAAATACCCAAAGCATCGAGCATAAACAACATATCCCAATTTAATGTTCGCTCCTCCTAACACCTTCTGGATTTCCTCAAAGGTAATAGGGGGTTCCTTTGCGGAAGCCCCTCCAATTAGTGTTCTTTTTTCTTCTTTGAAAGAAGATTAAAGTCATTATTATTCTTCTGAATAAGACGGTTGGGTTTGCATCTGGGACTGCACTTGACTTATCAATGTTTGAATTTGTGCAACTTCACTTGATGCTTGTTTCAATGCTTCTAAGCAAAGAGTGGTGTTAGCAGCTGATTGTTCAATGGCTGAAGTGATCATATCTTTTACAATAGAAGAAGCCGCCTCTGCTTGTTTCAATTTATTAGTGTCGACTTGATTTGTCATTTGTATTTCCTCCTTTTATTTGTTTACAACACAAAATATAGAATGCTTCTAAAAAAATTATTTAATCCTTGTCCAAAACAAAATTAAATTACATATTTTACAGTAAACATTATAAGAGCATTGCTTAGGGGCGGTTTAGTTGAATAGTGATTATGAGGAAAAAAATGGTGAAATAATTTCATAATGGAGTGATGAAAATATGGTATTAAAAATTCAACATTTTCCATTGTGAAAATTCCCCTTAGGATAAATTTATTATCCTCCCCGTATCTTTTTATAAAAAATAATCGTTATATAAAGTAAAAGAGATTTATAAATGGAATGGGGGAGAAGGATGAAGGTTTTACTATTAGGAGGGACTCGTTTTTTAGGAAGAGCATTGGTAGAAGAGGGATTGAAAAGAGGCCATGAAATGACCTTATTTAATCGTGGGACCAATAAAGGTGCTTTTCCTGAAGTGGAGCAGCTCATCGGGGATCGGGACGGAGATGTGTCCCTTCTGAGAAACCGCAAGTGGGATGTTGTAATGGACACATGCGGGTTTGTTCCCCAGCAGATTCAAGAAATCGCAGCTGTACTTGGGGATAATATCGAACATTATACGTATATTTCAAGCATCTCTGTTTATAAAGATTGGATTCCGCTCAATATTACCGAAGACTATCATCTGCAAACTTTATCGCAGGATCAACTAAGAGCTGTTGAGGAAGGTAGCGCTTCACCTTATGAGCACTACGGCGCGTTGAAGGTCCTATGTGAGAGGGAAGCAGAAAAGCATTGGCCGGGCCGTGTGCTGCAAATAAGAGCAGGGCAGCTTGTCGGACGGTTTGACTACACAGACCGGCTTCCGTACTGGGTCCAGCGGGTAGCACAGGGCGGAAAAGTATTGGTACCGGGTCGTCCGGACGGTCTTGTTCAGTTAATTGATATAAAAGATATCGCCAAATGGGTGTTTGATATGGCGGAAAACAGAAAAGCTGGAACCTTTAATGTGACAGGCCCGAACGATAAATTGACGATGGAAGAGTTGCTGGAGACTTGTAAAGCTGTCGCCAACAGTGAGTGCGAATGGGTATGGGCAGATGAGCAATTTTTGCTGGAGCGTAATGTGCAGCCTTGGACGGAAATGCCCTTATGGGTTCCCGAGCACTTCCCGTTAGAGGGAGAAACAGAACCGTGGAAAGGTTCTTTTTCTATCAATATCGAAAAAGCAGTGAACGCGGGCCTTGCCTTCCGAGCTCTGGAAGAGACGATTAAAGAGGTTTATGACTGGTTACAAGCGCGGCAGGCCGCCAACCTAAAAGCAGGGATTTCACGAGAAAGAGAACAGGAACTATTAGAGGCATGGGCTCAAAAATGAGACGTGGGGACGGTTCTCATGCATCAGAAGCATAAGAACTGTCCCCGTGCATCAAAGCAACCATTCACCCTGAGCAATCTTTTCAACCTTTCCACCAACAGAAACATTGATTACTCCGTTTTCCTCATTTGCTTTTAAAAACAATAAAGAAGGTCTGCCCATTTCATATCCTTGTTCGACTCTTATATTGATTTCGCTTGTTTGGAAAAATCGGTATTTAACCAGGTAGGCAGCCAAGCATCCATTTGCGCTGCCCGTGGCGGCATCCTCTGGCATCCCATAATAATCTCCAAAGTCGCGGACATTTACCTGACTTTCCGGATGATACGTTTCAGGAGTAAATACCATAATCGCTTTTGCGTCCGTATCTTCAATCAGCTCATAGTACTTTTCTAAATTGACCCTTACTCTTTTGACAGCGTCCAGAGTTTTTAAAGGGACAAGAATGACAGGAAGCCCAGTGGAAACCTCTTGGATGGGGAATCGCTCATCAATGGCATCCTTTTCAATCTGTAAGACACCAGAAACCTGGTCGGGCTCTAATATTTTTCCGAAGGCAGGTTTATTTTGTTTCATCCAAATAAGACCTTCCTTTGCATCAAACGAGACGGGAATCTTGCCAGCCTTATAATTTAGTGTAAGTGTCTCTGCCGGTTCCTTTAATAGCTCATGCTGAATCACATAGGCAGTTCCCAGAGTCGGATGGCCAGCAAAAGGCACCTCTTCATTAGGAGTAAAGATGCGGACATCATAGCCACCATCATTTACTTGGTCGGATAGAATAAAAGTAGACTCCGAATAATTCATTTCCTTCGCGATTTGCTGCATTTCCCGGCCAGATAGATTACCCGCATTTTTGAAAACAGCAAGCTGGTTCCCGGTATATTTCCCTTGCGAAAAAACATCAACAATCGAAAAATTAATTTTTCCCATTATAAATCTCCTATTCTTTGAATCATGGGGACGGTTCTCATGCATCATCCGCGAAATTTTTCCATAAACCTTTCCGGATGGTCAATCGATTTGAAACCGAATTGGCTATACAGGGTGTGGGCATCGTTTGTGACTAACATAAACCTGCGGACATTTTGCAGGTCTGGGTGGTTGGTGATAACCTCCATTAACCATTTGGACAAGCCTAATTTACGGTATTCAGGCACAATGAACACATCTGCAAGATACGCAAATATCGTTAAGTCTGAGACGACCCTTGCAAAACCAACCTGCTCCGCATCGCCTTTGCTGACATCCCCTTTATAAACACCAAAACATAAGGCAGTATTGTCAATGGAATTTTTTATGATTTCTTTTGGCCGGCCCAATGCCCAGTATGATTCTTCGCTTAAAAACTTGTGGATGGTATCAAGGTCTAAATACTCTTTGTTCGTAGATATGGAAAAACCATTCTTTAGCCATATATTCATTATTGCACCCCTTTTTTGAATATTTTTAATTCACTAATTTTAACATATAATGATGCACGAGAACCGTCCCCATGCCTCAGAAGTTGGATTCGATGATAATTTAGCTTTTGGGGGAAAAGAAAACAAATGGCCCAGTTTACTGAGCCATTCGCTTGTACAAAAATAGACTGTAAAGTTTGAGGACAAATTTCATTTAAGGATCGCTTTTTCTACGTTATCACATTGGAAGACAGAAACAATAAAGTATCGGCTCCTCCTACGCCAAATACCGTGATGGCCACGCATGCCATCCCCTCTACGAAATACTATAACGCTTCGATGTTAATAAACAGTGTTATAGATGTTATCAAATTGTTAAGCTTCGATTAATTTATGTTGAAGGTTAAGTATATGAGCTGCAGAACAGGAAAATAATATGTAAAAATCAAAATGGAGGACGGAAAATGATACCCATTAATAAAAAGAATCAGACTTCAGATAAAAGTGGTATAGAACAGCCATTAATGTCAACGGGCACGACGGAGGCAGGCTTTGATTGGAAGACGGACAAACCTGATGAAGCAGCTAAACCAAAAATCGGAAATCAGTCGATTGGGGAACAAGCTGGAAGTGCTGATTGAGAAGGTCTCATGAGGACACAAGGATTGATATACCCGAGAGAAGTGTCCTCATGAAGGTAATGTTATTATTTTCGTTTCCTACAGCCGCTCAAGTACCACCGGAACAAACTTCGCATAGCTATCGATATGAAAATCAGCCTCGATGTTACGATTTTGAAAAGCACAGGTTTTAATGTTCAATTCTCTTGCAGGAATTAAATCCAGTTCCCGGTCCCCAACTACCAAATCAATGTGATGGCTTTTAAGGACATATTCATATGACGAGCGATGAGGCTTTCTAGTAAAGCCCTGTTCTTCAACAGAAACAATGTCCTTAAAGTATTTTAATAAATGAAATTTCTCCAGCAGATAAAGGGTGGATTCCTTATCGCGGTGAGTCACAATTACATTGTTCTCAACCGCCGCTAAAGCATCCTCAACCCCATCAAATGGCTTGCTGATCCTTTTGGAAAAATAATTAAAAGACACTTGGTACTCGCCACGTCGGCTCTCATCAATCCCATAATGTTTAAAGGCGGTTTTAGAATCCTTTTTCAGCCATGTTAAAACCTCACCACGGTCTAACTCTTGCCCAGACAACTGAACAAATCCTTCGACCAGTGCTGGATAGGTGTCAAAAAGCGTTCCGTCGAAATCCCACAAAATGTTAATAATGATCCCTCTTTCTAATCACTTTTCTCTACAGAGAGTACCATATGCCCCTTTAAAGTGGAAGAAGAAGGTCATTACAATACTCTATTAACGTTTTTTCATTATTTTCCTCTTTATGGTGTTGGAATATTCCAAGTTCATAGTAAAAGCAGTATTAAACTTCCAGGTATAATTATTTTGATATATTTGAATTTTTCTAATAGAATAATAGTATATGTTTGCGCTTACAATATCGAGTTTTGTAATTAGCGTGCAAATAATAGGTAAGTCACAATTTCCTTTTTTAATGAAAATGTTCATTTTATTATCAACCAGGATGTGATGGCATGAGCGTTAGAATTTCAGCAGAAAATTATAGCCAAGAGGCCGTTAAAGAAGACCGCAAGATTATTACATCTGCATCCGTATTTGGGATCCTTAGGCAGCAGCTTGCAAAAAATATTGGCATTAAACGGATTAAGGGATTCTTGTTTCATTATGGCTGGGAAATGGGCGTCAATGTTGGGAAAGAAGCCCTTGAGGCCGAAACCTCATTAGAATATCTCATTAAACACGGTCCGATTATTCACATTCAAAATGGCCATATTAGCGGGATTAAACATGATTGCACCTATGAATTAGATGAAAATAAAAAGATCAAGAATTTTTATTCTTATGGAACTTGGTACGATTCCTATGAGGCTGACGAGCATCTAAAACGGGTCGGAAAATCAAGTGATCCTGTGTGCCATACCCTAATTGGTTTTGCGAGCGGTTTTATGTCAACGATATTTGGTGAGACACTTTTGGCAAAAGAAACCACATGTGTAGGTAAGGGAGATTCAGAGTGCTGCTGGGTGATAAAGCCAAAGAAGGAATGGGAACAGGAACTTCAGGAAGAAAATGCACTCGATTTTTACAATGAAACTCCCATTGTAAAGGAACTTGAGTTAACCTATGATCAATTACTTGACCAAAAAAATGTCGTCACCCGTTTAGCCCATTTTCAAAACCAGTTAACGGAAGAAATTATCAATGGAAGTGATTTGCAAACCATTGCCGATATGGTCTATGAGACGGTAAGAATCCCGATGATCGTCGAAGATGCGGTTCATAGCACGATTACCTATTCGGGCTTGGAACAAGAACAACATTTACTTTTAAAAACCGATATGGAAAATTATCTGCAAAAAACACAATTTCACACAAACCCGCTATTGCCCTTTAGAAAAAAAATCATCAAAACATCCATTCAAGAACGTCTGATTACGCCGATTCTATTACAAAAAGAAGTCATCGGTTATTGTTCCTTTCTCTATGAAGATATCAACAATCATTATCATGAAGAAGATTATTTGTTTTTAGACCGGTTTGCCAATGCAGCCTCACTGATTCTCTTAAATGAAAAAACGAAGTTTGAGACATTTGAAAGAATGAAAGGGAGTTTCCTGGAACAAATACTGGAGGGCCGACTTCCTGCCAGTGAGATCATTAAGCGGGGGAAATATACGGGCGAAAACCTCGAGAAAAACTATTATATAGCCGTAATGGAATATCGGAAATCACAAGGCTCGATTGAAGATGACTTTCTTTTAGAGGAACAAATTTTTGAATCGACATTCCGTTATTTTAAAAATAAAAAGCAAAATATCTTGGCTGGACATCGAGACGGCAGCATGGTTTTACTAATCACGACGGAGACCATCCAAAACAAGACAATCGATGAGGTCATGCACCAATATTTCAATTATATGAATCAGAAATTTCCCCAAGGTCATTTTAAACTGGGTATCAGCCGCCGAGGAGAGGATATTGGCCAAGCGTCCAGATGTTATGAGGAGGCTGCCATTGCGATAAGACTAGCAGTTAAGAAGAAAATTGTGCCGTTCCAATCATTAGGGATTGTAGGAGTGCTGATTAACTCGAAGAATATCAGCGGAATCAAAATGATTGCCGAACAGGAGCTTGGTCCGCTTTATCGCTTTGAGGATCCTAAAATGCTGGAACTACTGAAAACATTGTATAGCTTTTTGTTGAACGGAGGTAAGCTCGAGCAAACCATGCAGGACCTGACCTTGTCAATGAGCGGTCTCCGGCATCGAATCAGCCGAATTGAAAGCTTGCTGGAGAAGGATATTAGAGACCCCGATGAAATGCATCAGCTGCTTCTGATTATAAAGTCATTAATTGCAATAGGAGAAATTACATTTGACTAAATGCCATCTGGCTTCAATGCCGGATGGTTTTTTACGTCTTTTTTAACAATCCATCCTACCTCTAAATGAACAACTTTTGTCTATTTAAATCAAAAACATGAGCAATTGTTGCTCTAGTTAGAATATTTAAAATTTAATAAACTTTATTTACAAGTTGTTAACAGTAAAAACTTTGTCGAATCACAAATGTAAGCGATGCCAAACCTTATTTACCAACGGACATAGTCCATAACCAATATTTTTATTCATTAAAAAGGGGTGTTGAAAATGGCAAGTCAATTATTAAACGGTGAAACCCTTACTGTGGAGGATTTACTAGCCGGCGCGGAACGAATCGGCCAACTAGCTGAACAGGAGGCAGCCGAAGCGGAGAAAAACGCCACTATTTCACAAAACGTAGTGGACCTGATGAAAGAAACACAAATTGCACGGATGATGCTTCCAAAAAAATACGGCGGCCCGCAGGCAGATTTGAAAACGTTCGCAAAGGTTGTCCGCAAGGTGGCCAACTATAATATTTCTGCTGCATGGCTGACTTATCTGTACCCGCTTCACAATATGCTTCCAGCGTTTCTTCCTGAAAAGGGTGCAGATGAAGTTATCAATTCTGGCGGGCTAATTGCCGATATCTTTGCTGCGTTAGGAAAAGCGGAACGAGACGGTGACGGTTACCGGATTAGTGGTAAGTGGAGCTTTGTCAGCGGAATTAACTATAGTGACTGGGTCGGTGTCGGGGTCATGATTCAGTTCCCAGAAACGGATAAACCGGTCTACTGTCTGCCAATGTTAAAAACTTCTGAAGTGGAAATTATCAACAACTGGGATACGTTCGGGCTAAGAGGTTCGGGCAGCAATCAAATCATTGCCGATAATGTATATGTGCCAATGGATCGCATCTTAAGGCTGGATCGAGCGGAGCAGACCAGAAGACCTCCTGTAGATGAATATGATACAGAATATCCTTTCTATCATATCCCATTCTTCCCATCCTTCTATATTGGCTTTGGTTACATGGCACTTGGCGGAGCAGAGCGGATGCTGAAGGAGTTTAAGACCTTGACGGAAAAACGTGTCCGCTTAATGGACGGCGTAAGGGAAAGTGAGTCACCAAGAAGCCAGCGGGTACTTGCTGAAATGACAACTGATTTCCATGTCGCGGAAAGCTTAATGGATAAATATATTAATCTGCTTGTTAATTATGAAAAAGATGGCTGCCAAACACCGCCATCAGAATTCTTCGCAATTCGTACGAAAGCGATTAAGCTATGTGTCGATATTGCCGTCAGATCATTGCTGACACTGGGCGGTGGCGCTTTATATAAAGGCGGCGCAATGGAATTGTTCTTGCGAGATATCATGGCGGTGGCTACACACAAAACTTCTTTATACGAAGATGCTGTCGCTGCATACGGCAAAGACCTGTTTGGTTTTGAGAGCGGCGTCAGAGGATAAATTTCGGATTTTAATAGTGAATTTAAAAAGGGGGATTTTTTAAATGGATGATCGTCAATTTCGCACAGCTATGGGCAAGTTTGCAACTGGGGTGACGGTAATAGCAACGGAGGTAGAGGGAGACATTCACGGAATGACAGCGAATGCGTTCATGTCTGTATCGCTCGATCCAAAGCTCGTTGTTGTTTCCATCGGTGAAAAAGCTAAAATCTTGAACAAAATCAAGGAAAGCAAGATTTTTACAGTAAATATCCTGGCAGCCGATCAGCAGGAGTTATCCATGATTTTTGCGGGACAGTTAAAAGAGCACAAGGAAGTTGTCTTTGAACGCCTTGATGGAAAGCCGGTATTGGCCGGGGCTGTGGCACAGGTGGCCTGCGAGGTATCCGCTGAGCATGTGGAAGGCGACCACACCTTGTTTATTGGCAGGGTAACCGATATTCATCTTGAAGACAAAGAGCCGTTAGTTTTCTACAGCGGCAAGTACCGTTCATTAGTGGCAGAACAGCCGGTGACCATCTAGAAACCTTGAGAGGAGACCATTTATGGAAACAATTCATTTGAACGAGCGTAATTTGGCAGAATGGCAGAAAAAGGCGAGTCCGAATGTTATGGCACTTGGCTGTTTCGATGGTCTCCATCAAGGACACTGTGCAGTTATCAAAGCTGCTCATCAAAAGGCGAAAGAAAAACAAGTGCGGCTTGCCGTCATGAGTTTCTTTCCCCATCCGAAGACGGTGATTTCAAAAGGAAAAGTTCATGTCCATTATTTAATGCCGCTTTCGGAAAAACAGGCAATGCTACAGGAAATGGGCGTCGATACTTTTTACATTGTGGAATTCAGTGAAGAGTTTGCGGGTCTTTCGCCAGAGCGGTTTGTATCGGAATACTTGAGTGGTCTTCAGGTGGTTCACGCCGTTGCCGGATTTGATTTTTCCTATGGCTCCCGCGGTGCTGGCAACTTAGACCGTTTGAAACAAGACTCTGGCGGGCGGATTGATGTCACGAAGGTAGCCAAAGTGGAACTGCGGGGGGAGAAAATCAGTTCGACCTGCATTCGGGAGCGGCTGTTAAGTGGGAAGGTCGCTGAACTTCCAGAGTTTCTCGGCAGATCTTATGAAACGCAGTGTGAATGGAACGGCGAGGCCTTCACGCTGCAAGCGCATTATACCCTTCCGTGCCCAGGCAGCTATCAAGTCGTGATAAAGAATAAGGTCGGTGAGGTACATCGGGAAGTGACCGTCATGACCGATGGAACTACGATTAAATCCACAGATGAGATTCCGTTATTTTTCAAAGGGAAGCTATCAATTGTCTGGCAGCAGGAAATCACACAATCTAAGAAATTACGAATTTCCTAAAAATAATGAAACGAAAAGGAGCGGATGCAAATGGCTAAAATTGTTGCAGGTGTTGCGATGTCGCATAGCCCGATGATCATGACCAATGAAGCAGGAGGCGGCGAGAAAGGGCAGAGGTTCATCAATACAGCAGCTGAGATGAGAAAGTACCTCGAACAATCCGGTGCAGACGTGATTGTATTAATATCTGACGACCATTTTAACAGCTATTTCTATGACCATATGCCATCCATTACGATCGGAATTGGCGAATGTGAAGGCTGGGGGGACTGGCAGATCCCTAAGTACCAAATCCCGGTTCAGCAGGAATTAGCGAAGCACATTCTTCACACCAGCCTGGAAAACAACGTTGATTTCGCGTTTACTTTAAAAATGAAGGTCGACCACGGGCATACGCAAGGAATTTATTTCTTAAATCCGGATTTGCAAATTCCAGTTGTTCCAATAGCGGTCAATACGTCAGCACCGCCGCTGCCAACGATGGACCGTTGTTTCCAAATCGGCGAAGTTGTCCGCAAAGCGATTGAATCTTGGGACCAGGATTTGAAGGTGGCGATTGTCGCATCAGGCGGTTTATCTCACTGGGTGCCGATTCCAAAAATTGAGAGCGAAAAGCCGGAGGACCAATTCTTGGTGAATGTTTTAAAAAATGGACGCCAGGAAATTGACCAGCTTGACCAGTATTTAAAACTGCGGGAAACCAATGTAACCAAACTTAAATCAGGCCCTGTTAACGAACAAATTGACCGGGAATTTTTACGCTTGGTGACGGAAAAGGACTACACCACATTAAGAAACTGGAGTGCTGCTTTTATCGAGGAGAACTTAGGTAACGGCGGTCAGGAAATCCATAACTGGCTTGTGCTGCTCGGCGTTCTGCAGAACTTTGATGCAAGTGTGGCCTGCTATGAGCCAATTCCGGAATGGGTAACAGGGATGGCGATAGTTCAATTCAGCCAGCCGGTTGACCAGAAACAACCGAACACCTCAGACCAGCAAGAAGTTGGAGTTTAATAGCTTCGGTCATCATGCCAAATTACTACAAAAGGGGAGATTGAAATGACAATCTGGACAGAATTAGCAGATTTAGAATATAAGCTCTATTATGTAGATGCTAATGGAATTAAAACAAGAGTGCTCGAATCCGGAAATGGGGAGCCGTTGATTCTCCTGCATGGCACAGGCGGTCATATTGAGGCCTATGCACGAAACATCAGAGGCTTACGAGAAAACTTCCGTGTGATTGTCATCGATATGGTCGGACACGGCTATACAGCGAAGCCGGACCGCCAGTACGGCATTGATTTTTACAGCGAGCATTTATTAGGCGTGATTCAAGCATTAGGCTTATCAGAAGTATATCTTTCAGGTGAATCGTTAGGCGGCTGGGTGGCTGCTTGGTTCGCGGCTGAGCATCCGGAATATGTGAAGGCGATGGTACTGAACACGCCAGGCAACGTCAACAACAAGCCTGAAGTCATGCAACGGTTGAAGGATTCCACGTTAAAAGCGGTTCTGGAAGCAAACTATGAAAATGTGAAAACTAGACTTGAATGGTTAATGTACGATAAGAGCCAGGTAACTGAAGAACTGATTGAGTCCCGCTACAAAATTTATACACAGCCTAGCTATCAGGAAGCGGTTCATCATATCGTCTGCCTGCAGGATATCGAAGTACGCAAACTCTATAGCTGGGATCCGTCATGGTGCGGCAAAATCAACGTACCAACATTGCTTGCCTGGACGGACCACGACCCAACTTCCACTGTTGAGGAAGCCAAACCAATCCAGGATATGATTCCAAACAGTGAATTGGTTGTCATCAAAGATGCAGGACACTGGCCGCAGTGGGAGAAACCAGAAGAGTTTAATGCCGTTTTAACAGACTTTTTATTAAAAAACAACAATGAAGCAGCCAAGCAGGAAGACTCGGCGGTAGCAGCAAAATAATCTGACAACATTTGAGAGCACTATTGAGTTGATTCATAGTTTCACAGGATTTTGAATCTAACAAATAGTGCTCTATTTTTAATTAAAGGAGTTTTTTCAATGAGTAATCAAGTCATTCATCGAGTTCAGCGTGTTTACGAGCTGCTGAAGCAGGCAGAAGCAGCCAAGAAATCCATTGCACCGCTTATTGAAGTGTATCCCGATTTATCCATTGAAGAGGCCTATCAGGCCCAGCTGCAAATGATTGGTCAAAAGGTGCAAGCCGGGCAGAAAATCGTCGGGAAGAAGATTGGCTTAACCTCAGTTGCCATGCAAAAGCTGCTGGGTGTCGATCAGCCGGATTATGGCCATTTGTTGGACTCAATGGAAGTAAGCCATAAAGGGACCATCCAGTTGGATGATTTGTTCCAGCCCAAAGTCGAAGGCGAGATTGCCTTTATCCTGAACAAGGACTTATCAGGTCCTAACGTCACGGTCGAGGATGTTCTAGCTGCGACTGCATACATCGCTCCTGCCCTGGAAATCGTCGACAGCCGGATTACCGATTGGAAGATTACTTTGGCTGACACGGTTGCCGATAATGCGTCAAGCGGAATGTTTGTCATTGGCGAGGAGCGCTATGCTGTATCAGATATTGACCTGCCATCGATTGAAATGAAATTATTCAAAAATGGTGAGCTGGTCAATACAGGTTATGGCTCGGATGTTTTGGGACATCCCGCAACATGTGTCGCCTGGCTCGCCAATAAATTATCCGAGTACAACGTGGTTTTGAAAGCGGGAGAAGTGATTTTATCCGGTGCACTTTCCGCAGCGGTTGTGGCCGAAAAAGGGGATCGGTTCACGGCTGGATTTTCACATATTGGGAAAGTAGAAGTTTCATTTAAGTAAAAAGGGGAAAGGACCTTTCCATTTAAGGGAGTGGAAGGGTCCTTATTAAAGCACTTTAATATGGGAGAAATGAGAAATTGAAGGAGGTCCGTATATGGAGCAAAAGAAAAGTGGAGTTTCGAAAAAAACATGGGTCATTATTTTTCTATTATTTTTATTAACGGTGATTAGTAATGCGGATAAGGCGATTATTGGGTTTGCTTCAGTTCCGATTATAAAGGAGCTGGGACTAAGCCCAGAGCAATGGGGTGTGGTGGGCAGTGTGTTCTTCCTACTGTATTCTCTGTCAGCTATTTTAGGGGGCAGCCTGGCGGATAAAATCGGCGCCAAAAAAGTCATTGTCGGTATGGTCGCTGTTTGGTCGATTGTTCAATTTTCCACCATCTTTGTCAGCAGTTTTACTTATTTGTTGGTAACAAGGATTATTTTGGGTGCTGGGGAAGGTCCATCCTATTCCTTGGCGATGACAGCAGCTTCAAAGTATTTGCCTAAGGAAAAATTGGGGATCGGTTTAACGCTTGTTTCAGTTGGCGGGCCGCTCGGTGTCGCGATATCAGCACCGATTTTAATGCATCTTATTATGAACTTTGGCTGGCGTTCAGCATTTATCGCGACAGGGGCAGTTGGGTTTCTGTGGATTGTTGCGTGGTTATTTAGCGCTAAAGAGAAAGCGATTACACAGGGGGAACCTGCCCCAGCAAAAGGCACTGTCTCTTCCGTAGCTGTTCAGAACGAATCAAAATTCACCTCTGTGCTATTTTCGAAAAACTTTATCTTTGTTGCTCTATGCGGATTTGCGACTTATTGGTCATTTACGATTGGACTAAACTGGCTGCCAAACTATCTGGAAAATGTCCGCCATCTAAGTAAAGAAACATTAAGTATCGTGGTGGCACTGCCATGGATTATGATTACATTATCGCAAATCACGTTCTCATCCATTTCGGACCGTATTTATCATAAGACGAACAGCATGGTGAAAGGCCGGATTTTTGTCCTTGGACCTGTTATGGCAGCAGGGGCTGTCTGCTACTTCCTGGGGACACTAGTCAGCTCGAATATTTTAGCGATTACCTTATTGTCACTCGGGTTAACATTTGGATGTATTACTCTTGTTATGGGACCAGCCATATTAGTGGACTTGGTTTCACCTAGACACCAAGGGAAAATTCAAGGCTGGTTTATGGCTTTGACCTCTCTGGGCGGCATTGCCGGTCCATATGTAACAGGGTGGCTGATTGGACATTCAGCCAATCCGGCAGCCGGCTTCCATCACGCATTCCAAGTCTGCGGCTTGATTCTCCTTGTGTTCGGCGGTTTAGTGTGGCTGGCAGTTCGTCCGAAACATTATGAAAATCCATCAACATTAAATACAAATCCATCAAAGGTCGTATAAAATGGTTGTTTAATTGAATGAAGGGCACCTTCCGTTTTAGGGAGGTGCCTTTTTCCATTATATATATTTGTTATTCCTTCAAATTAAGTATTCCTAAATACTTCTGCCAAGGTCCAACGTCCGCCCTATACCTCTTGGCCATTACCCGGACTATTTGAGAAATATGAGTCAAATCATGCACAACCCATGTAGAGAGCAGCTCACGGACCCGCACCCTACCAAATGCAGGGTGGAAACCTGTTAATTCAAGCTGCACTTCTGAGACAACCAGTGATCTCAGCTTAGTTATATTCATAGATCTAATCTCTTGAAAATCCCTAAAAACATTCTTCAGCGATCTTTCAGAATCATTTTTAAGATGCGAAAATCGGTCGAATTCGGGAAATGCTGTATCCTTATTTCCCTCGAGAATAAACTCCAACCTCGGTATCCAATTGGTTTTCTCAGCCTCAATGAGGTGCTCGACAACTTGCCTTGCATTCCAGGTTCCTTCGCCTTCATTGCATTGAAGCCAGCCATTGGATATCCCAGACAAAAAATACTCCAATGTTTTCGGTGTACGCTCCAAGACCTCAATCGCTTCCTCTATGTTAAAATTCATATAACGCCTCCATGGTAGTAAAATCTTGTTTCTAGTATTAATACTTATAAAAAACATAAAAGAGTGATTCCATTGCTTTCTAAAAAAAGAGTAATTTATTCAATAACGATTTTGGTGGTTATTATACTTGGCCTTGCCTCCAGAAAATACAGCCATATGCTGCCGCCATTTCTAGCCGATAACGCCGGGGATGCGTTGTGGGCCATGATGGTATATTTAGGATTCCGCTTTTTGCTGTTCCGGAAAAGAATTCTCACCGCCCTGTTGCTCAGCTTAATTTTTAGTTTCGGGATTGAATTCAGCCAATTATATCAGGCCGGCTGGATTAACCAGATTCGGGGCACCGTGCTCGGGGCGCTGGTATTGGGGCATGGTTTTCTGATGGTGGATTTGCTTCGTTACACAATAGGTATCATGATTGGAAGTTTCATAGATAAGATGGCGCTAAAATTAACACACATCAGGTAAACCAGTACCTTTTGAAACGTATAAATGGTCTCGCCGGCTTTTATAAGGCAGGACCTTTTTTAATTCCGGCTGCACGTGCAAAACAGATGCCTTTATTTTTACCGAGAGCACTGTTTTCTTGCGCTCAAGGTCAAAATAGCCGTCCTATTTTTACCGGTAGTACTCTTTTCTTGGTCTCACGGGTAAAATAGGCGTTCTATTTTTACCGGGAGCACTCTTTTCATGTGCTCATGGGCAAAATAGATGGCCTATTTTTACCGAGAGTACTCTTTTCTTAGGCTCAAGGTCAAAATAGCCGTCTTTATTTTTACCGAGAGCACTGTTTTCATGGGCTCACGGGCAAAATAGAAGGCATTATTTTTACCGTGGCCACAGTTTTCTTGGGTTCACGGTCAAAATAGCCGGCTTATTTTTACCGAGAGCACTCTTTTTTTACGCTCACGGGCAAAATAGACCACCTATTTTTACCGGGACCACACTTTTCCTACGCTCGCGGGTAAAATAAATGCACAAAAGCAGTGCGTTTCTCAAATCCACACTGCTCTGCTTTTATAAGATTCCATTTTTCATAGAACCACTTACGGTTTCATTACCATTGCCGCTTGTTCCCATATCAACCGTTCGGCCCGGTTAGGGTCATTGACCACCGAACTCTCCAGATTAAAAATCATTGTTGGTCGGAAATTCAAATCATACTTTGGCCACGAAGGAAGGGCGTCGGTATTTGGGTTACCGTTACGTGCAAAATTGATCCAGGCCTGGTGCATTTGATTCGATACCAACTGGCGTTCCGGCGAAGTACCCGTAAAGTTTGTTGTGTTCGGCTTATCCAGTGTGTTCCATACGAATGGAATCTCTAATGCATGTGTTGCTTTAAGAGCGCCGTCAAATACCGGTGTCTCCCAATCAAAGCGATACATCCAAACCGGAGCGCCTTGGTTACCCTGCAGTTCTGCCAGCTTTTGCGCAGGGTATGTAAAAATATGAATGGTCAGCAGTTTATTGAATAGGTCTTGGCTTAGTGGTTCAGGATTAAAGTTTGCAATAAGCGGCACGAGCGGTCCAAAGGTTTTTTCAAAAATCGCCTTGACCTTTGCCTCATCTGCATCCTTCCACTCATGGTCAAAGACACTGAAAATATTAAATTCATCCTTGTTGGTACCAATCAAAACAGGGATATCCTTTGCTGAACCCTCGGCTATCGCCAGTTGTGGATGTTTTGGCAGGGATACACCATCAACAACCGGTCCCAAGCTCATTGACGGGAGAACATCAGCAGCTTGAAGCAGCTGTTCAACTGGTAATTCCTCCAATTTTGCCAGATTAGTAGGTTCTACTTGTAAAGCTGCTAGGATGGCGCCCGCTACTTTTGTTGCGGTTTCAGGAGGATGGACGTTTGCGGCTGCGCCGCTTTGCAGGATTGCTTTTTGGAAAAGACCTTGAGCAGAAGGGAATCCAAGCAATACTCCAACACTCATGGCCCCCGCCGATTCTCCAAAAATGGTTACGTTATTAGGGTCGCCGCCGAAAGCCGCAATATTCTCCTGCACCCAATGCAGTGCGGCAACCTGATCGAGGATGCCGCAGTTCCCGGAAGTGGCATATTCCTCACCGCCAATTTCACCAAGGTGAAGGAAGCCAAAAACCCCCAGCCGGTAATTAATTGTCACGACAACGACATCGCCTTGGGCAGCAAACGAAGCACCGTCATACCAATGGCTGGAACCAGATCCGGAAACATACGCACCACCATGAATCCAAACCATCACGGGCCGTTTTTTATCATCAGCTCCTGGAGACCATACATTGAGATAAAGACAATCCTCGCTCACATTCGAGACGTCATTTCCGAAAAACTCCATGATTTCTCTTTGTGTCTGAGGGGCAACATGGGAAAATGTGGTTGCATCCCGAACACCTTCCCAAGCATCCGGCAGCTCTGGAGCCCGGAACCGAAGCGGGCCGACCGGCGGTTTTGCAAAGGGGATCCCTTTCCAAGAATAAACACCATCAATCTGTTCTCCCTGCAATTTACCGTAAACGCTTTCAACAATCGTATTGGACATGAACGTTCTCCTTTCAAACGATAATCATACTTATTAACTTTATTCGAGATGAAGGAGGGGTTTTCCTTTTATTTACATAGTGAAATAAAAATTTTTCACTAACCTGGCGTAAGTTTTCGTGTTAACCTAAGAAAATAAATATTTTGAAGAGTGAAATAAATAATTCCCTAATTCGACTAATTTGCGGGATTAAAAATCGGAGGAAAAATGGAGTTGACCAGCTGATGATTAGCAACACAATTTCGGAGTGGTTTTACTTGTACAACAAAGATATATACCACTTTTTAGTTTATTACATCGGGTCAAGTGATGTAGAAGATCTGGTGCAGGAAGTTTTTATCCGAGCGATTAAAGGCTTTGATACTTATCAGGGAAAATCAAGTCCTAAAACCTGGCTTTTTTCGATTGCGCGCCATGTGGGAATAGATGAAATTAGAAAAAGGAAACGGTTAAGGATGAAGCAAACGATTTGGTTCAGGGAGGAGCAAACGGATAAGGAAACACCGGAGAAAATTCTCCAATTAAATGAAAATAATAGGCTCCTATATCAAGCAATCCAATCTTTAAAAACAAATTATCGAGATGTCATCATCCTTAGAGGGATTAAAGAACTCACTGTATCTGAAACAGCATCCATTTTGAATTGGAATGAAAACAAGGTTCGAATAACCTATCATCGTGCGTTAAAGACACTACAAAAAAGTACTGGAGGATTTTCTCTATGAAAAATGATGAGAAATTTGATGATGTAGAGAGAAAAATTCGCTCATTACCAGAACCTGATTATGATAAACAGTTTACAAAAGATACCCAAGATAAAATCCATGAAAACCTATTACAATTTGCGAGTTCATATAATAACAAGAAAAGGGGAGCTGCAATAATGAAAAAGATGTTAGTAGGTGTAGCTAGTGTTGCTGCCTTCATGTTATTCGCCGTTCTAGCTATTCCGTTTATTGAGGATAAACTATCAAATTCTAATTCAAATACGCCAGGGCAACAAACGAAAGAACCTGTGACAATAGATAAAAACAAAGAGGAAAATGATAATAAGAACCCAGCTGATCCTAAATCAACAGATCCTAGTCTATATGAAAATACAGAATATGGATTTAGCTTTGCGTTACCGAAAAGTTGGGAGGGGTACCAGATTGTAACGGATACTTGGGAAGGTATATCTACTGAACAAAATAAAATAATCGAGAGTGGCAAAATCCTTTTAATTAGACACCCAGGTTGGACGGAGGCGAACCCGAGACAGGATATTCCGATTATGATTTTTACGCTTGATCAATGGTCTTCACTAGAAAAAGGGGAATTTCATATTGGAGCAGCACCTATTGGTCCAACAAAGCTGGGAGAAAATGATAAATATGTTTTCGTGCTGCCGGCTAGATATAACTTTGCCTTTCTAGAGGGATATGAAGAAGTAGAAACCATTTTACAAAACCATCCACTTCAAACGAAAAATGTAGAATAAGATCCATAAACAAATATAATCTGTTTCCGATATGTATTGCCAAAAGATAACAAACTACAGGCGAATAGTGAAAATCACTATTCGCCCTAATTTGGTCCCGCAACCAAAGAGGAATCTGGTCTTTCCCCATTCTGCAGGTCAGCAATCGTTAAACCAAAATTCATCTCCAGGTGAGGGTAATCTTTGAATTTAGCCCAGTCTCCGCCCCATTCAAACCCCAGCTTTTTCGCCATTTGGACGACCTCGGTCCAATCGGATTTCGAGTTTCCATTCCGATCATATTCCCGGTCCCAAACCACATCTCCCGAAGGCGTCTTTAGCGCAAAATCAATCGCCAGTCCGTAATTGTGATAAGATTCGCCGCCCTTTGCATGGGTTACCACCGCTCCCTCTGCGGTACGGCCTTGTTCATAAAGACCGTCTTGCTCCTCGGCACTGCGAAACCCATCCGTAATGACCACGACAATCCCTTTTTTGGCAGCCCGCTGGATTAACTGATTGGTGCGCTCCTTTACGACAGGATGAAGTTCAGTCGGCATTGGAACATCCTTTGCAATCGCCGGTTTCGGAGTATCAGAATTCGTATTATTATAAAAGATTACCACTATGGTAATCAGGAGAACTAATAAAGGTAATACTCGTTTTATTCGGATTCTTTTTCTTTTTCGTTTCAAAGCTCGAAATTCCTTTCTTGTTTTTTGAAAAATTATATCACTATAAAAGACGAGTTGACGAGACTAATAGTTTCATATAATCAGCAAATGGAAAAATAGGGTATTTTAACGCGATTTATCCCCAAAAATGTCGAGAGGGTCGGAATTAATGTAGTGAAATCCTGGAATTATGTAGTGAAAGGTCCAAATTATGTAGAGAGAATAGAGTAAGTTTAAAAAGTTACCTATTTATTC
>NZ_JAGYPE020000083.1 GCF_018343545.2 Neobacillus citreus | reverse complement strand
GTACAGCCGCGGTTGAAGTATAGGTTACCGACATGGAAGTCCTCACGTGCCTGCTCCATATGGGCACGGTTTTTAGTAATAACCGCACCAGTTAAGCCATATTCAGTATTGTTGGCTATCTCAAGCGCTTCGTTGAAATCCTTCGCTTTTGAGAAACCTACCACCGGTCCGAAAATTTCCTCTTGCATGATGCGGGACTTCGGATCTAAATCGGCAAATATAGTTGGCTTGATGAAGTAACCTTTGGAGCTATCTCCTTCGCCGCCAGTCATCAATTTGCCTTCTGACTTACCGATTTCAACGTATTCCATGATTTTCTTGAAAGCATTATTATCAATAACAGGGCCCATGAAAGTATCTTGTTCAGATGGCTCGCCAACTTTTATTTGGTTAGTCAATTCCACGACGCGATTCAATACTTGATCATATACATCCTCAACAATAACGGCACGAGAACATGCAGAACACTTCTGACCGGAGAATCCGAATGCCGATGCCATGATGGATTGTGCAGCCAATTCAAGGTCTGCTTCACTGTCCACAACAATCGTATCCTTACCGCCCATCTCGGCAATTAATCGCTTCATCCAAAGCTGTCCTTCGCTGATTTTGGAAGAGCGGTCGAAAATGCGCAGGCCGACATCGCGGGAACCAGTGAAGCTGATGAAACGAGTATCCTTATGGTCAACTAAGTAGTCGCCAACCTCAGCGCCGCTGCCTGGAACGAAGTTTAGCACACCCTTTGGCAGTCCTGCTTCTTCCATTACTTCCGCAAATTTAGCTGCAATAATTGGCGTAGTGGAAGCAGGCTTCAGCAAGACCGTGTTGCCAGAAACAATCGCGGCAACGGTAGTACCAGCCATGATCGCAAAGGGGAAATTCCAAGGTGAAATGATGATGCCGACACCAAGTGGAATATAATCGTAACGGTTAAATTCGTAAGGACGGCTCTGAACAGGCACACCATTTTTTAAGACAAGCATTTGCCTACCATAGAATTCTAAAAAGTCAATTCCTTCTGCCGTGTCAGCATCTGCTTCTCTCCACGGCTTTCCCGCTTCTTTCGTCATCAAAGCAGAGAACTCATGCTTGCGGCGGCGGATAATCGCTGCCGCTTTAAAAAGCACATCTGCACGGACCTCCGGCTTGGTTTTTCTCCATGTTTTAAATGCCTCAACGGCCGCCTGCATCGCTTTTTCTGCAAGTTCTTTATTGGCCTTTGACACACGGCCGACTACTTCCTCTTTGTTGGCGGGATTATAGGAAACAATTTTTTCCTCGGTAGTCACTTTTTCACCGCCGATGATTAAGGGATAATCCTGTCCTAAATAGCCTTCAACTGTTTTTAAGGCTTGAAGATATGCTTGGCGGTTTTCTTCCACTGTAAAATCTGTTAATGGCTCATGTTTATATGGTTGTACCATGCTAAAACCCCTCCTATGTAATCACTCATTTACATCCAGTGCAACAAATCCTTTTGTCTAAAAATACTGAAAACCCCCTCATTCAGGAGGCGGCGAATTTCGCAGATAAACAATCCTATTTTGCCTCGAAAACTAGAATGTTAACCAAAAAAGACCCGGCCGCTATAGCGGCCGAATCTTATTGGTAAATATACACAAACGGTTCATTTTCATTGGCTTTACGGACAATCAGTGCTTCAGGGCCGTCCACGGAGGTCACGTTTACTGATACCGAAATGTATTCAGGAAAATGCTCCATGACCAATCCTGTGACATATTGGGTAAATCCAATTCCCTCTGTCTTTCCGTAAAATTGAATTGGAATCGTGATATCTAAATTTTGCAGCTGATCGCCGACGTAAAACGCCCGGCCAATCACGCCGTTGAAGTTTGGAAAATATTCTTCAACATCCTGTTTAAAGTTTAAAAAGGCGATTGTATCATCGCGGTGTGCTTCCTGGGCATCACTGGATGGGAATAAATAATATTTTTCGTCGACTTTTTCCCATGAGTTTAAACTTGAGCTGCCTTTATCAACTGTTGTATAGGCAATGAAATTTCCTGGCACAACAGAAGATTTGCTTTGCTGGGCGAATAATGCAATCGTGATTGGAACGTCGCTTACATTTTTCATGGTCCTAATTCGTTTGATCATTTCTTCCGCTATTTTCTTTCCTTCGCGTTCCATGTCTGCAAAGTCAATATGCTGCTCTTTTTCAACAGTACCGCTATCGACTTGAACCTTGTAATAGTAGGTTGTATTAAGGGCAAGGCCAATGGTAATTCCGCCAAGTGAAACGTTACCCTTATCATCTTTTGTTAAATAATCATGCTCCAAAATATGGGCTAAATAAATCGGACTGCTCGGTTCCCCCGGCGGGCCTGTATCGACAGGGTTTAATCCGATATTATCCGCTGCCTTCAGGCTTTTTGCCTTTAGCTGTTCCTCTGTATATTGTCGGCTCAGCAATTGTCTTACCGTTTTTTCCTTGATTTCCTGTCCTTCACGGAAATAATATTTATCAGTATCAAAGCTATTTTGGGCTATACGCATTAAACCCATTTCGAACTCGTTCAAATCATATCTTGTATTGATATTATTGACGACCAATCCGCGGGCCTGCCCCGGCTCAAATGGCAGAATGGTCCGGTAATATTTATCTGAAATATTATATTTCGGAATAATCGCCTTCCCTTTATCCTTCTCCTTTGTTTGCACTTCTTCATTTTGCTTTTGAAAAGTAGGTGCGCAGGCACTCAGCAAAAAGACAAGGGAAAGCGCGAGCAATGAGAGTTTTCTCAAAACTGACACCTCTTACTTATTTAATTCTTCAAGGAGCTTCTCTTCATCCCACACTTCAATTCCCAGTTCCTGTGCTTTTGCGAGCTTGGAGCCTGCATCTTCACCAGCAATGACCAAGTGGGTTTTCTTGCTTACACTTCCCGCCACATTTCCGCCTAACGCCTCAATCTTTTCTTTTGCTTCATTTCTCGATAAGCGTTCCAGTTTGCCGGTTAATACCACCGTTTTGCCGGCAAAAATAGAATTGGATTCCTCGGCGGATACCTTTCTTACCCCTTTAAACTCCATGTTCACTCCAAAAGAAGCTAATTCCTGAATCAGTTCGGTTGCCTCTTCCTGTTCGAAAAAGCTGACGATGGAATCAGCCATTTTATCACCGATTTCATTGATGGCTATCAGATCTTCTTTGGAAGCAGACGCTAATCTTTCCATTGCCCCAAATTCCTGGGCCAAAGTTTTTGCCGCTTTTGCCCCGACATGACGGATGCCAAGCCCGAAAAGCAGTTTTTCCAGCGAGTTTTCCTTAGAGGCTTCAATCGCTTTTAACAGATTGGAAACCGACTTATCTCCCATTCTTTCAAGGGCAATAAGCTGGTCATAGGATAGCTTATAAATATCAGCCACATCGCTGATTAATTTTTCGGCAAACAGCTGGCTGATGACCTTTTCCCCAAGGCCATCAATGTTCATCGCATCACGTGAAACGAAATGGATTAAACCTTCACGGATTTGCGCCGGGCATTTCGGATTAATGCAGCGAAGGGCCACTTCACCCTCTAATCGGACTAGTTCGCTTTCACATTCCGGACAGTGTGTCGGCATATGAAAATCGACCTCTTCTCCCGTGCGCTGATCAGCCAAAACATTGACGACTTCCGGGATAATGTCGCCGGCTTTTTTAATGACGACCTTGTCGCCAATTTTGATATCCTTCTCTCGAATTAGATCCTCATTGTGCAAGGAAGCACGCTGCACAGTGGTACCAGCCACTTTAACCGGTTCTAAAATAGCTGTAGGTGTAATAACCCCGGTGCGGCCGACGCTTAATTCAATATCCTTCAAAGTCGTTACAACTTCTTCAGCCGGGAACTTATATGCTATTGCCCAGCGCGGGCTTTTAGCAGTCGATCCAAGAGCAGCCTGCTGCTCTAAGGAGTCAATCTTAATAACGATCCCGTCTATTTCATAAGGCAGATGCGGGCGCTTTTCCACCCAGCTGTTTACAAAGTCAATTACCTCATCAATCTTGACGCACTTTCTCCGCTCTTTATTCGTTTTAAACCCAAGTTTGTCCAAGTAATCTAAGCCTTCGCTATGCGAGACGACGCCAAGGTCCCCTGGATTTCCAATTCCGTATAAAAAGATATCCAGTCTCCGGGAAGCCGCCATTTTCGTGTCAAGCTGGCGGAGTGAGCCTGCCGCCGCATTTCTTGGGTTGGCAAATAGCTCCTCCCCCCGCTCTTTCCTTGCCTCATTCAGCGCTTCAAAGGAACGCTTCGGCATAAAGGCCTCACCGCGGACCTCCAAGGACACAGGTTCTGTGAGGCGGAGCGGAATGGATTTAATTGTTCTTAGATTTGCCGTTATATCTTCGCCAATTGTACCATCACCGCGGGTAGCCCCTTGGATAAACAAACCGTCTTCGTAACGTAAAGAAACTGCAAGGCCGTCAATCTTTAACTCGCAGACATATGAAAAGTCATCCCCCACAGCCTGACGGATACGGCGGTCAAAGTCTCTTAAGTCCTGTTCGTTAAAAGCGTTGCCCAAGCTCAGCATCGGTGTTCGATGCTCGACTTTTTCAAAAACATCGAGAACCTCTCCGCCAACCCTTACAGACGGAGAGTCAGGTGTTTTTAATTGGGGGAACTTTTCTTCAAGCTCCAATAGCTCCTGCATTAATCGGTCATATTCAGCATCTGGTACGGATGGTTTGTCTAAGACATAGTATTCATAACCGTATTGATTTAATAGCGTCCGCACTTCGGATATTTTTTGTTCAGCGGTTTGAAGGTCCATATATCCAACCCTTTCCTCATCTAATTGCAGCAAGTTCCCCAATAAAAATGAGGAAACCTATTTTTCACTTACTTTAAGACGATTTTTCAGGAAAAATTGTTACACTTTTTTGATCGGTGCAAATTTGGCAAGCAGGCGTTTGATGCCAGTTGGACTTGGGAAAGCAATATCGAGTTCGGTGCCTTCTCCCTGTCCTTTCACACTGACAACGGTCCCAATGCCCCATTTTCCATGTTCAGCTTTGTCGCCAACCTTCCAGTCAGCTCCCTCACCGCCGGAAGCAGCTGAAACCGGGCGCATAACTGGCTTACGTGGAGAGGCAGGAGTGCCAAATGTACTCCGGCCGGTTCCTGAATCCCCGGCTGATTCGAAGGAAGAACGTGACCCTCCAAAGGAAGAACGGCTCGAGCCAAATGAACTGCCGCTCGATGAAAAAGAAGAACCTCTTGAGCCAAACGGTGAATTTCGTCTTTCCGGTTCAAAGACTTCCAAAAGGTCTTCGGGAATTTCACTAATAAACCTAGACGCTGGATTCATATTAGTCCGTCCAAACAGGGTTCTCATTTGGGCATTTGTAAGGAACAGATTTTGCTCTGCTCGTGTGATTCCTACATAGGCAAGACGGCGTTCCTCCTCCATTTCCACCTCTTCCATCAAGGAGCGGCTGTGCGGGAAAACCCCTTCTTCCATACCAATTAAGAATACAATGGGGAACTCGAGTCCTTTTGCGGAATGCAAGGTCATCAAAACAACTGAGTCTGCCTTTTCCCCGTCATCATCCATGGAATCAATGTCGGCAACAAGAGCTAAATCAGTTAAAAAGGCAACAAGGGTTTTATCATCATTTGTTTCTTCAAAATTTTTCGTAACAGATAACAATTCCTCAAGGTTCTCCAAGCGGCTTTGCGCTTCTATGGATTTTTCTGCCTTTAGCATTTCGCTATAGCCGGTTTTATCGAGGACTTCTTCCACTAATTCAGTTACGGATAGAAACTCCTGCATATTCGTATAATTTTTGATTAAATCGCGGAATTCTGCTGCCGCTTTTGTTATTTTTGGGCTTAAACCAATTAAATCAATGGAGTCAAGCGCTTGAAAAATCGACAGATCATGCATTGCGGCAAAATCAATAATTTTATCAAGCGAGCTTGAACCGATGCCGCGTTTCGGAACATTGATTACTCGCTGCAGGCTGATGTCATCATCTGGATTGGAGATTAATCGCAAATAGGCAAGCATATCCTTGATTTCTTTTCGATCATAGAACTTCGTACCGCCGACAATGGCATAACCGATGTTTGATTTAAGCAGGACTTCTTCCATTACACGGGACTGGGCGTTCGTACGGTACAAAATGGCGATGTCCGAAAGCTTGTACTTCCCATCGCGGGTCAGTTCCTTAATTCTGCCTGTAACAAACTGTGCTTCGCCCTGCTCGCTGTCGGCACGGTAATAAACAATTTTGTTTCCTTCAGGATTTTCCGTCCATAAATTTTTCGCCTTACGGTTAAAGTTCTTTTCAATCACTTTATTGGCTGCCAGAAGAATCCTTTTGGTAGAGCGGTAGTTTTGTTCAAGAAGAATGACTGTAGCGTTTGGATAATCTTTTTCAAAGGAAAGGATGTTGGCAATATCCGCACCTCTCCAGCGGTAAATGGACTGGTCGGAGTCGCCGACAACACAAAGGTTTTTAAAGCGGTTTGCCAGCAGTTTGACCAGTAAATATTGCGCTTTGTTCGTATCTTGATACTCATCCACGTGAATATACTGGAACTTGCGCTGGTAGTACTCCAATACTTCCGGCACACGCTGGAACAATTGAATCGTCTTCATGATCAGGTCATCAAAGTCCAGGGCCTGATTTTTCCGGAGGCGTTTCTGGTATTCTTCGTAAACATCGCTGACAACCTGTTCGAAATAGCCCCCAGCAGTTTTTGCATATTCTTCCGGGTCGATGAGTTCGTTTTTAGCAGAGCTGATGGAACCCAAAATCGCCCGCGGGTCAAATTTCTTTGGATCAATGTTCTTTTCCTTTAATATCCCTTTAATGACGGATTGCTGGTCGCTTGAATCCAAAATCGTAAAATTTCGGTTAAACCCGATGCGGTCGATGTCACGGCGTAAAATGCGGACACACATCGAGTGAAAGGTAGAAATCCAAATTTCTTCTGCAGCGCCGCCCATCATTTTCGCAATCCGTTCTTTCATCTCTCGGGCAGCTTTGTTCGTAAATGTAATAGCCAAAATATTATAGGGATTAACCCGTTTTTCCACAATTAAATAAGCAATTCGATGTGTTAACACTCTCGTCTTGCCGCTTCCGGCCCCGGCCATGATCAACAGCGGTCCGTCCGTGGCTTTTACAGCCTTTTGCTGTTCCGGGTTCAAGCCGTTTATCAATTTATCAGTTAAATATTGCAATCTATCCACCACCAAATACAAACATTTGTTCTTGTTTTTATCATAACGGAATCTGTGTCCTTTAGCAAATTTTATCGGACACTCTTCACGGTTTCTAATGCTAAGTCAAAGTTATCATAAATAGCGTTTCCTACTACAATTACATCCGCGTGCTTGGCCATTTCTGCAGCCTGTTCAGGAGTTGAAATGCCGCCGCCATAAAACAGCTTCGTGTTATTAAGCACCTTTTTCACGTCAGCAACCAATTGCAAGTCGCCGTATTTGCCACTGTATTCTAAATAAAAAATGGGCAGATTAAACATTTTTTCCGCCATCATCGCATAGCCCTTAACATCATCAATGGTCAATTGTGCATTGGCGGAGGAAAGTTTAGCTGCTTTGCAATCGCTATTAAGGATGCAGTAGCCCTCCATGACTATTTCTCCCCAATCCATAATTTCACCAAACTCCTTCACCGCTTGATGATGAAGGCCGGTAATCCATTTTGTATCGGTACTATTTAGGACGGTTGGGATAAAATAAAGATCGAAGCCGGGGGTTACGGTTTCGATGTTTGATATTTCAAGTACACAGGGCACAGTATAGCGACGGATCCTAGCCATCAAATCAAGAACATTTTCAAGCGTGACTCCGTCCGTTCCGCCGACAATCACGGCATCCGTACCAGATTCACAAATTTTTTCAAGTTGTTCGTCCAATATTTCTTTATTTGGGTCGAGTTTGAACACGTGGCGCCACGTGTGAACATCATACATCTATTAAGCCCCCCAATTCATAATTCCATTAAACCATTATAGCACTAGAGCATTCGATACAAAAACAATACAATGAAACTATTTTTGGAAAATATCGGTATGGTAAATGGAAACTCACCGATTGGCGAGTCCGATAGGACGAAGACAGAGGCGTAGTTGAATTTATACTTTCCTATTAGCTAAAAAGAAAAAACCGGAGAGACTTTCTACTCCGGTTTTTTGATATTTAGGTTATGCCTGGCTGTTTTCTTCCTTGATCCGCTCTAAGACCATTTCATAGGTGTCATTTCCAAAGTTCAAGCATCGTTTAACGCGTGAAATGGTAGCTGTGCTTGCTCCAGTTTCCGATTCAATTTTGTGGTACGTGTTTCCTTCACGGAGCATTCTAGCTACATCCAGGCGCTGGGCTAAAGCCTGAATTTCGTTAATCGTACATAAGTCATCAAAAAAACGATAGCATTCCTCCAGGTCCTTCAATGAAAGAACGGCTTTAAACAATTGGTCAAGCTCTTTACCACGCAGTTTATTAATTTGCATATAATTTCCCCTTTACCGTATAAATCATTGTACATCAAATGAGACGCTTTGAGAAAGGCCTGGTTTAGCCGGCACTACATTGACCCATGTTTTTCCTGGAACGAGGGGAACCTCTTGGCCCTCCTTCACCGGAACAATTCGTCCGTCTTTGTTCGCCCAATTCACTTCGTTTACTTTTCCCATTTGCAGCAGGTAGGCTTTTCCTCCGGATTTTAAATCCACTTTCAGGTGGCCTGCCGAATCATAAACCTGGTGAACTGCTTCAATGATAAAAATATTATCCAATAGGACTGGCTCATTATTTTCTAAATCCACGGTCTGTTCACCGCCAGAAAAGCGTTTGTACTTGCCAGACTGGGGATCAAACGTAAAAGTCAAATCAGAGATGCCTCCTCTTGAGTAGGAAATCATCACAGATTTTGCTTCATTTCCTGTGACCTTACTCTTTTCGTCCTCTTTTAAAAATGTAAAGCTTGGTGGTGTTTTATCCATCGTATAGTGCTTTTGTTCAACACCCTTTAAAATGTTTTCGTACGTAATGTACGAGTTATGCGGTGCTTTGCGGGCACTGGACCGCTTAAACAATGTACCATCATATTGCATTCCATTTAAGTTATCAACATAGTTGCTCTCAAGCATCTGCCTTGCTTCTTCACTGTACCCATGGGCGATATAAAGAGCGTTTAGACCTTTGGCCAGATCAATATAATAGGCTCGTGAACTTCTTACCGGACCTATATTTGCCGGCTTTTCACTTTGAAAGACAGCTAAGAAACGGGTCATATCCCCTTCTGCAATAAGTTCATAGACAATATCCGCCTTAGACAAGCCTGATTGCGGCCTAGCCTTTGGGTGATTATTAATCATGACTGCGACTGCTCTTCCATCTGTTTTCGTTTCTGATTTTACGCCAGTAAGAGGAAAATAGTAGGCGACTTCTTCCTTCTTTTCTTCTTTTTCCACTACCTTGTCAACCACTTTTTCTTTTGGTTCCAGTGGTTTTACCGTTTCTTCTTTCTTACTGCATCCGGAGAACAGTAAAAGAAGCGCTGCTGCTGCAACAGCCCATTTTTTCATCCAGTCAACACCCCTGTTTCCTCTCCATACATCCAATCACTTTCGCGCGTTAAATCATTAACTTAATTATAGTTTAACGCATTATCGATGGAAAGAGTACTGTTTTGTTCATCACATCATACATCCCCTGCTGGGTAATCCGAATATACGGCAAATGCGTCGTTGAGAAAAACAACAAGCTATAAATCGGATCGGAAAAGCTGTAGCCTCGATTTTTCAATTCCTCAAGCAGACGTTTCTCCTGAACCATTAACTCCTCCATCGGAAGATTTGACATAATTCCAGCCAATGGCAGCTGCAGCTCGCAAACAACCTCCCCGCCTTCGACCAGGACGATCCCTCCGTCCAATTCTTTCATTCTATTAAATGCCAAAAGCATATCCTGCTTGTTTTTTCCAATTAAAATGATATCCCCTGTATTGGAAAAGGAACTTGCCAGTGCAGATAAATTATTGGCAAATCCTTTTAACATCGTGTTAATCCGCCATTTCCCTTTGCGGTCAATCAAGGTAAAGAAACACTCATCATGATCGGTTGTCAATTCATCTCCCGAAACATCAATGGCGATGGAATATGGTTTCGTGATAACAGAATTCTCCATTTTGATTCCGAACGGCATGGAAAATTGCAAGTCGTCCATTGTTAATTCCCAGTCTAATTCCATCGGCTTTAAACCATACTGTGACCAATCAACAGAAGGGTATGCTTCCTCAACCTTCATTCCATTCCGTTTTACCCATTTTCCTTTAGCCAGTACAGATACCGGTGTTGGATTTTCAACGCTTGATAAGAAGTTAATATTTGCTACTCTGCCTGTGGCAATGTTCCCGAGAAGGTGGTCGATGCCGTAGTATCTAGCAATATTAACTGAGGCCATATTATAGGCATCAATAACCGGAACATCTTTTTCAATTGCAATCCGAATCATAGCATCGGTTATGCCCTGCTCGTAAAAAGTCGAAGTAGCTCCGTCCGTATTAAATATTAATCTATCATATGCGTCAATTCCCATCCGCTTCATGTCATCAAGAATATCAGGTAAATCAGGGCGAATTGACGAATAGCGTAGGGAAACCATATAGCCCTGCATGAGGCGGTTATAAATTTCCTCACCCGTCATTGCCTCATGGTCACAATCAGCCCCCAAAAGCATCATCTTTGCCAAGGTTTTTTCCGAAGCGCCAGGAAAATGGCCTTCGATTTTCTTGCGCATCCGTTTTGCCTCTTGAATCCAATGAAGCATCATATCATCGCCGTTTAAAAGCTTAGGCCAGCCCGTCAGCTCTCCGCCCTGAAGGACCGCGTCGTGCTCTAGCCAGGACTTAATATTACTGTGTGAAAAAGTTTCTTCCTCATACAAAATTTCTGTTTGCGAATCAAACCGGCACCACCAAAACATTGTGGATGGAATCGAGCGGAAATCCCGCAATAATGAAAACGCTTCCCTTTTTGGCAAATTCAAAGCCAGGGCCATATTGTCATTTATTAATGTCGTCGTTCCAAACTGTGATGCATAAGCCGCAAGAGTATGGGGATTATATAATTGAAACGGATGGGCATGCGGTTCAATATAACCTGGAACAAGGATTTGTTCCGTACAATCAATGATTTCACAGTTTTCTGTGTTGGCAGGCAGGTTCTCGCCAACATAAACAATCCGATCGTCATATATCCAAATATTGGCACGCATCCATTTCTTAAACGTCTGATTTAAATATAAGGCGTTTTTTAACAGAATGGTGGGGGCTGTTGTCCCATCCAAAACGGATACATGCATGCGTAATTGTCTGTTTTTCCAGCGGTAGCGCTGTTCCAGCATACAAAATCCCTCCCTAAAATGAAACGTATCTATTTATAAATTGGTTGATTTCACAATAAAGAAAACCCTTACAAATTTCTTAGTTATTATACTATCATATTTTGTAATTTAAAGCAGTAAAGAAAATGATAAATATTGTAAAATTTTTGTGAAGGAGTGAACAAAAGTGAAAATTACACCAAACATAGGGATTTTAAACGCCCTAATCCGTATTACTGTTGGACTTACCTTGCTTTCTTGGTGCACTGCTAAATTGGTGAAGCAGCCATGGAGAGATTCCTACTTGTTCGTCGCTCTTTGTGCGGCCATGAAGGTAGCGGAGGGAATTGTCCGCTACTGTCCGATGACGGCATTAATTGAGAAGTGTCAGTGTATGGTCGATGAAGGGAAACTCGGCGGATCTGTTGATGGAAACATTGATGCCGCTGATGGGGTTGAAGGGTTGACCGGGGATGCCATGCCGTATAATCCGACCTGATGTTTAAATTAGTAAAGTTTTAAAAAAGGGCTGTCCGCAAGTGCGGCAGCCCTTGAATTTAGAAGACGTGCGCGATAGCCTTAAAACCGATATCCCTCCGGTAAAAAACACCTTCGGACGTTAATTTTACAAGCTCAGCATAAACTTTTTCCTGTGCTTCTGCTAAGTTCCCAGCCTTAGCACCAACCAAAAGAACTCGGCCTCCAGTGGTCACAAACTCACCAGTTTCGTTTTTAGCGGTTCCCGCATGAAAAACATAAACCTGTTCAGGGTCCAAATCTGATAAACCGTCTAGTACAGCACCTTTTACGTACTCCCCAGGATATCCTTTGGAAGCGACCACCACTCCCAGCATGGCCTCTTCATCCCACTCAAGAACAGGAGTGCCGCCATCCAACAATTCATTCACCACTTGAACTAAGTCTGATTTCAAGCGCGGTAAAATTACCTGCGTTTCCGGATCGCCAAAACGGGCATTGAACTCAATTACCTTCGGACCGTTCTCCGTTTTAATCAGACCTGCATATAAAATCCCGCAAAAGCTTCTACCCTCTTGAACCATGGCTTTGGCCGCTGGTTTCAGAATAGTTTCAACGGCTGTCTGAACAATTTCTGCGCCAATTTGCGGCACCGGTGAATAGGCACCCATCCCGCCGGTGTTCGGTCCTTGATCGCCGTCAAAAGCCCGTTTATGATCCTGGGCGATTTCAAGCGGAACCACTACCTCGCCATTGACGAAAGCCATTAAGGAAAATTCTTCTCCGTCCAAAAATTCCTCAACCACTACCCGGGCAGAAGCAGCGCCGAACTGTTTATCCAATAACATGCTTTTGAGGCTTTCCAGTGCTTCCTCCATGGTCATGGCCACGGTAACACCTTTCCCTGCTGCCAGCCCATCCGCCTTTATGACAATTGGAGCACCCTTCTCTTCAACATACTGACGGGCCTCGTCATAAGAAGTAAAGACAGCATAATCAGCCGTTGGAATTTGGTACTTCTCCATTAATTCCTTGGCGAATGACTTGCTTCCTTCGATTTCAGCAGCCGCCTGACGGGGTCCAAATACCCTTAGCCCCGCCTCAGAAAACTTGTCGGCCAATCCCTCAAGAAGCGGCACCTCTGGACCAATTATTGTCAAAGCGACGCCCTGTTCCTTCGCGAACTGGATCAGTTGTTCGTGGCTGGATTCCTCAATCGCAACAAGCTCTGCCACATCTGTCATGCCAGCATTGCCAGGGGCAGCAAACACTTTCTCCACCTGCTGGCTTTCGCTCGCTTTCCGGCAAATCGCATGCTCTCTACCACCGCGGCCAATTACCATAATCTTCACTGTTCTTCACCCCGATTAATGTTTAAAATGTCTGACACCAGTAAACACCATGGCAATTCCATATTCGTCCGCTTTTTTAATTGAATCCGCATCACGGATGGAGCCGCCCGGCTGAATAATCGCTGTAATACCTGCTTTCGCTGCAGCTTCGACGGTATCGTCCATTGGGAAGAAAGCATCGGAAGCAAGCGCCGCACCTTCGGCCTTTGCACCTGCCTGCTTAAGGGCAATTTCTGCAGAGCCGACACGGTTCATCTGTCCAGCACCGATTCCAAGCGTCATGTCCTTGTCAGAAACGACAATAGCATTGGATTTCACATGCTTTACAACCTTCCAGCCCAACTTTAACGCTTCCCACTCAGCGTCTGTCGGCTGTCTCTTCGTTGGAATTGTGATATTCGCATCTTCCAGACTATACCGGTCCTGATCCTGTACAAGCAGTCCGCCTTCAATCGTCGTCATTTTCCGTTCCACTTTTTGTCCCTGTTCAAATGGAATGGTTAACAGACGCAGGTTCTTTTTAGATGTCAAAACCTCAATCGCTTCCTTCGAGAACGAAGGAGCAATAATAATTTCTAGAAAAATTTCATGGAGCTTGCGGGCTGTTTCAGCATCCACTTCCTGGTTTAAGGCAATAATTCCGCCGAAAATGGAAACGGGGTCCGCAGCAAACGCCTTTTCAAAGGCTTCGAATACAGTTTTTCCCGTGCCGACTCCACACGGATTCATATGCTTAACTGCAACTGCTGCTGGTTCCGTGAACTCTTTCACGATTTGCAGCGCTGCATCAGCATCGTTGATGTTATTATAGGAAAGCTCTTTGCCATGAAGCTGGTCGGCATAAGCAATCGAGAATTTGGAACCAAGCGGCTTTTTGTAAAAAGAAGCCTTTTGATGAGGGTTTTCTCCATAACGAAGCGATTGCTTCAATTCATAGGTAACCGTTAATTTCTCCGGATTTTCTTCCTGAGCAAGGTTAGTCATATATTCCGCAATTAACGCATCATAAGCGGCAGTATGACGGAAAACCTTAGCAGCAAGCTTACGTCTTGTTTCTAGTGTTGTTTCCCCGTCAGCTTTTAATTCTGCAAGTACGGTTTCATAGTCAACAGGGTCGACAACCACGGTAACAAATTGATGATTTTTTGCAGAAGCGCGAAGCATTGCTGGTCCGCCGATATCGATGTTCTCAATCGCATCTTCAACCGTCACATCCGGCTTTTCAATTGTCTGCTGGAATGGGTAAAGATTGACACACACAACCTGGATCGGGTCAATTCCATGCTCTTCAAGCTGCTTTTGATGGTCTGCTTCGCCATGTTTCGCCAGCAAGCCGCCGTGAATAAATGGATTTAATGTTTTAACACGGCCTTCCAAAATTTCCGGAAATCCGGTAACGTCCGTTACACTAAGAACAGGCAGCCCCTGCTCCTGCAGCATTTTTTTCGTCCCGCCAGTCGAAACAATCTCAAATCCTAGATTGATCAATTCCTTTGCAAATTCGCTTACCCCGTTTTTGTCTGATACACTAATTAGCGCGCGCTTTTTCATTTTGTAATGCATCTCCTTTTGTCAATAACATCTGCAGAATTGATGGGTATAGCTTGTGTTCAATCTCCTGAATCTTCCACTGTAGGCTTTCTCTCGTTTCATTTTCCTCAATTCGTACCCGTTCCCGGACAATGACCGGCCCTGTATCCATTCCTTCATCGACAAAATGAATGGTCACGCCGCTCCATTTGGCGTTTGCAGCTAATGCCTGGCCAATCGCATCCTTGCCCGGGAAGTCAGGAAGCAATGAAGGATGGATATTGATAATCCGTCCTTCATATTCACTTAACAAGGTAGAGCCAACCAGCCTCATATAGCCTGCCAGCACAATCAAATCGACTTGTTTATTTTTCAATAACATGACGATTTCTTCTTCATAAGCTTCCTTGTTTGGATAGTCCTTGGCGTTAAAAACGAATGTAGAGATTTCAGCCTCCCGCGCCCGCTCAATCACATAAGCACCCGGTTGGTCGCAAACAAGCAGGGAGAGGTTTGCTGAAAGCTGCTTCGCTTGGACAGCGTCGACAATCGCTTGAAAATTACTTCCGCTTCCGGATGCAAAGATTGCGATATTTTTCATCGCCGTCCACCCCTGCCATTAATTTTGATGCCTTCGCTATCAGTTACTACTCCGATTTCATAAGGGGTTTCGCCGCATTGTTTAAAGTGTTCAAGCACATCAGCAGCATCTTCCTTATTCACCGCTATTACCATACCAATTCCCATATTAAAAATATTATACATCTCTTTATAGTCAATTTGTCCAAGCTCGGAGATCAGCTTAAACACATATGGAATATTCCAGTTTTTCTCATCGAGCTCCGCCCCTAGTCCGTTGGTGAGCATCCTTGGGATATTCTCGATAAATCCGCCGCCAGTGATATGGGCCATGCCTTTAATGTTGAATTTTTTCAATGCTGACAAAATCGGCTTTACATAGATTTTTGTCGGTTTCAGCAATTCTTCTCCCAAGGTGCAGCCAAGTTCATTCACAAATTCAATTAATGACCAATCATTAAATACCTTCCGTACTAAGGAATAGCCATTGCTATGAATACCGCTTGACGCAAGACCAATCAGGACGTCGCCTGCCTTAATCGTTTCACCGGTAATCAAGTTGGACTTTTCACACGCCCCGACCGTAAAACCTGCCAGGTCATACTCATTTCCACGGTAGAGTCCAGGCATTTCCGCTGTCTCTCCGCCAATTAAGGCACATCCGGCTTGCTCGCAGCCATCGGCAATCCCTTTGACAATTGCTTCAATCTTTTCGGGGAGCGCTTTGCCCGTTGCAATGTAATCAAGGAAATACAATGGCTCTGCACCTTGGACGACAATATCATTGACGCACATCGCTACGGCATCAATGCCGATTGTATCGTGGCGGTCCATCGCAAAAGCAATCTTTAGTTTAGTTCCTACCCCGTCCGTTCCTGACACCAAGACCGGCTCTTTTAAGTTTAGGGTCGATAAGTCAAACATCCCGCCAAAACCGCCGAGGCCGCCCAAGACGCCGGTCCGGGCTGTTTTTTGGACATGCTTTTTCATTCTTGCTACGGCTTCATAGCCTGCTTCGATATCAACACCAGCTTGTTTGTATGCATTAGCCACTGCTGTCACCCCTTTTGGTAGTAGTATTGAAGTGTATCTGGATAGATTTCAGTCGGATAATTTCCGGTAAAACAGCCAAGGCAAAATCCGTTTGTTCCTTCCGTCTGACCAAGGGAGACAAGCATCCCTTCAAGGCTTAAGAACGTTAAGGAATCTGCTCCAATCAGCTGTCTGATCTCCTCAACCGATTTATCTGAAGCAATTAATTCTTCCTTTGAGGATGTATCGATTCCGTAGTAGCATGGGTTTTTGATTGGCGGTGAGCTGATGACAACATGCACCTCAGTCGCCCCTGCTTCCTTCAGCATTTTAACAATTCTTCTGCTCGTTGTTCCGCGGACAATCGAGTCATCGACCATGACGACACGCTTCCCTTCGACTACCCCTCGGACAGCCGACAGCTTCATTTTTACCCCTTGCTCACGGAGCGACTGGGACGGCTGGATAAAAGTCCGGCCGACATATTTATTTTTAATTAAGCCCATCTCATAGGGAATACCCGACTCTTCGGCATAGCCAATTGCAGCAGAGATGCTGGAATCTGGAACTCCTGTCACCACATCTGCCTCAATTGGCGCCTCCATGGCCAATCTTTTCCCCATATTTTTGCGGGCGGTATGCACATTGATTCCCTGGATGTTGCTGTCCGGTCTTGAAAAATAAACATATTCCATCGTACAAATCGCTTTTGTTGAACTAACCGAAAACATCTCTGACTTGATTCCATTTTCGTTGATGATTAATAGCTCTCCTGGCTCAACATCGCGAATATATTCGGCGCCAATTACGTCAAACGCACACGTTTCCGAAGCGACCACATAAGCATCGCCAAGGCAGCCAAGTGAAAGCGGCCGTAATCCATGCGGATCGAGTGCCACCATTAATTCGGTTTCGGTCAAAATCAAATACGCATAGGCTCCTTTTAGCATCGAAAGAGCGTTTTTCACCTTGTCGTTCATGTTCGGGAATCCGCTTCTTCTGATCAAGTGGGCAAGCACCTCAGTATCTGAGCTCGTTTGAAAAATGCTGCCTTGGGCTTCAAGCTGATGTTTTAAAGAAGTAGCATTTACAAGATTGCCGTTATGAGCTAGGGCGAGGCTGCCCGTCTGCGAATGAAACAGGAGGGGCTGGACATTTTCATATCCCCCGCCGCCTGCTGTTGCATAGCGGACATGACCAATCGCTGTGTTGCCAGTTAACTCTGCCATTCTATCAGCAGTAAAAATTTCTGTAACCAGTCCTTCGCCCTTGACCACTTTCAGCGTATTGCCGTCATTAACGACAATGCCGGTTCCTTCCTGGCCGCGGTGCTGCAGGGCATGCAGCGCGTAATAAGTCAGCTGGGCTGCATCCTTATGGCCCCAGACACCAAAGACTCCGCACTCCTCGTTTAATCCCTTGATTTCAGCAAGCATGGGATTGCCCCCTTCCAGGCAGCTTTTAATTCTTCCACAGACGACTCAAGGACAGTTTGCTCTCCGGATACCACACTCATTGTTCCTGAATTATTCACTTCGCCGATCAAGGCGGCTTCTACTAAACTTTCAAACTCTGCTTGGTGTTCCTTTTTTACTGATAAAAGGAAACGGGACTGCGTTTCACTGAATAAGGCAGAAACTAGGTTTCCAGCGACATTCACTTTCGCCCCAAGCTGTGGATTTTCAAACAGACATTCTGCTAAAGCAACGGAAAGGCCGCCTTCTGACAAGTCATGAGCAGACTGAACCACTCCGGCACGAATCGCTGCAAGAACTTGCTGTTGTCTGTCTTTTTCGATTTGAATATTTAATTCCGGTGCCTTTCCAAAAACCTGCCCGTTGTTAAGGAGCTTTTGCAGCTCGCTGCCGCCAAATTCATCCTTAGTTTCTCCGACTAAATAAATCAGGTCACCGCTGTTTTTAAAGTGCTGAGTTGTAATATGATCAAGGTCTTCGATTAGTCCAACCATCCCAATAACAGGTGTCGGATAAATCGCGGTACCGCTTGTTTCGTTATATAAAGAGACGTTTCCGCCGATAACTGGTGTTTCTAATACCCGGCAGGCTTCACTGATACCGTCTGCCGCTTTTTCAATCTGCCAAAATACTTCCGGCTTTTCCGGGTTACCGAAATTAAGGTTATCGGTAATCGCTAGTGGTTCCGCGCCAGAACAAATGATATTTCTTGCTGCTTCCGCCACAGCAATTTGCCCGCCTGTTTCCGGGTCTAAATAGACGAAGCGGGAATTACAGTCAGTTGTCATTGCCAGTGCTTTGCGGGTGCCGCGGATTCTTACTACGGAAGCGTCTGACCCCGGAGCGATGACTGTATTGGTGCGAACCATATAATCGTATTGTTGATAAACCCATTCCTTGCTGGCAACAGTTGGCTGGCTTAATAGTTTTACCAGTGTTTCTTGTAAGTTTTCTACTTGTAGAATTTCGTTCTCCATCGCCTGGAATTCTGCAAAATATGCAGGCTCCATGGATGGCATGTTGTAAACAGGCGCGTCCTCCGCTAAGGAATCGACCGGAACGTCGGCTACCACTTCACCGTGATGAATCAAGCGCAGTTTCTTGTCATCCGTTACCTTTCCAATTGCAACAGCCTCTAAATCATATTTTTCAAAAAGCTCGACGATTTCCTGCTCACGGCCTTTTTTCACGACCACCAGCATGCGTTCCTGTGATTCTGACAACATCATTTCATAGGCAGTCATGCCAGTTTCCCGCTGCGGAACAAGGTCAAGGTTCATCTCGATACCCATTCCGGCTTTGCTGGCCATTTCAGCAGAGGAGCTTGTAAGTCCCGCTGCACCCATATCTTGAATGCCGACAAGGGCATCGGAATGAATCAACTCAAGACAAGCTTCTAGAAGGAGTTTTTCCATAAATGGGTCACCGACTTGAACTGCTGGTCGGTCTTTATCGGACTCTTCGGTTAATTCTACAGAAGCAAAGGTTGCCCCGTGAATGCCATCACGGCCGGTTTTCGCGCCGACATACATAACGGTGTTTCCGGCACCGTGCGCTTGGCCTTTTTTAATATCCTTGTGGTCGATAAGGCCAACACACATTGCGTTAACGAGCGGGTTGCCCTCATAGCAATCCTCGAATTGGATCTCGCCGCCAACAGTTGGGATTCCGATACAGTTTCCATAACCGGCAATCCCGGCAACGACTTCTTTAAAAAGGTATTTGACTCTGGAAGAAGAATCCAGCTCGCCAAAACGAAGCGAGTTTAATAGGGCAATTGGGCGTGCGCCCATCGAAAATACATCACGGATAATCCCGCCGACTCCGGTTGCAGCGCCCTGGTACGGTTCAATTGCGGATGGATGGTTGTGGCTTTCAATCTTAAATACAACCGCCTGACCGTCGCCAATATCAACGATCCCTGCACCCTCGCCAGGACCTTGAAGAACCTTCGGGCCACTGATTGGGAACTTTTTCAATACAGGCTTTGAGGTTTTGTAGCTGCAGTGCTCAGACCACATGACGGAGAAAAGGCCTGTTTCGGTATAATTCGGTGTCCGGCCCAAGATATTTTCAACCAAGGCAAATTCCCCATCGGATAAACCCATTTGCTGATATAGTTTCTCTTGCTTAATCTGTTCTGGATTTGGTTCAAGCTTTAACAACATGTGCTTCCCTCCAAGCCTTTACGATTGATTGGAACATTTTCAGACCGTCCGCGCTTCCGAGCAAGCTGTCAACAGCACGTTCTGGATGCGGCATCATTCCGAGCACGTTTCCTTTTTCATTGATGATTCCGGCAATATCAGCGAGGCTTCCGTTCGGGTTTTGCTGATAGGTAAAGACGATTTGGTTGTTTGCCTTTAATTGTTCGAGTGTTTCTTCGTCGCAATAATAATTTCCTTCGCCGTGGGCGACTGGAATGGTGATGGTTTGCCCTAGTGAGTATTCACCTGTAAACATTGATTCGTTATTTTCTACCTTTAATTCGACTGGTTTGCATATAAATGAAAGACTTTCGTTTCGTCTCATCGCCCCAGGCAGCAGGCCAGCTTCTAAGAGTATTTGAAAACCATTGCATACT
>NZ_JAGYPE020000082.1:14781-20785 GCF_018343545.2 Neobacillus citreus | reverse complement strand
TGCATCCGTGCAGCCTAACATTCATATACAATATCTAACAGAAAAAGGATACGAAAGTAGGAAGGATTTTTTATATGTAGCCAGCAGTGCACCATTTTTATATCTAATATAATGTTAAGTAAAGTTAAGCAACAATATTTAATATCCAAAATTAAACAACGGCAAAGGGCTTCCCTTTGCCGTTGTTTTCTTTTCTATGAACACACCTACCGACTGTAAGGAGATTGAATAGCCGTTGGTGCTTCACAAATTATTTATCCAATAATCATAAATATCTTTTAATGTATCATCAAGTTTTCGTTTTGGTTTCCAGCCGGTTAATTTATATAATTTTTCGGGGCCCCCTACTAGTTTAGGAACCTCTGCCACTCTTATTTTGCTTGGGTCAACCACGAGTTCAATCTTTTTATTTGAATAACTTAAAAATTTCTCTAATATGTCTTGAATATAAACTCCTTGGCCTGTGCACACATTATAAGCTTCCCCCGCTATACCGAAACATGCGATATTGTAATAAGCTTCCACTATATCCCTTACATCGGTAAAATCCCTTGCTGTTTTTAAATTTCCAATCCGGAGGATAGGATCGTCTATTCTACCTTTATTGATAAGTGCTATTTGATAGGCAAAGTCAGATGTTACGAATCCTAACCTTTGCCCAGGTCCTATATGATTAAATGGCCTGGCATGGACGACGTTTAATCCATATGACCTGTGATATAAACTGACAAGCATACTTACTGCACACTTGCTAATTCCATAAGGACTAACCGGATGTAATGCAGTCTCCTCAATAACCTTGTCTAATTCTCCCTGAATCCGTCCATACTCCTCTGACGAGCCGACCGTCATGACCTTTATTTTGTTATCTACTTTTCTGACAGCTTCCAATAAATGAATCGTTCCTATCACATTAGCCTGAATAAAATCCGCTTTTTGTTTCCAAGAATCTTTAACATTACTTAACCCTGCAAGGTGGAAAATGTGCGTCGGTTTAATTTCCTCAATTAACCGGGTGACTTTTGTTTCAGAAAGTAAATCTACTTCAAAAATATGATTCTTGCTTCTATTTGACCGGGAAGTTCCATAAACATCCGCTTTATCCCTCAAGAAGGACTCAAGATGTTTCCCGACAAAACCTGTTATTCCCGTAATAAGTGCCTTCATTGATTTTGACCGTACTTTTGCATGTCATGATCTACCATCATCTTTATTAATTCCTCAAAAGAAACCTTTGGCTCCCACCCCAACTCTTTTTTTGCCTTCTGTGGGTCTCCCAGGAGCAAATCTACCTCTGCCGGCCTCATAAAAGCTGGATCCTGAATCACATAATCTTCCCAATTTAATCCGACATGAGTAAAAGCGATTTCTACAAGTTCACGCACTGTATGGGTTTTTCCGGTTGCTACGACATAATCGTTGGGCTTTTCTTCTTGAAGCATCAGCCACATTGCTTTCACGTAATCTCCTGCAAAACCCCAGTCCCGCTTTGCATCAAGATTTCCGAGACGAAGCTCCGTTTGCAAGCCGAGTTTAATTCTCGCGACTGCATCTGTCACTTTTCGTGTCACAAACTGTATTCCCCTTCTTGGCGATTCATGGTTGAATAAAATCCCTGAACACGCAAATATATCAAAGCTTTCACGATAATTGACAGTAATCCAATGTCCATATACTTTCGCAACACCATAGGGACTTCGGGGATAAAACGGGGTCGTTTCCGTTTGAGGGGTTTCAATTACCTTCCCAAACATTTCAGAACTCGAAGCCTGGTAAAAACGAGCATCCTGCTTTATTTGCCTAACTGCTTCCAACATGTTCAGTGCGCCAAGGCCAGTAACCTCTGCAGTATATAACGGCTGCGACCATGAATCCGCTACAAAGGACTGTGCACCAAGATTGTATACCTCATCTGGCTTAGAAAGTTTCACTGCCTGGATCAATGATGATAGATCGGCTAAATCACCGGATATAAATTCAATGTCATTTCGTATATGTTTAATATTTTCATAGTTTTCTGTTGAAGTTCTCCTTTTCAAACCATATACCTTATATCCCCTATCAAGTAGAAGTTCTGCCAAATATGAGCCGTCTTGGCCTGTAATACCCGTTATTAGAGTTCTTTTCATGATGCCCTCCTATTCTTTTGTGTAAGAAATCCCCATTTATTTTTATATGCTGTTATCAGCCTCTTATATTCCCTTTATCTAAGAAACCAAAAAAAATCTTTATATTTAAGGTCCAGCAATTTGCCATGACCCTCCATATAAAGAAATCAAATTCAAGAAAATAATCGAGCTTTCATTTGCTCTGCAATAATTTGTGGAGAGAAATGATTTTTTATATCTTGTTTTGCCTGCAATGAAATTTCCTCTCTTTTTTTATGATTTTCAAACGCTTCCCGCAAAACCAACCTCACGTTTTCCTCTTTAACCATTGCCCATTTATGGCCAAAATAATGAATAGCTCTTGTGAGCTGCAGTTGAGGATGTACAGGTTCTAGTTCATGCTCTGGTTCTATTAAAAAGCTATTTTTATCGTTCATAAATTCTGTAACTCCTCCCCAATTAATCGATATCACTGGTTTCCCCATCGCCATCATCTCCATCTGAGGCATCCCCCATCCGATTGCCCTTTCAGTAGAAACATAGCAGTCACAGCTTGAATATAAACGCATTAAATCTTCACGAGGAGTATTTTCAATCATTAAATGAATATGTGGATTATTTTCCTTTTTTGGTATATACGAAGTTATTAACTCAGAAAAATTCCCATCGGCAATCCAAAAGGGAACATAGATTTTTAAAACAAGGCTGACGTCATCGTCCGCAGAGAACTCCTCACAATAGCTTTGAATGAGCAAATCCAACCCTTTGCGGTAATCAAACGCTAAAGTATATAGAAACTTAAAAGACTTTACTTCAGTTGGAAAAGGGTAAGGTTCAAATTCTTTTGTATAGATACTGCTTTCAATAGGATAATGAACAACGTGTACTTTTGAAGGATTTACACCTGACTCTGTAAATGTCCGATAATTAAAGTGCGTGGGAACCCAAATCTCATCCAAATTATTGCAAATATCTACCCAATGTGGCGGGATACGATCCGTCTCAAACAATGTGATTCCAATTGTTTTATGATAACCTTTTTTATCAAGCGCTAAAAACGATTCTGCAGGACCATGCATTACAAGAACAGGATTATCACCCGGATTGTTCATTACCCTATTAAAATTAGACAGCAGCTTAATATCATCTTCTCCAATTTCATTTTGGGCCTTTACTGATGATACTAAATGAATTGGGAGATCAATATGTTGCAAAGCTCTCAAATAATTCCTGGAGACATTACCGTACCCGCCTATATCACCTAATGGGCCTACCCATAGAACTCCTGTAGGTTGAGTCATTCACCAATCTTCCTTTCTAAAGAGTAAAGGACAAATTTTCGGTCTTCCCTGTAAAAGACAAGTTCATAATTGCCCAGTAATTCTTTTAATGAATTCCGTAATTCTAGAACGCTATCAAATACAAAACTCTCTTTTCCATTTTCAATTATTTCATGAACTTCAAAGGTACTTTGATTTAGGAATGGATAATAATTCCCTTGTATTTCTGAAACTGATACAATGGGAATTCCTGTCATAAACGCTATGTTTTCTCTGGATGGATTAGAAAAAAACCCCTTCATGGACTACAGCTGCGCATTACAAAATGTCTTCATGAGCAAGATATTCTCCTGAAAGTTATGATCTTGTTGCTCCATGTTGTCGGCAATGTATTCCAGATGTTCAATTGCAGCGACATAGTTTTTTTGTTGGATGTGAATGATGACGGCATTGTACCTTGCCATTAATGTTAGGGGATATATTGAAAGAATGTTGAGATAGTTATTTAAGGCATCTTCCATCAATTTATTTTGATAAAGTTCATTTCCATACTCCAGCTCCATTTTAACAATATCCTCGTGTGTTAGTTTCGAGTCTGTTTTCTTATCAGCCAACAGTCTGATTCTTTCAGCCACTGTCTGGGCACTTTTTTTCCATGTAAATGAAGCTAAAATATGCCGGCTTGCTTCCTGTCCTTTTTGGTTCACCAATGAAGGATTTTCATACGCAAACCGCATAGTTTGCTGCAAATCGGCCCTATCAATTGAAAGCCACCATGGATAGTCCACTGTATCGAGGTCACCGACTTTTTTTTCTGGTAAAAGAACCTCCTTAGAGGGTACAAGGAATGCTGTTTCAGCACTGCAAAAATCCCGGCATGAGCCTTTATCGGGCACAATTGCCGGAATTCCACACGCCATGGATTCCGCAATAGGCAGCCCAAACCCCTCTCCCCTGTATGGATGAACTAAACAATCACACGCCTTATATAATCCCGCCAGCTCTGTTTCCGAAAAGTCATGATCCATGTATACAATACGGGGATTTTTAGGATCTGACATGGCTTCATGAATCATCTTTTCCAGCGTTATTCCTTTATAAAAAGATTGGGTACCAGTGTCCTTAATAAACAAACAAACATCATCATTAGCAGAAAACTCATTTAGATAAGCTTGAATGAGAGTATCAATTCCTTTACGTCCAATAGTCCCACCAACGAATAGGAATCGAAAAGAGGAAGTTGTTAAATCTAGAGGTTCCACATCAATGTGGAAAACTTTTTGGTCCACCCCAAGCGGGATAACATGAATTTTGTCCTCTGGAATCCCGCAGCGTACATAGCTTTCCTTATTGTATTGGCTATATACCCAGATTTCATCAACCCAATACTTCATGGGAATATACCAGATCCTAGGAATTGCACCAAATTCCCAAGGCTGCATACATATCCATTTCTTACTTTTTTGTATGTCCCAGACTGGCGGCCACTGATGAACAACTGTAAAATCCGATTCAGGAAAGGGCAACAATTCTCCTATTTTACTCTGTTCTTCTCGGACAGAGAGTGCTAACGGAATTTCTTCGTCTGGGACTAACTTTCTAATGTTGAAATGTTCCTTGTTTAATAAACTGCAAATATTCCTGTTAACGATCGCAAGACTATGACCAGCAAATTGAGGGCCAATCCAGTTAATTTTTAGTGAATCTTTCTTCACAATTTCCACCTCAGGCTTCATCATGGGGTTTCTTTCTTCACCTACACATTATATTGAACACCGCTTGGGATGTTGCCAAAAAAGCACTTTTACCTAGTTAAAAACATAATATGGAAAATGATTGTTTAATGTTTTTTAAAAGGAGTGAGGGAGAAAAATGGACTTTAAGCGTTTGTCGTTATGTATGATTGTGAAAGATGAAGAAGCATTTATCGAAAAGTGCCTAAGCAGCACTAAAGGGGTTGTAGACGAAATCATTATTGTAGATACGGGATCTTCAGACCGAACGGTTGAGCTCTGTAAATCATTTGGAGCACAGGTTTTCGAATTCCCCTGGAACAAAAGCTTTGCTGACGCCCGAAACTTTGGATTGGAACGCGCAACAGGGGACTGGATTTTATGGATGGACGCAGATGAACAAGTTGATGCTTCTGATGTTTATAAATTACGTGACATTCTATATTCGAATGAGGATATTTTATCTATTCATTTGATTAATTATTATGGCGAACGGCCAGAACCGGAAAAAACCTTCGATATCGTCCATACCCGTCTTTTGCGAAATCATAAAGGATTTAAATTTCAAGGTAAAATACATGAAATGCTGAACGTAGAAGAGGTTCTGACGATACCAGAGGATGGCCTCATCATCAAGCATGTGCCAATTAAAATTCACCATTATGGATATATGAATTCCGTTACTGAAAATAAAAAGAAATTTGAACGAAATATTACGATGTTAAAGGAAGAACTAAAACAAAAAGACTATAGCCCTTGGACCCACTACCATATTGCGGCCGAATATTACGGTAATGAGGAATATAGTAAAGCATTTGATCATGTTAATCATTCCATTAAGGATTTCCTAATGAGGTTACACACTCCCCCTTCGCTTTTATAT
>NZ_JAGYPE020000082.1:0-14681 GCF_018343545.2 Neobacillus citreus | reverse complement strand
CATATTGATTGCAACAGGAAGCATCGACGGGGCGTGGCCAGGTATTGAAAAAGCATGTATTCTCTATCCGGATTATGTAGATTTACATTTTTATAAAGGCTTAATCTTATATTTGAAGGACATGTTTAAAGAAGCATTGGAGGTGTTTGATTACTGTCTCGAAATGGGGGAAGCGAATTTACAGTATCTCACCCAAAAGGGGGTTGGCAGCTTTCAAGCCCTACACTATAAAGGATGCTGCTTCGAAAAGCTGGGGCAGATTGAGGAAGCAGCAAGATGCTATGCAATGGCGGCAAGCCAATCGAAATCATTTAATTCTCCCGTAGAAGCGCTTCGAGAACTGATGACGAAGCATAAAAACCTATTTAGTCCGTTAACTGAAGACTGTGACGATCAAATGTTAATTGCAAAGGCGCTCAATCTCAATTCTGCAAAAAATAAATAAGGACCAAAAATAGTTTAATGACCGTGTCTCTGTACAAGGTTTATAAATACAATGTAACAGATAACAAAGAAAAGAGGTGATTTAATGTCTCAAGCAAATATTCCAAACATTACTCCAACAATTTCTCTTTCTACAGCACAAACTGTTCCATTGCTTTTAGCCTCTATTGCCCTTGAGGAATTGGCTTTAGCTCACATCATTAATGCTGAAGCTGAGAAGCTTCAATTCGTTCTAGGAACAATAACTCCTGCTCCTAGAACAACATTCTCTCCTGCAGTTGTTAACTTGACAAATCTGCTTGCTCTCGACGCTAGTGTCCAAAGAACACTTCGTGATGTGATCAAGAAGGAAATGCTGCTGGAGTTTAAGTTTGAAAATATCCTTGATTTGATTGCTATTACACCATTCCCACGTTAATGTAAAGCACAAGCACTTCTTTTAAAGAAGAATTGAGGATATGGTTGGGGTTAGTACAAGCTTAAACTTGTTTCACACATGGGCGAATACCTTACCGTTTACCCTGCTCCCAATTGGTATACAACGTATCCAATCGGGAGCTTTTTAATGAAATAAACTCCCCAAGGAAAATATCATAAAAATAGTTGTGTCATTATTCAGCCTGTAAAAATAAACTAACATCAGCACTAAAGATAAACGAGGTGATAACAATGTCTCAAGCCAATATTCCGAATATGAGTCCAATTACTTCAATTAATACTGATCAGACCGTTACATTGCTGCTGGCATCCATTGCCCTTGAGGAGTTAGCCCTTGCCCACGTCATTAATGCCGAAGCAGAAAAACTTCAATTCGCACTCGGAAAATTAAAGCATACAAAAACAAAACTCTCTCCTGCAAAGGTTTCCGCATCAGAGCTTTTTACCATCAATGCTAGTGCTGAAAGAATCCTTCAAGATGTGATCAAAAAAGAGATGCTACTGCAATTTAAATTGGGAAATGTTCTTGATTTAATGTCCATAAATCATCGACCTTAGGTATTTTGTTGTAGTAATTCTTTGATTCTTAAGGTAATTGGTCAAACATGATAAGCCTACCCGACCCCCATTCGGTAAAATGCAGCTTCTCAATTGAGTGTGGCTGCATTTGTGGTGGGGCAGACCTATTATTTTATCAAGGAACACCCGAAGGGGATTAATCTTTCCATAGTTAAAATACATAAAAAGGTTATCAATAATAGACAAGCGCCGATTCATTTGCCAACACCCATCAATATATTGCTAATATAACCACATTTAATGTACAGAGTGATTCGCTTTGCCACAAGCCTATTTTCCCAATTTTTCGCTTCGATTTCGTTCAGCATTTCGCATGGAGGCGCTGGCGGTACGGCAGGTACTTTTGGCGAGTGGCTATAGCGGCGGTGGTAGGCAGATCGAAACCGAATTCACTTCAATGAGTTGTAGTGGTGGACATAAAAATTATCTCGATGAAAGCGAGGTATCATATACTGTGGAATTTGAAGATAATACAGATCCAAACTCAATTTTGTCCGATGCTTTAGAAAATCTTGAAAACGCTGAAGAGATCAATGAGGCTGCTGAAAACATTCAACAAGTTCTTGGAACTGATCCGGAATCTACAGAAGGTTCAGTCACCCTTAATGATCTTCTTGCAGTTAATGAATTAGCAGATGAGACTCTACAACAAGCGATTTCTGATGAGCTTGCCCCCCCACCTATATGTGGCTGTATGGCTACAAACCAAGCAGGTAATAACTTTGATATTAATAGAGGAACAGGAGATAATTTTACAACTGTTATAGTTAATGCAGTGGTTCAACCACCCAACGACCATGGATCAGTTATCTACAATGGTCATATATGTCAAAGCTGCATGTCAGATAATGAGTTTACGTTTACCTATGGAGGGAACGATACCGTTCCGGCATTCGTATTCACAGCAACTACCTTTAACGTCCCTCATTGTGCAAATCAAATTGTAACAATCACAGGTCAAGGAATTACCGATAATCCTGCTTTATTTGGTCCTAATCCTGTATCATACAGTCTCGTCTTGAATGGCGTAATGGGTAGCAAGAGTATTTCAATACTCATAACAGGCAGCAATGGCACTACATTTTTTGCAACCACAACACAGGTTGGCAATGGCGAACTAGTCGTCACCAATTGTCCTTAACTGTTACCTGTAAAATGAAAAAACCCTATACGGGTTTTTTTCGCTCAGTGAAAGTTTTCTCAAAGATATTATTCACTACATATACTACATTTACAAAATAAGGTATTACGAGTCAAAAAAGATCTCTCTAAGAATGTTCCTCTCCATAAAAAGAAAAATACCACAATCCAAATGACCGTGGTAGACCCCATTTTATACACTTTATCTTTATAAAAAGACAAAGGTGTTTTTTTAGTTAACTAGTATGCTTATATCCAAGTTTAATCGCCTATATTTAGTTTGGGTAAATCTCAAGTACATTCTGATAGTATAAAACCAGGACAAACTGTAACATTAGCATTACCCGGAGCAACAGAGGCTTCAAACAGCTCTGAACCATTTAATATTAGTTGAATCCTGCTGTTTCCAATTGGCGGAACTATATCTTCAAATACCACTAACTCAAAAGTTGCAGGAACACCGTTTCTTGTTCCAGTACCAGTAATCATAAATTGTGCTTCACCGGTGGCAGGATTAAAACAACAAGTACCTAATTCCCCTGTAGGAAGTGTATCGTATGTGGCAGCGAGGAATTGTACACTTGTAGTTAGAGATGTAAATTCAAATTGAAAAAGATCTGTTTCTGCCGGATTACAGTTATTGCAAATCATCACTCTTCCTTGAACAGTGCCTAATGCATTTAGCCTGCCTGTTCCTGTTTCTGTACCATTGCGAATGATAGTGGAGTTTGCTGGAATAATAAAGCTCGCGCCGCATTCACAAAAAGTTTCTACGGGTGGTGGAATCATTGAAATTAACTCTAGAACATTCTCAAATTTAAACTCCAAGAGCATTTCCTTTTTAATCACATCACCAAGAGTTCTTTGGATGCTAGAGTTGACGACAAGAAGATTGGACAGTGAAACTGTTGCGGGGGAAAACGTGGTTCTTGCAGGTGTTAATGTTCCCAAAACAAATTGAAGTTTCTCTGCTTCTGCGTTCAAGATATGAGCGAGAGCTAACTCTTCAAGGGCAATAGAAGCCAATAGCAATGGAACGGTTTGTGCAGTGCTAAGTGAAATGTTTGGTGTCATGCCCGGAACATTCGGTAACGACATATTGTTCATCTCCTAATTGAAAAGATATTAGAACAAAGGCTGTTCAAGCCTTCTCTATTCAATACCATATCTATTCAATTAATTTTTATGAGATTGTGTACTTGCCTGTTTTCCCCAAAAAACTGTCAAAAAAATTCCTTTCACCTATGTCTTTTAACAGTTTTGTGGTATAATACTTGGTACATTTTTTATTTGAAAATGTGTATAAAAAAAACAGTGTTCCCACAAAAATAAATTCGCAGAAACACTGTCATTCCAAGCTTTTCTTGTTACGCCCTCGGCAGGAATCGAACCCACATTTTAAGAACCGGAATCTTACGTGCTATCCGTTGCACCACGAGGGCAAAAATATTAGCGACTTACATATTATATTTCATTATTTCTATTTTTGCAAGAGCTAATAGAATTTTTAACGATTTAATCCTTTCTCCAAAGCTAAAAAATAGTTTTAAAATCGCTCTCAATTGGTTATGCTGAATGAGGGAAAGTTGTCGAACATTTTTCGAGCTGAATTGTTTGACCTTTATTGACCATCAGTGTATGATAACAATACATAAGTTTTTACATTTTTTATTCAAAGGAGGAAGAAAAATGAATTTGATTCCTACAGTCATTGAACAAACGAATCGCGGCGAACGGGCATACGATATTTATTCCCGTTTATTAAAAGACCGAATTATCATGCTTGGCAGCGGAATTGATGATAATGTTGCCAACAGCATTGTAGCGCAATTGTTGTTCCTTGAAGCGGAAAATCCTGAAAAGGACATTACTCTTTATATTAACAGCCCGGGCGGAAGCATTACCGCTGGAATGGCCATTTATGATACGATGCAGTATATCAAGCCAAATGTATCCACTGTTTGTATCGGCATGGCAGCATCAATGGGCGCATTCTTACTTGCCGCTGGGGAAAAGGGCAAGCGTTTCGCATTACCAAACGCTGAAGTAATGATCCACCAGCCTCTTGGAGGAGCTCAAGGTCAGGCTACTGAAATTGAAATCGCCGCTAAGCGCATTTTATTCCTTCGCGAAAAACTAAACGGCATTTTAGCTGAGCGCACTGGCCAGCCAATTGAAGTACTTCGCCAAGATACCGACCGCGATAACTTCATGACTGCTGAAAGAGCGAAAGAATATGGCTTAATTGACAACATCATTACACGCAATATTCTTGATAAGAAAGACAAATAATACTTATAGCGAGCAATCGGCGGTAAGCCGATTGCTTTTTTAATACAAAAAAGCTGGTCTCGAACGTGAGCCAGCTTTTTTTCTTAATGATCCTTCTGAATAAACTCAGATAATGCCTTAATGGCGGTTTCTTCATCAGAGCCGTCTGCAATAATGTTAATAACAACACCAGAGCCAACAGCCAGGCTCATTAAGCCCATAATACTTTTAGCATTTACTTTCTTGCCATCTTTCTCCAGAAAAATATCTGCCGAAAAGCGGTTCGCCTCTTGTACAAATAGGGCAGCAGGACGCGCCTGTAAACCAGTTCTTAATTTAACTTCTACTTCTTTTACCAACATTTCAAATTCCTCCTCATTATCCCACTATAATATTAAATGAATGCTCATTCACTAACAAACTATTTTAAAATTATTTCTACTTCACAGATGGCATTTCTCCGGCCCGCAGCCTTTCGGCAATTTCATCAATTTTACGCAAGCGATGATTGATGCCGGATTTGCTAATAGACCCGCCGGAAACCATTTCACCTAGTTCCTTTAAGGTAACGTCTGTATAATTTAACCGAAGCTCGGCAATTTCCCTTAATTTATCAGGTAAAATCTGCAGGCCTACCGTTTGATCAATGAACCTTATGTTTTCGACCTGCCTGATTGAGGCTCCGATGGTTTTATTAAGATTGGCGGTTTCGCAGTTTACCAGGCGGTTAACCGAATTACGCATGTCCCTGACAATTCGGACATCCTCAAAGCGGAGCAGGGCATTATGCGCACCAATAATATTTAAAAACTCGGTTATCTTTTCAGCCTCTTTTAAGTACGTAATATAGCCTTTTTTGCGCTCAAGCGTTTTGCTATTCAAGTCAAATGTATTCATCAATTCACATAAGGAATCGTTATGCTCCTTATATAGTGAAGCAATTTCCAAGTGATAGGAGGATGTTTCCGGATTATTCACGGAACCTCCGGCCAAAAATGCACCACGCAGATAAGAACGCTTACAACACTTCTTTGTTATCAGTTCTGGGGAGATATTATGGATGAAGGTAAAACCCTCACCAAGGATTTTTGTATCCTCGAGAATTTCCCTCGCCTGCTCTGCCAAGCGCACGATGTAAACATTATTCTTTTTCAAGCGCATTTTTTTGCGGACGAGCAGCTCAACCTGAACCTGGTAATTCTTTTTAATCAAGGTATAAATTCTTCTGGCAATCGCAGCATTTTCGGTTTGAATATCGACAATGATTTTTCGATTTGAAAAGGAAAGGGAACCGTTCATGCGGATCAGCGCTGAAAGCTCAGAACGGCTGCAGCAGGATTTCACTTCCAAGTTCGTTAATTCCTTTTTCGTTTCCGAAGCGAAAGACATTCCCTCACCTCCTTATGACCAACACTAACATAAATATTCCTTTTTGAAAGTAATTTCTTTCAAAAAAGAACATGTTAAATAAGCTTTTTAAATAATATTAACTTATTTACGCTTCATAACGTCTTTTGGTTTCATTTATTAACAAATTATATAAAATTTTGGCGACCTTCTTCGGGTCATGCCTTAGCGCGCCGTTTTCTAGATTGGCAATGTCGGCATAAACCGTCTCAAGTCCAAGCTCGGTTAACCGGTCCACATCGTAGAGGACAGGATGGGCCAATTCCTCATTGTAGCGAAGCTGAACATCCTGCGGAATCTCTTCATTATTCACGAGTATCGTATCAATAAACGCGCTGCTCATATGATCATAAATAGCTCGCACATGATCGCTAGCAGTATAGCCATGCGTTTCGCCGGCCTGTGTCATCAAATTGCAAATGTAAACCTTTTTGGCATGTGAACGACGCACCTCATCTCCTAGCCGTGGAACAAGCAGATTAGGCAACAGACTCGTATATAAACTGCCCGGTCCAAGAATAATCAGGTCGGCTTGGCGGATGGCCTGAATCGTTTCTGGAAGCGGCCGGATTTGCTTTGGGGTCAAAAAAACCCTGTTAATTTTTTTACCGGAGTAGGGAATTTTCGATTCTCCTGATACAATCGTGCCATCCTCCATTTCTGCATGTAACACAACACTTTGGTTGGCAGCAGGCAGCACTTTTCCCCTTACATTCAATACCTTGCTCATCTCCTGAATCGCATGAACAAAATTACCGGTTATCGAGGTCATCGCGGCGATAATCAGGTTGCCAAGCGAATGGCCGGATAGTTCGTTTGACGTCTTAAACCGGTGCTGGAACATTTCCTCAACGAGAGGCTCCACATCGGAAAGTGCCACCAAAACATTACGGACATCACCCGGCGGAGGAACATGCAGGTCCTCACGGATTCGGCCTGAACTGCCGCCATCGTCAGCTACGGTGACAATAGCGGTAATATCAACAGGATACTGCTTTAAGCCTCTAAGCAAAACAGGTAACCCTGTGCCTCCGCCGATGACGACTATTCTAGGCTGCCCAAATTCTCTCATGTTGTCTTTTCCTTTCTCCTCTCGATGTCACGGTGAGAAACAATCGTCTTATAATCCTTTTGGAAAAATCGGCCGATGTATTCAGCGAGCGCCACAGAACGATGCTGGCCGCCCGTACAGCCAATCGCAATCACCAATTGGGCCTTGCCTTCCCTTTTGTAATGAGGAAGCATGAAACTCAGAAGGTCTGTTACTTTTTCCAAAAATTTCTGTGTTTCGTTCCATTTTAAGACATAGCTGGAGACATCCTCGTCGAGTCCTGTTCTCGGGCGCATATGTTCAATGTAATGCGGATTGGGCAAAAAACGCACATCAAAAACAAGGTCGGCATCAATGGGAATGCCGTGTTTAAAACCGAACGACATAACGTTAACTGTAAAAATTAATTGTTTATTCGCCGTAAACTCCGTTAATATCTTCTCACGTAATTCCCGTGGTTTCATCTGGGAAGTGTTGTAAATTAATTGTGCCCTGCCTTTTAACTCCTCAAGAAGCTCCCGTTCAAGGGTAATACCTTCAAGAGGCGACCCTGATTTGGCGAGTGGATGGGACCGTCTTGTTTCCTTATAGCGGCGGACCAATGTGGCATCATCCGCATCAAGGAATAAAATCTGCGGTGTAACCCAGGAGGTTTCTGCAAGATTATCATCCAACGCTTTAAAAAGATGATCGAAAAACTCCCGTCCCCTCAGGTCCATGACAAGGGCAACTTTATTCATTTTATTCCCTGATTCCTTCATAAGTTCTAGGAATTTCGGCAGTAAGGTAGGAGGCAGATTATCGACACAGAAGAACCCTAAATCCTCAAAGCTTTGGATGGCGACTGTTTTCCCTGCGCCGGACATGCCAGTAATAATGACCATTTGGATATCGCTTGTCGAACCGGTACTCATTTTGATTCCTCCTATTTCGAATTAACCTGGATCTAATCGGTAACTAATCAGCTGAAAGTCTTTTGTATAAGTAAAAGTACCGTAAATCATACCCTTGCCGTGGATCATATAATCGATAATATGGTAGTCTCCGGCTGCCATCGGCAAGCCTTTTATTTGGTCAAAAAGATGCCATTCCAGCTTGCCTTCTTCCGACTCATCAAGGTCCAAGCCATCGGAATCATGGGCCACAAAGCTGAACATCATCCACTCCGACAGAAGCTGGTCTCCCTCCATCATAATCATCGTAAAAATTCCTTTTAGCTGGGGATTCTTTAAATATACGCCCGTTTCTTCACGGTATTCCCGGATGCAGGAATCCCGGACAGACTCGCCCGGCTCCATTTTTCCGCCCGGTGCCACCCACCAGCCACGCCGCGGTTTTTGCAGCAACAATACCTTATTTTCTCTAATTAACACACAATTGGTGACCCGCTGCACAACATTTCACCCTCTTTATATAAACACATATTGCAAAATATCTTAAGATAACAACCTCATATATTCTTCTCATTATACTATTTTTATAACCCGCTCACAATCAATTGAAAATTGATATTTCTGCAAATTCCCGCTTACAAATATTACAATTAGAGTCGGATACCTTTTGTCGAGTTTTCCTTCTTTATTATGTAGCTTTCTTGCTGAACAAAAAAAGAGCACAGGCTGCTGGACCTGTGCAGAAAAGGTATATATTTTTAAAGGGGGTCAATTTCCATAATCATACTATATTTTTATTTCACTACTGTTACAGTTGAATTAAAACAGGATTAACTTTTTGTAAATGAAAACTCGCCGATTGGCGAGTCCGTTAGGACGAAGACAGAGGCGTAGTTGAATTTATGCGTTAAGAAAGTATAAAATTGGGGAAATTTTATACTTTCTTATTAGCTAAAAAATGTTGGGAAACTTTTTCATTATTTTTTCAGTTTCATTTCCTCTTTCAATTCTTCCACAAAGTGTTGGGCTGTTTGGGCAGCAATACTGCCGTCGCCAGTCGCCGTTACAATCTGGCGGAGTGTTTTTTCACGAATATCTCCTGCAGCGAAAATGCCCGGCACCTTTGTTTCCATTTTTTCGTTTGTTTCAATGTAGCCATTTTCGTTTGTGATGCCTAAGCTCTCGAATGGTTTAGATAGCGGCACCATTCCGATATAAATAAACACGCCGTCAGCAGGCAGGGTTTGTTCTGTATCATCCACTGTTGATACCAATGTCACACTGCCAACCTTACCGTCCTTATCATTAATCGATTTAATGGTATGATTCCAAATAAAATCAACCTTTTCATTGGCAAAGGCACGGTCTTGAAGAATTTTCTGTGCACGAAGCTGGTCACGGCGATGCACGATGGTAACCTTAGATGCGAATCGAGTTAAGTATACACCCTCTTCAACTGCAGAGTCCCCTCCGCCGATGACAAAAAGCTCTCTATTTTTGAAAAATGCTCCGTCACAGACGGCACAATAGGATACTCCGCGGCCGCCAAGCTCTTTTTCGCCTGGCACTCCGACTTTTTTATACTCTGCACCTGTTGTAATGATGACGGAGTAGGCTTTATATTCCTTTGATCCGGCTTTCACCAGTTTATAATCGCCATGATCAACAACTTCTTTAATGTCACCATAAGCATATTCGGCACCGAACTTCTTCGCATGCTCAAACATTTTCGTTGATAAATCCGGACCTAAAATGCTTTCAAAACCCGGATAGTTTTCAACATCCTCGGTATTTGCCATCTGGCCGCCCGGCATTCCGCGTTCAATCATGAGAGTCGATAGATTTGCACGTGATGTATATACAGCAGCTGTCATCCCGGCAGGACCCGCCCCAGCAATGATGACATCATAAATTTTTTCTTCAGTCATGGTCGTTTTCACTCCTTGTATAAAAAAAACGATTAAGTTTAGCTTTCCCAACTTAATCGTATTAAACAATTGATTTATAGTCCAAAAATCTGCTCATATACAGTATTTAGTCTAAAAGTTCGTTAACAAGCTTAACGTATTTTCCGATTGTTGCCGATGAGGTTCCGTAGCGCTGTGCAATTTCCTGTTGGGACACTTTTTCACTGCGGAGCCTATGCCATACATACTCGACTGCACCTGCCCAGGCACTTTTATTTTTCAATTGCATATTTGCTTTAAACATTTCCACAAAAACGGAAAACCACATTAAATATAAACCAGCCTCAATTGTCCCAATTGGCTGATGGTTTTCATAAAACAGCTCAGCGACTTCCTGCGCATCGGCCGTCCGTGACGGTCTTCCCGAACGGATTAACGAGATGTATTCCTTCTCCAGCGCCGTAAATTTCTGGTTTTGAAAAAGGCGCTTTGAGGTGATGATTTCATCCTTTTTATCCGAAACAGTTGTCAGGAAAAGAGCAAATAGCCGTTCCTCGACATAGTCGCTTTCTAGTTTTTGAAAAATCGATCCGGAATGGTCCTCAAACCCGTTTGCACGGTCCTGCTCATTTGTATTCCACGGTTCCTGACCTTCTTTGTCAGGGCTAATTTCCAAAAGCTTTTTCCAAACGTTTTGGGCGAAAATTTCCCTGCCAGTGAAATAAGCAGAATAGGCGAGCCAATAATAAAACGGGCCATCCCCATCAAAGCCATTTTTATATAATTTTTTCAGCCATACATAAGCATGCTCATATTCGCCAACAAGTGCGGAAGAAGTTCCAAGCTTAAATTGGTGTTCACTTAAGAGCGGTTGAACTTTTTTCAAGCTATCGAACAGCTCATTGACATATTTGATACGCCCTTGATAATGGGCAAATATCATTTTATTGCATAGCGCGTGCAGATTCCCGGGGTTCTTTTTCAAAACATCATTTAAGATGGAGTCCGCCTTCTCGCCTTTGCCTAAATAGAAATAAGCGAGCGCTAGGTTGTTGTAGGCAGACCAGTATTCCGGGTACTCCTTGATGACTTCCTTTAATAGTTCAATCGCTTTTGGGAAATAACCTGATTCGAGCAGCTCGCGAGCCTGCTCCTGTTTAACGATTAGGTCGTCCTGCTGAAAGAAATCTTCAGCCAAATCATCCGACTCCAATGCGAGAAGCTCAAGCAATTCCTCCGCATCCTCTGAAAAATCCCCACCTGCATCCAATTCCATATACAAGTTGGCATGGTGATAAGCATCTTTAAAAAATCCCAAATGGGCATAATTATTTGCTAAGAAGTAGTGGCACTCCACCATTTCATGGTCAAGATCTTCAAGGATGAGATGCAGGAGTCGGTTGGAATCTTCAAACTCGCCAAGTTCAGTCGATACAATGGCCAGCTGGCACGCAATCATCGGTTCGCCCGGCTCAAGCTGCAGCGCCCGTCCCAGATATTTTTTCGCTTTGAAAAAATCACGGCGATGGTATGCCTTAATTCCTTTCTTGAAATAATATTCCCCTGTAGGAACAAATGAGAGTATTTTCCCCTTTTGCATTCTTGCTTTTGCGTCTTTACTCATGCAGTCCTCCATCATCCTTTCATAACTAATGTAGTATAACACAATTGACTCTTGTACGAGAAGGATTTAGGGCTTTGGGCGGTATGAAAAAATTTCCGGAGCGGGGTTTAGCTAAAAATGGTTATTATTTGGGGTAGGAAGGTTGATCAAACCCGACCTGAAAAGGGAATCCGCCAAATATGGAAAGTTATCCGCTGAGTACACGGAGATATCCGCCAAGTTGGGGGCAATTCCGCCGAATTCAGTTGAATATCCGCCAAAATGGAATAGATATCCGCCAAACCGTTTGAAAAAAGACGAACCCTTCCTAAAATAGGTATTTTTAAATAGAAAAACCGGTCCATAATCAGGACCGGTCCTTGTGTCTTTCTTCCAATGTACGTAATACTTCTTTGAATGGAAGGCCTTGTTCCACCAGCAATACCTGCAGGTGATAAAGAAGGTCGGCTGCTTCCCATTTCAGTTCTCCATGGTCGCGGTTTTTTGCTGCGATGATGACTTCGGCAGCTTCCTCACCGACCTTTTTCAAAATTTTATCGACACCTTTTTCAAAAAGGTAAGTGGTATAGGCACCTTCCGGACGCTCCCGTTCGCGGTCCAAAATGACCTTTTCAAGGGTTTGTAAGATTTGATAGTCCCCAAGGCTGGATTTGCGATCCGCAACCTCTTCCCCTGAAAAACAGCTGACCGCTCCTGTATGGCATGCTGGTCCTTTAGGATTCACAAGCACCAATAAGGCATCCTGATCACAATCGTACTTAATGTTGACGACAGACTGAGTGTTGCCGCTTGTTGCTCCCTTATGCCACAATTCCTGGCGAGAGCGGCTGTAGAACCACGTTTCACCTGTTTCCAATGTTTTCGCAAGCGACTCTTTATTCATATAAGCAAGTGTCAAAACTTCTAATGTTTCTGCATCCTGAATAATAGCAGGGACTAATCCCTTTTCGTCAAATTTGATAGTGTCCGGATTCATCGGACCGTCACTTCCTTTTTTGAAATCGAACTTAGTTTTTTATAAAAAAGATCCACAGGCCGGCGCTTTTAACGGACGGCCAGTCCCTTTTCGCGCAAATAGCTTTTAACTTCCTGCACTGAAGTTTCCTTGTAATGAAAAATGGATGCGGCAAGTGCGGCATCGGCTTTACCTTCCAAAAAGGCTTCAGCAAAGTGCTCCGCATTTCCGGCACCGCCTGAGGCAATCACCGGAATCGTAACGGCTTCACTGACCGCCTTCGTAAGAGAGAGGTCAAAACCGTTTTTCTCGCCATCGCTGTCCATGCTGGTCAGCAAAATTTCACCGGCTCCAAGCTCCGCTGCCTCCCTCACCCAATCAATTACCTTTTTGTCAGTGGGCTTGCGGCCGCCGTGTGTATAAACACGCCATGTTCCAAGCTCTGAATCATATTTTGCATCAATGGCTACAACGATACACTGGGATCCGAAAAAGTCGGCCCCTTCGCGAATAAGTTCCGGATTCTGGACCGCCGCAGTATTCAAAGAAACCTTATCTGCCCCGGCACGAAGAATTTTTTTCATATCTTCCAATGAATTGATGCCGCCGCCAACCGTAAAAGGAATGGCCAATTCGGAGGCAACCGCCTTAACGACCTCAACCATTGTCTTTCGTCCCTCAACGGAAGCCGAAATATCAAGAAACACAAGCTCGTCGGCCCCTTGCTCATCGTAAATCCGCGCCAGTTCTACCGGATCGCCGGCGTCGCGCAGCTGGACAAATTGAATTCCCTTTACTACCCGCCCGTCCTTCACGTCCAAGCAGGGTATAATTCTTTTCGTTAAAGTCATGACTTCTCCCCCGCCCTTGTTTTAAAACTGACCAAGTTTTAAAGCTTCCTTTAAGGTAAATCTTTTTTCATAAAGGGCCTTGCCAACGATTGCTCCACCGATGCCTTTTGCCGTGGATAGGGCCTGTAAATCCGCAAGGCTGCTCACTCCGCCTGAGGCAATGACGTTTTTGCCAGTAACTTCAGCCAGTTCACTGACAGCAGCAATATTGGGTCCTGAAAGCATTCCGTCTGTGGCAATATCGGTAAAAATAAAGGTCTCAGCCCCTGCATCCGCGAAGCGTTTCCCAAGCTCGACCGCCTTCACTTCAGAAGTATCGAGCCAACCATGTGTAGCCACATAGCCATTTTTTGCATCGATTCCGACAGCAATTCGCCCGCCGAATTTTTTAATCATATCAATAGCGAACTCCGGATTGGAAACCGCAATGCTTCCGATAATAACTCGGTCAACACCATTCTCTAAATAATGGGCAATATCAGCCTCGGAACGAATCCCGCCGCCGATTTGGATTTTCACATTAGCGAGCTGCTGAGCCGCCTCAATCACAAAACGGTCATTTACCCGCTTGCCATCCTTTGCCCCGTCTAGGTCCACCATATGGATCCATTCGGCTCCATCTGCCGCGAAGGTCTGAGCCATGTCAAATGGGGAATCGCCGTAAACTGTTTCTTTGTCGTAATCGCCTTGCAGAAGGCGGACACATTTCCCGCCCCGCATGTCAATTGCGGGATAAATGGTGAAAGTCATCGTACTGCCTTCCTTTCAACTGCTATTTTTAAAAAATTATCAAGCAGGGCCATTCCAAGCCGGCTGCTTTTTTCGGGATGGAATTGCATTCCGAAAATGTTATCGCGGCCGACAACAGCGGAAACCTGTTCATGGTAATCCGCTTTGGCAATAAGAACCTCAGAGTTTTCCGCATTCACAAAATAAGAATGAACGAAGTAGACATAATCCTCTTCCAAATTGCTAGTAAGCGGCGAGGCATTCACGAACTTAAGCCGGTTCCAGCCCATGTGAGGAACCTTGTATGGTTCACCGTTCTCGGAGCGGCCAGGGAAACGGCGGACACTGCCCGGCAAGAGACCAAGACCTTCCGTAAAACCATTTTCCTCACT
>NZ_JAGYPE020000081.1 GCF_018343545.2 Neobacillus citreus | reverse complement strand
CATAACCCCTAGTGAAGGTTATGGGCCTTTCATAACGACCGGGTGCCCCAGTTTTTTCAGCGTACGGTCGTTATGAACCTTACCATAACACCCGGGGACCTCTGTTTTATTAGCGTACGGTCGTTATGAGCCTTTCATAACTCCCGGGGACTACAGTTTTAATAGCGCTCGGGTGTTATGAGCCTTTCATAACGACCGAGTGCTACAGTTTTAATTGAGTTCGGGTGTTATGAGCCTTTCATAACGACCGGGTGCCCCAGTTTTTTCAGCGTACGGTCGTTATGAATCTTACCATATCTCCCGGGGACATCTGTTTTAATAGCGTTCGGGTGTTATGAGCCTTTCATAACGACCGGGGACTACAGTTTTAATAGCGTACGGGAGTTATGAGCCTTTCATAACTCCCGGAGACTACAGTTTTAATAGCGCTCGGGAGTTATGAGCCTTTCATAACGACCGGGGACTACAGTTTTAATAACGTTCGGGTGTTATGGGCCTTTCATAACGACCGGGTGCCCCAGTTTTTTCAGAGTACGGAATGTGTCGGCGTTTCTTTCGTTTTAATAAGTGATAATATTCCTTCCCGGGTTTCCAAGAAGGACCATTTTGATTAATGATTAAAAGAATTTGTTTAATTTGATTTTTTAGTACTCCCAAGTGTTTATTTTCCCTATATTGTAAGATGTAAAAATAGGCACGTCTACAAAAACGCAGACCCTTTGATCACACTGGATTTTTCATTTTATAAACAAGTAAATAATTTATCCCAAAATCTCTCATGGCAGAGCTGATTTTTGTTACAATGGCAGTAAATAACTTTGTTAAAAAATGGGTATACAGGGGAGTATCATTAGAGGATTAAATGGAAGGGGATTTAGGCAAGAACAGTAATTCTATTAATAGGGTTTTGCCTTATTCAAATGAAGTAATACTGGTAGATAAAATCAGAAAGGATGGCAAAATGTCAGAAATGAAAGATGAAATCATTTTAAGAGGACTTAAAGAACATAATTTAAAAAACATAGATTTAAATATACCAAAAGAAAAAATCATCGTATTTACCGGTCTTTCAGGCTCAGGAAAGAGCTCGGTCGTCTTTGATACATTAGCAACAGAAAGCAGAAGACAAATGACGTTGAACTATCCTCTCTATGTCAGGAATCAAATGCCAAGGTACGAACGACCCCACGCCGATCTGATGCAAAACTTAAGCCCGGTTATCGTAGTGGAACAACGGCAAATAGGGGGCAATTCCCGCTCAACAGTTGGCACCTATATGGATATAAATCCATTAATTAGACTGTTGTTCTCGAGAATAGGAAATCCGCCAATAGGTTCTGCCAACGATTTTTCGAGCCAAAGTTCCTTTGGCAGATGTCCTGAATGTGGCGGATTTGGGGAGGTAATTGCGCCCGACCTAAATAAGATAATTGATTTCGATAAGTCACTTCGGGATTATGCAGTGAAATTTAAGCCATTATCGCCTTCAGGCTGGCAAGGCCATTGGATGATGACCTGCGGATTATTCGATCCGGATAAACCGATAAAGGACTACTCAGAAGAAGATCTCTATCTGTTTTTATATGGTCCCCGAGAAGGTGAAAGAGCCTATGCGCCGTTTCATACAAAAAATGGACCTCATAACGCAGAATGGGATGGGTTATTGCCTAGATTTACGCGCGTCTATATCAATAGAGACATCTCAAAACTAAAACAAGTATCCCAAGATGACGTTTTAGCCGTATCAACACATTCATTATGCCCAACCTGCCAAGGTTCAGGTTTAAACCCAAAGGTATTAGAGTGTAGAATAAATGGCCTAAATATCGCAGAATACGATCAATTAGAGCTTCCAGAAATACTGGAAGAACTAAAGAACATAAAAGATCCTATGGGAGAATCAATAGCACGACAAGCAATCCCGCATGTAAAACAACTAGTCGACATGGGACTAGGATATTTGAGTCTTTCAAGAAAAATGGGCACCCTGTCCGCTGGCGAAGCCCAAAGGGTAAAAATTGCTCGTCATTTGGGGAGCAGTCTCAACAATATCACCTACATTTTCGACGAACCAAGTGCAGGGCTTCATCCAGAAGAAGTGGATATGTTAATACAAATGCTAAAAAGGTTAAAAGACCAACATAATACTGTCATCGTAATCGAACACAATCTTTCAGTCATAAAAGTAGCGGATGAAATAATAGAGATGGGGCCGGGAGCAGGTGTCAATGGAGGGGAAGTTGTCTATCAAGGAAAATTGGAAGGGCTAAAAAACTCTCCCACCGCCGCAGCCCTAAACCACAAGCTAAAAATAAATAAAAATCCAAGGGATATAGAAAGTTATTTTTCAATAAAAAGAGCAAGTAATAATAACTTGAAAAATATAAGCGTAGATATTCCTAAAAACGTCTTAGTCTGTATAAGTGGAGTATCTGGTTCAGGTAAAAGCTCCCTCATGTTGGAAGCCTTCACGAAAAAGTATCCGGGGACCATTATGGTAGAACAAGGCGGCATAGGAATCTCCAGCCGTTCGACCCTGGCTACATATATGGGAATAATGGACGATATTCGCACCATATTTTCAAAAGAAACCGGACAGCCAGCAGGTTTGTTCAGCTTTAACTCGTCAGGAGCATGTCCTATCTGTAAGGGAAAAGGAGTCCTAACGCCAGAAGTAGCATTTGCAGATCCGGTGACAATCCCTTGCGAAGCGTGCGCCGGAACCAGATATTCAGACGAGGCGCTATCATATCGATATCGAGATAAAAATATAGTAGAGATTTTAGATTTAACAATAGATGAGGCTATTCAATATGTTGAAATACCTAAAATCATAAAAAGAGTGCAAACGCTAAAAGACGTAGGATTAGGATATCTGACCTTAGGGCAGACGACAAGTTCTCTAAGCGGAGGAGAAATCCAACGTCTAAAACTTGCAAGCCACTTACAAAAAGAAGGACAAATCTACCTATTAGACGAGCCATCCTTAGGACTACACACGGAAGATAATGAAAAACTCCTAGACGTATTTCAAAAGCTCGTTAACAGAGGCAATTCGGTCATCATAATCGAACACAATCAAAACTTTATAGCTGCGAGTGACTGGGTAATTGAATTGGGTCCAGGCGGAGGAAAACAAGGCGGACAAATTATATTCGAAGGCACACCAGAAGAGATGCTACATGCAGAAACATTGACAGCGAAATGGTTAAAGGATGGAGTTAGAAAGCATTCAGGACAGGCCCTATGTAATTAAGTATTGCATCGGTAAAAATAAACCTCTGTATTATGCCTATGGGCGTAAGAAAAGAGTGGTACCGGTAAAAATAAGCCATCTATTTTGTCCGTCCGTGCGCGTAAGAAATGTAGCGCTTCAGTAAAAATAAGCGGTCTATTCTGCCTGTGCAGCCAAAGAAGACACGACGAAGGAAATTTTAACGGGTTTACTTGTCAGGTACAAAACGCTAAATCGTGTACCAAATAAACTCGGAAATCACATAAACTTAACAGTATATTTCACAGTCAAAAGGGCTTAAAGATGCAAATATCTCTAAGTCTTTTTTTTTCACAAAAACACCCGTAATTTGTACAAGTTCATTAGATGCTATAGCGAGTTTGATAAATAAGCGGAGAAACTTCTCTTAATTAGGAAATAACACTGAAAACTGCTTAAATAGACGGAGAGATTCCGACTATTGACTCGAAAAACGTGAAAATAGGTAATTTTGCTTTGCTTAATCGGAAAATCTCCGCCTATTTTAAATATCACTGGTTACACAACTAAGGAAAAGACTTCTTATTTTTCAATAACAGAGCGTCCATGAAATCAGTATTGATTAACAATTATTAGTGATACTGATTTTTCCAAAATTATACTATAATGAATATTGGAAACGCTTCAAAAAAAGGAGAGAAAGCAGTTGGAATCGTTAGATAGATTAAGCTCGTTATTAAAAAGATTTGTAGAAAACGGTCCTGCAGGCTGTGCTTTATCAGTCATGCATAATGGAGAAGTTGTGTTTGAAGATTATGTTGGCAATGAGGATCTGGAAACGAAAAAGCCAATTGCACCCGACACCATTTATCGAATTTATTCAAACTCAAAGGTGATTACCTGCGTGGCTGCTTTAATGTTATATGAGCGCGGCCTCTTTTTGCTAAATGATCCGCTTGAAGAGTATTTGCCAGAATTTAAACATCCTCAAGTCTATCAAACTGGCAAAGATAATGAGTTTGAAATAGTACCTGCCACAAGGTCTATTACCATTAAAGACTTATTTACGATGACTTCCGGTCTGACATACGCAGGAAACCAGTTTGAAACGGAACGCCAAGTGGCCAAGAGGTTAGAAATAGAAGCTGAACGCGAGGATTGGAATGTACGAAGCTTGTCAAAAACCCTTGCATCCATTCCACTCGCATTTGATCCGGGGACCCGTTGGCATTATGGATTTAGCCATGATATTCTTGGCGCCCTGATTGAAGTGTTGTCCGGTAAAACCTTCGGTCAATTTTTAAAGGATGAAATCTTTGAGCCGCTTGGAATGAAGGACACATTTTTCAAGATTCCTGATGAGAAGAAGCACCGGCTTTGCAGCTTATATGACCGCAGCGAAGAAGGTCAGTTAATCAAAAATACCAGCATGGATTCGCGATACCAGCCGGGGACTCTTATTGAAAGCGGAGGAGGGGGACTTCTGTCTACGCTGGAGGATTATAGCCGCTTCGGACATATGCTGGCGAATGGAGGAGAGCTGAATGGTATTCGCATTTTAGGGCGGAAAACCATTGAGCTCATGTCTACCAACCATCTATCACCAGAACTTTTGCAGCATTATAATTGGGATGCTCTGAAGGGTTATGGGTATGGCCTTGGTGTTCGCACGATGATCAATCCAGCCGCCGGGGGCAGCAATAGCTCGTTAGGCGAATTTGGATGGATGGGCAGGGCCGGTACATGGCTAATGGTCGATATGAAAGAAAATTTATCAGCTGTTTACATGCAGCAAATGGTTCCGAACTTTGAAGCAGTTCACCACCCAAGGCTGCGGAATGTTATATATGGTGCGGTTTAGTTAAAGTACGCTGTTAACTCCTGCATTTTGAAACTGGATATTTTAGCGGTTTTTAAAACACGAATATTTCATAAACAACCAGAATACTATTTTGGAAGGATTAAAACGGTAAGTAAAAGAGGGTGGGGGAAATACATAGGATCCTTTAGAAATTACTATCGTATTTTAGACGTGTCCTATGATGCAACCTTTACTGAAATTAAAGAAGCTTATCGAAAAAAGGTAAAAGAGGTACACCCAGATACAGAAAAAGGGAACGCTGAACAGTTTAAACGAGTCAAAGAAGCATATGAAATTCTTAATAACGCTGAAAAAAGAAAGAAGTATGATAATCTCCTTTTTTACGTCACACATAAACCAAAACAGGAAGCTCCGGCTTCCATAAAAATACTAAACATGCGGAAAAGCCGAAAACAGGTTACTCTTCCATCTGTATTCATGAATGCGGCTATTATTTTAATTGGAATTCTAGGTAATATGTATTTAGATAAAAAGAAATAGAAAAAAGATACGGTTAGTTTGAATGCCTGTCACATCCCCCATTTCGCTGAATTTTTCGGCACGGGGCGTGACAGGCATTGTTTTAATTCTGAAATTAATTCTCTCACCTTGTAGCTTATTTCGTATAAATGTCATAGATTGATAACATTGTATTTCATCTTATTTATATATAATGAATTTAAACAATTTTGTGGAGGTATTTCTATATGCTGGAACAAGACTTGACAGGCAAAAGGATTGTCATTACCGGAGCAAATAGCGGGATTGGCTTGGAGGCAGCTAAGGTTCTCGTTCAAAAAGGTGCTGAGGTTATTCTGGCGGTCCGTAACGAGCAAAAGGGGGCGATTGCCAAAGAAACGATTCTAAGTGGGAATCCGAAAGGTTCGGTTTTGGTCATGGGCCTCAATTTGGCTGATTTAAGCAGTGTTAGGGAATTTGCACAAAATTATCGCAGCCGCTTTGACACATTGGATATTCTAATCAATAACGCCGGTGTGATGGTTCCGCCATACCAAAAAACGAAAGACGGCTTTGAAATGCAATTCGGCACCAACCACTTAGGCCATTTTGCTTTAACTGGGTTATTGCTGCCGTTACTAAAGAAAACACCTAACTCTCGTGTCGTGACACTGAGCAGTATTGCCCACAGAGGCGCACGCATCTTGTTTGACAACTTGGACGGCTCCAAGGGCTACAAAGCGATGAAATTTTATGGACAAAGCAAGCTCGCTAATTTGTTGTTTGCCAAAGAATTGGATCATCGATTAAAGCAATATGGAATGGCGACAAAAAGTTTAGCTTGCCATCCAGGCATTTCCTCCACAAACCTGTTCAAAATCGGGAATAAAGATGCTCCTGGATATGTAAAGGCTTTAATGAAGCTATTTCTACAGCCGGCTGAAAAGGGAGCACTTCCGACACTCTATGCAGCAACAGAAACGAGCTTAAATGGAGGGGAATACATAGGTCCAGATGGAAGGGGTAACCGAAAAGGGAACCCAACGATTGAAACCCCTCGATCAGGCGTGTATAATTCGGAAACCATGAAAAAATTATGGGATGTTTCTCAGAAGTTAACTGGAGTAGCCTACGATTTTAGCGGTGAATGACAGAAGTGACACAATAATGATGATAGAATCCTGTTTTTGGTGTTGGAAAATACCTCATGTGTTGAGGGATAGTTTAAGTGCCTGTCACCTCCCGCATATTATAATAGAATGGAATAAACTCATGGTATACTAATATGTTCTCCCCAGACCAGCGATATCAAAGAAGAATGATGAAAAGGCGGTTTTCCTAGCAGGAAAGCCTTTTTTTTTTTATGAAAGGCACTGTGAAAGAATACTGTTGATTTTATCCAAAGAAAAAGACCGTTTAGAGCGGTTTTTTTAGTATTTCTTCTTGAACTAAAGCACCCAGATTAAGTATTATACTTCACAATCTTGCTCCGATACAAACAATGGTAGAAGTTCACCTTAGTTCTCAATAAGAATAAGGTTGACAGGGTTCCTTCATTTAAAATCAAATCTTCCCTTTAATGGTCCTTAGTTAAGAAATAAAACAAGTTGAATAAAATTAGCCGCCATCTTTGCTTCCAGACACAACATTTTATGATACTTTTACCATGAAATAGGCTTTTTAAACAGTAACAGCCACCTAAAAGTAAGCATAGTTTGTTGAAGAGAGTACACGTAATATCTCTTAAATACACTTTTCTGACATAACTTCTTCGTTCAAATCTCTTGTTAAGTGTCAGTATAACCTAATTATTAAGTAAACGGGGGAGGAAAAAATGCACAATTTTTACAATGAACTTCAAACTTTGGGGATGGGTAATTTCCAGGTTGGTCAGTTAATTCCTATGAGGCATCAGAGTCAGGACCCGCGAATATTTGTCGGTATGCCTTGCGGGGGCATGATGTGGGGCGGTATGGGTTGTGGTATGGGTTGCGGTGGCATGATGTGCGGTGGCATGATGTGGGGCGGCATGATGTGTGGTGGCATGATGTTTATTTAGCTGTTTTGGAGGTTGGTAAATCTCATCAAAAAAATGTTTTTTTATGAAAAGAAGTGTCCCCGCATGGGCGCTTCTTTGTTTCTATATCATATTGGAAATATTATATAGGAAATAAATACAGTGCAAATTGTAACGACTAGGAATTCCTCCTTTCACTAAACTGCTACGCTACTTGAAGAAGAAAAAAGCTTTGCTCCTTTTTTCAAGCAAAACCCCATGTTGCATCATTAATGTGAACTATACTGCACAGTTGGTTGTATATCCCGTTTTATATAAATATTGGTAATTTAATTAACTTAGGCATCCATCCAATGCTGGAACCCCACAAAGGAAAGTTGATTCTTGCTCTTTTATGCAAGGTCAATCTGTTTAAAGTAAGGGGTTGGATTTAAATGGTAGTTTAAGTATACTTTTTCAAAAATCTACAACAAAAACATCCTCACTAGCTGAAAAATGACAAAGCCCTTTTCATTGAGAAGGGCTTTTGAATCTTTTGAAGGGTTAATTAGAAAAAAACTTGGATAATGTTTCATTGGTTCGTTCATTCTAATAAAAAAAATGGGGATGAATATTATGGGATTTTTAGAAAATCCACTAAGGAGGAAAAACTAATGGCAAATTTAAAATTAAAAATAGCGGGTATTTAGACCCGCTCCAATCTGAAAATCCAAACGGTTTTTTAAATTTATAAGAAAGGAGTTAAAAATGCGAACTATAATTATAGTCTTGTCTTTAATTTCTTTTCTAGTATTATCAGCATTTGGACAAAAGACGCTTACCGAACCAATCACTGTATTAAATCACGAACAAAAAGAGGTAACTTTTCCTTTAGAAAAACCAACAGTATTCTTTTTTATAACAACGTATAAATGAACTCTCTGTCAGAAGCAACTGGTTCAGTTGCATAAAAATATTAATAAATTAGATAAAATGGATATTGAAATGTTTGTAATTAGTAGTGATACACCAGAAGAGCTACTTTCATTACATAATAAATTGGAGGAAACCTTTGGATATAGTCTCTCCTTTATTTCTGATCCAAAATTTAAATTAATTGGCAAAATGGGAATGAAGAAAGATGGTGTGGCTTATAGAGGTTATGGAATGATTGATAAAGAGGGGAATGTTATTTTTAATACCAAAAATGATCATTGGGGAGAGCAAATAGAGAAAACAGTTGAAAAGATTAAAGAAGAATATAATAAACTAAAATAAAAAAATTAGATTTGGTTCTCTAACATGAAGATAATCCGAACAATATGATGCTTTACGTCTTTATTTTATCCACATAGACAAGGAAAACTTGAAAATGTAACGGGAATAAGCGAAACGATAAAATCAAACGCTCAGAGTAATATTCTCTGAGCGTTTTGAATTAAAACCCTTTAAATGTCCTTCTTCAACTCCCATTACCGCAAGAAGTAAATGTTTCAGTGTTCACTTACAAATATAAAAAGCTACATCTCTAATTTTTTCATCAGTTTCTGACTTGAGCATTTCTTTTTCTTTTTGTATAAGAATAGAGCGTATCACCTTGCATGTTTCAAGCATCGGGGCGGGACAGGCACTTTTTTCTTCGCAACGCTTTAAATTCTTAGTTGAGAATGATTTTTTACATAATTGAGAACTTTTTGTGTGCCACAACTGGATAAATAAGGTAAAATTAAGAGGTACATAATTTTTAAATGAAAGTGTGGGAGAGAATTGATTTTTTTAAGAAAAAAGAGAAATTTGTTCGCTAAGTTGACAACGCTGATTCTACTATTTTCATTACTATCTCCGGTGTCCAAAGGAGTAGCAGCAGGTGACGTTACGCCTCCAAAGTTGACTAGTCTTTCCTTATCCGGAACTAGTGCTACTCAAGGCGAAACCATCACGCTTAGTGCAGAAATACTCGAAGAGGAATCAGGGGTGGAGGTTGCGGAGGCTTATTATAGTGGTCCAACGGGTTATTCAAAGACTGTTTATTTAAGTTTTAACCCTGAAACGTCAAAATATGAGGGTTCGTTCGATGCATCCACCTATGATGGTGCAGGCGTATGGAAACTTTCATCCATTTATTTGAGGGATATACAGGGAAATAAATTTAATATTATTCACAGTGAGACGCCTTCTCAGGGATCAACCTATGAATATAGGAATCTATCACAATACAATATTGAAGTGTATGGTACTTTAATCGATGATACAGCACCAAGGCTAGGCGATTTATCTCTTTCCTCAACCAGGGCCACTGGGGGAGAGTCGATCAAAGTGTCAGCAGATATTATCGAAGAAGGGTCTGGGGTGGAATATGCACACCTGAGTTTTGTGCCACCAAACGGGGATAGTGAAGGTGGCAAAGGGATTGAATTAATCTATAACCAAGAAACAGGAAAATATGAAGGCACCTTTTATGTCAATCCTAATGATGTTCCTGGAATTTGGTCGATTGGCACTATCCAAATGGGGGACAAACTCTATAACCATTATTATTATTATAATGGTCAGACACCGTCTCAAGGGGATTACTACGAAGTAAAAGATTTTAGTGCGTATAATATTGAAATCTATGGAACAGTAGGCGACGTTACCCCGCCGAAATTAAACGGATTTTCCGTTTCAAAAACAACCATCATGCAGGGTGAACAGGTACAGTTATCAGCAGACATTTTTGACGACCTATCGGGGGTTGACCATGTCTATGTTACTTATAATGCTCCTTTTGGCTATGATTACAGAGACGTAGAGTTAACCTACAATGCTGAAACTCTAAAATACGAAGGGATTTTTGAGACAAGCCCCAATGATCCAGCGGGCACCTGGCCGCTCTATTCAATTGAAACGGTTGATAAAAAGGGCAATTTTTACACGTACTATAATAGCAAGGAAGATTCCAAAGGCAGTACTTTTGAACATAGGGACCTATCCCAATACAACATCCTTGTGAAGGCACTGGATACCTCAGCACCTGAGACATCGCTGAATGTCCAGGGCCAAACAGGAACGAACGGATGGTATATGTCGGGCGTGACGGTTTCACTCACCGCTGCTGACAATGATACAGGAATCGAAAAAACGCTTTACCGGATCAATGGAGGGGAATGGCAGCCATACGCTGAGCCGTTTAGTCTCTCGGTTGACGGCACAACGGTCGTTGAATATAAGAGTATCGACAAAGTAGGCAATGAAGAAGATGTAAAAACCAGTACCATCAAAATCGATACCCAAAAACCGGAGACAAAAATCGGTGATATTCCTTCCTATCCGGTCAAAGTAGATGTGCCACTTTCCTTTCTTGCACAAGATGGAACATCCGGTATAGCACGGACAGAGTACAGAGTGAATGGCGGGAATTGGACCACCTATCAGGATCCAACGTATATTCGAACGGAAGGGACAAACACCGTCGAATATCGAAGTGTGGATATGGCAGGCAATGTGGAAGAGGTAAAAAGAGTGGAGTTCGTTATCGATAAAACAGCTCCTGCCACTACCACTTCCACGCTAGGGACTGGCTGGTACAACAGTGATGTAGAAGTAAGCCTGACTGCAACTGATGCGATTTCAGGTGTAACAAAGACCGAATACAGGCTAAACGGTGGGAGTTGGACTGCCTATACGAGTCCGCTGAGGATCAGCGGGCAAGGAATCAATACCCTTGAGTATAGAAGTATCGACAAGGCAGGCAATGTGGAAGCAACCAAGCAAGTGCAAGTGAAAGTAGATAAAACGGCCCCGACGACCACAACTTCGGTTAGGGATGGCTGGTATAACAGTGACACGACTGTAAGCCTCGTAAGCAGTGATTCCCATTCTGGTGTAGCCAAAACTGAATTTAGGCTCAATGGCGGTGTGTGGGCAACGTATACAGGCAGCATCGTTGTTTCAACGGAAGGAATCAATACACTGGAATACCGCAGTGTGGATCAGGCAGGCAATACGGAAGAGATAAAGACAGTTCAAGTGAAAATTGATAAAACCAAGCCAGTGTTGAATGTTACGTTCAATCCGTCTGTCATCATTGGCAACACCGGCAAGCTTATAAATGTGAAGGCTACTGTAGATGCGAGGGATGGATTATCAGGTATTGCTTCGTTTGAACTCTTGTCGATTACAAGCAGCCAGCCCGATGTGGTGAAAGGCGGGAAAATTCCTGAACCGGATATTCAAGGCGCGGAATATGGAACGGCGGATACCGACTTTTATTTGAGGAATGAAATAAGCGGTTCGGACCGAATCTATACCATCACCTATAAAGCATTCGACAACGCAGGAAACGCAACAGTTACATCATCAACTATATTGGTGAAAAAGAAATAGAAGGGTTATATGACGGTAGAGGGTTGCAGGGAGAAGTGTTACAGCACTTCTCTTTTTATTTTTTATCCATTAAATTCGGGTGGTGACAGCATGTATTAAACCCACCGTTAATAAAAATAATAATTTTACAAATAATGTACTTAAGGTGTAGACAATTCACCGAGGAGTATGGATTTGTATGTGAACAAAATGATCAAGCTGGAAAGGGGGTGTAATCATGAATACCCTGCAAAGAATTGCCTTAGCATTGACCATCATTGGGGCTATAAATTGGGGATTAATTGGTTTCTTTCAATTTGATTTGGTTGCAGCAATATTTGGCGGACAAGACTCTTTCCTATCAAGAGTTATTTACAGTCTAGTTGGTCTAAGCGGGTTAGTTTGTTTAACTCTCTTGTTTAAGCGATGGGAAGCGACGGATGCCAACAGAGAAGTGAACCGGAGTAACTATAGTGGGCAACCAAATTATGGAACTGAATTTGGTGAGGAAACGGACGTACCTGATCTTAGAAAAACTGCCAGGGAAGAGGAATAAAAAAGAAAAATGAAAAATGAAAAATGAAGAAGGCCATGGACGCATGACTTTCTTCATTTTCTTTTTTTACCAGATTTCCTCAACTAAAAGGCTGTTAGCAAAAGGTTTTCCAACGTGATGGCGAGGAGCATCAGCTGGTAGCATGGTTAGAGAATTCTAGCTTATTACAGCCGTCGGCACCATTCGGGTGGTGACAGGCACTTTTTTTACCATTCTTTTGGCTCATAATGAAGTTCGTTAAATAATTGAGTACGTTCTTTTTTGGATAAATCTCTCCACTGGCCAATAGGGAGGTTCCCTAAATGGATATTCATGATTCGTATTCGTTGCAGTCGACAAACCTGGTATCCCAAGGCAGAACACATACGTCGAATCTGCCGGTTTAACCCCTGTGTCAAAATGATTTTAAAAACATATTTAGAAAGCTGTTCTACTTTACAAGGCAGCGTTTTTGTATCTAGTATTTCTACACCTGCTGCCATTCTTTTTAAAAACTCTGCAGTGATGGGCTTGTCTACTGTCACGATATATTCCTTTTCATGCTTATGTTCAGCCCGCAGAATTTCATTGACAATATCTCCGTCATTAGTCAGGAGGATCAGACCCTCTGAATCCTTATCCAGCCTTCCGATATGAAATATTCTTAATGGATGGTTGACTAAATCAATAATATTTCCTTTAATATGTCGTTCTGTCGTACTAGTAATGCCAACAGGTTTATTTAGGGCAATATAAACGTAATTTTTAGCCACTTTGACCGGATTTCCTCCAATCCGAACATCATCGCCTGGTTCGACTTGGCTTCCTAAAGTGGCAACTTTTCCGTTAATGGTCACTTTTCCTTCACTAATCAATTTATCTGCACCGCGTCTAGATGCTTTTCCAGACTCGGAAATATATTTATTTAATCGCAGGTTAGACACATCCTTAAAGGGAGATTGTGCTTTAAGAATACCCAACCAATCCCGTATTTTCAAGCACATATTAAATCTCATTTAGAAGAAAAGCGGGGAACCGTATCATAAGTAAATGAGGTTTTTAGTTAAAGCCTCTTCCTAAGGTTGGGAGAGGCTAGAACATACTATGGGATTTGAAGAAGGATACCAGACCTTTATAAATACCCACTTGCAGGCAAGAACCTAAGAGAGGTTGATGCTTATAAGAAGAAGACTGAAAGGAGCAGGGTTAGTTTACCATTCCCGATAGATCAGATAAATAGACGGAAAAAATCCGCTTATTTTCCAAATAACTTTAAAAATAGCATAAATAGACGGAGAAATTCCCCCTATTGACTCGGAAAATGCGAAAATAGGAGATTTTGCTTTGCATAGTCGTAATATCTCCCCTTATTTTCCCTGAAACGAGCTCCAATCTGCATTTAGTCGGAAAAACTCCGCTTATTTTACTTTCGCTGTTGCTAAATTAGGAATGGAGATGAAGACGATCGTGATGATTATAAAAAAACACATTGAAATGGGAATTCAATGTGTTTTTCAGGCTTCTCTTTTATTATTTAGGCGTAACAGCTATAAATTCGTCAATCGTTTCAGGGGTATTTTTACCTTCTTTTCCTTGGAAAAGGTCGATATTAACGGTCACATCCATACAGCCAAGGTATTTTCCATTTTCATCACGTACTGCCATGAATTTTTGGTAAATTTGGCCGGTTTCACCCGTGCGTTTTGGGAACCAAAATTCCCATTCATCGCGTGTGCCCGAACGGAAGTCATTCAACAATTTTTCAACGTGGTGAGCCACTTTTGGGTGAAGCTCAAGCACAGGTCGGCCAATCGCTTCTTTACGGCGGCCATGCACGCGGTTTGGATTATTTGAATACCAACGGAAAATATCGTTAGCATCGCAAAATCCCATTTCAAATGGCAAAAGGTTGATGATTGAATCCAAAGTACTTGCTTTAATCGCACCAGTTTCAAAATTAATCACAGCTTCAGGACTAATTAAATCTGACAATTTTTCTTCAGACATTTAAAAACCTCCTATATATATTCTCCGTTTATGAGAAGAATAAAATAGTACAAATATTAGTGAGAAAAAGATCGGCCTCTTCTGGGTAATCATTTCCTAACTACATTAATAATGATAGCATTAATAATAATTGCTAATTGTGATTTATCTCACAAAATTGATAATAATTGTGAATGAGGGACTGAAAGGACCATCACCAAATTAAAATGCGATCCTATTCGTATGTTCATAAGTAAATGAGGTAATTTAATTCCTGTTGTGATAACATCTTAAGAGATATTAAACGAGGAAGTGAATGTAGTGATCAATATAACTATTCCAAAACCAATTGTTACCATTACCAAACAGAATCAGCCTGAGTTAAGTAATATATATGGGTTTACTGATTTTCATCTTATCCCTAGAGATAAGGGTGGCATTTTTATGTTCTATAACAATAAACAAGAACTATTATTTGTTGGTAAAGCAAGGAAGTTGAGATCAAGAATTAAAAAGCATTTTGAGGATACGGTATCCCCAATCAAAATGCATAGAGATGAAGTCACTAAAATTGAGGTTTGTGTGATTGAAGACCCTGTCCATAGAGAAATATACGAAACGTATATTATTAATGAACTCAAGTCGAAGTACAATATAGACAAGGCGTTTTTTAGGTAAAATTTATCAAGAGAGGCGATAGGTGCAGAATAAAAGCATACCTATTGCCTTTTATTATTTGAGAGATCGAAGGATGAGACGATTGGATTGTAAACACGAAAAACTAACGACCTATATTTATACTTATGCCTGCTATGAGGATGAACGTTCATTGTGTGCTTTGGAAATGCGCTCCTTATTTGGGGAGGAGTCACAAACAAGCATCTTGGAAAGCCATGTGAAAATTGATCCAAGTCGGAGTCCGTTTATAAAGGAAAGACTTGCTGTCATTTATGAGGGGCAAAGTCTTCAAAATCTCATCGAACAAGTAGCAGCCCTACAAGTAACTGAGGAAACGTTTAAAGTGTATTATGTAAAAACTGGCGGGCAGGCAAAAAATGAAGAGACAGGCATTGAATACCGCCGTGCAATTGAGAAGGAAATCGGATTACATATTAATGGTGAGGCTGATCTTCATCATCCGAAGAGATTATTTGGCGTTATGAATATAAACGGAAGATGGGTATTTGGTGATTATAGTAAAAGTGAGTCTGTTTGGTTTCGGCATCAACAGAAACCGCATAGTTATTCCACCGCGCTTAACACACGTGTGGCAAGAGCGATCGTGAATATTGCCATTCCAGATCCAAGTGGAATCAAGGCCATTGACCCATGTTGTGGGATTGGGACCGTACTGGTAGAGGCTTTATCTATGGGGATTGATATAGTTGGGAGCGATAGAAATCCTCTTATTCTTGGTGGAGCTAGAGAAAATATCGCACATTTTGGGCTTTCTGGAGAAGTGAAATTGGCAGATATCCGAAATGTCCCCAATCAATATGATGTAGCGATTATCGATTTACCTTACAATTTGTGTTCCGTCATATCGCCTGAAGAGCAGCTCGAAATACTCCAATGTGCACGCAGGATTGCTAAGAAAGTCGTAGTAGTTACGGTTGAATTAATCGATGAAATCCTCATAAATGCGGGATTTTCCATTATGGACCGCGCTGTTGTGAAAAAAGGATCATTTACTCGTGAAGTAATTGTCTGTAAATAAGTCTTTAATAATTTATAAAAAAACCTCCTTTAGATCAATCACGGTGAAACGTTTCATAAGTAAAGTGAAATGGGGAAAAGTTAATCAAGAAGTTTTTGATTTAAGGTAAAACGGAGGGAAAAGATGAGTAAACATCCATTGATCGTGAATACAGAATGGTTAGCGGAGCGGTTGGAAGATCCAAATTTAAGGATAGTAGACGCCACCACATTTTTAAAAATCCCAGATAGTGAAGAGGAAGAGGTAGGCATGTGGTCGGGGAGAGATGCGTATAATCAAGGTCATATTCCCGGGGCGGTTTTTGCGGATTTAATGCATGAATTATCAGATCCCGAAGCTCCCCTTCCTATGACCGTTCCGCCACAAATATTGGCGATTACTGTGAGGAAGTCTATGGTGTGTAAATTATTCATCATAAAAGCTAGGTCGATAATTCGGATTCTTAAAATCCTCTCTCACCCCTTATCGAATTGTCCCAATCAATCCATTTTAACAAGAAAAAAAGACCGCTGCTGCGATCAAACTTTAACTAACACATTTAGCAAGGAAATTAAAATAATGAGTGTTTAATGAGGCGAGTTCGGTTTTCTCTCTAGTAAACTCATAAAGTTATTTCTATAATAGAACAACAAAAATCCGAAAGTGAGGACAAGCATTATCGCTAAAGGAAGTAAAGAATGGTCTAGGAACAAATGGAGCAAGAAAATATTGGCTACAATTGGCGATAATATTGCAATGGCTAATGGGATAAATTGATTGATTATAAGTAATATTCCACATATAACTTCTAAAGTTTTTTCTGCGATTAAGAGGTATTTAAATTCGAATAATGCCATTGCTGCTGGACTAGTTGCTATAAATGGTTCTAATCCAAAGATCACAAAAAATCCGTTTATACCTGCAATCAAGAAAACGACCCCTAAAAATAATCTGCTGATGTGCATTGAAATTTTAATCACTAGCACCCCCTACTTAAAGACTATTCACAAACCAAAATTATTTTAACTCAAAAACTTGGGGAATTTGGGCTATTTCGAGGATCTCCCAAAGAGTTTTTTATACGGATAGGGAGCTTTTGTTGTTTTACCAAGCGGGGTTCTAAGAGGAAAAATATAAATTTAATTGAATTTATAAATATGACCAACAAAATTACCTGTAGGAGATGAAGAACGTGGGTATATTTGATAAATTCAAGAAAAAGGAAAAGAAAGATTATATAAAAGAAATAATTGCTATATTGGATTGTGACTGCTTGATTATTGAGGAGAAAAATGTTAAAGGTGTCATGACCAGGTATCATCAAGCTCTCATGGAAGGCAAAAAAGAAGGATATACACCACTTATCATTATCCCTTCGGAAATGATGTTAGAAGTCATTGAAGCCGAGTCGGATAATGAATACTTAAACGATAATCGGGAATCAATTTTAGCTAAAGCGAAGGATATTGATGTAAAGGAATTGTTAAAGAACCTGCTTGACGAGGTCATGCCTATGGAAGAGGATGAAGACTACGATATCACTGGCGAGTTTGCGATAGAGAAACGGACAAATCATTTTCTATCAATTGATGAAGCAGTTAATGAAAAAATCATTCTCGCAAAGATTCCAACGGATAAACCTTGGGAAGTAGCTGCTTGGGTTCCAATGGGCGGGTTTAATGAATGCGCAATGCCAGAAGAGCAAGTTGCAGTGTTCAAATATTGGTATGAAAAGTATGGAGCTACTCCCGCTTTAGTAACACCAGATGTATGGGAATTATATATTGTGAAACCTCCAAAGACTCAAGAAGAATCAAAATTACTCGCTTGGGAACAATTTGGATTTTGTGGTGATATAGTTTGGCAAGGTGTAGGGACAGTAAATTCACTCGCAGGAACACTTATTAATTCTTCCTATTGGTATTTTTGGTGGGATTAAAAAGTAACTAGTAGCTACTAGACATAATTCGAAAAATTATATTTTGGGTTTGTTTCATCGAATACAGGGTCATCTTCAATTAACCGATATTTTATGTTGATTAATACGTTCTCCCTCGACAACTTGAGAATAGATCGTACGGTTTAAAATTGCTTCGTTAGTAGTTGCAGCACAGCCTAAAAGCTGAGCTTTTAGGCGAGAACTACTTATCCGCCTTCCCCTTTAAGGGCTCGCCAATCGGCGAGTTTTCTTAATATATTTTTCACTCGTGAATATAATCTAAATAGGCTTATTTTCGGAGAACGCGAAAAGGGGGCTAATAAATGAGTAACTTGAAGCAGTTGGGAGACCAATTTGCCCAAATATTAAATGGAAAAGCTAAAATGGAGAAAAATGGCTGTTCGGTTAGCTTAAAGCGCAGTTTTAATGTTCATGTCCAAGGGCGGCCAAGTCATTCTGTTATACCAGTAGGAATTTCATTTGAGTCATTGGATGTAAATGGAAATGCACTAAACCTTGGGGAGATAACATTACTTGAACAGGAAATCCCAAACTTCACAAGATCTGTTGTGGGACAAGGCTTAATTGTGAGTGCCTTGCATAATCACTGGATATTTGCCCAACCAAATCTGATGTATCTTCATATTCAATCGGTAGAACCGCCTCTCTCCTTCGCGAGAAAAGTGGCAAACGCATTTACGACATTAACAAGCCTCCCCATACAGGAAAAAAATGAATAAATACAACTTTAAAAAAACACAAATGTACACCATTAAATGTACCTGTAACTACCCGTTATTTCGCTCATGAAAGAATAATGCACTGTAGCTAAATGCAGAAATGAAATTGTAATGATTTATCTATCTACCAAATTTTATTTAAGAGGACAGTTATGAAAAAGCTCTAGTTCGATATAAACGATTACTCCGTTTTATTTAATCATAAGAAAATACGATTATTACCAAAAGAATACCATCTTCTTAAATGTTTATATGAAAATAGGAATCAAACGCTATCAAGGCAAATCATACTAGATAAGGTTTGGGCAATGGAGGATCATACAGACCGTACGATTGACGATCATGTGTACCGTTTACGAAAAAAGTTATCTTTTTTAGATGATATTTTAATAAAAACGGTTCGAGGCGTCGGCTATCGATTAACAATCAAACAAAATCATCAAGATAATCCCCTCTATCATGATAAAGAATTTAGAGAAAGTATGGATGTCTTATATAATAAATACATTGGCTTAGCTAGTGTATTTACTGTTTCTGCCGTTACTTTTATCTTATTAGGCAGTGTTTCTTTGTTTATTACAATCAATAGGAAAAGTTATGAAAAGGATTATAACTTGGAGTAAAAGGCAAGTGCAGCTGTCACTACCCGCAATTTGTCGAATTCACCTCGACAAGATTCGGGTGGTGCCAGGCACTCTTTTTATATTTACATTAATCAACTGGTATTTCTTGTGTGAATGTTGGCTGTTTTCTCTCTTTTTCTTTTTTACGATTTACCTTTACTTCCCCAGACTCTTTACTGTAGTATTTCCCCTTCGTATACACAGCTATTGCAACAGTGAGGAATGACGCAAGTATGGCTGCAAAGAACGTGGCTGTATTTTGTAGGAACGTTCCCATATACCCTAATGCAGCAATCGTTCCAAAACCACTTGAGATAATTAATGGTGCAACCCCAACTGGATTCCATTTATATAATTTTTCCTGTCCCGCTTCATATTCTTTCGGTCCAATTTTAAGCAACTTCTTCACGACTAATGCATCTGTAACTAAAATGGCCGCCCATGCCATTAAAAGAACCCCTTGGAATGTCATGGCACTGCCTAAATAATCCAGTATGCCTCCAAGCATTAGTGCGATCGACAAGACGCCAGAAACAACAACCCAGAAGCGGCGACCAGGTTTGAAATGGAATACATTCTCGAAAAAATTGGACAGTGACAGGGAAGCACTATAAATATTTGTAACGTTAATACGTAATTGTGTTAACATCGTAAAAGCAACTCCACCTAGTCCAAGAATGGTGACAATATAAACCCCCGGATTCGATTCAGCTAACCGGACACCAAACCAGATTCCAAGTAAGCCCATGACACCGAAACAGAAAATTTGCGGAATAAATCCGATCATAATGGATCCAAGTTTAATATCCCTTGGTTTAAGGAAACGTGCGTAATCTGACGCAATTAAGGCGGTTAATCCCATAATCCCGTGCTGCATCCCGATACATAGAAGTAAACCTGTTCCACCTATCTGTACACCTTTTGGCATATAGGTCCAAAAGTGACCATCAAATTGAGACGGTAAATTGGCTGCAACAATGATGATGGTAATTAAAAATAGAAAGAAGATCGGTAATGACCATTTTTGTAATTTATCTAGTTGTTTAATACCAAACCAATTTAGCGGGATGACCATGGATCCAAAAACAATAATTAAAAGCCAAAGTGGAATTGCGGGGAAAAATGCATGTACTGCGGAAACGAGAATCATACCTTCAAAGGCGCAATACATAATGAAATTCGATGCGTATATTAATGAAGTTAACGAAGCACCAATGTAGCCAAACCCTTGCCTGGACATAAGGTTTACATTCATTCCTGACTTCGCGGATAAATAGGCAATCACCGTACCTAAGACTCCAGCAATTACGATGGCATAAATAGCTGAAATAATAGCATTCATTGCACCATACTGCAGGGCCATAACACTGCCTGTTTGAAAATAAAAGATCGCAGTGGCAATACCGAACGTTATGTTGGTTACGCTAAACCAACCCATATTCCGTTTTCCTGCCGGAACCTTATCAAATGTATAATCGTCTTTTTCTTCTTCTTGGAGACCTTTAGTTTGATCTACACTCATGTAATCATCCTTCCATGATGCTCCTTACACCCTTCCTCCTTCTTGCAGTTTATTTTCACATTCAATCTACACCCTTCAAGATTGAATGCTTGTTTTAGGGGGTAATAGAATGTGTTTTTTTGAGCAAATTTTTATTTTAGAATAAGTAAATATATCCGATTTCGCAGACTGCGTTTGTCTGCCACAATTATATTATATACACAATCAGTTTACATAATCAAGTGACCATGAAGAAAAGGACTTAATAAGGCCTTTAAAGAAGAGGGTTTTCCTTCAAATCAACATATTAGCACTATGCATTTTTTTGAATAAAAATGCATTACGAAAAGATGTTGATTCCTGCGCCTGGGATCAAGGGGTTCCGCTCTTATCGGTTGGGGAATCAGGTTAAGCACCCGAGCTGATAAATAGACGGAGGAATTTCCCTTAATTAGAAAATAAGACTAAAAATAGCTTAAATAGACGGAGAAATTCCGCCTATTGACTCGAAAAACGTGAAAAGGGAGGATTTTGCTTTGCATAATCGGAAAAGCTTCCCTTATTTATCCCGAAATGAGCTCTATTCTGCATCTAACGGAAAAATCTCCGCTTCGTATTATAAGGTCAGCCAGATATTTCTGGTTGACCTTTTTTTATATGGTTTTATTATTACGGTAGCC
>NZ_JAGYPE020000080.1:15285-22487 GCF_018343545.2 Neobacillus citreus | reverse complement strand
GCGCCGGGAGTTGGCAGACTCAAAATACAATAAGCGCCGGGGCGAGTGCGAAGTGGCACTGAGCCAGCTTCAGCAAGAACTCCCAATTGATGCGTTGGGGCAGCTGTCTATACGAGAATTTGAAGATAACAAACATCTTATTACCGATGAAGTGGTTCGAAAGCGTGCAAAGCATGCAATCTATGAAAATATAAGAACGTTAAAGGCACTTGAAGAATTAAAAGCCGGCAACTTGGAGGCGTTTGGCCAGCTAATGAACCAATCCCATGCCTCGTTACGTGAGGACTATGAGGTCACAGGAATTGAACTTGATAGTTTAGTAGAAGCTGCATGGAAGCAGCCGGGGGTCTTTGGTGCTCGGATGACAGGTGCTGGGTTTGGCGGATGTGCGATTGCAATAGTTGCTAATGAAGAGGTTGGAAATTTTATCGCTAATGTCGGTGAGGTGTATTTTGAAAAGATTGGCTATAAGGCTGATTTCTATGTTGCCGGCATTGGCGGGGGGGCAAAGGAAATCGAAATGGAGGCTGTTGCGGAGTGAGTATTCTTGTTTTAGGCGGGGCGGGCTATATTGGCTCGCACGCTGTGTACCAATTGATTGACCAAGGTTATGAAGTGGCAGTGATTGATAACCTGCAAACCGGCCACCAGGGTGCCATTCACCCAAAAGCCCATTTTTATAAAGGTGATATCCGAAGCCGGGAGTTTATGAAGACGGTTTTTGAAAAGGAAAATGTAGAGGCTATTATGCATTTTGCTGCCAACTCCCTTGTTGGAGAATCGATGTTGGAACCGCTGAAGTATTTTGACAACAATGTGCATGGGACACAAATTGTTCTTGAAATGATGAAGGAATATGGCGTGAAACATATCGTATTTTCTTCGACAGCTGCCGTTTATGGAGAACAAGAAATAATGCCGATTGCAGAAGAAGCGGCGGAGCTGCCAACTAACACGTATGGAGAAACCAAACTGGTTGTGGAAAAAATGATGGCATGGTGTGAGAAGGCATTCGACCTGAAGTATGTATCCTTAAGGTATTTCAATGTGGCAGGAGCAAGAAGTGACGGACAAATTGGAGAAGACCATAATCCAGAAACCCACCTGATTCCGGTTGTATTGGAAGCGGCGTTAGGAAAGCGGCCGGCGATTACCGTTTTTGGGGATGATTATGATACATCGGACGGAACCTGTATCCGCGATTATATCCATGTCGAGGACTTGATTGCTGCCCATATTTTAGCCCTCAAGTATTTACAAAATTACGGACAAAGCAATATCTTTAACCTCGGCTCCAGCCAAGGGTTTTCCGTAAATGAAATTATTGAAACGGCCAAAGAGGCTACGGGTATTGATATTCCGGTTCAATTTGGGGCACGCCGTTCAGGTGATCCAAGCACCTTAATCGCCTCATCCGAAAAAGCTCGGCAAGTACTCGGCTGGAACCCGGCAAGAACATCAATCAAGCAAATCATCAGCGATGCTTGGAATTGGCATCAGCATCACCCAAATGGTTATGAAGGTGAACAATATGATTAATCAACTTGTTCAACAACTAATTGGTAAAGCCCTGGCTGTTCATTTAATCGAGAGGGATGACGAAATCTATGCCCGTAACCAAATCCTGTCGCTATTACAATTAAATGAGTTTACGGAATGTGAAGGAGAAACAAATCTTGAGATTCCCGATGTGTTAGAGGAGATCGTAGATTACGCCTGCGAGAAAGGAATCATTGAAGATATTTTTGATGAAAAAGAGATTTTTACTAGTAAAATTATGAACTGTTTCATCGCCCGGCCATCGACGGTCAATCAGAAATTTTATGAAAATTATAGACAGAGTCCGGAAGCGGCGACTCAGTATTTTTATGATCTAAGCAAAAACAGTAACTACATCCAGATGAAGCAGATTCGGAAAAATATCGAATATAAGGCGGAGACGGAATACGGAAGGCTGGATATTACGATCAACCTTTCGAAGCCAGAAAAAGACCCGAATAGCATTGCCCGCGAGCGCGAGATGCAACAAACAGCCTATCCAAAATGTCTCCTTTGTATAGAAAATGAAGGCTATGCCGGGAGGATTGGTCATCCGGCCCGTTCCAATCATCGCATGGTCCGCGTGAATCTGTTGGACAGAATATGGTACTTGCAATATTCACCGTATGTGTATTATAACGAGCATTGCATCGTCATATCTGAAACCCATTCAGATATGAAAATTAATCAAGAGACGTTTTTAAGATTGTTAACCTTTGTCGAGCAGTTTCCGCATTATTTCTTAGGGTCTAATGCCGATTTGCCGATAGTGGGCGGTTCCATTCTCTCTCATGACCATTATCAAGGCGGCAATTATGAATTTGCGATGGCGAAAGCAACTGATGATTGGAGCTTTGAAATGGCCGGGTTTCCGGATGTTCAAGGCTCTGTTGTCAAATGGCCGATGTCTGTTATCCGTCTCCGTTCGGAGCAAATAAGCACTCTGACGGATGCTGCTGTCCATATTTTAACAAAGTGGAAAAATTATAGTGACGAATCGCTTGGTATCATTGCCTGGACCAGTGAGACTCCTCATAATACAATCACACCGATTGCCCGTAAAAAAGGGAACTTGTTTGAACTGGACTTGGTCCTTCGCAACAACCGGACGAGTGCAGAGCATCCGCTCGGAATATTCCACCCCCATGCCGATGTTCATCATATTAAAAAGGAAAACATTGGGTTAATTGAGGTCATGGGGCTCGCTGTATTGCCTGCCCGTTTAAAGGATGAGCTGTCCGAAGTTGAAAAGTACATCCTCGGAAAGCCAAATGCAGTGGCTGATTACCATTTGGAATGGGCGGAGCAGTTAAAACACCGATTAACCCCAATTGCGAACAAATCAAACATAGAATCTTTGGTTAGGGAAGAGGTCGGCAAGAAGTTTTTGAAAGTATTAGAGGACGCTGGTGTCTTTAAACGGGATGAAGCGGGGAAAACTGGGTTTCATCGATTTATCCAAACAATATCTTGAGTTTGAAAATGGAGTGGTAAATCAATGAAAATAGTTGAACGGGAATTTGGTAATTATGATGGTGAGCGGGTGATAGAGTATACATTGACGAATGATTTCGGGATGTCTGTTTCTTGTTTGAACTACGGTTGCGTTATTACAAAAATTATTGTTCCTGACAGGAATGGCCATTTTGAAAATGTTGTCCTTGGTTTTGATCGGTTTGAGGACTACCTGGAATGGTCGCCTTATTTTGGGGCAGTAATTGGGAGAGTGGCCGGAAGAATAAAGGATGCCCGGTTTGAATTGGATGGAGAAGAGTACCTGCTGGCAGCTAATGATTATCCCAACCACCTGCATGGCGGGCAGAAGGGGTTTAGTTCAGTAATTTGGAAAACAGAAAAAATCGAACAGGAAAATGTGGTCGGGTTGAAGTGTTTCTATCGAAGTTTGGACGGAGAAGAGGGATACCCAGGTAATTTGGATACTGCTGTTACCTATCTTTTATCCAATACGAATGAGCTGAGCATCAGCTATGAAGCACGAACGGATCATAAGACGTTAATCAATTTAACGAACCATTCGTATTTTAATTTAAGCGGCAATCTGAAAAGGGATTGTTCTGAGCACATCCTTCAATTGGAAAGTGATCGCTTTTTAGAACTTGGACTAGATTTAATTCCTACAGGGAAAATGCTGGAATCAAAGAATACGCCATTTGATTTTAATCAGGGGCGTTTCTTGTTGTCAGGAATGAAGTCCTCCCATCCGCAAATCGTGCTTGCTGGAAACGGCTATGATCATCCGCTTCTTTTTAAAAAAAGTGGAGAAAATACAATCATGTTGAGTGATAAAGAAAGCGGCAGATTTCTTAGGGTGACAACAGACCAGCCATGTGTGGTCCTTTATACCAGTAATCAACTGGAAGGTCCGTTTTCGATATCAGGTGTCCGCGCAAGGAATTATTTGGGTGTGTGTCTTGAAACGCAAGGTCTTCCAGATGCCATTCACCATCCGGGGTTTCCCACTGTGATTTTACATCCTGAGGAAGTATACTATTCAAAAACGAAGTATCGGTTTTTTTCAAATACAATAGGAGTTTGACTTATGGCAACTATTAAGGATATTGCAAAAAAAGCGGGAGTATCAATAGCCACTGTATCAAGAGTGCTGAATTATGATACGACTCTTTCAGTTAGCGATGAAACTAAAAAGAGAATTTTTGAAGTGGCAGAGGAGCTGGATTATAAGAAAAAAGCGGTTGTTCGGAAAACCGAAATCGGAAAGATTGCTCTTTTTCAATGGTATACAGAAAAAGAAGAGCTAGAGGATTTGTATTACATGTCCATTCGTCTTGGAGTGGAAAACCGATGCCGGCACCATGGGATTCAGGTAATTAAATACTTTCAGGATAGCTTTGAGGAATTGAAGGGAGAAGATATCCACGGACTGATTGCCATTGGTAAATTTAGCAGCAGGCAGATCAGCGATCTGGCTTCTGTAACGGAAAACATCGTGTTTGTCGATTATTCTCCCGATGAGGATCAATATGATTCCGTTGTGGTTGATATGGAAAGAGCCACTATGAAAATTTTGGATTATCTGTTGGAGAAAGGGCATAAGGAAATTGGCTATATTGGGGGAAGAGAAGCTTATAAAGACCAAGCCACTGTCATCGAGGATTCGCGGGAACTGGCCTTTAAGCGGTATTTGACAGGAAAAGGACTTTTGGATGAGAAATTCATGTACATCGGAGGATTTTCGGTGGACCAAGGCTGCACTCTAATGAAGCAGGCGATTGAGGATCACGGTGACCGCCTGCCGACAGCTTTTTTCGCCGGTAATGACCCGATTGCCATTGGAGCACTTAGGGCCTTGCTTGAAGCGGGGATTTCCGTACCTGAAAGGGTAAACATCATCGGAATAAACGATATTAGCGTATCCAAATATGTTTTTCCTGCTTTAAGCACAGTAAAAGTCTATACCGAACAAATGGGAGAAACGGCGGTCGACACCCTCCTCGAAAGAAACGAAGGCCGAACCATTGCCAAAAAAATAACCTTCCCAACCAAACTAATCATAAGAAACAGCAGCTTCTAACTAAAGACCATAGAAAACAAGTACAAGAACTGGATGACCCAAAACAGGGGCATCCAGTTTTTGCATTTTGTCAGCCTCAGGTGGACAATCTCCACGCGCGGTGCCTGTCACCTTTTTCCTGCAAATACCAAATTAGGGCTTCCTTTTTAGAAAGGAATGGAATATAATCATAGTGTACTATGTATGATAGTACAGTTAATACAGATTGGGGGCACCCAGTTATGTTTGAGCTGGATATGAGGAGCCGTAAACCGATATATGAACAGCTGGTGGATAAGATGAAGGAACTGATTATGAATGAGCTGCTCAAGCCCGATGAACAGCTTCCGTCGGTCCGGCAGCTTGCAACCGAGCTTTCCATCAACCCAAATACAATTCAAAAGGCTTACCGTGAGCTTGAAACACAGGGGTTTATTTATTCTGTCAAAGGGAAGGGAAGCTTTGTCAATCCAAACCAAAAAGCTATTGACAAGGAGAAGATTGTGGAAATGAAGAAGGAACTGGAAAAATTAATCTTAGAGGCTTTGTACCTCGGGATTCCGGCGCAGGAACTGATTTCTCTCATCCAAGACCTTGATGCTTCAAAAGGGGGAGGCTAAAAGTAATGATTGAAATGAAAAACGTAATTAAAAAATTTGATCGGCACGTCGCGGTCGAAAACGTCAACCTAACCATTCAAAAAGGTTCGATATATGGATTAATCGGTTCAAACGGGGCAGGTAAGACCACCATCATCAAGCTCCTCGCGGGTATTTACCGGCAAGAGCAAGGGGAAGTCACGATTGACGGGCTACCCGTTTTTGAAAATATCCACCTCAAAGAAAAACTATTTTACATACCAGACCATCCATATGTTTTCCCACAATACACCACCAAGCAAATGGCCCGCTTTTACAGAAGCTGCTATCCAAGCTGGGATGAGGAACGATTCAAGAATCTGGCCCAAGCGTTTGAGGTGGATGTAAATAAGAAAATTCAATCCTTTTCCAAAGGCTGGCAGCGTCAAATTGCCTTTATCATGGCTCTGGCGGCAAAACCAGACATTCTCATCCTCGACGAACCAATGGATGGCCTTGATCCGGTTGTTCGCAAAAAGGTGAAGAACCTGCTGATTCAAGATGTGGCAGAAAGAGAAATGACGATTCTCGTTTCGTCCCATAACCTTCGGGAAATTGAGGACATTTGCGACCATATCGGTATCCTTCACAAAGGGACACTTTTAATCGAAAAAGAGCTGGATGACCTAAAGTCCAATGTCCACAAAGTCCAAGTTGCATATAAGAATGGCTTGCCAGATAGACTGCTCGATAAACTAAAGCCGCTTCATGCGGAAAAACGGGGAAGTGTCCATCTGCTTATCGTCAGGGGTGAAGAGGCAGCGATAGCAAAACAAATTATCGAGACCCATCCCGTCATTTTTGACCTGCTCCCACTAACACTTGAAGAAATCTTTATTTACGAAATGGGGGATATCGGCTATGCCATCAAAAATGTCGTTGTTTAATAAAGAACTGATGCTGCAAATGGGACGCAGTACAGGCTGGATTTCCGTCATTTACCTGCTTGGTCTGCTGTTTGTGCTCCCGATTCGCATTCTATTAATTCTATATTCAGATTCTGATAATTTTTTATACTATCAGTCTCGTAACAACCTTTTTCAATATGATTACGAGATTCAGGTTTTCCTGATTGCGATTGCCCCTGTTATTTTGGCTGTCTTTTTGTTTCGGTTCCTGCATGTCAAACAAGCAGCGGACCTCATGCACAGTCTTCCGTTAAAGAGGGAGCGGATTTTTCACCATTACGCTTTGACAGGAATGGTACTGCTCATCCTGCCGGTTGCCATCGTAACAGGAATCGTCTACATCATGCATTTCACCTATGACCTCGGCAGCTTGTTCACCATCCATGATCTACTCTACTGGTCAGGCACAATCATCGTTATTACGCTGCTCCTGTATATAGCAAGCGTATTTGTTGGAATTATGACGGGAATCTCGGTAGTTCAAGCCGTACTGGCGTATGTTTTTCTATTTTTCCCGATCGGGATCACCGTATTGCTGTCCTATAATTTGAAAATCCTGCTCTACGGATTCCCGGGCGATTTTTT
>NZ_JAGYPE020000080.1:13127-15185 GCF_018343545.2 Neobacillus citreus | reverse complement strand
TTACGACTGTTCTTGAAAGCCGAGCTTTTCAATGGAAGGATGCAGTTCTGTATATTGTCCTGGCCATTGTCCTGTACGGGCTGTCCCTGTTTTTTTATAAAAAAAGAAATCTGGAGCTGGCTTCCGAAGCGATTGCCTTTCCGAAATTGCGTTCCGTCTTTAAATATGGGACTGCCTTTTGCTTCATGCTGCTGGGTGGGTCGTATTTTAACGATGTTTCCTTTAAAAATCTTGGCTGGACCTTGTTTGGTTATGGAATCGGAGCAGCTATCGGCTACTTTGCGGCAGAGATGGTGCTGCGTAAGACATGGCGGGTCTTCACTCGCATCAAGGGTCTTGTCGTTTATCTAGCTGTTATTGCGTTTCTTGTAGTAGGAGTTCAGGCGCTTGGATTTTATGAAAATAGAATCCCGGAACAAAGTGACGTTAAGAATGTCCTGCTGACGGATAATCCGAATTTTTACCTGAGCCATGATGGTTTTTACGGGGATGTCCTTGACCCTAAACCCATGCAGGAACCGGAGAATATCGCCGCCGTCCTGAAGATGCATAAACAAATCTTGGCCAATAAAAAAATCAATGAGCAGGAAAAGAATAAATCCGATAGAGAATTCTTTATCATGTATGAATTGAAAAACGGGAAAAAGGTCATTCGCCAGTACCGTGTCATGACGCGTCTTTACGAGGATTTATATAAGCCGATTTACGAATCGAAGGAATATAAAATGACTTCAAAAGAGATTTTTATGGTGGATGAAAAGAAAGTGAAATATCTGCAAATCAGGGCCAATGGGCCGGTGAACAAGTTTGTGACCCTGTCAAAGCCGGAGGATGTAAGGCAGGCGTTGTCTCTAATAAGGGAAGATGTGCTGGCAGAATCATATAATGATAGTATTTATTATTCGGGCCTTGGATCAACCATTGAACTCAATTTGGGGAATGAACAGTCTGTCATGTTTGAATTTAAGCCGACTTATCGGAAATTTGAGAGCTGGTTGAAGGAAAAGGAAGTGCTCAATCAGGCAAAGGTAACCGCAGAGGATATTTCACATGTTCTGGTGGCCAAGGGTGATTTCTCTTCCATTGAGGAAAACGGGAAATTTTCGACAGATATCGAATCAGCGATAGAACACAGCGGAAACACCTTGAAAATTACCGATAAAGGTCAAATTGAACAAGTACTTGAGAAGGCCGGGACAAATCCTCGTAGTGAATATGCGGCTATTGTGTATTTTAATGATGGTCATTTTAATCAAGTCACTTATTTTGATGAGGAGCATGTACCGGATTTTATTAAAAATCATTTTAAATAAGCGGGAGCGAGAAATGAACGCGGTTAATTTTAATGAGGTATATTCTAAACACGCAAAACGGCTATATTATATTGCCTATCAGTATACGAGAGACGAGTTTTTGGCAGAGGATATCGTCCAAGAATCCTTTTTAAAGGCGTACCGGAAATTGGACACGGTCGAGGACAATGGCAAATTAGGAGCATGGCTCTCGGCCATTACCACGAGAACCGCGATTGACTTCCTTAGGTCGGAGAAAAGACGCCATTGGACGCCGATGGACTACGCCGAACTAGAACCGCTGCACTGTGTTGGAGCGAGCAGCGGTTCTAGTACAGAGGAGGCGGCCGTCATCCGGCTTTTCCAAGAGGAGATCGGCGACTCAATAGAGAACCTCTCCAAGGAATTCCAGGAAGTGCTGATTCTCAAAATGCAGTACGGACTAAAAGAAACCGAAATCGCCAGCCGACTCAACCTCAAATCCGCCACAGTCAAAACCCGGCTGTATAGGGCGAGAAAACAGCTGCGGCAGATCTTGGCGGCTGGGTAAGGTATGGGGAGAGTTTCGTTGGTAGGGTGTCAGGCCCCACGCGTGGACAAGTGTCCGCGTGGGGCGGACACCCTTTTTTATTTCTACTAAACTGGCTGAAAATAAGAAGGTATGGTAGTTATGAGAGTTTTAAAACGCCCGGATGAGAAGGAAAAAGAAGGAATCTGTAGTTATGAGAGTTTCATAACGCCCGGATGAGAAGGAAAAAGGAAGCTT
>NZ_JAGYPE020000080.1:0-13027 GCF_018343545.2 Neobacillus citreus | reverse complement strand
GAGAAGGAAAAAGGAAGCTTAGGTAGTTATGAGGGCTTCATAACGCCTGGACGAGAAGGAAAAAGGGAGCTTAGGTAGTTATGAGAGCTTCATAACGCCCTGGCGAGAAGGAAAAAGGAAGCATCGGTAGTTATGAGAGTTTCATAACACCCGGGCGAGAAGGAAAGAGGAGGCATCGGTAGTTAAGGGGGCTTAATAACACCGGGTAGGAAGAAAAGAGGAAGCTTCAGTAGTTATGAGAGTTTGATAGAGTCCGGCAGCTGTTCAAAGTGCAAAATTCTTCAAATATTTTTTATGAACTTGGCCATTTTCTTATGAGAAGATGAAATCCCCTTCATTAACTGCAAGGTTTGCCCGGTGACATACTTTAAATCGTCACTGGCGAGGTAAACATTGGCCGTGTTGCGAGTACATGGGCATTGAACTTAAAACACACTATATGTGGCTGAATCCCGCGGGGTCCCCGACTGCCTATTCCATAAGTAATTCTTATTCTTTTTCATAATAACTGTGAAATTTCTTTATCGAGGGGACAGGAATATACTGGTAGTGAAGTAACAAGGGGGTGTAAAGGATGGAATATATCTTGCTTTACATGATTGGAATCTGTGCCACAACGCTTGGGACGCTTGCCGGCGGGGGCGGACTCATCAGCCTCCCTGCCATGCTGATATTAGGGCTGCCAATCCACTCTGCTATTGGTGCGAACAAAGTATCCAACACGGTTAGTTCTTTTTCGAGCTTTTACCATCTTTATAAAAAAAAGGAAATTTCCTTAAAGGAAGCAATCTGGATTATTCCTGTCAGCCTCGGCGGCGGGGTCACCGGCGGCTTCATCGCATCCCATATATCGGGGGAAAATATGTACATCATCGCTATTATTTTGCTTATTTTCGCTTTTATCGCTTCCTTTAAGGGGAAAGGGAATTTCGCCGGCACGGAACCGTTAAAGATGAACAAGGTCAGTGTGCCAGGCTTGTTTGGAATCGGATTGTATGACGGCCTGTTTGGCCCGGGACAAGGAACGCTGATGCTTTATTTGTTCGGCTATTTGAATATTGCCTATCTTCGCGCGGTGGCTTTGGTGCGGCTCGCCACTTTTTCCAGCTGCTTTGGCGCTGCTATTTCCTATATCTCTACTGGAAAAATCATTTGGCCGATGACGTTGGCGCTCCTGCTCGGATCCCTATCAGGGGCACAAATCGGTGTCCGCATTGCGGAAAAACTTAAACCGAAGTATGTAAAACCTATCTTGCGAGTTGTAACGATTGGTCTCATATTTCAAATATTTATAGATAAAGTTATATAGTTTAAATCAAACCTTCTAAACAAAAACGGATAAATGTGTATATTACAGATATGGAGGAAATGATTTTTTAAAGGAATATGCTTTTCAATGAACTAGTCGTTTTTCTTTCAAACTCATTTGTGTAAAATAATCATAAGACCAATTCTTGAAGTGGGGGTTATTTGTGATTACGATAAAAGAAATTGCTGAACGGGCAAACGTTTCTCGGACAACCGTTTCTAGAGTATTAAATAATTCGGGGTACGTTAGTGAAGAAGCAAGAAGAAGAGTGTTAAAGGTTATTAAAGAAACAGGATATATTCCAAGCGAGAATGCAAAGTCACTTAGGACGAAAAAGACAAAGGTCATTGGTGTCATTCTTCCGAAAATCAGTACAGAGACCTCAAGCCGCCTTGTTAAAGGGATGGATGAAATCTTAGCGAAGGAAGGCTATCAGATCCTTCTGGCCAATACAAACCTTGATCCTAAGAAGGAGATAGAATATTTAAAGCTGTTGAAAAGCCGGCATGTAGATGGAATTATTCTCTCGGCGACAAATGTCAATCGGTCTTTGGTGGAGGAAATTTATCAATTAAAAATCCCGTTTGTCACAGTTGGACAATATATTTCTGGCCTTGCTAATGTCGTTTTTGATGATTATCAGGCTTCTAAAGACATGGTCCATCTCTTGATGAATAAAGGTCATGAACGGATTGCCTTTATTGGTGTTGACGAAAAGGACCGCGCTGTAGGATATTTACGAAAGGCCGGCTATTTAGATGCGATGAAGGAAAATAGTTTAACAGTTGAAGACTGCTGGGTTCAAAAAGGGGAATTTAATTCTGAATCTGGTTATGAATGTATGAAATCAATCATCGGGCATTCAAAAAATAGGCCGACAGCTGTGGTAGCTGTAACAGACAGACTTGCTATCGGTGCCATGCAGTTTTTAACTCAGATTGGACTTTCCATTCCTGCAGATATTGCAATAGCTGGAATGGGTGCTTCGGAACTTTCGAGATATATCACTCCAGCTCTAACAACGATTGATTTTTCAATGGAAGAGACGGGACGTGAGGCCGCGTCATTAATGCTGGAACAGATTAGTGGGGGAAATTACCACGAAGTAATGAAAACAATTAGTTATAGACTTCTAGAACGAGCCAGTATATAATGATTGTGTAATCGATTCCATAAAATCATGTTAATCGATTACACTAATTTTTAAGTATTTGAGGAATCGATTCCACAAATGATTCCAAATTTTTTTCTAAAACATGTAATCGATTCCACAAACAACGGGCCAGGATAAAGTCTGCTTTTAGAAATATACTAAAAGAGACCTAATTATTTTTTTTGGCAAATGTGTAATCGATTCCACTTTAAAAAATAGGGGTGAATAGTATGTCCGAAAATCGCAAAATTGCAGAAGAAGTAATTGTAGCAGTCGGGGGTAAGGAGAATATTCAGTCCGTTGCCCATTGTGCAACAAGACTTAGAATCATGGTCAATGATAAGGAAAAGATCAACCAGGAACAAGTAGAAAACATCAATAAAGTTAAGGGTGCGTTTTTTAACTCTGGACAATACCAAATTATTTTTGGAACTGGTACCGTTAATAAAATTTATGAAGAAGTGTCAACCATGGGTCTTGATACCAAATCCGCCTCAGAACAGAAAAAAGAGGCAGTGAAAAGCGGCACAAAATTTCAAAGGGCTATCCGAACCTTTGGGGATGTGTTTGTCCCGATTATCCCGGTGCTCGTGGCAACAGGTCTGTTTATGGGTCTCCGCGGCCTGGTCATGCAGGAGCAGGTTTTGGCATTATTCGGGATGAAGCCTGAGGATGTCTCGCAAAACTTCCTATTATTTACTCAAATCCTTACAGATACGGCCTTTATCTTTCTGCCAGCACTTGTTGCTTGGTCTACGTTTAGGGTATTTGGCGGTACACCAATCATAGGATTGGTGCTTGGGTTGATGCTTGTCAGCCCGTCACTCCCTAACGCATGGGGAGTTGCCGGCGGCGATGTCGAACCGCTTAAATTCTTTGATTGGATTCCGGTCGTCGGTTATCAAGGCTCCGTGCTGCCAGCCTTTATCGCCGGAATCATTGGAGCAAAGTTGGAGCGGTCCATTCGTAAGCGTGTTCCCGAGGCTTTGGATTTAATCGTCACTCCGTTTCTGACATTACTTGTAATGATAGCATTATCGTTGTTAGTAGTTGGGCCAATTTTTCACATTGTAGAACAAAATATTTTATCTGCAGCAACAGCGGTTCTGTCTTGGCCGTTTGGCATCAGCGGTCTGTTGATTGGCGGTTTGAATCAGTTGATTGTTATTACCGGTGTGCACCACATATTCAATATGCTGGAGATTCAGCTGCTAGCTCAGTACCATAACAATCCTTATAATGCGATTGTAACCTGTGCAGTTGCTGCACAGGGTGGAGCGGCCCTCGCAGTCGGATTAAAGACAAAATCTACAAAATTAAAAGCGCTGGCTCTTCCTTCTTCCTTGTCAGCATTCTTGGGTATTACCGAGCCGGCTATTTTCGGTATAAACCTACGCTACGGCAAACCATTTATCATGGCTTTAATTGGTGGTGCAGCAGGTGGATTTTTGGCTTCCATTTTGGGCTTAAAGGGAACAGGGATGGCGGTCACCGTTATTCCGGGAATACTCCTTTATCTAAACGGCCAAATTTTGCAATATATTTTAGTTAACCTTGTAGCAATTGGAGTTGCCTTTGTCCTCACATGGATGTTTGGTTTTTCAGATAAGGAAAAGAAGGAAATGGAACAGTAAGGTTTAAAGTGTCAAAAAAAGGCAAGCTTGTTTCTTGCCTTTTCTTTTTAAAGGGAGGTACGGTTATGACAGCAAAAGAAGTTCAGCTGATGCAGCAGGCTTATAATGAAGTGGTAAAGTATAAGGATAAGGTCAGCAGCGATCCGTACAGGTTAGACTATCATCTGATGCCTCCGGTTGGCTTATTAAATGATCCAAATGGGTTAATTCAATATAAAGGTGTTTACCATGTATTTTATCAGTGGAATCCGTTTGCCACCACTCATGGAGCGAAGTACTGGGGGCATTACAGTTCAACGGATATGGTTCACTGGCGCCTGGAACCGATCGCTCTAGCACCAAGAGAATGGTACGAACGGAACGGCTGTTACTCGGGCAGCGCTGTGGAGGAGAATGGCCTGCTCTATCTCTTTTACACAGGGAATGTCAAGAATGAAGACGGGACCCGCGAAACCTATCAATGTCTTGCTGTTTCTTCCGATGGGATTCATTTTGAAAAAAAAGGTCCGGTACTCAGGCTGCCGAAAGGTTACAATGCCCATTTTCGCGACCCGAAGGTTTGGCGGAGCAATGATCGCTGGTATATGGTTGTCGGTGCACAAACTCATGATGAAAAAGGGGAAGCCGTCCTATTTACTTCAACGGACCTTTATAACTGGGAGAAGGTTGGCAGAATGGCTGGCTCAGGACTTAATGGTTTGGGAAATTTCGGCTATATGTGGGAGTGCCCGGATCTTATTCACTTGAATGGGAAAGAGGTCTTGCTGGTTTCCCCTCAAGGACTGAAACCAAGAGGGCATTTATATCATAATTTGTTCCAATCTGGATATTTTGTTGGCCAGTTAGATTATAGGAATGGAAAGTTCCGGCATGGAGATTTCGTAGAGCTTGACCGCGGCTTTGACTTCTATGCCCCGCAGACCTTTACCGATGAGAAAGGCAGAACTGTTTTGTATGGATGGATGGGGATTACGGATGAGGATGAACAGTCACAGCCAACTATTTCAAACAACTGGGTGCATGCCTTGACCTTGCCAAGAAAAGTGGAACTAATTGGTGAGAAAGTCTACCAAAGGCCGTTAGTGGAGCTTGAAAAGCTTCGGAAAAATCAGGTAAGGCATCAGAATGTAAAAGTAGAAGGTAAACAGGTGGAGTTAGCTGGTGTCAACGGCACGCCATTGGAATTATTGCTGAATTCAGTGCGGGTAGGGAAAGGAAAATTCGAGGTCACCCTTCGTAATGAAGCGGTGCTAAGCTATGATGCGGACAAACAGGAAATGAGTTTGCAAAGAACGAATGTTAAAACGAAGCAGCCGGAAATCAGAACATGTAAACTCTCTTCATTGTCTAATCTGCAAATCTTTATGGACCGTTCTTCTATAGAAGTTTTTATTAACAATGGGGAGGAAGTGTATACGGCCCGCTATTTTCCAGCACCAGACGATTTATCGATTTCCTTCAAAGGGAACGCGATCTTTGATTTAACAAAGTGGGATCTTGAAAAAATAAAGATAGCAGGAGGGTTATCATGAACGGGGTATTGTGTTTAGGCGAAGCGTTAATTGATTTCATTCCACTCGATGCGGAAAATGAAACGTATCAAAAAGCTCCCGGCGGAGCTCCTGCAAATGTTTCTGTCGGCATTGCCAAGCTGGGGGGAGCGGCCACATTCATCGGAAAAGTCGGCGATGATGTGCTGGGGCAGTTTCTAAAAGAAACATTGGACGGGTACGGTGTCAATACCGGTCCGATGGAGTTTACAGATGAAGCGAGAACAGGGGTCACGTTTGTTACATTAGAGCCATCCGGGGAGCGGCATTTTAGTTTTTACATTAATCCAAGCGCCGACCGTTTCTTACGCAAAGAGGAAATAGACCCGTCTTTATTTCAACAACATAAGATTTTCCATTTTGGTTCAATTTCGTTGATTAGTGAGCCCGCAAGGTCAGCAACCTTATGGTCGGTGAAACAGGCGAAGAAAACGGGTATGCTTATTTCCTATGATCCGAATCTGCGCCTAGGTCTCTGGGATTCCGAAGAGCAGGCGATGGAGACGATCCTAACTGCACTTCCAATGGCGGATGTATTAAAGGTTTCGGATGAAGAGCTCAGCTTCTTGACAGGCTGCAGTAACTGGGAGGAAGGAATTGCCCAATTGCCTGATTTGCCGCTTATCTTGGTGACATTAGGCGGCCAAGGCTGCATCTGGCATTTTAAGGGGAAGACAGGAAAGGTTGAGGCGCTCGATTGCAAGGTCGTAGATACAACAGGTGCAGGGGACGCTTTTGTTTCCGGAATCCTTTATTCGATAAATGAATCCGCAAAACCACTTATGGAACTATCGGAAACAGACATCGTAGAAATCGTCCGTTTTGCTGCTGTCTCAGGGGGCCTAGCCACTACAAAAAAAGGGGCTATGACAGGCCTTCCCAACTTGCAAGAAGTTCAAAACCTACTAAAGTGAAACATGGGGACGGTTCTCTTGCTCATTTTTTAAAATGAGGCAGAAGAACCGTCCCCATGCACTCAAACACAAGCTTCGTATTCTCTCATAATGTTGCTAATAATGGTTTTGACCGGCAGGATTTCTTTGATTTCATGAACTCTTGCACCAGCGAAAACAAGGCCGTTCTCACTATCCCCATTCATGGATGTAATCAACGAATCCAGTGTGCAAAAACGATAAGAACAATTCTTCAGGCAATCAATGCAATGCTTTATTTTCACCTTTTTCTCATCTGAAATGAGTTCGGTAAAATGGTTTTTAATCATACGTCCTTGGAGGCCAACTGTGGTTTTGAGCAAAATCGTATCTTCCCGACGGGCATGAACATATTTTTCCTTAAATGATAACGGTGCATCACACTCTTCGCTGGCTACGAACCTAGTGCCCATTTGGACTCCTGATGCTCCCATCTTTAAGGCGCGAGCGAGGTCCTCACCTGTCAAAATGCCGCCGGCAGCAATGACGGGAATCTTCACTGCGTCTATTACTTCTGGCAGGATATCGAATAAAGGCCTGTCTGTACCAAGGTGCCCGCCGGCTTCAAAGCCTTCAACCACAACAGCGGAAGCCCCAAGGCGTTCAGACATCTTCGCAAGCCTTGCTGTAGAAACAATCGAAATGACGGGAATGCCCGCTTCTTTACCCCAGGCATACATATCCCTTGAAATTCCTGCTCCTGATATGATGAAATCAACCTTTTCTTCAATGGCTGCTTTCATTTTTTCCGCAAAGTCATTCATGGCAAATAGAACATTAACACCAATATAACCAGTGCCCGTTATACTTTCCCTCGCTTTTCTAATATGCAATCTCATTTCCTCGACCGTAATCCCTGTTCCTGAGATAATTCCAATGCCCCCTGCGTTTGCAACTGCTGATGCCAGCTTACTTAAAGAAATTCCTACTCCCATACCGCCTTGCATGATAGGAAATTTGGGCATCATGTGACCTATTTTCAATTGCGGGAAATTCAAGAAAAAACCCCATTTCATTTTAATTTTGAAGGAATTTACACCTTCTCATTGTAGCAATAGGGTTTCCATAATGCAGTGAGTTAATTAACACCTGGTACTAATGGTTGATAATGTTTTTATGGTTTGTCACAGAATGTTCAAATTTGCGGACAATCCAACCAGGAATCTTAATGAACTGAATGAGAGACCGACTCCAAATTCTTAACTTTAAGTATGCAGGCCAACGCAAACAGCATACTTACTGCAGCTGCAAAGAATAACATCCTAAATCCAAAGTGGTCAATCAGCAGACCTAAAACTGGCGGGGATACGATGGCAGCAAGGGAGGAAACCAAATAATATAAGCCGGTTCGGGTCCCGTTTCTGTGTTCACTCCCCGTTGAAACCACATAAGGATAAGCATTGATATTGATGCAGGCCCAAAACATTCCCCCGGCGACGAGAAAGAACCTCAAGACTAACACGGAGTCCACCCAATTTAAGAAGAGAAAGACAAAGAACAACCCGATGACTCCAATTAAGATTACCTTTTTCTCCCCATATTTAGCGCCAAAAAACCCGCTTGGAATCGAGGATAGGACAAAGCTTAATGAAAAGAACGCTAACGAGAAGGCGGAATCACTTCTCGACAAGCCAAGTTCTTTCACCCCATACAAGGTAAATAACGCCTCCATCCCTTGGATCGCCACAAACCAAAAGAAAATGGCCGCCAGTAAAAAAATCGTGGGTGAGTTCAGTTCGCCTTTGTAATCTATCTTAGAAGCAGTCGTCATGGTAACCGGTAAAGAATCGCGGTTTTCCTTAATATTTTTAAACAGAACCCATAACGTAACGATTAAAACCATCCCCACCAACAGAAATGGCAAGGATTCATGAACATTAAACAAAAATGCCCCCACACTGAAGGCCAAGATGGCCCCTAGGCCGCCCATGAAATTAATGATCCCGTTCGCCTTGGTACGCTGATATTCTGGTGTAATGTCGGGCATCAGGGCTATGGTGGGTGAGCGGAAAATGGCCATTGATAAGTTCATACCAACCATGAAAAGGATTAACGTGAAAAGATTATGATGGAAAGGAATTAGCGCGATAAAGAGGGCTGCTAGTGGAATGCCGATCAGCAGGTAGGGCATGCGTCTTCCGAAGCGTGTCTCGGTCCGGTCACTGAGGCTGCCTACATAGGGCTGTATAAAAAGGGCTAAATAATTATCAATCGTCATAAGAAAGCCAATTAAAGCCGTGCTTTCCAGATAATCGTTCAGAAAGAACGGGACAAAGCCATTATACAAAGACCAGCCGATACTAATGCTGAAAAATCCGAACCCTAACAGCCATGTTTTTCGCAAGAGAAAACCTCCCCTCGGCAGCTGATTCTTTTGTCCTATATCGAAAGCATGCCTCATAAACCTATTAATGCGAATGTTATTATCATATGCCGCACCTTCATTCTTTTGCATGATTTTTTCATATCTTAATAGGGAAGAGCCCGATAAAAGAAAATTTCCAAATAACAATTGACAGATATTAGAAAAGATATTATTATCATTATTGAGAATGATAATAATAAAAACAGAGGGTTCAAAGGGGAGATTAAAATGGTAAGTACGGCAAAGATTGTTGCGATGTTTGTGCCAATTATCTTTTCGTTTGTATTATTTATTGGATTGATTTTGTTCTATAGAAAGAGAACCGGGGTGTCTGCAAAGCCGGTGATTTTAGGGGCAGTTGGTTTTATTGTGTTCACCCAAGTGCTGGAAAAGATTTTGCATGTGGTTGTAATCACAAACTTCCCCAATTATGCTGACCATCCTTGGGCATGGGGAACATACGGCGCATTTGCAGCGGGGCTTTTTGAAGAATTGGGAAGGTTTATATTATTTACATGGCTTTTGAAAAAATTCCATGACTATAAAGGCGGAATCTCGTTTGGAATTGGCTGGGGCGGGATTGAGGCAATCCTTCTAATGCTGATGGTTTGTGGTCAGGCTTTAATTTTTTCCGTTATGCTCAATGCAGGAACATTTGAAAGCTCAATGGCCCAGCTGCCAAGCGACCAGGTTTCAGCCATTAAAGATGCTATTCTAAGTCAAGGAACAGACTTTTATTACTTTGCCAGCCTTGAACGTTTCTTAGCAGTCTTCCTGCAAATGGCATTAAGTTTGCTAGTTTTATTGGGTGTTTCAAAGAAGAAATTCTCCTACGTGATTTTGGCTGTTCTCATCCATGCTGGGATTGACTTTCCAATTGTATTTGCGCAAGTTGGCCACATGACAAACCTGTGGATTATTGAAGGATACCTGGCTGTCATCGCCATCGGCTCAGTCATCTTTATCAAAAAAGCCAAAAAGATGTTCGTTTGATTCCGACCAATAGAATAATAGGAAATGAGAGACCTGGCCAAAGTGCGGTAACACGTTTACCGCTCCGAGACTCAGGTCTTTTTTTTTAAGGAAAAGTTAAGGAAGGGATTTGATAATAGGCTTATCCAAAAATATGTTTCCGGCTGGGCTTTACCGGATATGAAAAGGAGTAAGCAAAGATGAAAAAATGGATCCTTATTGCAATTAGTGTGCTGATTGTGGGGTATGTCGGTTATCAGTGGTATCACTCCAAAAATGCCACGCAAGCCGCATCGGCACAAGTCCGGACTGCAACCGTACAAAAAGGTAAGTTAGAAGTGAAAATCAGCGGGTCGGGTGCGGTCCAGCCGGTGACAAGTACTGACATTAAGTCAAACGAAAACAATAAAATTATCGATGAAGTATTGTGGTCTCCCGGTGAGGAAGTAAAAGCAGGTGAAGAATTAATCACTTATACAGATGGAAGCGACCCTGTCACGGCACCAGCAGATGGTATGATCACTTCTTTTTCTGTTGCTGCAGGTGATCGGGTTACACAAGGACAGGTGGTTGCCCACTTAACGAACTATAAAGACTTACAAACCGTCGTACAGGTCGATGAGCTGGATATAACCAAGATTCAAGTGGGACAAGCGGTAAACATAAAGGTTAATGCTCTGCCTGATCAAACTTTCACAGGTAAAGTGTCGGCAGTGGCTAATGAAGGGACATCATCCAATGGTGTGTCCACATTCGATGTCACCGTTCATTTTGATCAAATTGATAACCTGAAAGTCGGCATGAGCACGGAAGTCAGCATTCTGACAGCAAGTAAAAAGGATGCCCTCTATGTTCCACTTGATGCGGTCCATACAGCAAATGGTGAGAAATATGTCATCGTTGCTTCAAACAGCTCAAATGGTCAATCAGAACAAAAAACGGTAAAAACCGGGTTAGCAAATGAAGATTATGTAGAAATCACAGAAGGTGTTTCAGAAGGGGATATCCTTCAGTTACCTCAATTGGCGACAGACAGCTCGTCTACCACGAATACCCGCGGAATGATGCAAGGCGGGTTTGGAGCAGGCATGGGCGGCATGGGCGGCATGGGCGGTTTTAATCGCAGCAACGGAGGTGGACAATGGCGGTCCGGCGGAGAAAGGAGCGGGAACTAATGCGCAGGCAAATGGTTCCGTTCCGAAATTTTACGGCCTCAGAAGGGAGTAGTCAGTAATGGGTCAACCAATTATTCAAATCACCAACCTAATGAAAACCTATAAGCTGGGCGGAGAAACAGTTCACGCCTTAAACAATGTATCTATTGAAATTGAAAAAGGGGAATTTCTAGCGATCATTGGCCCGTCAGGTTCGGGAAAGTCAACTTTGATGAACATGATCGGCTGTCTTGACCGTCCCCAGTCCGGAAAGTACTTGTTGGATGGCAAGGACATTGGCAAGATGAATGATAACCAGTTGGCGGTAATCCGCAATCAAAAAATTGGCTTTATTTTTCAAAACTTTAACCTGTTAACAAAATTAACGGCTCTTGAAAATGTCGAACTGCCATTGTTGTATGCAGGTGTTCCGGCAAAGGAACGGAAAGCTAGAGCAATGGAAAGCCTAAGCAAGGTTGGTTTGAAGGAGCGGGCCGGGCACCTGCCTACCCAGCTATCCGGCGGTCAGCAACAGCGGGTTGCAATTGCCAGAGCATTGGCCGGAAATCCTTCCATCCTTCTTGCCGATGAGCCAACAGGTGCCCTTGACAGCAAGACAAGTAAGGAAATTCTTAGCTTAATGAAAGAACTTAACGAATTAGGCCATACCATCATTTTGATTACACACGATTTGGCCATAGCGAAGCAGGCAGGGAGAATGGTCAGCATCCAGGATGGACAGCTTTTGGAAAATGGGGGTGAGCTGATTGGGAATATGGCAATCTATTAAAATGGCACTCCGCAGTATCCAAAGCAATAAGCTCAGATCGGCCCTCACCATGCTGGGGATGATTATCGGGGTATCCTCAGTGATTGTGCTTGTATCGATTGCCCAGGGTTCGGCTCAGAACGTTACCAGCAGGATTAATCAGCTTGGTACAAACCTGTTAACCATCAATACGTTTGGAACGGATTTAGCTTTAACGGAAGATAAAATCAGTGAACTTAGTAAATTGAATGGTGTCAAAGCCATTTCTCCTGTTGTTTCGGGCCGCGTCAATGTGAAAAAGGATAAAACCGCTTCGCAGGTATCGGTGACGGGGACTAATGCCGCTTATTCGGATGTGCGCGACACAAAGGTTAAGCAAGGACGTTTTATCACCGACCTTGATATTGAATATCGGCAAAAAATTGCTGTGATCGGCTCGGAAACAGCATCCACCTTTTTTGGAGCGGAAAACCCAGTCGGGCAATACATTCAGATAGAAGGAACTTCTTTTAAAGTTGTCGGGGTGCTCGCATCAAAAGGAAGTTCAATGGGACAGGGCGGCGACAACACCATTATCGTTCCGCTTAGCACTGGTCAGCGCTTAGTGAAAAGCACAACCATTAACCAGGTGTACTTGCAAGGAAAAAGCGAGGACCAAATGGATGCGGTCATGAATGAAGTGAAACTGGCGCTTGCTGGAATGTATCCAAACAAAAGCGATTCCTACAGCGTCACTAACCAAAAGGATTTGATGGATACGATGAGCTCCGTAACGAATACGATGACGATGATGTTGGGCGGAATCGCCGGAATTTCTCTGCTTGTTGGCGGGATTGGAATCATGAATATCATGCTCGTCTCGGTTTCAGAACGGACGAAGGAAATTGGGATCCGCAAGGCGATTGGCGCCAAACGGCGAGATGTGCTGCTGCAATTCCTGATTGAGGCGGTTGTATTAAGCGGCGTCGGGGGATTGATTGGGATCCTTGCCGGCGTGGGATTAGGAAAGCTGCTGTCATCGCTGTTTAGTTTAACAGTGTCGTTCACCTCTTCGGTGATGATTGGTTCGTTCCTCTTCTCGCTGGTGGTTGGTGTCATCTTCGGGGTGTTCCCGGCCAATAAAGCGTCAAAACTAAACCCTATCCAAGCCTTAAGGTACGAATAAGTTGTTTGTATTTAAGCGGCCCTT
>NZ_JAGYPE020000008.1:67172-132599 GCF_018343545.2 Neobacillus citreus | reverse complement strand
CTTTATAACGCCCGGGCGAGGATGGAAAGTAAAGCTTCGGTAGTTATGAAGCCCTTATAACGACCGGGCGAGAATGGAAAAGGTACTTCGGTAGTTATAAAAGCTTCATAACACCCGGGCGTGATGGGTGAAGCATGCCTTGGTAGTTATGAAAGCTTTATAACGCCCAAGCGTGAGTGGCTAACACCGAAACCACATTGGAACTGCTCCGATAAAAACACTTCAAACATAATAGGTATACTTTTTCTTTCCACAAGCTTTATAATTTTCAACAAGAACTCGATGAATCAGCTTTTTCGACACTCTATCCCCACACCACTCATAAACCAAATTCACCGTAATCCGCCTCTCCGGAAAAAGCAACACCAACTCCCACACACACCGCAGCACCACAGACTCCATCCGCTCCTCACACCCGCAAGTATTACAAACCATTTTCCTCTCCCCAACAGAAACCGAAAATGAGTTACACTTTGAACAATAAGGACCCTTTTTCAGCCCATCATAACTATAAGTCGGCTTTGGGGGATTTGGATAATCACCTTGATCCAGAGAAATTAGCAGGTCTGCCAGCCTCTCATGGCCGCCATTCAGGTTCGATGGGATATTTTCTAATTTTCTTATGAAGCGATTGATTTGTGTTGGGAGAATAACATGATTGTTTTGAGGAGCATTGTATAGGGTAAATGTGGGGCTAATATGAACTACGTAGGATTCAACCGGCAGATTAAATCTGTACTCTTCGAGAAGTTGCCGCAGCTTGGACTCGGCCTTCAACAATTGAAGGATAGGGTCGTCAATTTCGGTATCATTTTTACAAAAACGGTCGGGATCAGACTTATAAATATAATCTCCTTCAAAATTTTTAACATCAATCAGGTAAATCGTTTTTTGAAAAATAATCACCGTATCGATTTGAAAATGCTTTTCTTTCAATTTAAAGAGTAAGCCATTTAATACAATGCAGTTATTCTTCAATTCTTGGGTAATTGCATCAAACATCACTTCTCCTTGATAGCCTTTTTCAAGAGTGTAGTACTTTCTACCGTCTTTGTCGGAAAGGTTTATCCGCGGGTTTAAGGCCCGTAACATAAGTAACTCCTCTGTTTCACGGCGTGATTTTTTGGGTGTAGGCATAGTCCACATCCTTTCAAATAATTAATATCCCATTTCCCATTCTACTTCAAATTGCAGAAAGTTAATTTCGAATATTTGAAAACTTTGTTAATATTTGTCGACAAAATAGAGCTGTGATAATTCTGAAAAATGGGAATTGACAATTAAAAAATATGGTGTTAATCTTACAAAGTAAGAAAAAAAAGGAAATGGAGGGCTGCAAAATGATTATCTTAAACCACTTAACTAATCAATCAACTGAATATGTAAACGCAGCCACCCCTAAAGGGATTTCCTTGTAATCTACACTTCACTTTTGTATTTACAAACACAGGGCTGCGTTACTTTGTGATGCGCGGCGTGTGTTTTTTATTTAAATAAGAGGCATACTGCACAGTTGCGGCAGTATGTCTCTTTTTTTATAAAAAAAGGAGGAATTAGCATGCTGAAAAGACTCAATGTAAGGCTCGCACACAAAATAGGAGATCTAGAAAGCGGATAGATTAAACCGAAATAGGGGGAATAACAGCATGTTTTCCGTATTAAAGAAATTAAGCTGGTTTTTTAAAGAAAATTGGAAGCGCTACCTAGTAGCGGTCACTTTACTTATATTCGTGGGGTTATTAGATGTCATACCGCCCAAATTAATTGGCTTGGCGATTGATGATATTCATTCAGGGGCGATGACAAACCGAAAAATCTTCATGTATCTTGTCTATCTCACCATCATTATGGTTTCATCCTACGCCATCACTTATATATGGCAATATCAATTGTTCGGCGGTGCTTTTTTAATCGAAAGAAAGCTGCGCTCAAGATTTATGGGCCATCTTTTAAAAATGACGCCGGCCTTTTTTGAAAAGAATCGTACCGGGGATTTAATGGCTCGGGCCACCAACGATTTAAAAGCTATTTCCATTACAGCCGGATTCGGGATTTTAACGCTTGTCGATTCGAGTGTCTGGATGCTGACGATTCTGTTTACGATGGGCTTTTTCATCAGCTGGAAGCTGACCTTGGCGGCGATTCTGCCGCTGCCAATCATGGCCATCCTGATGCAAATTTACGGCAAAAAGATCCACACTCGCTTTACCGAAGCACAGGATGCCTTCGGCGAATTAAATGACCGCGTTCTTGAATCGATTGCCGGAGTAAGAGTCATCCGTGCCTATGTCCAGGAAAATGCGGAGCGCGAGCGGTTTCACGAATTGACCGAAGATGTTTATCAAAAAAATATAAACGTCGCCAGAATCGATTCGTTATTTGATCCGACCATAAAAATACTGGTCGGCCTCAGCTATTTAATTGGCATTGGTTACGGAGCCACGCTCGTTTTTCATCAGGCTATCACCTTGGGAGACCTCGTTTCCTTTAATGTGTACCTGGGGATGATGATTTGGCCGATGTTTGCGGTCGGCGAACTGATCAACGTAATGCAGCGGGGGAATGCCTCGCTCGACCGGGTCCATGAAACACTCAGCTATCAGGAAGAGGTCCAAAACCCATCCCAGCCAATAAAGATAACCAAAGCAAATCCAATCAATTTCGAAAAAGTAACGTTTCGTTACCCATCTTCGAAAACGGATAATCTGCAAAATGTCACCGTCAAGCTGCTTCAAGGTCAGACCCTTGGGGTTGTCGGTAAGACTGGCAGCGGAAAAACCACTTTTATCAAGCAATTGTTGAGGCAATATCCACTTGGAACAGGCGGACTTTCAATCGGCGGGGCCTCCATTGAGGACCAAACACTAGAACAAGTGCGCCAATGGATTGGCTATGTCCCGCAGGACCATGTACTTTTTTCAAGAAGTGTAAAGGAAAATATTCTGTTCGGCAGTAAGGATGCATCTGAGGACGACCTAGAGACCGCCATTGACCTAGCGGCTTTTCGCAAGGACCTGCAAATGCTCCCGGAAGGTCTCGAGACACTGGTTGGGGAAAAGGGAGTCGCGTTATCGGGCGGGCAAAAGCAGCGGATTTCGATTGCCCGTGCGCTCATTAAAAATCCGGAAATACTGATTCTCGATGATTCCTTATCTGCAGTAGATGCGAAAACGGAGAAGAAAATCATCGACAATATCCGAACAGTAAGAAACGGGAAAACAACGATTATCACTACGCACAGAATGTCTGCAGTCCAGCATGCCGACCATATCATTGTCCTTGATGAAGGGGCCATTATTGAGGAAGGAACCCATGAACAGCTGCTGGAGCGGGACGGCTGGTATAAAGAGCAATTCTTGCGCCAGCAGGTCGAAGCCAAAATCGAAGAGGAGGTGTCGGCATGAAGGTTGGCAGACGCTTAATTAATTACGCTTTAATTTATAAAAAAATCATTATCGCGGCCCTGTTCATGCTGACCATCTCGGTCGTTACGGATTTGGCCGGACCATTTATCGCAAAGAACATCATTGATCAGCATATTTTAGGGATTGAGTCGGTTTGGTATGAAACAGGAGCAAAAGACGATAAAGCCGTTAGCCATAACGGAACGTTTTATAAACGGGAAAAGTATTTTACAAACGGCGAGGAAAAAGGAGAAAAAGTACGGATCCTTCAGGTAGGAACAAAGTTTGTGTTTATCGAAAATGACCTTGAATTTGATGGGAAAAGAAGTCTCAAAGGCAGCAAACTAATGATCACAAACGGGAAAAAGCAAGCAGAATACCCTGCAAAAATTATCAAAGGGCCAGAACTTTTAGCGTTCTATCAGCCAGAAATTCCGGGGATCTTTAAACTGCTGGCAGTGTATTTTGGACTCTTGGTGGTTTCGGCCGTTTTTCAATACGGCGAGCACTTCCTTTTGAAAAAATCAGCCAACCGAATTATTCAAAAAATGCGTGAGGATGTGTTTCATCATATTCAAAGACTTCCAGTCCGCTATTTTGACAACCTTCCGGCAGGCAAGGTCGTTGCCAGAATCACAAATGACACCGAGGCGATTCGTGAGCTTTATGTAACCGTATTGGCAGCCTTTTTTACAAGCGCCATTTATATTACTGGCATTTACTCAGCATTGTTTATTTTAAATGCAAAGCTGGCGGCAATTTGTTTACTGCTCTTGCCCATTTTGTATATTTGGATTTTGATTTACAGGAAGTATGCTTCCAGATATAATCGGGTGATTCGTTCGCGGAACAGTGAAATCAATGCGATGGTTAATGAATCGATTCAGGGGATGAATATTATCCAGGCCTTCAACCGTGAAAAGGAAACGATGAAGGATTTTGAGAATCTGAACCGTGGCCATTTTACCTATCAAAATAAACTGTTAAACCTGAATGCCTTAACAGGTCACAACCTGGTGGGGATTTTAAGAAATCTCGTGTTTGTGGCATTTATCTGGTATTTTGGAGGCCAGGCACTTTCACCTTCAGCTGTCATTTCTTTAGGAATGCTGTACGCTTTTGTCGATTACATCAATCGGCTGTTTCAGCCCGTCCAAGGCATTGTCAACCAATTGGCCAATCTGGAGACAGCGCTTGTTGCTGGTGAGAGGGTATTTACGCTGATGGATGAGCCGGGGGAAAATGTCAGTCAGGAACGAATTTCACGGATTAAAGGCAATGTCACATTCGAAAATGTTTCTTTTGGTTACAAAGACGGTGAATATGTTCTAAAGAATATTCAATTTGAGGCAAAGTCTGGGGAAACGGTGGCGCTTGTTGGCCATACCGGTTCCGGGAAAAGCTCCATCATGAATCTTCTTTTTCGATATTACGACTTTCAGAAAGGAAAAATCTTGATTGACGGAAAAGATATCGAATGCTTCCCGCGGCAAACAATCCGTCAGCATATGGGGATTGTCCTGCAGGACCCGTACTTATTTACAGGAACAATCGCCTCCAATGTGAGTCTAAATGATCCGTCCATTACAAGTGAAAAAGTCGAAAAAGCATTACGAGATGTTGGTGCGGAAAAAGTTTTTAAAAACCTAGAAAACGGTTATGACGAACCGGTTATTGAAAAAGGCAGCACTTTATCAAGCGGTCAGCGCCAGTTGATTTCTTTTGCCCGCGCCCTTGCTTATAATCCGGCTATTCTCATTTTGGATGAAGCCACCTCCAGCATTGATACTGAAACGGAAGCGCTGATCCAAGAGGCGATGGATGTCTTGAAGAAGGGAAGAACAACCTTTATCATCGCCCACCGTCTGTCGACGATTCGAAATGCGGACCAAATTCTCGTCCTAGACCGCGGCACCATCGTCGAACGCGGGACTCATGATGAATTAATGGCGCTTAAGGGAAAATATTATCAAATGTATGAGCTTCAGCTTGGAAGCACAGACATGGCAGGTTAATTGAAAAAGTTCATAAAAAATTCATTTCTTTGCGTTAAAAGTGTAATTTTAATCACTTGTCATCCTTTCACCCCGTGATATTGTAGTTTTAATTCAAATAAAAAATGGGGTGGCAAATCAATGTCAGATTACACAGTTGTTCTAACCATTGGCAGTTTTTTAGTTCTTACGTATTACATTGGCTATACACTTATTAGCAGACATTAAGGCTGCGGACAATGTTCCGCAGTTTTTTTTATTTATAAAACAGATTAGTTTGGGAATACATATGAAAGGATGATAAATAGTGAGGTGGAAAAATGATGGTAAAATTCAGAATTGAACACGATACCTTGGGGGAAGTCCGTGTTCCTGAGGATAAATTTTGGGGAGCACAGACGCAGCGGAGTAAAGAGAATTTTAAAATCGGGATGGAAAAAATGCCGCTCGAGCTCGTTTATGGTTTGGTTTACATTAAGCAGGCGGCTGCGATTGTTAATCATCAGCTCGGTAAATTGAGTGAGGATAAAATGAACGCCATCAAAAAGGTGTCTGAAGACATCTTAGCAGGACAACATGATGAACATTTTCCATTGGCGGTATGGCAGACAGGAAGCGGTACACAGTCCAATATGAACGTCAATGAAGTCATTGCCAATCGCGCTAATGAATGGTTAAAAAGTCAAAATAGCACCGAAAAGATTCATCCAAATGATGATGTTAATATGTCGCAAAGCTCAAACGATACTTTTCCGACGGCAATGCATATTGCTGCCTTTATAAAAATTACCGAAAATCTTATTCCGGCAATACAGGAATTAAAAAATACGCTGATAGAAAAGGAAAAAGCCTTCGTAAATATCGTAAAAATCGGCAGAACCCATCTGCAGGATGCAACACCGCTTACTTTGGGGCAGGAAATCAGCGGCTGGAGGTATATGCTCGAGAATAATGAGCGAATGATTACAGAGGCATGCCAGCACCTGCTTCAATTAGCGATCGGCGGAACTGCAGTCGGTACGGGAATCAACGCTAGTCCGGAGTTTGGCGCAAAAGTCGCTGAAGAGCTCCACAAGCTGACTGGTTTCCCGTTTCAAACATCAGAAAATAAATTCCACGCTCTGACAAGCCATGATGAAATCGTTTATGTCCATGGGGCTTTAAAAGCTTTGGCGGCCGATTTAATGAAAATTGCCAATGATGTCAGATGGCTTGCAAGCGGCCCGCGCAGCGGCATCGGCGAACTGACGATACCGGCCAATGAGCCTGGAAGCTCAATTATGCCAGGGAAAGTGAATCCAACACAAAGTGAAGCATTGACGATGGTTGCCTGCCAAATCTTTGGGAATGATGCATGCATTGGCTTTGCCGCAAGCCAGGGCAATTTCGAATTAAATGTATTTAAACCGGTGATTATTTATAATTTAATCCAATCAATCAGGCTTTTAACCGACAGCATTCGTTCCTTTAATGTCAACTGTGCAGTTGGCATTGAAGCAAATGAAGAAGCTATTAAAGAGCATGTGGGACGTTCGTTAATGTTGGTTACCGCCTTAAACCCTTATATCGGCTATGAAAAAGCAGCTGCAATCGCCAAACTTGCCTTTAAAGAAAATAGCACCCTGAAGGAAGCGGCAATCAAAACGGGGTATCTGACCGCTGAGCAATTCGATGAGTGGATTAAGCCAGAAAAAATGGTGTAAACAAAGGAAAGCCCCCTCCAAAGGAGGGGGCTCTTAGCCATATTATGAACTTTTATCAATAAGGTTTACTTAATTAGCGTTGGAAACCGCCAAGTTGAGATTCAGCCATAGCGACAAGACGCTTAGTGATTTCTCCTCCAACAGATCCGTTAGCGCGAGAAGTTGTGTCTGCTCCAAGATTTACGCCAAATTCTTGAGCAATTTCATACTTCATTGAATCAAGTGCTTGTTGTACTCCTGGTACTAAAAGTTGGTTAGAGTTGTTGTTGTTAGCCATAGTTAGTTAACACTCCTCTTTTTAGTTTTGGGGTTAGTATGGAGTTGAACCATAATGGGATTATTACCATAGCCTCCTAGGCCTAACCCATGATAATTGTTTTGGTTGGATGAACCGGAGTTGCACCGGTTGTAACCCTGTCTGGCTTCATCCATCGTTGTAAGTGATGTTTGTTTTTCCTGGTGGGGTGTTGCTTGTAATCTTATTATGACTAAATCTAAAAAGCTTATTCGAAAATTTTAAGTGGAAATTTATTCTATATCATAGGGGGGACAAAGTGACGCAAACTAAAGAAAACAAATTAAAGGGTGAATTAGATGAACGTATGCCCGGTATGTAACGGCTTGAGGGAAGTATACTTATTATGTGCCAATTGCGGAGAGCCAATGTTGGAAAGCGGCAGACTTCAAGATTACTACGATGATTACAGCCCCTATATGGAAATTGACTTGATGAAAATGGAGGATGGTTACGCAGATACCTATTCTGATCATAAGTGTCCGCATCTTTATCGCTGCCATGCCTGCCATAAAGATGATGTTATCTTTATTAAAGAATAATCAAAAGGTCCTGACCTCATTCTGCGGTATTGCAGAGTGGTCAGGACCCTAAAGAATCATATTTTATTTTTCGCTTTGTGGGCGGATACGTAGCTCTGTTTCCGTATCGAAGAAGTGGGCCTTGTTTAAATCAAATGCCAATTCTAATTTATCGCCAGGTCTTACATCGCTGCGAGAATCAAGGCGGGCCACATAATCTTGGCCTTCGATGCTGGAGTAAATCATTAATTCTGCACCAGTTAATTCGGCAACATCAATATGGGCAGCAATCTTTGTACCTGTGGAAGCTTCAATAAACAATGGCTCGTCATGAATATCTTCAGGGCGGACACCAAGGATCAGCGATTTGCCGACATAGCCTTGTTCGCGAAGGAATTTCATTTTTCCTTCCGGAACAGCAATGGAGGTTTTACCAATGATAAATTTGCCGTCTTCTAATTTTCCGTTGAAGAAGTTCATCGCTGGTGATCCGATAAAGCCGCCAACAAAGACATTTTCAGGCTTTTCATAAACTTCTTTTGGTGAACCAACCTGCTGGATGATGCCATCCTTCATAACGACTAATCGGGTTGCCATTGTCATGGCCTCAGTTTGGTCGTGTGTTACATAAATAGTTGTTGTATTTAAGCGGCGGTGAAGCTTGGCGATTTCAGCGCGCATTTGCACACGAAGCTTGGCATCAAGGTTTGATAATGGCTCGTCCATTAGGAATACCTTTGCATCACGAACGATCGCACGGCCTAATGCAACACGCTGGCGCTGACCACCTGATAACGCCTTCGGCTTACGAGTTAAATAAGCTTCAAGGCCAAGGATTTTAGCTGCTTCTTTCACACGGCGGTCGATTTCATCTTTAGGAAATTTGCGAAGCTTTAAACCGAATGCCATATTATCATAAACGGTCATATGCGGATAAAGCGCATAGTTTTGGAAAACCATTGCAATATCGCGGTCTTTTGGTGCTACGTCGTTTACGCGTTTGCCATCAATGAGAAAATCCCCTTTTGAGATTTCTTCAAGACCGGCAATCATTCTAAGTGTCGTTGATTTTCCGCATCCGGATGGGCCGACAAATACGATAAATTCCTTATCATCAATGTGTAAATTGAAATCTTTAACTGCCGTTACCTTGTTGTCGTAAATTTTATAAATATGGTCTAATTTTAATTCAGCCATGTTCACAGCCTCCTTGTGGTTGTTTGTACTTTAAGTTTACAAGGAAAGCGCTTTAATCGATATGGTCAGGCTGCACAAATATTGAAAACGCTTTTTTGGGCAGATTGACATTATCCCTCTTGTTCAAATAGCAGGCATGCTAAAAACACGATAAACGCACCGTTAAAATCCTTTAATACTATTCCTGTTTTATCCACGAATTTATCAATCCGATATTGCAGTGTGTTTCGGTGAATATATAACTTTTTAGCTGTAAGACTGGCATTTAAATTGGTTTCAAGAAATACTTTTATCGTTGAAAACATTTCCGGATCATCACCAAAAAGCGAAAAAACCGCTTCGGGAACCATATTTTTTATTTCAGCAGGTAAGCGGGCAGAAAGGTAAGCCGGAAAAATTCTTTCAAAAGAAAAAATCTTTGAATTGTGCACTTTCACTAGAGCAAACTGGAATAATTCTCTTTCCTCTTGGAAGAAGTCCTTTAACTGCTTAGAAAAAGGATGAACTTTTCCGATGAAAAAAGTGACACTTTCATAAAAATCGCTTTCCAATGTTTCTGAAATGGCCAACAATTCTTCTTCGGAAAGAGAAATTTGTTTTTGTTCCTCTATAACCACACCTTTGGAGTGACTTTCCCAAAGAAACACAGCCTCATCCGAAAAGAAGCCTTTTAACGCAGTTTCCATTTCCTTTTGATCTGTATCATCGCCATTTAAATGAAATTGGATAAAGCGAAATGACGTGTCCTGCTTCTCTGAAGGGAGAACCCCATTTAAAAATAAAAACTCATACCAGGTGTTTACTCTAGACGACACGGCTGAAGACTGCTCCACCAGTTCATACAAAGTCTTTAGAAGGTGGAGCTCTTTTTCACTAATTTCTTTTTTGGGAATACCCAGCCATTCATCGGAGGACTGGTCGTAAAACAGATAAAGCTGTTCAGATGGCACATCTGGCCTTTCGGAAAACAGCAGTGAATTTTCATATACAGTAAGTAATTTTCTAAGCATCGTTCATTTCCCCATTAGATTTCTTAGAGCCTATTATACCAGTTTCAATTTGTTTCCACAGAAAAATTGCCGAACCCTCTAAACTGGCTCGGCAAATGTTATCATGTATTTTCATTTGGCGGTGATTCTTCTATTAGATCGCGCGCTTCTTCAATATTTGTTGAATCATAACGGGCGTGGACAGACCCTCCGGACATTCCTTCATTAATCATTCTGTCAATATCCATGTAAGCCATGTCTCTGCCTTCATATGCAGACCCTTCAGTGATAGGCTGTTCATTTTTTTTAGTCACGTTCAACCATCCTTTCCTTCTAATTCGTTTTTAGTTTGTACAGAAAGGATGGAGTTTCATGCAGGGAATAGTCGATTATTCATATACATGGTAAAGCATTAGCTCGTGAATCTGGCTCGTCAATGCCTTCAAATCTTCTTCGGCAGGAGGATTTGAGGTCCATTCAAGGTTTCCTGTTTGGTGATAAACTCCTGTATATCTCTGTTTTTTAAAATAGAAGGAAATATTCCAGCCGGGAATATTGGTATTTTCAAAAAGCGGCTTATATTGAAAATGCATGATCACCTTATTGTCCTCCTCTAACACCTTGTATTACTTATAGCTTACCTTGTTTTGAATATTATGCAAATAAAATTTTTTATGGGCAGGAGCTTGTTAAGTGGAGGAAAATACGGCATAGCTGGTCAATTTTTTTCTCTTCAATTTGTGATTCATCAAACCGCATTGGTTTTGAATTCACCTCATAAATATAATATTTTCCACTTTTGCTCATGCCGGCATCAATGGAAAATTCCCCGAAAAAGCCAAGCTGTTCCGATAATGCTTTCCCAATGTGAGGGATAATCATTTGAAAAAACTGATCATGTTCGTTCGTTTGCAATAAAGAGTAGGGAAGAAGTCTTCCCCCCGCTGGAATATGGGTGGTGACTCCTTGTTCCTGGGATTGCCGGATGCCGACGCCGGTTAGTGAATAATCCCCTTTTTCGGCGTGGGCAATAATCCGAAAATCATAGCGAAAACCCTCATATTCAGCAGAATTGATATCAATCTGTGCCAAATAGGTTTTCGATAAGAGCAATTCGCTCCAATCCTGCCAAAAATCTTCAAAAGATGGGTAGCAAATGCTTCTTTTTCTTGACTCAAATTGGATGTATGGCGAGGATAAATGCCTGATGCGAAAAACGCCCTTTCCCTTTGATGAGGCTGCCGGCTTTAGATAAACACTAGAATTTGCTTTCAATAACAATTCCAGGTCTTTTTTTTCTTGAAGGAGAATCGTCTTCGGTACGTAATCTTGGAGGACAGGATGGTTTTCCATTAGTTGATAAAGCTCGTATTTATCTATAAAACCTGGGTTGAAATAGGGAATTCCTTTATCCTTTAAAAGCTGAAAGAAGCTTTTACATTCTTCGGTCTGTTCTGTTTTTCTGAAGGGAATTCGGTTATACACCAAATCTGGATAGGGGAAAGAGTTCTTTATCCAGCGATTTTCATCGGGTGAATAGCTGAATCCTTCAATATATTCCGCTCCTGCCCCTTCAAGGGTAAAAATAAAGCTTATTCCATTAAGCGAAATAAGCTTTTTTTGCAGTTTGATAAAAAGTTCCCCGTTTCCAGCGACTGTTCCATCGGATTTAAGCGCGGTCATGATGCCAATCACCGGCCCTGCTTGTTTGTCGATCATTGATAAAGTTCCTCGGGATGCAGTAAGGCTTGCTCGGTGAGAAAAACGGCGAAGGCGAGGGACAATTTACGTGTCAATAAATCAAATTCTTTTAATTCCGGATGGCTGAAAATCGAACGGCCGGGTTTGGAATTTGCCTCGAACAGCCAGACATCGCCGTTCCGGTCAATGCCCAAATCAAAGCCAATTTCGCCGATAATTCCTTCGACATTTCGGTCTAATGCATGACTTAAGGAAAGGGCAGCATTGGAAAGCTTCTCTTCGAACATGCCGGCATCTTCAGCAGGAAAGATTTCGCTAATCGTTTTAATTTCTCCGCCGCTCCTCTTATGAGTGGTCGGGCTTCCCGGCCCGGCTATTTTTGCTGCAAGCGCGGAAACATGCCAGCAGCCTGTTTCGTCCTTGTTCGTATGGATGCGAAAATCAACGGGCCGCTGCTCGTTGCGAACTAAATGAATCCCCTGTTGGACAACCATTTTTTCAAGCGATTGCTTCGCGAATACCCGCTCAAACAATTTCTCCAGGCTGTGGAATTTTTGTAACCTGTTTGCCCCGTCGTCATCTTGATAACGGCAGTAATAGTCGTTTGTGTTTTTATCAAAAATAATTTGATGAATGCCAAAGCCAAGACTGCCGTTTTTCGGCTTTATATACACATGCCCGTATTTAGAAAGCATCCTCTCAATCAAGGAAAAAGAGGTAAAAGGATGGGTCTCAGGAAGGTATTTATCAACCGAATGATCTTGGAGAAGCCGTTCGTAAATATCTAACTTGTTGAAAAAGCCGGGATTATACCAAGGGATTAAATATTCCTGTTGAAGCCGTTTTTTTACTTTAACTAATTTGGGAATTCCTTCACTCCTTCGGTTTGGCAGACGATCATAAATGACGTTAGGGAAAGGGACCTCCCGCTGTTCCCAATCTCCATCGTGGAAAAAATAACCCTCAATCGTGCCCTGTTCCCAATCAATATGCTGCTCTCCGAACACAAAAGCGAGGGCTCCGACGTTTTTATTTACGGATAAAAGCTTGGAAAAGAACTGTGTTCTCTCGCCGAGGAGCTGATCAGGAAGCAGTGTAAATCCAGCCGTAAAAATGCCAACAAGAGGACCGATGTACAGGGTTTGATTATCTAAAAAAACATGGAGCGGCAGCTTAAATTCCGGAAATTGGAGTTCTTTTTGTATGACCCTGCTCATCACAATCCGATCTTTTCGGTCAGGATGGGGCAGAAATTCCACTGCCATTGAATTTGAACCAAAAGCAATTCGCTTAGGCCCATTTTCTTGAAGGAGGGAAGGAGGGCAAAAAACAATCAATTGATCATTTTGGACGACCTCAATGAGATAACGTTTTCTCATAGATGTTCTTCCTTTCTTGGTCTTTCGATTCCGACAGGTATTTTGCGTAAAGCAGCGGTGCACAGTACAGCTTTTCTTTAAGATTGGGCCGGGTTTGCAAAATAACCTTCCTGCCGGGCTTTGAATTCATATCTAAAATCCAGATCGAGCCGTTTTTGGCGATGCCAATATCGACACCGATTTCAAAGAGCGGCAGGAAGCTTCTTTCAAGAAGGTGTGGTAATTCTGTAAGAATGCTGGTTAATTCCTGCTGAATAAATTCCCTTCTCGCTGCAGGCAGGGAAGCTGACCATTCTGAGAACGCTGTTGCCATCCCGCCTGCACTTAAATTCGATAAAATCCCGCCGCTGGTACCGATTCGCACTCCGCGCCCAATTTCTCCCCAATTGCCATGCTCATTTTTTTGCAGGAGAATCCGGATGTCAAAGGGCTGCAATTCACTGTTGGTTAATTCAAGATAAGGCTGCATAAGATATTGATGCCGCGCGAGCAAGCTCTTAAGCCAATGCGAAAATTTTCCTTCGTTTGGAAAGATCCTTGATATAATCTGTTTTTGTTTTTCTGTTTTAACATGAATCGATTTGTCATTTTTCTTCAAGGAATAAATGCCATAACCCTGTGAACCGTTAATGGGTTTTATGACAATCTTTTTTCCACTGTTTAATTCTTTTAAAATTCCAACCGTATCGATTACCTGCTTTGTCGGCGGCAGATAGGCAGATAGCTTCGTGTCTTTCAGCGCCTGATAGAGGTCTAGTTTATTAGGCAGACCATATCCTAAAAAGTTAATATCCTTCCTGCTTTTTAGCCACGATACTATTGGAAGGCATTGTTTCGATTGGTCATCCTCTCCGTAGAAGCAACGGTCATAGAGGATGCGGGGGATGGGGAATTCGGCATTGACCCAATTCTTTTGTTCAGCGTCAAATTTTTTCCCTTGAACCTGAAGTGTATTTGGATTGATATTGGTTGGAACGAAGCGAAAAGCTTCAATTCCTAAGTCTTTTGCATGTTCGGCCATTTCCGTTATATAGGGGGCCTCTGTTTCTAGGTTTAAGGACATAATGCCAAATGTAATCAAGTGAATTAAACCTCCTTTTCATTCAGGGTTTCAAAGGCCAGGCTTGTGCAAAAGCGAATGATGGCTTTTGCAGACGGTCTGATTTTCCCTGAATCATCTTCAAATACCTTCGATGGTTTTGAGTTTACTTCAATCAGCCAGGGTTTCCCCTTTTCATCAACGCCGACATCAATCCCCAGTTCGCCGGTAATTCCGGAAGACAGCGCACTGACCTTTTCGGCGGTTTCCAACGACAGCTCTTTTATTAGCTTCAATGTTTGCAAAGCGGTTTTTTGGGACATTTTGGAACGTAAGGCAGTTACCGGTTTTATCGTATGGCCGCCCCTGGAAACATTGGAGACAAATTCTTGTTCAGCCCCGATTCTTGCAACAATCGAGGTAATTTCCCACTTTTTTTCATAATTTCGATGGACTAATACCCTGAAGTCCATGGCAGATGATTGATAGTCAATAAAAGAAATACCCTCCTGAACAATACAAATTCGGTTTTGCAGCAGTAATTTTATTTCTTGATAGATTTCATGTGCTGCTAGGGCTGGTAATGCATCTGCCTGGGATTGGCCTGAAGTTTGGAGGGTAAATTGGTCTTCCGCAATTTTTTCCAGTTTAATAATATTTTTTCCCTGGCTGCCATGAATCGGTTTTATAAAAATGGTTTCATAGGTTTGCAGGAAGGAATGTAAAGTATCCCTTGAGAGCAAGGCTGTCTCGGGAATGTAGGATGACAAATGATGTTCATTTTTCAACTGGTCGTATACTTCCCATTTTGAATGAAAGCGATCATTGAAGATGGGAATGGCCAGTTGTTCAAGAATCTTTCGAAATTCAACAAATTCTTGTTTGTTTTCTAGTATTCGAGAATGGATTCGATTGTAAATAACATCAGGGGCAGGTGGGCTTGTTCCTATCCAGCTTCCGTTTTCAAAATAATAGCCGTGCTGTAAAAAATGTTTAAAAGAAAACACATAAAGAAAACCGCCATTTTCTGACACCACCTGATGGAGATCCTCACAAAACTTATGAATGGAACGGAAATTAGGTTCTTCACCATCCTTCGGTGAAAAATCTGTCAGCAATCCGATGACCGGACCAAGCTTAAGTGTGTTGGACTCAGAAAAGTATTTTGCTTGTAGGTTAACCTTTCGGACAGGCAAGCAAAAATAGGTAAAGACTTCCTCCGGCACATGCAGTTCCCGGGGAAGGGTATCGATGATTTGGATATTGGCACGAATTGTTTTTGTGCCGACCATGATTTGTAATTCGCGGTGATTCTCCATTTGCAGGTCGTGATACAGCCTGCGGGACATTTTAATCAAATGAGAATTCGTTGCTTCGGATTTCTCTGGTAAAATTGTTATGCTTGTTAATGAACGGGACATAATCACTCCTCATTCTTTATTAAATAGGCATCCGCTGATGTAGTATCCTATGTAAAACCAATAGGGATGGTGATTTGAACATTCTCGCATTCCCTTGAATAGTTTGATATAGTTGGGAAGTATTGTTAACCAAAAAGGAGTGAGCCCGCAAATGGCAGTAAATTTATATGATTCCGCCTATGCTTTAGAAAATGCGATCCGTCAAAGTGATGAATTTAAACAACTACAGCAAGCTTATCAAGAGGTAAATGCCGACCCGGCAGCGAAGCAGTTGTTTGATCAATTTCGCCACATCCAAATGAATTTGCAGCAAAAACAAATGATGGGACAAAACATTTCCGAGCAGGAAATTCAGCAGGCCCAAGCAACCGTCGGAGTTGTTCAGCAAAATCCGAAAATCGCCCATCTTATGCAGGTGGAACAGCGAATGAATAATGTGATCGGGGAGTTAAACCAGATCGTCCTAAAGCCATTGGCTGATTTATACGGACAAATTTAATTTTTTAAGAAGCTGCCAAGCCTACACTTTTACAAGCACTGTTCTATAAATTGGTGAAAAATCATAAAAGTGATATAAAGGGAATTTCACCAAGAACAGGGGGCAGCATAATGATTTATCGCTTACTTGCGTTAAATATTGATGGCACACTCTTACAAAGCAATGGAAAAATCCATAAATCGACAAAGGAAGCCGTAGAATATGTTCAGCAAAAGGGGATTTATGTCACACTCGTTACATCACGGAGCTTTCACTCAGCCAAGAAGGCAGCGAAAGCCTTAAAGATATCATCACCGCTCGTCACCCATCAGGGGGCATTCATTGCGCGGGAGGAAAATAAGCCGGTATACGTGAAGCGGATTAATGAGGAAATTACCTATGATACTATTCGTCTGCTCGAGGCGCTGCCGTGTCAAATCCGTTTAGTTCACGAGAATTTTTCGATTGCCAATAAATATAAACTGCATCAGCAATTATTAGCAAAAACGGTTTTCACCACAGGCGACCCTTTTGTTTATTCACAGCAATTTGTCGAATCCCTCAGCGAATATTTGCATGATCAGCCGGCAACTCCTACGAAGATTGAAGTCTATTTCGAAAATAAACGCGATTTAGAGGATGCCAAAACCGCCATTGAAAAAATGTTTACGGAAATCACTCCGATTAAACTTGATTCATTGCGGCTCGATCTTGTTCCGGCAGGAGTTTCCAAACTTAATGGGTTAGCGTTTCTTGGCAGCCAGCTCGGTTTCCAGTTAAAAGAGATGGTCTATATCGGTGACAGCCTTGATGACATCCCGTTAATTGAAGCGGCTGGTCTAGGTGTTTCGATGTGGAATGCTCCTTTTGAGGTGAAGAAAGCATCGGACTGGGTAACAAGGTCGGAAAACGAACATGGCGTTGCTTATATGGTGAAGGAACACTTCAGAAAGCAGCAGCCAATCGAATTTTTAAGAAAAATGAAGATTATCAAAAATTAATCTTGAAAAAAGATATCAGGGTCGGTCTCTGATATCTTTTTTGCTAATAAGAAAGTATAAACTTTCTGTCGAAAGCTTTATACTTTCTTAACGCATAAATTCAACTACGCCTCTGTCTTCGTCCTGGCGGACTCGCCAATCGGCGAGTTTTCATTTATATGCTCCAATGATTTCCACTATATTGACCTTATTTTTGTGATTTTGTACACTTAAAGAAGTTTATTTTTGAAAGGTGATAAAGCTTGCGAATTTCGATACTAGGCTTAGAGGATGAAAGATTCAATCGGCCATTGACGCTAATTGCGAATTTATTTTTTGAAGAGTCACAGATTTTGACATCTCAGACGGATGATGCTGATATACAGATTTTATTTCATTTACAGGTTGAGGAAAAAATCGGTGTTTCTGCTGAATTAACGGATGGGAACGGAAAAGTCCTATCTGCTGAATATCAGCGGGATTTTAAGGAAGCCGATTCTGAAAAAGAACGGTTTAAGCAGATTAAAAATGCCGTTTCCCACGTTTATTTAACGGTTCTCCAGGACTTGACCGGCATTACGCAAAAATGGGGAATTTTAACGGGTGTTAGACCGACTAAGCTGCTTCACAAAAAACTGCAGGAAGGCATTCCAGCTGAAGTGGCCCATCGGCAATTAAAGGATGAGTATTTAATTACTGATGAAAAAATTGCACTGATGCAGCACATCATTGACCGGCAGTTGACGGTTGTTCCAGACCTTTACTCGCTCGAGCGGGAAGTGAGCATTTATATTGGCATTCCGTTCTGCCCGACCAAATGCGCCTATTGCACGTTCCCGGCTTATGCTATTAACGGGCGGCAGGGATCTGTTGATTCCTTCTTAGGCGGCCTTCATTATGAAATGAGGAAAATCGGCGAGTGGCTGAAGGAAAAAGGGGTGCGGATTACAACCGTTTACTATGGCGGCGGCACACCCACAAGCATTACCGCTGAAGAGATGGACATGCTCTACGAGGAGATGTACAACTCGTTTCCTGATGTCACTAAAATTCGGGAAATTACTGTGGAGGCGGGACGTCCAGATACGATTACCCCGGAGAAGCTTGACGTTTTGAAAAAGTGGAAGATTGACCGGATTAGCATTAACCCACAATCGTATACGCAGGAAACATTGAAGGCAATCGGACGGCATCATACGGTTACGGAAACGATAGAAAAATATCACTTGGCTCGAGAAATGGGGATGAATAATATCAATATGGACCTTATCATCGGCCTTCCCGGTGAGGGTCTGACAGAATTTACCCATTCCTTAACGGAAACCGAAAAACTGATGCCAGAATCACTGACGGTTCATACTTTATCCTTCAAGCGCGCGTCTGAAATGACGAAGAATAAGGAAAAATATAAGGTGGCAGACCGGACTGAGGTTGAAAAAATGATGAATCTGGCCGAGGATTGGACCGCTGACCATGGCTATGTCCCTTACTACCTATACCGCCAGAAAAACATCCTGGGCAACCTGGAAAATGTCGGCTACTCCCTGCCAAATCAAGAAAGTATCTATAATATCATGATTATGGAAGAGCAGCAGACTATTATCGGACTTGGCTGCGGGGCATCGAGCAAATTCATTGACCCTGTCACTGGGAAAATTACGCACTTTGCCAACCCGAAAGACCCGAAATCCTATAATGACGGATTTGAGGCATACACAGAAGAAAAGATCAAAATATTAGATGAGTTATTTTCAGAAAAAGGATCTCCTGCTTAATATGAAGCAGGGGATTTTTTGTTGGTAGCGTGTTCTTAATAAAGGATTATTTTCCCCAATGTCGAATATTTAAGAGGAACCGCCTCATAGGATACTATGGGGTTAAAACGTATTTACTAAAAGGGGGAATAAGCTATGATGCAAACACCTTTAACAATGACGCAAATGCTAGAAAGGGCTGAAAGGTACTTTCCAAAGAAGCAGGTTGTCTCAAGAACCGCCAGCGGCATTCAAAGGCTTACTTACAAAGAAATTGGCCAAAGAACTAGAAAGCTTTCCGATGCCTTGACCAAGCTAGGCGTTGAAAAAGGCGATAAGGTGGGAACATTGGCCTGGAACCATCACCGCCATCTTGAAGCATACTTCGCCATACCGTGTATGGGCGCTGTCCTTCACACGATTAACATCCGTCTTTCACCACAGCACATCAGTTATATCATCAACCATGCCGAAGACAAAGTACTCCTAATCGATTCTGACATCCTCCCGCTTATTGAAAAATGTAAAGATGAACTTAAAACCGTAAAAGCTTTTATTATCATGACAGACGAAAAAGAGGTCCCTCAGACCACACTCTCACCTGTATATCATTACGAAACACTATTAGCCGAAGCAAACCCAGAATTTCAATATACCACTCAAATTAATGAAAACGACCCAGCCGGGATGTGTTATACTTCCGCGACTACTGGAAATCCAAAAGGAGTCGTATACTCTCACCGCGGAATTTTTCTGCATAGCATGGCGATAGGTTTAGCTGACACTTTAGCGCTTAGTGAAAAAGATGTTGCCCTTGCAGTTGTCCCAATGTTCCATGCAAATGCTTGGGGAATGCCGTTTGCGGGTGTTTGGTTTGGAACAACGTTAGTCCTTCCGGGACCCAATTTTACACCAAAGCTGCTAGCTGAATTGATTCAGCAGGAAAAAGTGACCATAACAGCAGGGGTTCCAACGATTTGGATGGGACTGCTGAAAGAACTTGAAGAAGGTAGCTATGATCTAAGCAGCCTAAGAGGAATCCTGTGCGGAGGTTCTGCAGCGCCTAAAGGAATGATTAAAACATTTGAACAAAAATACAATATTCCCTTTATGCACGGCTATGGGATGACTGAAACAAGCCCGCTTGCTGTATTCTCCTCATTAAAAAGCTATCAACAGGACCTCGATTACGAGGAAAGATTGGAATTAAGAGCTAAACAAGGAGTTCTTGTCCCTGGACTAGAGATGAAAATACTGGGCCAGAACGGTGAAGTCGCATGGAACGGCACGGAAATGGGCGAATTATGCTTAAGAGGACCATGGATTGCTTCCGAATATTATCAGGATGAACGGACGAAGGATGCTTTCCACGATGGCTGGCTGCACACCGGGGACGTCGCTACTATTGACGAAGAAGGGTTTGTTAAAATAGTCGACAGAACGAAGGACCTGATTAAGAGCGGCGGGGAATGGATCTCATCTGTTGATTTGGAAAATGCTTTAATGGCCCATGAAGCAGTGTTTGAAGCGGCCGTTGTGGCGGTTCCCCATGAAAGGTGGCTGGAACGCCCAGTCGCCTGCGTTGTGCTAAAGGATGCCTATAAAGGAAAAACAACTAAAGAAGAGCTCTTTGAATTTCTTCAGCCTCAATTTGCAAAATGGTGGATTCCGGACGATATTTTATTCATCGAAGAAGTTCCAAAAACCTCTGTAGGGAAATTTTTGAAAATGGCTCTTCGTGACCAGGTGCAAAAGGAAGTAAGTCAAAAAGGTTAATAGACGAGGGCAAGGGGGGCCAGCCCTTTGTCCTTTTTGCCCGTGGAAAATTCAATCTATTACGAAAGTTTGTTTTTATTCTGTTCATTTCTCTATATAATGAAGATGAACAAGTTTATTGGGGGGATTGGAAATGGCTTTAAATTTTGTCACAGAAAAGGTGAACTTACAAGTAGATGGCCGGGTAGCCACATTGGAAATGAATCGGCCGGAAGCGCTTAACGCAATGGACGTGGATATGATAAAAGGCCTTGTCAGCAAACTGAAAGAAATCAGCGAATCGGATGATGTGGATATCCTGATTTTAACTGGAAAAGGAAAGGCGTTTTCAGCCGGGGGAGATATTAAAACAATGCTGTCTGATATGGACGAGAATGGATTTCTTCCGCTCATGGACTGTATCAGTGAGCTGGTGATCACCTTATATAGCATGCCAAAATTAACAATCAGCGCGATTACCGGTGCGGCAGCGGGCTTAGGGTTTAGTTTAGCGTTAGCAACCGATCATATAATTGCTGAAAAATCTAGCAAACTGGCAATGAATTTTATCGGCATAGGGCTAATCCCGGATGGCGGTGCCCATTTCTTCATGGAAAAAAGATTAGGAGAAACCAAGGCCAAGCATGTTATCTGGGAGGGTAAAATGATGAGTGCGGAGGAAGCGCATTCAATCGGTCTTATTCAGGAAGTAGCTGAAGGCGATCTGCAGGATGCTGTACATACTAGAGTGGCAGATTGGCTGCAAAGACCTGTTCAAGCGATGATCAAAACGAAAAAGATATTGGCTGAAAAGAATCGCCCGCAGCTCTTAAAAATACTGGAGCTAGAGAAATACGGCCAGCAGAAAATGCGCGAAACCGAAGACCACAAAGAGGGAATCAAGGCGTTTATTGAAAAAAGAAAGCCAAATTTTATCGGAAAATAAAACAAGAGGCTGTCATAAGACAGCCTCTTATTGCTGATTTTTAAGCATGGAAAAGTAGCAGTTTGCCTGCAGGAGATGTGCAGCGGTGCGTTTTATCTAGTAAATTTTTCTCTGATAATAGTTTTTCCCCCTGCGCTTTTGCAGCATCATCGTTTTCTGCTTGGAAGGCTTCGTCTAAAATCTTTTCTCCATTTGCCTCAAACGCCGTTAATTTATAAGTTTTCATTCCACATACCCCTTTTTAAAAAAATTCTTACTATTATTTTTGCATAATTCTATAAATTGTGCAAAGAGAAAATTAAACCCATAATATGGTATATTTGTATTGTAAGAGGAAAGGAGTAGGTAAAATGGTACTTAAACTGGAACGGGTTACCAAACGTTTCGGAGAATTTACTGCTGTCAGCGATTTATCTCTGACGATTCCGGAAAAAGAAATGTTTGGTTTTTTGGGGGCAAATGGCGCTGGGAAAACAACAACGTTTCGAATGATTTTAGGTTTACTCGATGCAAGTTCCGGTAACATAACCTGGGACGATCAACCACTCAATTATTCTACCAGCCATTTGGTGGGCTATCTCCCTGAAGAGAGAGGGCTGTATCCAAAACTAAAGGTCCGGGAACAGATTGTTTATTTAGCTAGATTAAGAGGAATGCCTAAAAATGAGGCTTTAAGGGAGCTAAGAAGCTGGCTCGAAAAATTTAAAATACCCGAATATGAAAATAAAAGAGTTGAAGAGCTTTCGAAAGGAAATCAGCAGAAAATTCAATTCATTGCTGCTGTGATCCATAAACCGAGGCTGTTAATATTGGATGAACCGTTTAGCGGACTGGACCCTGTCAATGTCGAGCAGTTAAAAGAGGCAGTTTTAGGGCTAAAGGAAAACGGAACAACCATTGTCTTTTCCAGCCATCAAATGCATCATGTCGAGGAACTGTGCGAGCATCTCTGTATTCTGCAAAAAGGAAGTCCCGTGGTTCATGGTTCCTTAAAGGAAATCAAGCGCGCCTATGGGAAAAAGAACCTCATTATCCATGCGGATTTTTCCTTGGAGTCGATCAAAGACTTTCCTGGTGTGGTAAAGACGAAACCGACAATGGAGGGGCTGGAATTACAGATTGAAGGGGAACAGGTCGCGGAAGGAATCCTCAAGGAAATTGCCGGGAAAGGCTTGCTGCGAAAATTTGCCCTTGAAGAGCCGTCATTGAATGATATTTTTATCGAGAAAGTAGGTAATGCATATGAATAATTTTTGGATTATTTTAGTACATACCTACCTGAATAAATTGAAAAGCAAATCCTTTATTGTTACAACCTTTTTGACAATCGTAATTGTCCTGGGGTTAACAAACTTTCAAAATATCATCGAGATTTTTGATAAAAACGGCGGTAAAGAGAATGTTGCTGTCCTGGATGAGACAGGCAAGCTTTACGAGCCTTTCAAGCAGCAATTGAAAACAATCAATAAAGATATAAACTTAACATCTTATAAAGGCACTGAAAAAGAAGCGGAAAAAGCGGTCGAAAATGGTAAGTTTACTGGATTGCTTGAATTGCGTTTTAACGAAGAAGGGCTTCCGGAAGCGGGCTATAAGGCAATGAGCATTGCTGATTCTGCGTTGTATACGGATCTTCAGACAGGCTTACAGCAGGTTAAAACGATGCTCGCCGCTTCGAAAATTAATTTGGCACCTGATCAGCTGCAAAAGCTTTATGAGCCGGTTTCGTTTGAAAAAACAGCGCTTGAGAAAAATGCGAAAACAGAAGAGGAACTCAATCAAGCACGCGGACTTGTCTATGTCCTCTTATTTATCATCTATTTTGCTGTCATCATGTATGCCAATATGATTGCCATGGAGGTGGCAACGGAAAAATCATCCAGGGTAATGGAAATCCTGATTTCAAGTGTCTCGCCAATCAAGCAGATGTTTGCGAAGATTCTTGGGATTGGACTGTTGAGCCTGACACAATTGGCGGTATTTTTGATTGTCGGCTATTTTTCTCTTACAAAAAATATGGAGTCCCTCAAAGACGGATTCTTCGGAGTGTATGGGTTTGGCGATATCCCGGCGGCAACCATCGTCTATGCAGTGATTTTCTTTATCCTTGGCTATTTTCTTTATGCCACCCTAGCGGCCTTTTTAGGCTCGCTGGTCAGCAGGATTGAGGATGTCCAACAGATGATTACCCCGATGACGTTATTGGTTGTTGGCGGTTTTATGATTGCCATGTTTGGCCTTGGCAAGCCAGATGCTGCGTTTATTACCATCACGTCCTATATCCCGTTCTTTACGCCAATGATTATGTTCCTCCGTGTTGGAATGCTGACCATTCCGGTTTGGGAGGCTGTTTTGGGGATTGCCATCCTTGTGGCAACGATTGCCGTATTAGCTATTTTTGGCGCACGAGTCTATCGCGGCGGTGTTTTGATGTATGGCAAATCCAATTCCTTTAAAGATATTAAAAAAGCTTTGCAATTAACAAAAAACCAATAGTCAGTCTGAGCTTTACCATTTATGGTAAAGCTTTTTATTAATCATAACAAGAACGTGCATTCGTATATTAGCCGTGATAAAATAAAAGAAAAGAACGTTTGAGAGGAAACTTTATGAAAAATTTATCATTTCTTCATGCTGCCGATTTACATATGGACAGCCCAATGGTCGGTTTGAAGCATTTGCCCGCTGCTATTTTTTCAAGAGTTAAAGAGAGCACCTTTACATCCTTAAAAAAGCTGACTGAAACAGCAATTGAAAGACAGGTTGATTTTGTCATTATAGCAGGTGATTTATTTGACGGAGAGGACCGCAGTCTCCGGGCCCAATCTCGATTCAGAGCGGAAATGCAGAGGCTTGCAGAACATGAAATTCCAGTCTATGTGATCCACGGCAATCATGACCATTTAAATGGTTCCTGGGTTCACCTTGACATGCCGGACAATGTCCATGTGTTTGGGAGCAAAGTCGAACGGATGGAACTGCAGACAAAGTCAGGTGAAACAGTATCCTTCTATGGATTCAGCTATCCAACCCGGCATGTGTTTGAGAGAAGAACAGATGAGTATGTGAAGTCAGTGGGTACAGATTTCCACATTGGCATCCTTCATGGAAATGAAAGCTCTTCCTCCGAACATGATAACTATGCCCCGTTTACTGTTAAGGATTTACTTGATAAAGACTTTGATTATTGGGCATTGGGCCATATCCATAAACGCGCTGTATTGTCTGAAAATCCTCCGATTATCTATCCCGGTAATATTCAAGGGAGAAATAAAAAGGAAAAAGACGCAAAAGGATTTTATCATGTCACTCTTACGGAACTTGAGGCAAAACTGGACTTTGTAGAAGCAGCAGATATTGTCTGGGAAGAGGCTGAAATTGATGCAGCATCGGCGAAGAATTTTCATGATATTCTTCAATTATGTCAGTCAAGCCTAAATACCTGGAGAAAGGATAAAAAAGGCACATTCTTGTCCCTAGCCATCAAAAACATTCTTCTGGAAGACGACATGGAAAGAAGAAGTTTGCAAACGGATCTGCTAGATCTTTTGTTGGAAGATGAACAGGAGGAGGAAGCATTTGTTTGGATTGTGGAGCTATCTTTTTCCGAAAGGCTGCAGGTGAACAAGGAACAATTAAAAAAAGAAGCCAATTTTTATGGTGAGCTTTTTAGTGCAATTGAACAATTCGATCATGTAGATGAAGCCTTGGCCGTTTTGTATGAGCACCGCTTGGGTAAAAAATATTTGTCACCCCTATCCTCAGGTGAGCAGCATGAACTAATTAATAGGGCGGAGAAGCTGCTAATTGAATTACTTTATAAATAGAAAGGAGTGAATCCAAATTGAAAATCACGGCAATGAATATTTACGGTTTTGGGCAGCTGGAAAATGTCATCATCGAAAATTTGAATGAATTTCAGGTTTTCTTTGGGGAAAATGAGGCTGGAAAATCTACGATTATGGCCTTTATACATAGTATTTTATTTGGTTTTCCAACTAAGCAGCAATCAGAGCTGCGCTACGAACCGAAACATGGTACAAAGTACGGCGGGAATATCCGAATTTATCTTGAAGGTCAAGGCTTTGCAGTAATTGAACGGGTAAAAGGAAAAGCCGCCGGTGATGTCAAGGTAGTCATGGATAACGGGATCATTGGCGGTGAGGAACTTTTAAAGGAATTACTACAAAGCTTTGATAAAAATCTATTTCAGGCCATTTTTTCTTTCAATATACACGGGCTGCAAAACATCCACCAGATGAAGGGTGAAGAGCTGGGTAAATACCTATTTTCCGCAGGAACACTAGGCACAGAACAACTGGCAAAGGCAGAGGCTGCCCTCCAAAAGGAGCTGGATACCCGCTTTAAGCCAGGGGGAAAAAAGCCTGAGCTAAATGAAAAACTGCAGGAGCTTCATGAGGTCAATCAAGAGCTAAAAAAAGCCGCTGCGAAAAATAAGGAATATGAGACCTTGGCAGCGAAAAAAGAAAGCCTGTTGCATGAAATGGCTAATCTTAATGAACAGCTTACCATCCTTCAGGTAAAAACAGCAAAGCTTTCGGAGTGGAAAAGGATAGAATCTTCTGTTAAACAAGAAAAGTGGATTGAGAACGAGCTTGCTGAACTTGAAGAAGTACAGTTCCCTGTCCGAGGAATGGAAAGACTCGAAAAATTAAACCAACTTATTCTTCCCTACAAAGCAGAGCTGAACAGTCTTGCGGAACGAATTGAAAAGGTAAAGCTGGAAATAGCCGGTTTGGAGCCAAATGAAGAGCTCCTCGAGAATGAGCCGGCGATATTAATGTTACTGGATCAGATGCCCATTTTTGATCAGTTCAAATTGGAACTGGGCCAATATGAACAGAGGCTGGCTGACTGTGAGGCGGAACTTTCCATTATAAAAGCGAAGCTCCATCTGCCATTGCAGAATCAAGATTTTCAAGCCATTAATACAAATATGTATATGAAAAACCAGGTTGAAACAACTGCAAAACAAAGCAGAAAACTGATGGAAGCAAAAGAGGAACTGGATGAACGGTATGAGGAAGAAAAAAATGCCTTAGAGATGATTGAAAAGGAGGTTCTCTTGACTGAGGGCTTATGTTTGCCGGACCAAGACAGACTGCTCCTTGAAAAACAGGTTCACGGAAATGATAAAAGGGGCTTAGAAGAGGAATTAAAGGGAATCAAGGAAAAAATCCATTTCCAGCAAAGATCTCTTGACCAGGAACAGGATGCTAAATCAAGGCTTAAGCTTCAATTTATCACGATAGAGCTGATCTTCCTCGGACTAATCCTTTATGGACTTCTGACAAAACAATGGGTACTGATGATCTTGGGGTTAGGAGGCTGTTTGGCTTTTGCCGTATACATGCTCCAATCCTTAAAGCAGGCTAAAGAAAAGCAGCTTGTTCAACAACTTAACGGACTGCGGGAAAGAGAAAAACAGGTAAGTGAAAAGCTGCAATCTGCCGAATACCTGGATCTGAGCAAGGCTGCTGAAGAGTTGAAGATAGACAATCAGCGGCGTGAACAGCTGCAGCTGTTAAAATTAAGGCTTAAGCAGCAGCAGAGCCAATTTGAAAAAGTGATTTCGAAATTTGAGGAATGGGAGATAGCCTCTAGTAAGCATAAGGAGACGCTGCTTACAGTTAGCAGAGAATTAAAAATACCTGATAATCTTGCCGACGCCTTTTTGGAGGAAGCGTTTAAACAAATCGAAAAATTTAAAGAGATTTTATGGGAACGGGATAAGCTAATTGCAAAAGTGGACAAAGCTAATCAGCAGCAAAGCCAGATTTCCGAAGGAATTCTGGAATATGGCAAACGCTTTTTGCCGGAAAAGGATCTCGATCTACATAAGACCGCATTTTTATTGAGGACAAAACTTAAGGAAGAGCTTGAAAAGAGTATCAAAAAACAGGAAAGAAAAAATAAGCTTGCTGGCATGGAAGCAGATTGGCAAGGCAAATCACATGAACTGGAACAGCTTGAAGCGGAGTATGCTTTGCTGCTTCAGTCTGCTAATACGGATACGGAACAGCAATTCTATGAACTTGGAAAAAAGGCGGAAAAAAGATCCGAACTGCTGGCTGCTTTGGACAATATCCGCAGTCAGCTTAACTATTCAAGCCTGTCTGAGGAAGAGAGGGAAAGCTTCCTAACCATCCTTAATTGGGATGAATTAATAACTGCCGGCCTTGATGAATCTAAGCGATTGCATGCTAGATTAAAAGAACTGCAGGAGGAGCAAGCCAAGGTCAAGTACGAATTACAGGTTCTCGAAGAAGGCGGCGTTTATTCTGATATTCTCCATCATTATAAGCTGAAAAAATTTGAACTCGAGGAGACAGCAAAAGAGTGGGCTGTATATTCTCTTGCACAAAATATTTTGACGGCAACAATCGAGAAATACAAAAATGAACATTTGCCCAGAATGCTGGAAAGGGCGGAGGAGTTTCTGTCTTTTCTTACAAATGGCAGATACCACCGAATACACCTGCACCCATTGGGGACTGGTTTCCTAGTAGAACGGGAGGACCGGACCCTATTTGAAGCAAACGAATTAAGCCAAGCCACCACAGAACAGCTATATGTTTCGATCAGACTGGCACTGGCTACAACCCTTTATGAAAAATACCGGTTCCCGATTATCATTGATGACAGCTTCGTAAACTTTGATATTGGCAGAACAGAAAGGGTCGTCGCGCTTATAAAAACGCTGGAACAAAATCAAATCTTATTTTTTACTTGTCATCAACATTTACTACAGTTCTTTCCAAAGGAAAATGTTCTTTTCTTGGAAAAAGGTGCTGTTCAGATAATTTCATAGAGTGAAAGAAGGATATGTTATACTTTTACTATCGGAAGGGAGCGTGTCTAGGTTGGCGAAAGGTATTTTACATTATGATGTTGGGGAACAGATTGAGTTATATTTATTAATTAAAACGTCCACAAAAGGAATTGCGAGCAACGGAAAGCCGTTTTTAACGTTAATCCTGCAAGACCAAAGTGGAGATATTGAAGCCAAGCTTTGGGATGCCAATGAAGAGGATGAAAAAATGTATGCCGCCCAAACGATTGTCAAAATTCATGGGGACGTGCAAAATTACCGGGGCAAAAGCCAGTTGAAAATCCGCCAGATTCGAAGAACCGGACCGGCGGATGCGGTGAAATTGGAAGACTTCCTTGAAACCGCACCGTTAAGTCAGGATGAAATGGTGAGTAAACTGACCCAGTATATTTTTGATATGAAAAACCCAAATATCCAGAGGATTACCCGCCACTTAATAAAGAAGCACCAGAAGGCATTTTTGGAGTATCCGGCGGCGACCAAAAATCATCATGAATTTGTTTCCGGGCTTGCCTATCATGTGGTCAGCATGCTTGATCTCGCCAAAGCAATCTCCGGCCTATACCCAAGTCTTGACAGGGACCTGCTGTATGCAGGCATCATCCTGCATGATATGGGCAAAGTCATGGAATTATCCGGGCCAATTTCAACTGTTTATACGCTCGAAGGAAACCTACTTGGGCATATTACGATTATGATCAATGAAATTGGCAAAGCAGCTGAAGAACTTGGTATTAACGGGGAGGAAGTGTTAATCCTCCAGCACCTCGTTCTAAGCCATCACGGAAAAGCGGAGTGGGGAAGTCCCAAACCACCGTTAGTGAAAGAAGCAGAAATCCTTCATTACATTGATAATCTCGATGCAAAAATGAACATGCTTGACCGGGCTTTGGAAAGAGTTAAGCCAGGGGAGTTTACTGAACGGGTTTTTGCGCTGGATAATCGATCATTTTACAAGCCTGCATTTCATAAATAAGAAGGGTAGCCTCTCTAGGAGGTTATCTTTTTTTTATGCATAATTTTTTAATCCATGAATATTATTTATTAGAAAATTGGACAACCATTTTAAAGGGGGCAAGTGAAGTTGACTATACCTATTTGGGTTTATGCAGTTGTGGTTGGGATTATCATTAGCGCGTTAATGGCCATCAAAACAGGGCGGGAAGAGCGTCAGCTTGAACAAGAAGATATAGAACGTGAGGGAGAAATCTATATGATGCGCCTTGAAAAAGAAAAGGAAGCCCGAAAAGGTGAACATGCCACAAGCGAATAAAAAAACGGAAGCGCAAAATGAGGCGCTTCCGTTTTTCCGATTTTTATTGGGCTGCAGTCTGTGGTGTTAGTGCGTCTTTTAAGTCTTTGTCATTAATCTTTACATTAGCGTCTTTTAATTCACGTTCCATGGCTTTATTAATCACATCGGTAGTTAACTTTTGAGATTTTACTTGATATTCAATATCTTTTTTCATTTCATCATAGGATTTTTTCTCTTTTTTATCAGTAACCTGAATAATATGGTAACCGAATTGAGTTTTTACTGGAGCGCTGATTTCATTAACTTTCAGGGCATAGGCAGCCTTTTCAAAATCAGGGTCCATCTTTCCAGTACCAAACCAGCCTAAGTCGCCGCCATTTTGGGCAGAAGCTTTATCAGTTGAGTATTCTTTTGCCACATCTTCGAATTTTGCTCCGCCATCAAGCTTTTGCTTTACAGTGTTAGCGGTTGCTTCATCGGCAACGAGAATATGGCGTGCCTTAATTTCAGGTTGATAATTATCATAGTAATCCTTTAATTCTTTATCGGTTATTTTAATGTCTTTCATCGCCGCTTTTTCCTGCAGCATGCCAAGCTTCATTGTTTTCTTTAGGTCGGCTTCACTTTTATAACCATATTGGGCCAAGGTCATTTCAAAGTTTGAGCCAAGGTCCTCTTTGATTTGTTTAATTTTGTCATCTAATTCTTTGTCGGTTACTTTGTACTTTTTAGATAGAACCTTTTCATAGACAAGCTGCTGTAATGCCTGATTGCCGAATTTATCCTTCATTGCCTTGTAAAGATCCTCTTGTGTTACATCCCCAGCTTTGCTCTCTGCAACCGTTTCCGAACCATTTTGATTACATGCACTTAAGGCAAGGATTGAGCTAGCAAGCGTTAGGGCCATTATCCATTTTTTCATGATGAATCTCTCCTAAATAGTAAATTCTTATGGGTTTTTGTCCACATCCTTAACTATAACATAAATGGCAACTCCTGCAAAAAATTAAAAGGATTATCATTTCAAAAATTTACAAGCCCATTCATGTCTTTTCCGAAAAAATAAGATAAGAGCCTAGTCGAATTGGAGGGAGGTTGAATAGTATATCGTAGAAACGGAAAGGAGGCAAAAATATGTCTGGTGGGGCAGGTTACGGTGCAGGCTTTGCGTTAATCGTTGTTCTTTTCATTTTATTGATTATCGTTGGTGCTGCTTGGGTAATTTAAGCATAAGTAAAAAGCGATGAGAGACACCTCATCGCTTGTTTTTTTACTTATACACTATGTATACAAAATTTCCAAATAGGAAGAAATTAATAAAATAGTAACGAGAACATTAATTGTACGAAACACCTTGTGCTGACGTTCTTCCGGAATTTCTTTTTGAATACATAATGAACTGGTCATTTTATTTACATAAAACAAAATAAAAATGGCAAAAACGATAAAAATGGAGATCATAAGAAATCCCTCCCCCCAGATACTGTTCCATTTTACCTTACCAAATAATTTATTAAAAAGATAGTCAAAAAGAATGGAAGGTTCTCAGATTTTGATGCCAAATAAGTAAATACTGAAATAGGTTTATCCAAGTCCCAAAAAGGTGAATAATATGGAAAAAGGGGGGCTTTTCATGGATAAATATGAAATGCTGGCAGAAAAAATAAATATGCTTGAATTTCATCAAAAGCTGTTATTAGAGGTAGTGGATCATCCATCCAAGAAGTTCACTCGAATGATCATTGAATCCGGCCTTTCCGAATCAGAAGTGAATCATTTTTATTCTATATGTGATAAACTGAGCAAAAAATTGGAAGAACAAAAAGCGGAAGGGTATGTATACTTTCATCCGCTTTTTGATGAGCTTTCGATCTCAATGCCTGACAAACTAGATATCGGACAAACCATCAAAGCATGTCTATCACAGAATCTATACAAATCACTTTTTCTGGAATTTGAAAAATTTATTTAGCCTAGTTAGGCAAGTTCTTGTTCTTTTTCCTCTGATTTTTTTAGCTTCCCGTCTTCTTCCACAAACTTACTTTCAAGATTATGGAAGGAACGTTCAAAAATCTCCATGAAGTCCTGTCCATAAATATTCCGGATAATTGCCATCATTTCAATGATGTCCGGGAATTTTCCGTATAATTCCCGTAAAGGCAGTGCGCCGGTAAATGCTGAGTAGGCATTTGGATCATAGGTTTCCATTAACTGCAGGAGAATGTTTTCACCCTCTGGTGTCAATTGGATATACGTATTCCGTTTGTCATTTTCTTTTTTAGAAAATTTCAGCAAGCCTCGTTCTTCTAATTTTTTTGAAAAATTAAAAGCTGTTGAGACATGCATGACACCAAATTTGGCTACATCGGAAATAGATGCACCGTTCAAATGGTAGGCAATCCAAAGAATGTGGTGTTCATTAATATTTAAATCATACGGTTTTATCCATTGCTGCCAATCTTTTTCAATCGATTTCCATAATGCCTTACTTAATTGCGCAATTCTTTGACTAAAAATCATTGCTTCCTTGGCCGAATATTGTTTCTCCGTCATCTCCATTTTCACCTACTTTATTATTACTCTATTTTCATTATGCCAATAAAATAAAAATTAATAAAGAAAAAATTCACAAAATTTTTAGAAATTATGATAATTTTATATTGAAATTTAAATTGTTTAAAAGATTTCTATTTTATTATAATTGATTAATAAGAAAAATGGAAACTTTTTGAATATTTTTTTAAAAATTAATTTACTTATATAGTGTTACTAAATTTTTCATAGGTATGGACAGAAAAACATATAAATAGTTACAACATCAATTGAAATTTGGAATCCTGCAGGGGGATCTTACTATGAAAAGTGCAGCTATCATGTTTTTTGTTCTAAGTGCCATTTTTTTCATGGGTACAGGTAAGTTTGTCATTGATTTAACGAGACCAGGTGTTTATCCGCCTAAACAAATAATAAAGAAAAGGGCAGCTGTCTGCGCTAGCGGCGGGGGAATCTTTTTAGTGTTAGCCTTATTGTTTACCTATTTTTTCTAAAGTGAATTTAAGAAAAGAACCCTTAAGGGTTCTTTTCTTAACGTACCTGTCATTACTTTTCAATGACGGAAACAGTTGATGATTTAGTTCTTTTAGCAATCGATTGCGCGATTGGGTACAAGATAACCATTGTGACAGTATTGATGGCAGCAGCAGGTAAAACAGCTACGCCAAACAGTGCAGCAAATGGGCCAGGCAGACCAACCAAGAAATAGGCAGATGTTAAAAAGACTGTTCCGGACACGATCGTTCCTATCGCTGTCAATACACCAACACTTACAATAGAGCTGCGGTATTTTTTTAATGCTAAAAATAATCCGAAGAAAACTAATGCAGTGACGGGCTTATCAATGATATTTGGAAACTGCCCCCCAGGGAACTGAGTGGTGATCGCAGATAATACGCCTGTTACAATCGCCAAAAGCATAACGCTTTTGATTTCCGGAATAAGAATAATTCCTAAGAACATCATCGCCAGCATCATATCTGGTTTAATCGTCAGGAACGCCGGCATTACCGCGTGCAGCACAAATCCAATCGCCGCTAAAAGTGCTAAAATGACAAGGTTTTTTGTTTTCATTTCTCATCTCTCCTCTGCTCTTCTAAAGCTTTTTTCCTCCTGCAGTGCACTCATTGCCTGCAGCGAAGAATTTATACACATTATAGCATATTACGATAATAATAATAAAGAAATAATTTTCAGATAACTTACTGTACGGGCCTATAATTTCTTGGCAATATTGGCTGCCATTTCCTGGAGCAGTTGTGGTGTATAGTCACTTTGATTATTTTTCCAGACTACACCAAGGCCATCTCCCTTGCCATAACGAGGAATTAAATGCATGTGGTAATGGAAAACAGTTTGTCCAGCTAACTCGCCATTATTGTTAATGGTATTTAAACCGGCCGGTTCAAATTCCTGTTTTAAAGCGTTGGCAATGGCAGGGACCACTTCGAATAGGTTTCTGGCGATTTCGGGCGTCAGTTCAAAGACATTTTCTTTATGTATCTTTGGGATGACCAGTGTATGCCCTTTTGTTACCTGACTGATGTCCATAAAGGCTAGGACATGTTCGTTTTCAAATACTTTTGCGGAAGGAATTTCACCATTAACAATTTTACAGAAAATACAATCGTTCATTTTTGGGACCAGCCTTTCATTATATTTTGTATATTTTACCATAGAATTCTTTCGCAAAAAAGAAAAGAGCAGGATTCGCTTAGAATCCCGCCCTCTCGAAGGGGAAATTGCTTCAAATTTGACGTTCAATAGGAGTGTTCTTTGATAAACACCTCATTTTACAGTAGAGTGTTGTTATAAAGAAACATCATTGTTCAAGCTGACCATCCCCTATTTGTTTTTATCGGTTTTCTTACCTTTAAAAACGGACGATGTCTGCGACAAACACCTCATTTTCAGTTTTTTATCCAAAAACCTGGTGTTATTTGAACTCAAAATGGTTACCATGCACATTGTACAATACAACCATCCCCTTGTTTTGAAACGTTTTTAGAAGCTTCTGGGTTTGAAACGGATATTGTCTTTTGTAGACACCTCATTTCAAGTGGTTGATGAATCACTTCATCAATTGAACTCCCCTTCGAATATTATGATGTCCGATTGAAAAGGAAATATACAAATAAAATTGAATTTCTATTTTTATTGAAAACGATTTGATAAAATAAAGGAAATCATTAAGGGAAGGACTTAAAAAAATGTCTTTATTAACGATTGAAAATCTAGTTGGCGGTTACACAAGGAATCCGGTCTTAAAAGACGTTTCTTTTGAGGTGAACGAAAAAGAATTGGTTGGCCTAATTGGGTTGAATGGCGCAGGAAAGAGCACAACCATTAAGCATATCATCGGATTAATGGAACCACATCAAGGTGTCATAAAAATAAATGAGCAAACCATCACAGATCATAAAGAGGCATATCGTAAAATGTTTACGTTTGTTCCGGAAACACCAATTTTATATGAAGAATTAACATTGGAGGAGCATTTACGCTTAACGGCGATGGCTTATGGACTTTCTGAAACGGACTATAAAGCCCGCGTTTCTCCATTGCTCACTGAATTTCGGATGGAGAAGCGCCTAAAGTGGTTTCCAGCTCATTTTTCTAAAGGGATGAAGCAAAAGGTGATGATCATGTGCGCATTCCTTGTGCAGCCATCGCTCTACATCGTAGACGAGCCGTTTGTCGGCCTCGACCCGCTCGGTATCCAATCATTGCTCGATTTAATGAAGAAAATGAAAGACAATGGGGCGGGAATCTTAATGTCGACCCATATTCTAGCTACTGCGGAAAAATATTGCGACCGGTTTGTTATTTTGCATGAAGGGAAAATTCGGGCAAAAGGGACACTTACAGAGCTTAGGGAGCAATTTTCGATGCCGGCCGCGTCATTAGATGACATCTATATTCAGTTAACAAAGGAAGAAAATTATGTTTAATGCGGTGAAACTTTGGAAGGAACGGGCAGGCCGGCGTGTTAAGGATTTGAGCACGTATCTTCGCTATATTTTTAATGGCCATCTTGTCATTGTTTTATTGTTTCTGATTGGCAGCGGTGCGTATTATTATCAGGAGTGGATTAAAACTTTATCAACTGATTTTCCGGCGGAAATTATTCTAGCCCTGTTTATCAGTTTTTTCTTAACATACAGCCCAGTTTATAATTTTTTATTGGAAGCGGATAAGGTATTTTTGCTTCCGTTAGAAGATAAATTAAAGGGGTATTTTCTTCGTTCCGGATTCGTAAGCTTTATTTTTCAAGGTTACATACTCTTACTCATTTTTGCTGTTCTTATGCCAATGTATGCCCATATAAGCAGCACTGGCTTTCGCTTATTTTTCCCGTTTCTCATTGTTCTTTTTGTCATCAAGGGATGGAATCTATTAGTCAGCTGGCGGATTTCTTACTTTGTTCAGACATCAGTACATAGATGGGATCTGACCGTCAGATATTTCATTAATCTCTCGCTAACCTATTTGCTGTTTAAACAGGCAAATTTTGTAGTCCTTTTGGTCATTGCTTTGATTATGGTCTTGTATTATTTCTTTTTCCATAACAGAACAAAAGCCCTAGGGTTAAAATGGGATTTATTAATTGATCAGGAAGAAAAAAGAATGGCTTCCTTTTATCGGCTTGCAAATATGTTTACAGATGTGCCGAAACTAAAGGATACGGTAAAAAGAAGAAAATGGCTGGATTTCCTCTTGGGGAGGATTCGCTTTTCACAAGAAAAAACGTATCTCTATTTGTATGCACGGACTTTTTTGCGGTCATCGGATTATCTCGGACTGTTTGTCCGCTTAACGGTTATTGGTATACTAGGGATTTATTTTATTTCGTTTGGATTGGGACAAATTCTCATCAGTATTTTGTTTTTATATTTAACTGGATTTCAACTGCTTCCGCTTATCCATCACCACCAAAACAAGCTGTGGGTCGACCTTTATCCGGTTGCTGAAAAACACAAGCATGATGATTTTCATTTATTGCTGATGGTTATTTTAACAATCGAAAACATTGTTTTTGCCCTGTTTATTTTTCTGAAGGGAGAAATATCCCTGGCATTATTGGAACTTGCAGCAGGACTATTGTTTAACTTCTTATTTGTTTATTTTTACAGTAAAAATAGAATGAAGGATAAAATGACCCCCCTTTGAGTTTAGGCAAAGGGGTTTTTTTTTGAAACCAAACGGCTGATTCTTACGTATTTACGCATAAAATTAGTATGGCGAGGTGAGGTTTGATGAACGATTATGAATTAAAGGTATATGATGAAGTTCAAGACTGGAAACGAAAATTGATAAGACGGTCGGGAATGATGAATAGGATATCGAAAAAGGCGCAAGGGAAAATCAATGAAATCATCCCTGAAAAAGTTCATGAAGTCATGACGGACAGCATTAAAACAATGGTAAAGGCTACTTTATTTAGTTCGCAAATGACCACCAACAGAAATGCCACAGAAGGGTTAACTCTTGAAGAAAGAGATGAATTAGTCCGCAAAAAAATTTCCACCTACCAAAAAACAGCGATGGTGGAAGGGGCCGGCACTGGTGCGGGTGGGATTTTGCTGGGGCTGGCAGACTTCCCTTTGCTGTTAACCATCAAGATGAAGTTCTTATTTGATGCAGCCTCCGTTTACGGCTTCAATACGAAGGAATATGAGGAAAGGTTATTTATTCTTCATGTCTTTCAGCTTGCTTTTTCAAGCGATGAAATCCGCAGAAACACGTTATCTGAGATTGAAAACTGGGAGGAGCGAAAGCAGGTACTTGTGAAAATGGACTGGCGGAAGTTCCAGCAGGAATACCGGGATTATATTGATTTTGTCAAAATGCTTCAGCTTGTTCCAGGGATCGGCGCCTTTGTTGGGGCATACGCCAATAACAACCTAATGAAAACATTAGGCGAAACGGCGATGAACGCTTATCGGTTAAGAATTTTGCAAAAAGCCCCTGAGCTTTAAATAAAGTTCAGGGGTTTTTTCTTTAGCTAATAGGAAAGTATTTCACAAATTTATACTTTCCTAACGCATAAATTCAACTACGCCTCTGTCTTCGTCCTACCGGACTCGCCAAACGGCGAGTTTCCATTTACTCGTTATGCACCTTTATGGCTGCTGTTCCCAATGTCTTGGCAGCAATCAGCATAGCTTTTTCATCGATGTCAAATCGTGGATGGTGATGCGGGTAAGCAGCATCATCGCGTTCCGGCTTTGCTCCGGTGTAGAAGAAGGTTCCCGGCACCTTTTGCAAATAGTAGGCAAAATCTTCTCCGCCCATGTCCGGTTCGGTCTCTTCCACGATTTTTACTTCTGCTGCAAGGTGAGCACAGGCAGCCAGGAATTCCGTTTCCTTGGCATGATTCACCACTGGCGGATAGCCGCGAAAATACTTATAGTCGTAAGTGCTGCCTGACATATAACAGGTGCCGTGGACAATTCGTTCGATTTCTTCTTCAATAAAGCTTCTAAGCTCCTCATTGAAGGTCCGTACCGTCCCAATAAGCTTTGCTTTATCGGCAATGACATTGAAGGCATTTTGAGCAGTAAATGATCCAATGGAGACAACGGCCGAATCAATCGGATTAACCTTGCGGCTGACAATTTGCTGAAGATTTAAGACAAGCTGGGAGGCTGTCACGATCGCATCTTTTGTCGTATGAGGCTGTGCGCCATGCCCGCCTTTGCCTTGAATTTCAATTTCAAACCGGTCTGCAGCTGCCATAAAAGGGCCAGTTCGATATTGAATCGTACCAGTTGGCACGCTTGCCCATAAGTGGGTTCCAAAGATCACATCCACACCTTCTAAGCAGCCATCCTCTATCATCGAAATGGCACCACCTGGGGCATATTCTTCGGCATGCTGGTGAATAAACACATAGGTTCCTTCGAGATTGTCCTTAAGTTCATTCAATGCTTTGGCAAGGAGCAGAAGGGTGGCGGTGTGCCCGTCATGTCCGCAAGCGTGCATAACTCCTGGCACTGTTGATTTATATGGGATATCATCCTTTTCATCCTGAATCGGCAGGGCATCAAAATCGGCCCGCAATGCCACGGTTTTACCCGGCTTTTTACCATAAACCTTTGCTACTACACCGTTCCCGCCGACATTGCTGTTCACTTCAATTCCAAGTTTTTCATAAAAGGAAACAATAAATTTGGCCGTTTCGTATTCTTGATAGGATAGTTCTGGATGCTGGTGAAGATGTCGGCGAATGGAGACCATTTCCTCATAGGAATTTTCTAATTTAGCAAACAATTCATCTAACATATGTAAATCCCCCTCTCAGTCTTTACTAGCTATTAAGAAAGTATAAGTGCAACTACGCCTCATGAACCGCCCTTAGGGCTCGCCAATCGACGAGTTTTCCTTAGAAATAAATAGCCTCTTTTTCATACTATTTTAACATTTATATAAGATATGGAACAAATAGAAGAGGCTGAAGATTTTCAGCCCCATTTAGATAGTTAGATTAGAAACATTGCCGCTATCGTGGTCACCACAAGGCCGATCACGACCGGAACGAGATTTCGCCGTGCAAGTTCGAAGGGGTCAACATTACAAATTGCCGCCGCCGGGATGAGGGCCCAAGGGACAAGGGTTCCACCGCCAACCCAGATGGCGGCGATTTGACCCAGCGCAGTCAGGGTAGCCGCCCCTTTTCCAATCGCGACGGCAAAAAGAGCAGCAACTGAACCTGCTAGTGAGATACCGGAAAATCCTGAGCCGTCCAGTCCGGTAATGGCACCAACAGCAGTCAGAGTAACGGCTCCAACCGCCTTGCTTAACGGAACGATGTTAGCAAGTGCCAGACCTAGGTCGTTGACTATTCCATGAGAGGCTTTCGGCAGATATTCTCCGATGATTTTCGTAAAGCCGGCATCTCCCAAGTAGAAGAAAGCGGCAATTGGAATGACTGGACCAAAGACTTTAAAACCAAATTGGAAGCCCTCAATCAAGTAACTTGTTGTTTTTTCAAGACCTTCATTTTTGAAACTTGTCAATGAGATTAATAGAAGAATTAAAATCGAGGTTCCGCCAATCAAAGCTGTCGCATCTCCACCGGTTAAATCAAGGATTGTCATCGCAGCAACGTCAGCGGCAAATAATAAAGGAACTATTATGGCAAAGAATCGTTTCTGGGAGAGAGAAAGCAGCCCCTGCTGTGTGGTTTCAGCTTCAGAAGCGGAGATAATCGATGTATCGGCCTTTAGAATTCCCCGCTTCATGTCACGGCGCAGGAAGTAAAAGGCCGCAATCGTTGTCACAATACCCATGATAAATACTAAAGGAATGCTGGCATCAATGACATCTTGGATGGGTATCCCGGCGGCATCAGATGTTAGTTTCGGTGCAGCCTGAATGACAAAATCACCCGATAAAGCAATTCCGTGCCCGAATAGGTTCATGGCCATGGCAACGCCCAAAGCAGGGAGCCCAGCCCTAATGGCAACAGGAAGAAGGACGGCACCGAGCAAAGCTACCGCGGGTGAAGGCCAAAAGAACCAGGAGATGACCATCATTAAAATTCCGATTGTCCAGTATGCTAATGCCGGGTTGCGAATCAGCTTCCGGAAAGGCGAAATCATCACATCATTGATCCCTGTTGTGGTTAACGTATGGCTCATCGCAACAATGATGGAGATGACAAGGATCGTGGACAATAATTCTGTTATCGCATATGCAAAACTATTAAAAATGCTGCTTATCGCATGACTTAAACTGCCTGTGGCGATAAGACCAATTAAGAAAATACCGGCAATGCAGACAATTGTCGTGTCTCGTCTCATGACCATAAAACCAATAATCAGTGCAATAAAGACGACATATATCCAATGAAGAGCAGTAAGCTCCACGAGCATAAAATTAACCTCCTTTCTTTCATCCATGGACTTTTGTAATAGGTATCCGCCCGGCTGGATGTAATACAGAATATGAATTTGCTTAAAAGAGGTGAGCGGGAGGAAAAACAAAATTTTAACCGTGGAAAGGAAAAAGGAATGGCTAGATTCTCCATTCCTTTTGAAAAATTAATCTTCAATTGTGTAGCTGCTGATATAGGGTGCACTTTCGAATATGTTTGGAAGATCGTCATTCTCGGGATTGTTTTTATCCCCTTCAAGAAATGAATTCGTGACATGCCAATCTTCAAAAGATTTTTCATCGGTCCACACAATCATAATTATATATGTATTTGAAGCCAAGGGGCGGAGCCCGCGAAGGGCGATTAAACCAGGTGTGCCTTCCAGTTTCCTGCTCTGATTTTTTAGGTGATGTTCAAATATGGGGTGTCCTTCAGGTGTAACGGGAATATTTTTCATCACAACAAACCCTTCGCCACTCATTTCCCCGATTGATTCAAAGACTTCATATTTCCTTGGTTCATTAAAAACGGTTTTTCCGGCAGTTTCATGGAATAATAATGCTCCATTTGCACTGCTCATCATCATAATTTTTTCAGCGGGATATTTCGCTTTAATCGTTTTTAAAAAATCGAGTGTTCCGCTGGTAATATATACGGTCATTTTTCAAATCCCCCTTAAGCTAATCTTAAGTAATAGCTTATGCAAAAACTATTTTCTTATTTAAACTCATTTTCAAACGTAAAAATCGACTTTTTTTTGACAAAAGTAATCGTTTGCTATGCAGAGGAGGAAATTATCGATATAGTGAAGACAACTGTGTATGAAAGAAAGTTTTTAAAATCTTGTTCTATATATTAAAATGGTAAACAGAATGTCTTGAAAGGTGGACTTATTTTTATGGCAAAGCCTATTAATGAAACATTTTTAAAAGCAGCTCGGGGAGAGAAGACGGATTATGTTCCAGTTTGGTACATGCGCCAGGCAGGACGTTCACAGCCGGAGTACCGGGAAATTAAAGAAAAATACTCTCTATTTGAAATTACTCATCAGCCGGAATTGTGTGCATATGTCACCCGCCTGCCTGTTGACCAATATAATGTTGATGCCGCGATTTTGTACAAGGATATCATGACACCGCTTCCGGCCATCGGGATGAACGTGGAAATCAAAGGCGGCATCGGTCCGGTCATTGACAATCCAATTCGTTCCCTTGCGGATGTGGAAAGACTAGGGGAATTGCATCCTGAAGAAGATATTCCTTATGTGATCGATACGATTAAATTATTGACAGAGGAACAATTATCCGTGCCTTTAATCGGATTTTCCGGTGCCCCATTTACGCTTGCTAGTTATATGATCGAGGGCGGCCCTTCGAAAAATTATAATAAGACAAAAGCGTTTATGTACGCTGAGCCGAAGGCCTGGTTTGCGTTGATGGATAAACTAGGCGATATGGTCATTACATACGTAAAAGCGCAAATCAAAGCCGGAGCACGCGCTATTCAAATTTTTGATTCATGGGTTGGCGCTGTAAATGTGGAGGATTACCGTTATTTTATTAAACCAGTCATGAACCGGATTTTTTCTTCATTAAGAGAAGAGAATGTTCCATTAATCATGTTCGGTGTCGGCGCAAGCCACCTGGCATTGGAATGGAATGACCTGCCGCTGGATGTTGTCGGTCTTGATTGGCGTCTGCCAATCCGCCAAGCACGGGAAATGGGGATTCAGAAAACAGTCCAGGGAAATCTTGACCCAGCGATCCTTTTGGCTCCATGGGAAGTAATTGAAGAGAGGGCAAAAGCCATTTTAGATCAGGGAATGGAGCAAGGCGGATATATCTTTAATTTAGGCCACGGGGTATTCCCGTCTGTTAATCCGGAAAACCTGAAAAAACTTACGGCTTTTGTTCATGAATATTCAGCGGCGAAAAACGGCAGATAACCTGTTGAATTAAGCTTTTTATTGGTATTAAGAGCAGATTTTTGGCAAAATAAAAGAGCTATTAAAAAGGGCCATAAGGGATGTCAGGTTGAGACTGCACAAGCCTTGTGGCCCTATCCCTAATAAAAGGAATACGGAAAATTACATAAGAGGTGCAAACGATGACGAAAAAGAAAATGGGCTTGCTGGTGATGGCATACGGTACCCCCTACAATGCAGACGACCTGGAAAGATACTATACCCATATCCGGCATGGGAGAAAACCAACTCCGGAAATGATTGAGGACCTACGTAATCGCTATGAAGCGATTGGCGGGATTTCTCCTTTGGCAAAAATCACCCTTGAACAAGGTCAAAAGCTAGAAGCATATTTAAATAAAATTCAAGATGAAGTCGAATTTAAAATGTATCTTGGCTTAAAGCATATTGAGCCGTTTATTGAAGATGCCGTTAAACAGATGCATGAGGGCGGCATAAAAGAGGCAGTAAGTATCGTGCTTGCCCCGCATTTTTCAACTTTTAGCGTAAAATCCTATAATGGCAGAGCGGTTGAAGAGGCAGAAAAATTAGGCGGACTTACGATAAAAACGATTGAAAGCTGGTATCAGGAACCAAAGTTTATTTCTTACTGGGCGGATAAACTCAAACAAACTTTTGAACAAATGCCTGAAGAAGAAAAGGATCATGCGGTGCTGATCGTTTCGGCTCACAGTCTGCCGGAAAAAATTCTTCAGTTTGGGGATCCATATCCAAAACAGCTGCAAGAAACTGCGGATTTAATTGCTGCTGAAGCAGGAGTAAAGAATTATGTGATTGGCTGGCAAAGCGCAGGAAATACGCCGGAGCCATGGTTAGGACCTGATGTTCAAGATTTAACGAGAGATTTATATCATAACCATCACTATAAGGCATTCGTCTATGCACCAGTTGGATTTGTTTCGGACCATCTTGAGGTTCTATATGATAATGATTATGAATGTAACGCTGTTACCCGTGAATTGGGCGTGAGCTACTATCGACCGGAAATGCCTAATGCAAAGGAAGAATTCATTGATACATTGTCAACCGTCATCTTAAAGAAGTTAGCGGATTAGGAACTTGGAAATTCAATTTGAAGAAGGTGACGTCAGGTGGCAGAAGAAGAACAGAAGGTAATTATTATTGGTGGGGGAGCTGCCGGTTTGACCGCAGCCTATTATCTTCAAAAAGAAGTAAAGGAGAAAAATCTCCCGCTGGAGATCCAACTTATTGAAGCCTCGCACCGACTCGGCGGAAAAATGCAGACTGTTGTAAGAGACGGTTTCACCATTGAAAGAGGTCCGGATTCCTTCTTGGCCAGAAAAACGAGTATCATCCGGCTGGCGAAGGAAGTTGGGATGGACGATCAATTAGTACCAAACTCAACGGGGAAATCCTATGTTTTGGTGAATGAAAAGCTCCATTCCATGCCGGGCGGCTCAATCATGGGAATCCCGACCGAAGTGGGGCCATTTATGACAACGGGGTTATTTTCCATTCCAGGGAAGCTGAGAGCAGCGGCCGATTTAATATTGCCCCGCTCTGAAAGCGGAAAAGACCAAGCATTAGGTCATTTTTTTAGAAGGCGGTTGGGCGATGAAGTGGTCGAGAACTTAATTGAACCGCTGCTTTCAGGAATTTACGCAGGCGATATCGATCAAATGAGTTTGATGGCCACCTTTCCGCAATTTTATGAGGTGGAACAGAAGCACCGCAGCCTGATATTGGGGATGAAAAAATCAACTCCGGCGCAGCCAAAACAGCAGGGTGATAAAGGGAAATCAAAAAAAGGCGGATTCCTCACCTTTAAAACAGGCTTGCAATCGTTTGCTGAAGCGATTGAAGCAAAATTAGATGCCAGCTCGGTTTTAAAAGGGCATCGGGTGGAGAACATCGCTCGGGTAAATAATAAATATGAGGTTTATCTGAACAATGGGGAATGCCTGACAGCCGATAGTATTATTGCTGCCACCCCTCACAAAATAACGCAGGCGATGTTTTCGGATTATCGTTTTTTTGAACCTTTGAAACATGTTCCCTCGACTTCCGTTGCCACAGTTGCCTTGGCCTTCCCGGAAGAGGCCATAAATGAGGACATAGATGGGACTGGCTTTGTCGTTTCTAGAAACAGTGATTATACAATAACGGCCTGTACCTGGACACATAAAAAATGGGAGCATTCTACGCCGGAGGGAAAAGTTTTGCTCCGCTGTTATGTAGGCAGGGCGGGGGATGAAACGGTAGTCGATCTGTCCGATGACCAAATCGTTAAAATCGTCCTTGATGACTTAAACAAAATCATGCAAATTAATATGAGTCCTGATTTTGCCGTCATTTCCCGCTGGAAAAACTCGATGCCTCAATATACGGTCGGGCATAAACAGCGGCTCAATTCCATTCTGGAGGCTATGAAACAAGAACTGCCGGGCGTGTTTTTAGCTGGAGCATCCTACGGCGGTGTCGGCGTCCCGGATTGTATCGACCAAGGAGAAGCAGCCGTTAAAAATGTACTAGAATATTTAAATAACAAAGGAAGCTGAACTTAAAATCAGCTTCTTTTTTTTTAGCTAATATGGAAATATAAATTTTCACAAATTTATACTTTCCTAACGCATAAATTCAACTACGTCTCTGTCTTCGTCCTATCGGACTCGCCAATCGACGAGTTTTCATTTATTTTTCTTGTCAACAAATTAAAATGGTAGTATACTCATTAAGTGATTAATGACTGAAACGTTCATTTGGTCACTTTACGAGTCATTTTTTTAGGATTGTCTGCTGGATAGTCCTTCTTTTTAGAACACAAATGACCGAATGAACAAATTAGTCAATATTAGAGAGGAGGATAAGGTTGAAACCAAACCTATTAAAGGCTGAACTATCAACTATTCTTAAAAATAGAAAAATCTTAATCCCGATCATTGCGGTTATGCTGGTCCCGGTGTTATATGCTGGAATGTTCCTTTGGGCATTTTGGGATCCATACGCCAAACTGGATCATTTGCCTGTTGCCATAGTCAATGAAGATAAAGGGGCAACACTTGACGGAGAAAAGCTGAAGCTTGGCAATGACCTAGTGCGAAAACTAGAGAAAAGCAAGGAGTTTGGCTTTGAATCGGTTGGCAAAAGTGAGGGTTATAAAAAGCTCAAAGAACAAAAATATTATATGCTGATTGAAATTCCGAATGATTTTTCGGAAAATGCGACCACATTAATGGACGACCAACCGAAAAAACTAACATTAACCTATGTCCCAAACGAAGGCTATAACTTCTTATCAGCCCAAATTGGCGGAACGGCCGCAGAAAAAATAAAAACCGCAGTTTCTGAAAAGGTAACGGAAACGTATGCTGAGACTATTTTTTCTAAAATAACCGATCTTGCTGATGGAGTTGAAAAAGCAAGCGATGGTGCGGGCCAATTGAGCGACGGTTCTAAAGAATTAACTCAAGGCTCGAAAGGCCTCTATGCAGGGCTAGCAACACTTGCTGAAAAATCGATTGAATTTGATAATGGCATGAAAACGGCGGATGCCGGATCGGCTAAGCTTGCTGATGGCTCATCTAAGCTTAGCGCCGGTCTGTCTGAGGTGGATTCCAATCTTCCAAAGCTTGTGGCCGGAACAAAGGAGGCCTATGCGGGTGCAGCGCAATTGAAACAGGAGCTCCCTGCTGGAATTGCGAAAGAAATCAATAACCAATTGAGCGGCAGTGTTGTGGAATTAAATAATGGGATAAATAGTTTTGAATCCCAGTTATCCACGTCATTAATTGAACAAATGGCTGACCAGACTGCTGAACAAATTTATCAACAAAAGCAAGCCATGAATCAAATAGCTCAAAGCCTGATCTCAAGTGGGAAATTTACTCCGGCTGAAATGCAAAGCATGATGGGGCCAATTATTGAAAATCAAACAAAGGCGCTTGTTGCCAGCGGTATCCCAGAACAGTATGCACAGCAGATTATTCAAGCGGAATCAAAGGAACAAATCAAGGCTATAGTAAAGCCGATTGTATCTGCCAAGCTGACCTCCAATTTGGGTGCAGGGTTTGATACGTTTAAAACAGAGTTGACTGGTAAGCTTTCAGGAGCAACGTCAGGCCTTGAAGAAAAAATCGCCAGCCAGACAAACCCATACTTTGATCAATTGTTATCAGGTTTAGGAACGATCAACCAAGGGCAGCAGGCCTTACAGGCAGGGGTCCATCAATTATATTTAGGCTCTAATGAGGTAAACGGCGGTGCGGGCAGTCTCTCAACTGGGATGAAGCAATTAACCGCAGGTGCCGATGCCATCACTACTGGTGCCGGACAGTTGGCAGATGGCTCGGAGCAGTTAAAAGATGGAGCAGGAAAACTGTCTGATGGTGCCAAGGAGTTGGCGGATAAATTGAAAGAGGGTTCCGATGAGGCTGCAAAGGTTCACACAGACAACAAAACCTATGATATGATGGCAAAACCGGTCAAACTGGATAAGGAAAGTTTAAATACTGTACCAAACTATGGAACAGGGTTTGCGCCATACTTCCTATCATTAGGATTATTTGTTGGTGCTCTATTATTATCGATTGTCTTCCCGATTAGAGATGCTGCCATCCGACCGGTAAACGGTTTTAATTGGTTTGCCAGCAAATTTGCCATTATGGCAGGAATCGGAATAATCCAGGCATTGATTGCTGATGCAATCCTTCTGTTTGGATTAAACCTTGAAGTTCAAAGCATGCCAAAGTTTATTTTGTTTTCCATAATTACAAGCTTAACTTTTATTGCGTTAATCCAATTGCTTGTTTCAGTACTTGCAGATGCCGGGCGGTTTATCGCGATTATCATTTTGATTTTCCAATTAACAACAAGTGCAGGAACATTCCCGCTTGAATTGATTCCGAATTTCTTGCAGCATTTTAATGCCTTCCTGCCGATGACCTATTCGGTGCAGGGCTTTAAAGCGGTGATTTCAAGCGGTGATTTCAGCTTTATGTGGGAAAATGCCCTCATTTTATTTGGCTTTATTGTTGGCTTCAGCGTATTGTCAATTGCCAACTATGCGATGAGGATGAAGCATCAATTTAAAGCAGCACATGAATAAACTTGAAAGACCAGCCTTCAACATTGATACGGCTGGTCTTTTCGTGTATGAATATAGTAAAGAGCTGCTGATAATGTACATATTAAAAATGAACTGGAATTTTGGAGGGATTTATCATGAAATTGACGGTCATCGGGTTTTGGGGCGGCTATCCGAAAAAGGATGCAGCAAGCTCAGGCTATTTACTTGAACATGAAGGGTTTCGGCTGCTAGTCGATTGCGGCAGCGGAGTTCTTGCGAAACTGCCAAATATCGTTGAGCCTGAGGAGCTTGATGCGGTTATTCTTTCCCATTACCACCCTGATCATATTGCCGATATCGGTGTCCTGCAGCATGCGAGGCTGATCCAAGGCTTTTTGGGAAAACAATTTCCGACCCTGCCAATCTATGGGCACCATTTTGATCAGCATGAATTTACAAAATTAACCTATAAAACAATTACGAAAGGAATTGCCTATGAACCAAATCAGGTCCTGTCTATCGGTCCGTTTCAAGTAAGCTTTTTAAAAACAGACCATCCTGTGCCTTGCTATGCGATGAGATTTGAGGCGGGTGGCAAGTCATTGGTTTATACAGGGGATAGCGCCTTTAAAGAGGAGTTTATTCAGTTTAGCAGCAGTGCAGACGTGTTGTTATGCGAGTGCAACTTTTACGGGCATCAAAACGGCAAATCAGCGGGACATATGAACAGTGTAGAGGCTGGCCGGTTTGCCCGTGAGGCAGGTGTAAAGCAATTAATTCTCACTCACCTGCCGCATTACGGGAATGTAAGTGATTTAGTTCATGAGGCATCAGGTGAATTTACTGGTATAATAAAACTTGCAGAAGAATTTCAGACTATTCAACTTTAAAGGGGGATTTGGTGAGTATGCTGTTTATTGATAATAAAGGGATTACTGATCCGCGCATTAACCTGGCGATTGAGGAGTATGCATTAAAGAATCTTGATATTAATGAGACGTATTTATTATTTTACATAAATGAGCCATCCATCATCATTGGAAAAAATCAAAATACGATTGAAGAAATTAATACTGAATATGTGGAAAAGAACGGCATCCATGTGGTCCGCCGATTATCAGGCGGCGGGGCGGTTTATCATGATTTGGGGAATTTAAACTTTAGTTTCATCACGAAGGATGACGGTGAAAGTTTTCATAATTTCCGTAAATTTACTGAACCGGTGATAGAGGCCTTAAGAAAGTTAGGAGTAAATGCCGAGCTAAGCGGCCGTAATGACATCGAAGTAGACGGGCGGAAGATTTCTGGAAATGCCCAATTTTCGACAAAGGGGAGAATGTTCAGCCATGGAACACTGCTTTTGAATTCTGAAATGGAAAACGTTGTATCTGCCTTAAAGGTGAAGAAAGATAAGATTGAATCCAAAGGAATCAAATCAGTCCGCGGCCGGGTTGCTAACATTTCTGAATTTTTATCAGAAAAAATAAGCATCGAGGAATTCCGCTCCTTGCTCCTTAAATATATTTTTGAAGGACAGGAAGATGTTCCTGAGTATGTGTTAACGGAAGAAGATTGGCAAAACATCAATCAGCTTTCCAAAGAAAGATATCAAAACTGGGATTGGAATTACGGAAAGTCTCCAAAATTCAATTTACAGCACTCGCACAGGTTCCCGGTTGGTTCCATTGATGTCCGGCTTGAAGTGAACAAAGGAATCATCGAGAATTGCAAAATTTATGGTGACTTTTTTGGTGTGGGCGATGTCAGTGAAATAGAACAGCGGCTTAGTGGGATTCGTTATGAAAAAAGCGAAATGGAAAGTGCGCTGGAAGATGTGGATACAACGTATTATTTTGGAAATGTTTCCAAAGAGGATTTTATTAACTTAATATACTAATTTTTGGATGCAGGAAGCGTTTGTATTAAAACGCTTCCTATTTTTATTTTTTTCTGAAATTTTTAAGTATTATACTTGTATAGATAAATTTCTAGCAATATAATATATTTAGAAAATTGTTACGAATTTGTGAATGAGCATTCATTCATTTGAGGGGAGAGAGAATATGAATCTATCGACACAGCTTCATGAAACTGCCAAGGCTTCAGCCACGAAAATTGCTTACCACTTTATGGGCAAATCCAGTACATATGCCGAACTGGATGGGGCGATTACCAAGTTTGCTTCAGGCCTTGAGAAATTGGGGGTAAAACAAGGGGACCATATCGCACTATTGCTGGGGAATTCCCCGCATTTTGTCATTGGGTTGTATGGGGCACTCCGCCTAGGGGCAACAGTTATTCCGGTCAATCCGATTTATACCGCTGATGAGATCGGTTATATCCTGAAAAATGGCGATGTAAAAGTGGTTGTCGGCCTTGATCTGATGATTCCATTAGCAGAAAAAGTTCATACCATGCTTCCGAAAGTGAGCCACTATATTATTTGCGAAACAGAGCAAAAGGGATTGGCACAGCCTGGTGTTGAGGGATTTACCGTGTATCCTAAAATGAAATCGTTTACAGATGTGGTGGCATCCGGTGAATTAAGTTTCCAGGGTCCTGAACTTCATGACGATGATACTGCCATTATCCTTTATACTTCAGGTACAACGGGTAAGCCAAAAGGCGCGATGCTGACACATAAAAATCTGTATAGCAATGCCAGTGATGTCGGCACTTATTTGAAAATGAATGATGCCGACCGTGTGATTACAACCTTGCCAATGTTCCACGTCTTTTGCTTAACGGTTGCTTTGAATGCACCGCTGTTAAAAGGAGCAACTCTATTGATTGCCCCAAAATTTAGCCCGAAGGATATTTTTCAACTTGCGAAAGAATATCAGGCGACGGTTTTTGCAGGTGTACCAACTATGTATAATTTCTTATTTCAATATCCGGAAGGAAGCCCTGAGGACTTAAGTTCATTACGTCTTTGCATTTCCGGCGGTGCCGCGATGCCTGTTGCCCTATTAGAAAACTTCGAAAAGAAATTTGATGTGCTCATTTCTGAAGGCTATGGTCTTTCGGAGGCCTCTCCGGTTACCTGCTTTAACCCGCTTGATCGTCCACGCAAGGCAGGTTCGATCGGACCTTCCATCGTTAATGTGGAAAACAAAGTCGTGAATGAACTTGGCGAAGAGGTTCCTGTCGGCGAGGTTGGCGAACTGATTGTCCGTGGTCCAAACGTAATGAAGGGCTATTATAAAATGCCGGAGGAAACGGCAGCGAGCATTAAAGACGGCTGGCTTCATACGGGAGATATGGCAAGAATGGATGAAGAGGGCTATTTTTATATTGTTGACCGCAAAAAGGATATGATTATCGTTGGCGGCTACAATGTATACCCACGTGAGGTAGAAGAAGTCATCTATAATCATTCTGATGTTGTTGAAGTTGCGGTGCTTGGTGTTCCGGATCTGAACCAAGGAGAAGCGGTACAGGCATATGTCGTAAGTAAAAGGGCAGATCTTACGGAAGAAGAGATGATTAGCTACTGCAAGGAGCATCTTGCCAAGTATAAAGTTCCTTCTTCAGTTGTCTTTCTAGAGGAACTTCCAAAGAATACGACCGGTAAAATTTTAAGACGCGCTTTAAAGACACAGGTAGCGCAGACTGTTGGGAACTAAAATTTTTTAATGAAAAAGGCAGGCTTTTAGCTTGCCTTTTTCGAATTTATAAAGGCGAAAGGGGTGCAGGATCAATGAAGGCCATTTTACTTGAGGTTGCCAGCCACATAGCGGTTGTTACGATCAATCGCGCTGATGCACTGAATGCCTTTAACCATGAAACTTTAATGGAATTGCAGAATACGGTTGAGGAAATACGCGTCAATCCGGATATACGGGCTGTTATTTTTACTGGTGCAGGGGAGAAGGCATTCAGTGTCGGTGCCGATTTAAAAGAGCGCAAAAGCCTGACGGATGAACAGGTGAAGCGTAATCTGTTTAAAATCAACGAATGTTTTAATGCGATTGACCAGCTGCCGCAGCCGACGATTGCAGCGATCAATGGATTTGCCTTTGGCGGAGGGATGGAGCTTGCTTTGGCTTGCGATTTTCGGTTTGCCGCAAGCGGTGCCTTGATGGGGCTGACAGAAACGAGTCTTGCCATCATTCCGGGGGCAGGGGGAACACAGCGGCTGCCGCGCTTGATTGGGCAGGCGAAGGCATTGGAGCTTATTTTAACTGCTAGAAGGCTAACGGCAGAAGAAGCCTTTAGCTATGGCATTTTAACAAGAGTGGTAGAAGGTAATGGGCTATTGGATGAAAGTCGTGCATTCTGCTCACAAATCCTTGCTAATGGTCCAGTGGCCTTACAGCAGGCGAAATTTGCGGTTAAACAAGGGATGAATACTGATTTGAACACCGGGCTGCAAATTGAGCGCAAGGCATATGAGGTGACACTCCCGACAGAAGACAGAATTGAGGCACTTCAGGCATTTGGAGAGAAAAGAAAACCGGTTTTTAAGGGGAAATAAGCTAGTTTTTCAAATTCGGTCACGTAGATATTTCTGCGTGACCGAAACTATTTTAGAAGAAAAAAAACATGAAGTTCTATTTCCCGCATTTTAAACTAAACTAAATATAGAGGGTTGTACACAAAGGGGGACAAATCATGGCGAGAAAAATGGGGGTCTATGCAGTTTTGGCCTTTGTTTTATATGGCTTATTTTTTTACTGGTACTTATTCCAGTTTGCCGACCCGAAGCTTCCGTTTGAATATGAAGGAACAAAGGCGGATCCGGCTACTTTTTTAAATGGAAGAGAACTTAGCTTGAGTGAGGAATATTCGAAAATTAGAAATCTACTGTTTTTCCTATCTACTCCGCTGGAATGGCTGATTTACTTTCTGATTTTATTATTTGGCTTGTCGAAGGCATTCAAACGCTGGGCTGAGGACTCGGTGAAACATAAACTGCTGCACACCCCAGTCTACCTATTCTGGTTATCCTTGTTTGCCTTTATTGCGGTACTGCCATTAAGCTATATCAGCTTTTCCTTATCAAAAACGTATCATATTTCAACGCAATCCTTTCCTTCTTGGATGAAGGACGAACTGATTGATTTTTGGCTTAATTATGCAACATGGCTCATTATTGTTCCTGTCTTATACTGGCTTATGAGAAAAAGCCAAAAACGATGGTGGCTTTACGGCTGGCTGTTATCGGTTCCGTTCACTCTATTTATGATGTTTATTCAGCCTGTCATTATCGATCCGTTATATAATGACTTTTATCCTTTGAAAGACAAAGCATTAGAAACCAAAATCCTGACATTGGCTGATAAGGCCCATATCCCTGCGGAGCATGTCTTTGAGGTGAATATGGCGGAAAAAACAAATGCCATGAATGCCTACGTCGCTGGGATTGGCTCCAATGCCCGGATTGTCCTCTGGGATACTACCTTAAATAAACTCTCAGATGAGCAAATTTTATTTATCATGGCTCACGAGATGGGGCATTATGTGGAGAAGCATATATATTGGGGAATTGCTGGCTACCTGCTGCTATCGCTTCTCGGGTTGTATGTAACCTACCGGATGATGAATTGGGCGGTTGACCGCTTTGGAAAAGAACTGAAAATTTCCGACACAAAGGATATACGGTCGCTCCCGTTATTTTACATGATTATCTCAATGCTGCTATTTGCTTCAAGCCCGCTGTCAAATCTCGTCTCCCGCTATCAGGAAACAAGGGCTGACACCTATGCAATTGAGATGACGAAAAATCCGGATGCCGCCATCACATCATTTCAAGAGTTGACACGCAACGGCTTAAGTCAAGTCAATCCGCCAATGCTGGTGAAAATTTTCCGCTACACCCACCCGCCAATGCTGGACCGAATTTCCAAACTGGAAGAATATGAGGTCAAGCATCGAACAGAATAAAATTTTATTAAAAAAAGCTGAGGATCATTGATCTTCAGCTTTTTTCGCTTGCCAAAAAGAAAAACCGTCAATGACGGTTTAATGTGAAAATATTCAAGTTCCAAACTTCTTATTGATTTCCCTAAGCTGGCCCGATAACAGGATGAACAACTTTTTGTCCCGACGATCAATAGCCGAGTCAATTTTCCGCAGCAATTTTTCCTTTTCAACCGTAAGCTGGATTTCCGATAAAAGCATGTCGATGTAGAGGTCCTGGACGAAATTCTCTTTCCTTTGGTTCCGTTTCATAGCAGCAACTTTCATTAAGTCCGTGTAGGATTTTTCATTCAAGAAAATCACCTCTGATGCTTTTTTTTATTATATGGAGTTTTTAGAATATTATCAATAGTATTTATAATTTTCGTAAAACTTTTTCCTTGACAGGATTTGTGAATAATTTAGTAACAATTCAGAAAAGTAAATGCTTTGGGAAATAAAAGTGTTAAGATATGGTGGAAGTCATATGAATAGGAGTTGACGAGTTTGAAAAAACAAATTGAAGAGTATGAGATTAATTCATGTACCATGTTTTTAGCACCTATGGAATATGGAAGTAAAGTATACACAAAGATTATTGAGGTGGATGATGAATTTATTTCACCTTTTAAACCATTAGACATCATCAAAAAAAGCTGCGACTATTTTGGCGTCGATTATGAAAGCAGAAAGAAGGGGACTAGACAACTAATTGGATATTCCCGTAAGATTCCTATTGCCATTGAGCCTGCAAACCATATATTCTTTTTTCCAACCACATCACCGAGCCGCCCCGAATGTATTTGGATTTCACATGAGCACGTTGAGAATTACCGTCGTCTAGGGCCTCATCAAACTCAAGTTACTTTCCAAAATAAACAAACGCATCTTTTTTCAGTTTCATTTGGGACTATTGAAGGACAAATGTTAAGAACGGCCTTATTAAAAACAAAGCTCCTCCAAAGAATCGAAGGTAATAAAAAAATGACTTACCTATTTAATGCTCCAAAGCCTATTAAAGCCTCTGAACATTCACATGATTATAAATAAAAATGACTTTGTGGCGGGTTAACGGGACAGGTGTTTTTTTAATAAGTAGGTTTCCATTAATTCTTGGACCTTATTGCGGATGCGCGGATTAAAATAATTATGATGCTCTTCATAACCTTTATAGATAAACATGTACATGGTAAAGGCATCGTCCCGTTTGGTTTCACTAACCTGAAGCTTATTCTTTTTCATATATTGCTTTACCTCGGCTAATTCCCCCTGAATAGCCTTCATCGTTACTTCGATTAACTCCAAATATGGTTTTTTCAATTTAAATGGACTCTTCTCCACCACATTCAAATCCCTATTTAAGATCGTTAAAACCATTGGTAAATAAATGGCTTTTTCCATAATATCACGGTCATTCTCCGGAATTCGCGTCATAATAAGATCTCACCCTTCATTTTATACGAACCTACGTTCCTGTTTTTATTTTACAAAAAAGAAAACATAAATGCAATACTGCTGCCACGCTTCTAGCTTTGCTCTAGGTGAGCTTTTTAATTGAAATATTCGACAAATTCATGAGAAAGTTTTTATTAATAGAAGGATATCTGATAGGGGAAAATGAATTAAAGAAGAAACGAAGGATAGAAAAAAACAGTCATATATAGTGGTGAAACCCAAAAATACATAGATTAAGGTGATAAACATGCGAGCTGATAAACATCGAAATAAGAAAAGGAGAAGATGGAAATCCGTATTATTGGTGTTATTACTTTTAATTGGGGCCGGAGCGGCTTACTCCTATTTTCAATATAAACAGGGTGTCAATCAATCATTAAAAAAAATTGATAATGAAACGAAAGAGCAAAAGGTAGTGTATAAATTTGATGGACAGAAGGATCAGTATGGCGACACAAATGTTCTGATGCTCGGAAGCGATTCGCGCGGGGAAGAAAAAGCTCGCTCAGATACCATCATGATTGCCCATTACAACGAGGACAAAGGGACTTTTAAACTTACCTCGATTATGCGCGACAGCTATGTGGCCATCCCTGGGCATGGCAAGCATAAAATAAATTCTGCTTTCGCCATTGGCGGTCCGGAGTTAATAAGGCAAACGATTAAGCAGAATTTTGATATTGATTTGCAGTATTATGCGATTGTTGATTTCCAAGGGTTTGTCCAGCTGATTGATGAAGCGTTCCCACATGGGGTAGAAATCGATGTGGAGAAGAAAATGTCGGCATATGTTGATCCACCGCTGCAGCCCGGGCTGCAAAAGTTGAATGGCCAGCAGATGTTAAGTTATGTCCGCTTCCGTCATGATGCCATTGGTGATTTTGGGCGGGTCGAGCGGCAGCAGAAGGCAGTACAGGCCATTGGTGACCAATTAAGTGCGATTCAAACCCTTCCAAAACTGCCAAAGCTAATAGGTGTGGTGGCTCCTTACGTTAATACAAATATGAAAACATCGGATATCCTCTTTATGGGGAAAGACTTCTTCGCCGATAAAAGGGGAAGTGTCGAAACATTACGGATCCCTGTTGATAACAGTTTTGAAGAGACGCGGGTTAAAGGGGAGGGCGCCATTTTGGATATAAATCTTGCAAAAAATAAAGAGGCGCTTCACCAATTTATTACAAAATAATACTTGTCTAGGATATAAAATAGAATTAGAAGCGGGTAGGAGAACACGGATGGATTTTGAAACATTTAAAGCTTGGTTTACACTCGAAAATATCATGAACCTTATTCAGGACTATAAGGCCCTTGGGCCTTTGCCTGGAATTCTGTTGACGATACTTGAAGCCTTCCTGCCGTTTCTCCCATTATTTTTATTTGTGATGGCCAATGCTAGTGCTTTTGGGCTCTGGCTGGGATTTCTGTATTCCTGGCTGGGTGCCTGCATTGGCGCGCTGCTAGTCTTTTCATTCATCAGAAAATATGGGCAAAAACGATTGCTTGCCTTTTTGCCGAGGCACCAGAAAGTCCGAAGGCTGATGGACTGGGTGGAACGGCATGGGTTTGGCCCGTTGTTTTTGCTGCTTTGTTTTCCCTTTACACCATCTGCAGTGGTTAATATTGTGGCTGGGCTTTCGAAGCTAAGCTTTGCCCAGTATATGCTTGCAGTATGCATTGGAAAAATGGTGATGATTTTTACCATTAGTTTCATTGGATATGATATTCGCTCCTTGGTTACTCAGCCGTTTCGGACGATTATTGTTTTTATTATCATTTTTATTCTTTGGTTCGCTGGAAGAAGAATTGAAGCAAGACTAAACAAACATGAAAAAAATGGACATGTGGAGGAGAAGCACCAGGAGAAAGGACTAAAAAAACGGAGGGGATAAAGTGAGGAGTGAATGGAGACAGGAAGGAATCGAATGGGTTAAGGCTTTTGCAATCGGTATTATTATTTTCGTTTTTATTCGAACATTTTTTTTCTCGAATTACGTAGTTGAAGGTGAATCGATGATGCCCACTCTCCAGAATGGGAATAAACTTGTTGTTAACAAGCTGGGCTTTCAAACAGGCGAACTGGAAAGATTCGATGTTATTGTTTTTCATGCTAATGAAAAAGAGGATTTTGTCAAACGGATTATCGGCCTTCCCGGCGACAAAATTGAATATCGGGATGACCAATTATTTATTAATGGCCATAAATATGAAGAACCTTTTTTAAAGAAATATAAACAAGAGGCACTTGGTATGAAATTGACAGGTGATTTCAGTTTAAAAGAGATTACCGGTGAAGATAAGGTCCCTGAGGGGAAATTATTTGTCCTTGGCGATAATCGTTTGGGAAGCTGGGACAGCAGACACTTTGGATTCATTTCAGAAAGCCAGGTGGTCGGTAAAGTTGACCTGCGGTACTGGCCGTTGGATGAAGTGGGCGTTCATTTTTAAATAGTTAGTTGGAAAGCACGATGGTAAAACATTGATCGATTGTCGAGATATTTTTCTCGGCAATTTTTTGTGTTTCGATATTTTTGATTGTCCCTGCTAATGGGCCTGTTGATTTCCGCTCCGGGCACTTGCTTTCCGCGGGGAGGTCCTGAAGCCTCCTCGGCGCTAAAAGCGCCTGCGGGGTCTCCAGTGACCTCTATATCCCGCAGGAGTCGAGTGCCCTCCGCTCCAATCAACAGGGAGGCAAATCAACTAAAGTATTGCACACACTTTGTCGAACCTTGCAAAGTGTTTCCCCTTTATGAAAGACGTTTCTCTTGGATTCCTTCGCTTTTGTCCTTCATCGACTTTATGAAGGACATTTCCTCGTAGATTCCATCAATTTTGTCCTTCATTGGTCTTCTGGCAAGAAAATACTTGTTTCATCTTGTAAAGTTGAAGTTTTAATTTAATACACCTGTTGATTGGCGCGGAAGGCACGAAGACTCCTGCGGGAGTACGGGGCAGGGGAGACCCCGCAGGCGCCAGAGGCGCTGAGGAGGCTCCCCGGCACGCCCGCGGAAAGCGAAGTGCCTCCTCCTAAAAGCTAACGCTTTCAGTCGTGCGATGCCTATGCTGCCGAAGCTTTCCTTGTGGAGCGCCAATCAACAGACCCCTTCGACAGCCTAACACTTGTAAACTATCGTATTTTTTGCCATCTAAAGCTTAGTTTTACCATTTTTGGCTTTAATCTATCACTGGCTATTGCAAACGTTTGTGCTTCTTTTATGATAAAATGGAGGATACGTAAAGTTGGAGAGGATGGAGGGGAATACATGTCATTAAGAATGGTAATCGGGCGGTCAGGAACCGGCAAAACGGCCATGTTTTTTAATGAAATTACCAGCAGCCTTTCGGAGAACCCTGAAGGAAAGCCGATTATATATATTGTTCCTGAGCAAATGACCTTCATGTCTGAATATCGTTTAGCAACAGACCCTAATATTGGTGGGATGATTCGGGCCCAGGTATTTAGTTTTCCGCGCTTGGCATGGAGAATCCTGCAGGAAACAGGCGGGATCAGCCGGATGCATTTAAGCACTGTCGGCATGAGTATGCTAATCCGTAAAATCATCGATGAAAAGAAGGAACAGCTGAAACTGTTCAATCGGGCAGCAGATAAAAACGGTTTTATTCAGCAGGTAGAGCAAATGATTACGGAGCTTAGGCGGTATTGTGTCAGCCCTCAGGATCTTGCCCTAGGTTCATTCCGGATGGAAGCGGAAGGTTCTTCGGCTTCAAAATCCCTGCAGGATAAATTGAGTGATGTGGAACTGATTTATCAAAGGGTTGAGGATGAAATCTTCGGTAAATATTTGGATTCCGAGGATTATTTTCGACTGCTTTCCGAGAAAATTTCCTCCTCCCACTATTTAAGAGATGCGGAAATTTATATTGATGGTTTTTACAGCTTTTCTCCCCAGGAATATCAAGTGATAGCGGAGTTAATGAAGCGATGCAGGAGAGTTTCGGTTGCATTGACAACTGATTCCATTAAGGTTGATTTCGGACCGGATGAACTAGACCTGTTTCGTGCTTCGAGCGAGGCTTGTTTTACAATCAATGAGATAGCAAAAATCGAAGGGATAACAATCGAGCAGCCTGTTATTCTTAAAGGATCAAAAAAATGGTCTGGGAGCGTTTTAAGTTACCTGGAGGAACATTTCGATGCCAGGCCTGCTGCGCCATATCATGAAAAAGCAAATTTATACCTATTCCAAGCGGCAAACAGAAGGGCTGAAATTGAAGGAATTGCCCGTGAGATTCGTGATTTAGTCCGATTAAAAGGATATCGCTGGCGTGATATTGCTCTATTGGTTCGAAACGGCGGGGAATATCATGAACTAGTGGAACCCGTGTTTACCGACCATCAAATTCCCTTTTTTATTGATCAAAAACGGACGATGCAAAGCCATCCGCTTGTTGAATTGATTCGTTCTACGCTTGAAGTCATCAATTCTTATTGGCGCTATGACCCGGTCTTTAGGGTAATAAAAACAGAGCTAATCTATCCGCTTCAGGAAAACCCCGTGAAAATGCGTGAACGAATGGATCGGCTGGAAAACTATTGTTTAGCTTACGGAATAAATGGAAGCAGCTGGACGAAAAAGGATCGCTGGACTTATCGACGTTACCAAGGACTAGATGTAGAGCGAAATGTTCAAACAGATGCTGAAAGAAACATGGAACAAGAACTGAATGAGCTGAAGCTTATGATAACAGCTCCTATTCTTCGGCTGTCGAGAAGATTGAAAAAGTCAGATTCAGGCAAAAAGTTTTGTGAGGCTATTTATTTGTTTTTAGAAGAATTAGATGTTCCGGCTAAGCTTGAGAAATGGAAGATAGCTGCGGAAGAAAAGGGGAATCTGGTAAAGGCACGGGAGCATGAGCAGGTTTGGAATGCCGTCATCGATCTCCTTGACCAGTATGTGGAAGTTTTGGGTGAGGAGCCTGTTTCCTTAAAATCATTTGCAGCTATTTTGGAGGCAGGTTTTGAATCCATGCATTTCTCCCTAATTCCGCCGGCCCTTGACCAGGTTTTAGTCGGTGATTTGGAGAAATCGCGGCTGAATGATGTCAAAATTGTCTTTGTTGTTGGCGTGAATGAAGGTGTTCTGCCGGCGAAAATCGCTGACGAGGGGATTCTTTCAGACGAGGATCGGGAGCTGCTTGCAGCCGGCGGCATAACAGTTGCGCCAAGCAGCAGAATACGCTTGCTGGATGAAAACTTTATTGCCTATAAAGCCTTTACCGCCCCAACAGATATGCTTTATATCAGTTATCCGCTTGCAAATGATGAAGGAAAAGCGCTAATTCCTTCTTCGTATATTAAGAGAATAAAAGATATGTTTCCGGAGGTTATTGAACGGCTGCTGCTTGTCGACCCTTCACAGGTTTCAGAAGAAGAGCAGCTGAACTTTGTGTCTAATACTGGTGCTACGCTTTCATACCTTAATGCCCAGCTTCAATTGAAAAAGCGGCATTATGGGATTCCCGACCTTTGGTGGGATGTTTATAACTTTTATATGGATGGCCAGTGGAAAGACAGGGCGCAAAAGGTATTTTCCAGTCTTTTTTATGCCAATCAAACTGTAAAATTAGCTAGTGAAACAGCTGATAACCTGTATGGGGAAACGATTCAGGCCAGCGTTTCAAGAATGGAGCTTTACAACTCGTGCGCCTTTTCCCATTTTGCTCAACATGGGCTGAGGCTAAAGGAACGGCAAATTTTCCGCCTTGAAGCCCCGGATATTGGGGAGCTGTTTCATGCGGCCTTAAAGCAAATTGCAGACACAGTTACTGAACAAAATTTATCATGGGCAAGCTTATCGAGAAAACAATGTGAGGAGCTTTCGAAAGATGCGGTTAAAAGCCTGGCACCTAAGCTGCAAAACCAAATCTTATTAAGCTCGGAGCGCCATCATTATATTAAACGAAAGCTGGAGCAGATTATTACCCGGGCTTCCGTGGTTTTGAGCGAGCATGCGAAGGTAAGCGGCTTTTCGCCAATTGGCTTGGAACTCGGCTTTGGCCGGAATGAGAAGCTTCCTCCTTTATCGTTCACATTAAAAAATGGCAAACGGATGGAGCTTGCAGGAAGAATTGATCGGGTTGATCAGGCTAAAGCCGAAGACAACAGCATCTTTTTGCGGGTCATTGATTATAAGTCGAGCGAAAAGGATGTCAATTTAACTGAAGTCTATTATGGACTTGCCCTTCAGATGCTAACCTATCTTGATATTGTTATGACCCATTCAAATGAATTAGTCGAGATGAAGGCAAGCCCGGCAGGTGTGCTCTATTTCCACGTGCATAACCCGTTTGTCCAGTCGACGAAAATGCTGACCATAGACGAGATTGAAAAGGAAATCATGAAAAAGTTTAAAATGAATGGATTAATGCTTGGCGATCAGCAGGTCATCCAACTCATGGATCAAACGCTTGAATCAGGTGACTCGCAGATTATCGCTGCCGGAATCAAGAAGGATGGACAATTATCAAAAAAATCAAAGGTTGCGAGTTTACAAGATTTTGAGGATCTAAAGGTTTATGTTCGCAATTTATATCAGAAAACAGGAAATGACATCATGGAAGGCCGTACCGATATTGCGCCATATAAGTTAAAGGACAAAACACCATGTACTTTCTGCGCCTTTAAATCTGTCTGTCATTTTGATGAATCGATTGAAAATAATCATTATCGTATTCTTTTCCCGCGTGCCAAGGATGAGGTACTCGAGTTAATCAGGAAGGAGCTGCATGAGAATGAGTAAAATCGTTATTCCTAAAAAGCCTGAAGGCGTAACCTGGACGGATGACCAATGGAAAGCCATTCAGGCGCGTGATAAGGACATTCTTGTTGCGGCTGCAGCGGGTTCGGGTAAGACGGCAGTGCTGGTTGAAAGAATAATCCAAAAAATCCTAGCTGAAGAAGCCCCCATCAATGTCGATGAATTACTCGTGGTTACATTTACGAATGCCTCCGCGGCGGAAATGCGTCATCGAATCGGAGAGGCATTGGAAAAAGCAATTGACAATGACCCGGCTTCAAGGCATTTAAGAAAGCAGCTCAGCCTGTTGAATAAAGCATCCATATCAACACTGCATTCTTTTTGTATGGAGGTCATTCGCAAATATTATTATCTGATCGATGTCGACCCTGGTTTCCGAATTGCGGATGTCACAGAAGCTCAGCTGCTCCGGGATGAAGTGTTGGATGAATTGTTTGAAGAGGAATATGGGAAAGAGAATAATGAGGCATTTTTTAGATTAGTAGACTCCTTTACAAGCGACCGCAGTGATGCCGCCTTAATGGAAATTGTGCTGTCCATTTACGATTTTGCCCGGGCAAATCCTTCACCGCAAGGTTATTTGCAGTCACTTGTGGATATGTATGACGTTTCTGCTGTAAAAAATATCGAGGAGCTGCCCTTCGTGGAGTTACTTCTCTTTGATATTGAGCTTCAATTAGAGGCTGCCAGGGATATGATTTTAAAAGCTTTAGAAATTGCCAAGCTGCCGGGTGGTCCGGCTCCCAGAGCGGAAAATTTTCTCGAGGACCTGCAGCTCATTGACTCTTTGATGCTGGCAAAACAGGAATCCTGGACTGTTCTCTATGACGCTATGCAAGCATGGTCATTTTCAAGAGCGAAACAAGTCAAAGGGGACTCTTTTGATAAAGAATTGACGGAAAAGGCTCAAAAGCTTCGGGATAAAGCGAAGAAAAAGCTTCAAGATTTGAAGGATGAACTTTTTTCCCGAAAGCCTGATAGCTTTTTACGGGATATGGATGAAATGAAGCCGCTTATTCAAACAATCGTCAGTCTTGTAAAAGAATTTTCTGTTCGCTTTGAAAGTGTAAAAAAGGATAAAGGGCTTGTCGATTATGCGGATTTGGAGCACTATTGCCTTGATATATTGACAGGTGAAATTACAGTAGAAGGGGTTTTTCATCCTTCAGAGGCAGGACTTGCCTACCGGCGTCATTTTAAAGAGGTGTATGTGGATGAGTATCAAGACACCAACATGGTTCAAGAAACGATTTTAAAGCTTATCGCTAAAGAGGACGAGGCCGAAGGCAATTTATTTATGGTCGGGGATGTAAAGCAATCCATCTATCGCTTTCGGTTAGCAGAACCCAACCTGTTTCTTTCAAAATATAATCGATTTCGGCTCGATGGGGAAGCTTCGGGATTAAGAATTGATTTAGCCCGCAATTTCCGCAGCCGTAAGGAAGTCCTTGATGCGACAAACTATATTTTCAAACAAATCATGGGTGTAAAGGTTGGGGAAATTGAATACGATGAAGCTGCTGAATTGAAAAAAGGAGCTCCCTATCCTGAGGAAGAGCCATTTCCTGCTGAGCTGATTCTGATTGACCAAAATCGCGATACTGATGGACCAGAATCGGCAGGGGGGATTGATGATGATGCTCAGCCTGCTGAATTCGATCAGAGCGATCTTGAACAATCACAGCTGGAAGCCCGGACGATCGCGGTCAAAATAAAGGAATTAGTGGAAAATAGAGCTCAAGTGTATAATCCAAAAACGAAGTCAGGCCGGCCGGTTATGTATCGGGATATCGTCATTCTTCTTCGTTCCATGACATGGGCTCCACAGATAATGGAGGAATTCAAGCAACAAGGGATACCAATTTATGCTAACCTGTCAACTGGTTATTTCGAGGCTTCAGAAGTGGCCATTATGATGTCACTGCTGCGAATCATTGATAACCCGTTTCAAGATATTCCATTAGCGTCAGTGTTGCGGTCGCCGATTGTGGGCTTGAACGAGGAAGAGCTGGCGCAAATCCGATTATGCAGAAAAACGGGATCATTTTGGGAGGCTGTTCATTCTTTTTGTATGAGTAAACCCGCTGAACACTCTGAATCCTTTTATGAAAAAGTTCGGCACTTCTATGATTTATTGAAGGAATGGCGCCCTGTGGCGCGGCAGGGCTCGCTTTCAGAGCTTATATGGCAGCTATACCGCGATACCCATTTTTATGACTTTGTCGGCGGCCTGCCGGGAGGAAAGCAGCGTCAGGCTAACCTTAGAGCTTTATATGACAGGGCGCGGGCCTATGAAAAAACATCCTTTCGCGGTCTATTCCGCTTTTTACGCTTTATTGAGCGCATGATGGAGCGAGGCGATGATCTTGGGGCTGCAAGAGCACTTGGGGAGCAGGAGGATGTTGTCAGGGTCATGACCATCCACAGCAGTAAAGGACTGGAATTTCCAGTAGTTTTCATGGCGGGAATGGCCCGAAGCTTTAACATGGCGGATATACGCAATCCATATTTACTTGATAAAGAATATGGGTTTGCATCTAAATATGTTAATCCGGAAAAGCGAATCTCCTATCCGTCTCTGCCGCAAATTGCCTTTAAGCGTAAAAAGAAAATGGAGATGCTGGCTGAAGAAATGCGTGTATTATATGTGGCCATGACAAGGGCAAAGGAAAAGCTGTATTTGACAGCCACACTAAAAGATGCCAGCAAGAAAATCGATCAGTGGAACGACTCCGCTAATCATCTGGATTGGCTGCTGAAGGACTTTGAACGGGCTTCTGCCTCAAGCTATATAGACTGGATCGGGCCGGCTATAGTCCGTCACCAGGACAGTGGAGTATTAAAGGCTGTAGGTGCGGCAAATGACCTGGTTCCTGAGGAAATTACCCAGCATCCTTCCTCCTGGAAAATAGCCATTGTGCATGCAGATGAAATTCAAAACCAAGTAATCGCTCAGGAGAAAGAAGAAAACCACTATTTAGATTTAGTCATGTCAGGGAAAAAAGTTCCCCAGTCCTCTGCACTCTCTGATGAGATTGCAGCCAGACTTTCATGGGTATATCTGTATCCAGAGGCTTCTGTTCATCGCTCAAAGCAATCGGTTTCGGAGATTAAACGCTTCTCGGAACTTAAGGATGAGCAAAGCGGTACAGACCTTGTCCGCCGAATGAAGAAACCGATTCTGAAGCGGCCGAGGTTTATGCAGGAAAAATCGATTACACCTGCGGAACGCGGGACAGCCATGCACATGGTCATGCAGCATCTTGATTTGACTAAACCTGTTCAAGCGGAAAATATTACTGAAAAGATTTACTGGATGGTTAATAATGAATTATTAACACTTGAACAGGCAGAAGTAATTCCAGTTGAGTTAATTGTTCAATTCTTTCAAACGGAATTGGGAAGAAGATATTTTCAAGCAGCTGCGATCCATCGAGAAGTTCCCTTTACGCTTGCCTTGCCGGCAGGGGAGGTTTACCCTGATTGGAAGAATGAAGAAGAATCCGTCTTTGTCCAAGGAATCATCGACTGCATTCTCGAGGATGAAAGGGGTCTTGTCCTCATCGATTATAAATCAGATGGAATTACCGATAGGTTTAAAGGCGGGTTTGAACAGGCAAAACCAATTCTTGAAGAAAGATACAAAGTGCAAATTAATTTATATACAAAAGCAATCGAACAAATTTGGAAAAGAAATGTAAGCGAGAGATATTTATTTTTCTTTGATGGTGCCCATATTTTAAGGCTTTAATAAAAATAAAAAATGACATAAACCTAATTTGAAGGTTTATGTCATTTTTAGTTGTTCCCGACAATCGGCTGGTCAAGCAGCTTTGTATCAACCACATTGGTCCCGCTAAGGCCATTATTGGCTATCACAATTCCACCAGTATTAAACCCACCAGAACCCGCGGCTGTTTTCGAGACAGCTTTTGGCGAAATATATACGGTATCTCCAAATTGCACGATTCCGTCGCTAACATTTATAATACTAACTGGTCCTATAATTGCCGGCATCTTAAAACATCCTTTGTAAATTGACTAAATTGACTTAAAGTCAGAATAGGGTTTTAACGCAAATCTGTCATTTTTAATTGTTCCCAACAATTGGCTGGTCAAGCAGCTTTGTGTCAACCACATTGGTCCCGCTAAGGCCATTATTGGCAATCACAACTCCACCAGTATT
>NZ_JAGYPE020000008.1:0-67072 GCF_018343545.2 Neobacillus citreus | reverse complement strand
GGCTGGTCAAGCAGCTTTGTGTCAACCACATTGGTCCCGCTAAGGCCATTATTGGCAATCACAACTCCACCAGTATTAAACCCGCCAGAACCTGCAGCTGTTTTCGAGCCGGATTTTGGTGAAATATATACGGTATCTCCAAATTGCACGATTCCGCCGGAAACATTAACAATCTGAACTGGTCCTATAATTGCAGGCATTTATAACATCCTTTGCAAAAAAACTTGTTGAACGCGTATCTCTTACCGCAGTTCCTCTTCATGCCCATGCGGAAGGAGCTGCCGGATATGTTTTACACGTGCTTCCATTGAAACATTCCTCGTATTACCGACATTCAGTACGGAGGCATTGGAAATTCCTACGATATCTATTTTCTGAACCTTTATAACAGGATTGAAATGATGCGACCTGATGGATATGTTTTCATTAATCGGCAGAAACGGAATCGGTTTTGTCGTTACCGGAAATGAAGGAGTATTCCCTTCTTGACCATAAAAGATTTCCGCTTCTCTTTGAATGGCAAGAGCCCGAGAGAATGCATCTAAAATGCAGGAATCACCCACCTGAATAATGGAGGAGAAAGAGACAACCTTTGCACCTAAAAAATCAACTTTAGATATTCGTTCAAGCATAACCTGGAGTCACATCCGGTGCAAGCGGAACGAAGGGGCCGATGATTAAGGATTCCGGAGGAGTATCAAAAGCACTTGCCAGCTGGATGGTTTGAGTATCGCCCACCATGACCAATGAAGAGCTTGCAACCCCGGTGATTTTAATATTCCCTACACAAATATCCCGGTTATAGACTTCAAAAATCATTCCTTGTTCATCCCTTTCATATTATCAGGTATATTTTGCAGAAAAACGAATACGCCATTTTGTATTTCCTTTTTTATAAGTTCTATAATTTGTTCCTCCATTGTATTTACATCAATTGTCCGGTCTTGGCTTAACGCCTTAAAATGAAAGTCAATCCTGTTCGGAAGCTGTTTCATAATATCATCCCGAATGAAGCTAAGATAGGATTCATTTGGCGGGATAGCCAGCTGATTTTGGGCTTTTTCAATAATTTGCGGCAAATCTGTTTCTAAATATTGATAAATAGCCTCTTCTAATTTCATTGTTCTTTGCATGAGATCCTGGGGTGGAATTGGCGCCTTAGGAGATTGATTTTGAACCGCAAAATCCTCAATCCCGGAAAGGTCACCCGGATTTAACCCAATCGTTAATGTTCCTTCAAGTGTTTCCACCTTTAACTGGTCAAATTTGTATTCAATTCTCTCCACATTGATAGGCGGCTTTTCATTTAACTTTTTGATTTCATCCTTCATTTGTTGAATAGACCTTTCTAATGAAGCAATTCGATTTTCCTGTTCCTGAACACTCCGAACCAGCCATTGAATATATTGGTTCATATCCTGATACATATATCTCACCTCACTAGAAAATTACTTTTTCCTGTTAAGTAAATATATGCAGCAGCAATAGAATTCTGGTTGTTATTTTACAAGAATGCTTATCTTTAAAGAATTTCAGTCATTTTCTGCTACTGGACTGGAGCTTGCAGCGGAACAGCCGGGGCCAGAGATAGTGGGGATATAGTCGGGCTTACGACTTCACCAGGTTTAATAGCAGTTGGAGCCGGCTGTGTAAATCCGCCAGTATTGCTTAAATAGGCGGCTGATTTAATGATCCCGGCACTGCCAATTTGTAAGATAGAAGAATTGGTGATACCGCCGATTTTGATATAATTGATGTGAATGGATTGTTGAATAAAAAAATTCATAATACCCCACCCATTCATTACATATTAAAGGCAGTTGCTTGATCAATTAGCTCTGGATCGTACGTATTTGTGGAACTCATTCTGTTATTAACATCCAATCTTTCACCGGTATTAAAGGATCCAGCCCCAGAGAATGTTTTCGCAGCTGCGAATGGCATAATCTTATAAACATCGCCAATGTGAAAAACAGAGCTGTTACCCAGTGTAATGACTTGCGCAACTCCAACGATGGCTGGCATAAACAACACCCTTATGTTTTATTTGGTCTTTACCATTTTATGTTTGGGCTCATATAATGTGATAAAAAAGCCCAAATAATCTTATTATCGTGATTTTTATTCAAATAAGGCTCTTACCATTCCTTTTCTTCGTTTTTTTCATTTCCCTATGGTATGATAGACAGGATAACAATACATAGGAGGCAGTTATTATATGATTCACGGTCACGTTACCGCTTGGGCGTTAGCTCTCATTTTGTTTTTTGTGGCCCTTTCCTTGCATTCGAGCGGGAAGGCAAAAGGGGCAAAAATTGTGCAAATGATTTTAAGGGTGCTTTATCTTGTTATCATCGCAACTGGTGTAGGTCTACTATTCATGCTGTCAAATATCAGCGTGTTGTATATTTTAAAAGCAGTTGTCGGGCTTTGGATTATCGGCCTTTTTGAAATGATTCTCAGCCGCGCAGCAGCTAAGCGAAAAACTTCAGTATTTTGGATTCAGTTTGTAATTGCATGGGCCCTTGTTTTATATTTGGGTTTTGTCGAACTGCCAATGTCCATTCTAAACCCTTAAAATTTTTAAGCTGTCGGATCGTTCCGATGGCTTTTTTAGATAATAGGATGACAACCAGGTGTTTTTCTTTTAATATTTTAATAAATAGAGAGGAGTGGAGCCGGTGATTGTGAAGGTATTTGCTAACCTAAGAGAAATTTGCGGCGGTGTATCTGTAAATGTATTGCCTGAAGGAGATCGGGTTATTGACGTTCTTGATAAATTGGTGGAAATGTTTCCTGCACTAAGGGAGGAAATTTTTACAGAGGAAAAAAAATTGCGGCAATTTGTCCATGTGTTCATCAACGGCAGAAATATCATCCATCTTGATGACCTGGAGACAAAAGTAGTGGATACCGACCAGTTCGCCTTATTTCCGCCCGTTGCTGGTGGATAATATGCTGGTAAAAGAGTTAGAGTTTCGCGGCATCCGTAAAGAACATCTTGGAATGTATTTGGAGGAACTTGGCGCAGAAAAGGTGACGGATTTCTTCCCATATACATATTCAGCAGAATGCTGGACGGGTCAGATCCTATCAGAAGAAATCATATCCATTACGTCAACTTTTAAGGTGAATGCTGTTTTTGTTCGTTTTAGTGCAGAAAGTGCGAGCGCCCTTGAAGAACTAATCAAAAAATATCGATATAAAACCTCCAGGGTAGGAGGTTAAGAAAAGAGGCTGTCTCAAAAAGGAGTCAGCCTCTTTTAAATGAACTATTAAACTAATTGACCCTCATGGTCGATAATCCCTAATTCACGAAGTTTTTCCTCTGGTACAATTCCATCTTTCCATCCGCGTACCTCGTAGTATTCTTCAAGCATGATATCCATGCGGCTGACAAATCCAGCACTATTTCCTGATGCCGGTTCCTCCGTAAAGCGTTTTGGAAGGAAATCGTTTTCTCTCTTGTTAAAGCCGGCAAGGTTATTATAATAGCGTTCAAGATTGTAAATTCTTTCCCCTGCCTTCATGACATCTTCAGCTGTGAGTGAAATACCGGTCATCGCACTATATTGCTCGGCATAATGCTCAGCATTTTCAGAGAAGGAGGAGAACTTACAAATATCCATGGAATCACCAAAGGCCAGCATATCCTGGAATACCTTTAATAATTCGCCTTTTCCTTCTGGCTTTAAGCGGTCGGTAGGCTCCGGAATTCCGGCAATCTCACTTGCCACGGTATAACCGCGCAGGTGACAGGCACCACGATTGCTTGTTGCATACCCAAGACCAATACCCTGAATGCCGCGTGGGTCATAGGCAGGGATGGACTGTCCCTTAACGGACATGGATAATTCAGGTGCTCCAAAATGGGCCGCAGCGCGGGCAGGACCTTCGGCAAGAATGCCGCCCAAACCTTCACGCAGAGCAATTTTTCTTGTCAATTCAATCATCGCATCTGCATCGCCCCAGTTGAGCTTGTCGGTAATAATCCCTTTTTCGTAAGCTTCCATTGTTACTGAAAACGCATGGCCAAGCTCAATGGTATCAAGACCGTACTCATTGCAGCGGTCAATTAAGTAGGAGATGGCTTCGGAATCGCTTAATAAGCAGTTGGAACCAAGTGACCAAGCCGATTCAAACTCGATGCTTTCAACCCGCGTCTTATACTTGCCATCCTTTACTTCAACTTCAATTTTACAACCGACCGGGCATGCATGGCAGGTGTTGTTGGCAACACGAAGGTGTGTGTTTACATACTCACCGCTATGCTTTTCGGCTTCCTCCCAGTGAGAGAATTGGGAATTCTTTGTTGGAAGCGCGCCAACCTCATTGATGATATTGGTTAATACGTTCGTTCCGTATACGGATAAGCCGCCTTTATTTGGAGCGGTCAAACCGCCATCTAAAATCGCTTTAACAGCCTTTTTGTTGGCTTCTTTATATTCGTTTTCAAGCTTTGGCGCCGGCATATTGCCTTTTTGGGCCGCTTTAATGACAATCGCTTTTAATTTTTTATAACCGGCAACCGCTCCTGTACCGCCGCGTCCTGCCGCCCGGTCATGTTCATTGATGAAGCATGAGAAGCGGACGGTATTTTCACCGGCCTGGCCAATGGTCATGACACTCAGGTCCTTCTCACCATATTGGTCTTTCATCGCTTTAACAAATTCTCTGGCGCTTGTTCCCCACAGGCTTGAGGCGTCGCGAAGCTCGGCTTTGCCTTCTTCGATGTAGAGGTAAACAGGCTGGTCACTTTTCCCTTTGATGAGAATATTATCGACACCTGCCCATTTAAGGCGTGCTGCTGTCCATCCCCCCATGTGAGAATCTGTTACGGTTCCTGTAAGCGGGGATTTTGTGACAACACAAAGGCGTCCGCTCATCGAGGAGCGTGAACCTGTAACAGGACCAGTCATGATGCAAAGCAGGTTCTCAGATGAGAGCGGTTCCACATCGGGGCCGTTATCTAAAACATATTTGACGCCAAGCCCCCGTCCGCCAATATACTTTTTTGCATCTGATTCGTTGATAGTTCTGTAATCAATGGTACGAGATGATAAATCGACGACTACTTCTTTGTTTTTAAAACCACCTAAATTCAAGCTAATTCCCCTCTTCCTATTAAAATGTATAGCAACATCTCTTATTTTTATATATTTTTTAATAAGAGATTTCTCCCAAAAATTATCTTTAAATCCAATATTTATTGTATCATTTTTACAATATTTTTAAAATTAAAATTTACGTGATAGTAGGAGATTATTAATTTGATAAAATAGAAATAATGGTGATTCATTAATTTGTAGAAATGGGGCGGTTGGATGAGTAACTTGGAGCGGTATTCGAGACAAATTCTGTTTCGGGCCATTGGGGAAGAGGGACAAAAGAAATTGCTGGAAGCCCGAGTGGTTGTGATCGGAGCAGGTGCGCTTGGGACGGTTATTGCGAATCATCTAGTTCGCTCAGGTGTCGGTTATCTTAGGCTGATTGACCGGGATGTGGTGGAGCTGTCCAATCTCCAGCGGCAGACGCTATTTGATGAAGAGGATGCGGAATTAAATCTTCCAAAATCGATTGCCGCGCAAAAAAGGCTGAATAAAATTAATTCATCCGTCAAGGTTGATGCGGTTATTGCCGATGTTAATTTGGATAATGCTGAAGAGCTGATAAGTGGGATGGATATAATTGTGGATGGAACGGACAATTTTATGACCCGTTTCTTGATCAATGATGTGGCCATTAAGTATGGCATTCCTTGGGTTCATGGGGCCGCTGTCAGTTCAAGAGGAATGTTTGCCGTCATCAAACCAGGGATTACTCCTTGCTACCGCTGTCTATTTCCAGATGTTCCGGAAGGATTGGGGGAAACCTGTGATACAGTTGGCGTTCTTTCTCCGTTAACAGATATTATCGGTTCCTTTCAGGCGATGGAAACCATCAAATATCTAGTTGATGCAAAGACGACTCCTAATCTTGAACAAATCGACATCTGGGATATGACGACGATGCAAATGGATATTTCACAGGGGCGAAATCCTAATTGTCCGGCCTGCGTGGAAAGGAGATTTGACTTTCTGGACCGCTCCTCGGAGCATCAGGCATCTTATACATCTCTATGCGGGCGGAACACAGTGCAGGTCAATCCCAGAAGGAAACGGGAGCTAGATTTAAATAAAGTTCGTGCAAGGCTTGTAAACAGCACTCAAGCAGCGGGAAATGACTTTCTCGTCCGGTTTTCCCCCGAAGAAGGGATCTCCATTGTCATATTCAAAGATGCCAGGGTCCTGATCCATGGAACCAATGACATTGTCAAAGCAAAATCACTTTATGCAAAATATATCGGAGAATAAATAAAAGAGGCTGACCATAGCCTCTTTTATTTATGAAATCATTTTTTCAATGATTAATCGCTTGCCAGTGTTAATTGTAAACTCAAACCGGTCATTGACCTTTTCATAATAATAAAAATGATGCTGCACATTGCAAATGAGCTCTTGATTATCAAAAACCATAAAATTGACCCCATCTTTACGATTCTCATCCGAAAGAAAGGACAAATGATTATAACAGTAAATACAGTCATAAATGGAAAATTCTAAAGAATTCAAGGTCGTCACAAATTGGAAAAAGGCATCATCATTAATTCCATCTAAAAGTCGTTCGAGAGAGTAGATTAAATGCTTCCTAATTCTTACAGTATCATGGTCTCGCAGCATCGTTACTTCGTTTCCAATTCGGATATTGCCTGGTTCATACAATATTCCCTTTTTCCAGCGGTTCATCCGGAAGATTTCAATTTCCTGGTGAAGAAATTCCTCCAACATAGAGGCTTCCTCTGTTTCCTCATCAAAAAATATCCATTGACCATTTATTTGTTCAACGGTCCCTTCTGTATAAGACCGCTCCTGAATATCGTATAGATGGATTCGTTGTTGTCGATTCATTGTTAACCTCCATGCCAGATGCTTTCATTTTCCTTTTTTGACATCTTAAAGGGATTTTATAACCTCAACTATTTTTTAAAAAAACTATTTTACGTAAGTATATAGACAAACTGACCGATACCATTTCTGTTATGGACAATTAACCAATTCATTTGGGCTGAATAGAATAATCACCATCTAAGCAGTGAATTAACTGCAATAACAGAGAGGAGTACAAAATTACATGTGTGGCATATCAGGATGGATTGATTTTAAAAAATGGGTTGGAAAAGAACACCATGCAATTGAAAAGATGACGCAAACATTGGCAAAAAGAGGTCCTGATGAAACAAATCTATGGACAGATACACATGTAGGTTTCGGTCATAAGCGGCTGATCGTCGTTGACCCTGCTGGGGGACGTCAGCCCATGTCCAAACAAAAGGATGGCTCAACATATACAATTTGCTACAATGGAGAATTATACAACACCGAAGATTTGCGCAAAATTCTCCTTACTAAAGGATATTCTTTTAATGGTCATTCTGATACAGAAGTACTGTTAACTGCCTATATAGAATGGGCGGAAGAGTGTGTGAACTATTTAAATGGGATCTATGCCTTTGCGGTTTGGGATAGCAAAAAAGAGCAGCTCTTTATCGGACGCGATCGATTGGGGGTAAAACCGTTATTTTACAAAGAACATAAGGATGGGGTGTTGTTTGCATCAGAGTTAAAAGCTATCCTTGCCCACCCAGAGGTGAAAACAGAGATTACTCATGAAGGTCTGGCAGAGGTTTTAGGTGTTGGGCCATCGAGGTCGCCAGGATCTGGTGTTTTTAAAGGGATTAACGAATTAAGGCCGGCACATGCTCTTACCTTTTCCAAAAACGGCTTGAAAATTTGGCGTTATTGGAATGTAAAAAGCGAGGAGCATAAGGATAATGCGGAGGAAACAGCGGAAAAAGTACGTTTCTTAGTCAGCGATGCCATCACAAGACAGCTTGTTTCGGATGTACCCTTATGTACCTTATTGTCAGGAGGACTGGATTCGAGTATCATTACAGCCATTGCCGCGAAAGGTTTAGAAGAGCAGGGGAAAGGGCAGCTTCAAACGTATTCGATTGATTATGAGGGAAATCAGCAATACTTTACTGCGAATGAATTTCAGCCGGATTCCGATGAAAAATATATTAATCTCATGACAGATACGTTTCAAACGAAACACCATAGTGAAATTATTTCACAGCAGCAATTAGTTGATGCATTAGCGGAAGCCGTTCACGTTCGGGATTTACCAGGTATGGCCGATATAGACTCTTCCTTACTATGGTTTTGCAGACAGATAAAAAAGGATTTTGTTGTTAGTCTGTCGGGTGAATGTGCGGATGAAATTTTTGGCGGCTACCCATGGTTTCATCGCAAGGAAGATTTAGAGCGCCCAGGCTTTCCGTGGATGCGTTCAGTTGAGTCAAGGGAAAATTTATTAAAGCCGTTTTGGAAGGACAGGTTAAATTTACGTGAATATAGCTTGGAACAATATCGTCAGGCCATCTCCGAAACGCCTAAATTAGAAGGGGAAAGCTTGGAGGAATCAAAGCGAAGAGAGTTATTCTATATCAATATGATATGGTTTATGACCACTTTGTTGGATCGGAAAGACCGAATGAGCATGGGGGCAAGCCTTGAGGTCAGAGTCCCATTTGCAGACCACCGTGTAGTAGAATACGTTTGGAATATCCCGTGGGAGATGAAAATGTACCGCGGCAGGGAAAAAGGACTTCTGCGTAAGGCCTTCGAAGGCATTTTGCCTGAGGAAGTATTGTACCGTAAAAAAAGCCCTTATCCAAAAACACATAATCCTGAATATACGAAGGCCGTTCAAAATCAGATGCTGGCTATTTTACAGGATAAGTCTTCAGCTATTCATGAATTTTTTGACAAAGAGCAATTGGAAAAACTGACTCAATCTGGAGGAAACTCGTTCAAAGAGCCTTGGTTTGGCCAATTGATGACAGGACCGCAATTATTAGCCTACTTTGTTCAGCTTCATACATGGTTCAAGGATTACAATATCAATATCGTAAATTAAATTTGGAATAAAAACTTAATTAGATTAAAATGGATGTAGGGAAGAGGGAATCCTCTTCTCTTTTTATGAGGAGGAAGCTAGATGAAAAGGATTATACTCATTTTAATCGCCATTTTACTTGGGGTTTCGTCACCGGCCTATGCAAATGTAACAAAAGAAAATCGACAGTGGCAGGATGAAACCATTTATTCTATCATGATTGACCGGTTTAATAACGGGAATACCCAAAATGATTTCGATGTGGATACAAAGAATCTCGAAAAGTACAATGGCGGGGATTTTCAAGGAATTATCGATAAGCTTGATTACATAAAAGACATGGAATTCACGGCAATTCGCCTGACTCCAATTTTTGATAACAGGGAAAATGGTTATCACGGTTATTGGGTGAAGGATTACTATAAAGTGGACGAGCATTTTGGAACAATGAAAGATTTCGAGAAGCTTGTCAACGAAGCACATAAAAGGAAATTGCGGGTAATAATTGATTTTCCTGCAAATTCAGAGGTAAAGGGCGAAAATTTAATTGATGCCGCCACATGGTGGGTTAAGAAAACGAATATTGATGGATACAGCCTCCCTGAAGTCAATAAAGTTCCAATTAGCTTTTGGCGGGAGTTTTCGGCTGCTGTTAAGCAGCAGAAAAAAGATTTTTTATTGATGGGAGTTTCATCTGGAAACACAGCTGATGACTTGGAAGTTTATCATGAAGCGGGAATTGATAGCTTATTTGATTATAACGAGAGTGAACAGATGCGGCAGGTGTTTGCCACTACAGACCGCTCCTTTCAATCGATTCGTCCTGCAGGGGACAAGCAAAATCTAGATGCTCATTTTTTTGATAATGAATTTACCAAAAGATTTACTACAGATATAGTAGATGAAAGACAATTCCCTGGAGCCAGGTGGAAAACTGCCTTAACCTATCTTTATACGACGCCAGGTATTCCCGTTATGTATTATGGGACGGAAATTGCCTTGACGGGCGGAGATATTCCGGATAACCGCAGGCTGATGAATTTCCGGACGGAAAAGGATCTAATCGACTATATAACAAAGCTTGGTGAATTAAGAAATCAACTGCCTTCCTTAACTAGAGGAACGATGGAAATGCTCTATGAAAAGTCCGGAATGGCGGTTTATAAGCGTGTCTATAAAGGGGAAACATCGATAATTGCCATCAATAATACAAACAAATCCCAAAAGGTTACCTTAACTGGCGATCAAGTGGAAGGCGGCAAAGAGCTTCGCGGCCTCCTGGGCGGGGACATTGTCCGCAGCAGGGATAATCAATATATTCTAATTCTTGACAGGGACAATTCTGAAATATATGTATTGGCGGAAAAAACAGGGCTTAACCTGAAATTTATCGCTGCGGCAGTGATACCGGGGATACTGGCCATTTGGTTTCTACTGCTAGTTTTTAGACGGAGTAAAACGAATATTGTAGAATAAAGAGGCTGCCTAAGGACAGCCTCTTTTATTATTACCGATAATTTATAAATTGAACATCGATGGTGAGATCTGCTTCACGAACAAGGGAAATGATTTTTTGCAAATCATCTCGGTTTTTGCCACTGACCCGGACTTGGTCATCCTGGACCTGGCTTTTGACCTTCACCCCGCTATTTTTAATAATAGTGTTAATTTTTTTTGCATTTTCCTTATCAATGCCCTGGACAAGTTTGGCTCTTTGACGGACCGTACCGCCTGAGGCCTTTTCGATTTTACTATAATCAAGATTTTTAATCGGGACGCCCCTTTTAATTAATTTGCTGAGCAAAACATCTTTAAGCTGGTCCATTTTATATTCATCGTCAGAAATAAGTACCAATTCTTCTTTATCTAATGAAACTTCACTTTTACTTCCTTTAAAATCGTAGCGCGTACTAATTTCCTTCATCGTTTGTGTTATGGCATTAGTGACTTCTGAAAATTCAACTTTGGATACAATATCAAATGAGCTATCTTTTGACATGACAAAACCTCCGAATTTGCTAAAGTTTCCCTTTATGTCTACATTATAGTAAAATATAGCAGTTCAAACAACCTAAAGGAAAACTCCAAGATGGAAAAGGGGAGTATAAGATAATGGCAATAAAAGAACTTATAGGACAAACAACAACTTTAACGGTAGCCCGTCAAGCTGAATTCGGCTACTTTTTAACAGATGGAGAAGAAGATGTATTGCTTCATAATAATGAAGTGAATCGAGAGGTTGCGGAAGGTGACGAGATAGAAGTGTTTATCTATGTGGATTCTCAGGGACGTCCCGCGGCCTCCACAACGATACCTGAAGTGGCCGTCGGCCGCTACGCCTGGATAAAGGTGACAGATGTAAAAGAGGAGATTGGTGTCTTTTTAAATATCGGGTTAAAAAAAGACATTCTCCTTGGTGCCGAAGATTTACCAGTGCATAAATCGGTTTGGCCCAGGGAAGGGGATATGGTTTATATAACCCTAAGGGTCAACCGGAATAATCTTTTATACGCCAAGCTTGCCAGTGACCAGGTTATCCAATCAATTGCGGTGAAAGCATCGAGACAAGAATTTAATAAAAATGTGCAAGGGTATATTTACCGAACGGCCAAAGTCGGCAGTTGGCTTTACACTATTGAAGGCTTCAAAGGGTTCATTCATGAGTCGCAGCGTCGGATTGAACCGCGCCTGGGTGAGAAGGTTGAGGGGCGAGTCATTGATGTTAAGGAGGACGGAACGATAAACGTTTCCTTACTTGCCAGAAAACAGGAGTCCCAGGATTCTGATGCAGCCAAACTATATGAATATCTGATGAGCAGAAATGGTGCCATGCCGTACAGTGACAAAAGCATGCCAGAAGACATTCAAGAGCGTTTTGGCTTAAGTAAAGCCGCCTTTAAACGAGCTCTGGGTAAGCTCATCAAAGAAGGAAAGGTATACCAGGAAGACTTTTGGACCTACGTCAAGAAGGAGTAGATTTTGGCGTACATACTCTTTTCCAAATTGACAGACACTATTAAGCGAAAGCAGATGGAAAGGGGTAAGGAAATGCCACACACATCCGATAATGATAAAAAGGCACAAGACAATAATGCAATGCACCATGAAAAAAATATGATGCGAGAAAAAAATCGCCAAGCAGGAAAAAATCAGTACTCAAAGAAAACAGATCATAAATAACAAAAAAACAGAGCTTTAAGCTCTGTTTTTTTACGAAGGAATTTTATTTAAGAAGAAAATGGAGATGGTCCCTGCTCCAGTATGGGCCCCAATTGCTGAGCCGATGGAGGAAATATAAACTTCTCTTGGCTGGAATTCCTCCTCAAGCATCGCTTTTACTTCTAGTGCCGTCTCTTCATTATCCGCATGGCTGATGCCAATAATCTGGTTTGACAGGTTCTCGCCACGTTCATATGCCAGTTCAATTAGGCGCCGGAGAACCTTTTTCTTACCGCGAATCTTTTCAATTGGAACCAGTTTGCCGTCTTCCACATTTAAAACCGGCTTAATATTTAATAAGCCCCCAAGAAATGCCGAAGCTTTTGAGACACGGCCGCCTTTAGCTAAATAATCCAAATCTTCAACCGTAAAAAGATGCTCCATATGGTTTGCTCTAAACTGAACATCCCTTAAGATTTCATCCTTTGCTGCATTTTGTGCTGCCAGTTTCGCTGCTTCCATCACAATTATGCCTTGGCCAAGAGAGGCACATTTGGTATCGACAATGGTTAAATTGAAATTTGGATATTTTTCCTTGACTTGGTCAAGAATCATAACAGCGGTTGAATATGTTCCGGATAGTTCGGATGAAAAGGCTATGTAAATTCCGTCTTCATTATTTTCCGCCATTTTTGTGAATACTTCCTCAAACAGAAGTGGTGAAACCTGAGAAGTTTTCGGTACTGATCCAGTCCGGATAGAATCATAAACCGCTTTCGGGTCTATGCTTTTGACATCTTCATATTCTTCACCGTTAATGAGGACCTTTAAGGGAAGTAATGTGACGTTGTTTTCTTCATAAAAACTTTTAGGTAAATCGCATGCGCTGTCAGCTAGTATTTTTACCTGCATGAAGCTCACCTCATTCAAAATCATATCATACTCGTTTTAAGTGTATCGGTTTCATATGGAAAAAACAATTAAATTGTTAAGGTTGAAGTAAAAATAAAGGGGGATTTATCAATGGTTTGGCAGGAAACAAAAAAAATCGTCATCGTTATTGTGGGTGCTTTTTTGACTGCCCTTGGAATGAATTTATTTCTTATTCCCGCAAATGTCTATTCAAGCGGTTTTACAGGAATTGCTCAGCTGCTTTCTAAAGTATTGACCGAATATACTCCGTTGAACATTTCAATGGGGGTCTTGCTGTTGTTATTAAATATTCCAGTTGCGTTTCTGGGATGGAAAAAGGTAGGGAAGTCCTTTACCATTTATAGTTTTCTTAGTGTTGTTCTTTCATCATTATTTCTGGAGCTTATTCCAATCCATCGTATGTCTCATGATATTTTGCTTAATGCTGTCTTTGGCGGCGTCATTATTGCGTCGGGCGTCGGGATCACCTTAAAATGGGGCGCCTCTACCGGAGGGCTTGATATTATTGCGATGGTGCTTTCAAGAATGAAGGATAAACCGATTGGTCCATATATGCTTCTCTTAAATGGCATTATTATTATTACGGCAGGTTTCCTGTATGGCTGGGAAAAAGCTTTGTACACGCTTGTTTTTTTATACACTTCAACAAGGGTGATCGATGCGATTCATACGAGGCATGCTAAGCTTACCGCGTTTATTATTACGAAAAATGCGGATGAGCTTAAGAAAGCGATTCATAAGAAACTGGTCAGAGGAATCACCATGCTTCCGGCGAAGGGTGCTTTTTCTAACGAAACAAAAGAAATGTTAATGATCGTCATTACGCGCTATGAATTATTTGATTTAGAGAGAGTAATTAAAGAAGTGGACCCCCATGCGTTTACAAATATAATTCAAACAACCGGAGTTTACGGTTTTTTTCGCAGAGACTAAAGGAAAAAGGAGCTCAATATGCGTATATTATGTTGTATAATGTTACTTTTCTTTCCGATGGTAATAAAAGCAGATGCAAATGGGGTGGACCAATTGGCATACAAATTTTATGTAATCCCAACAAGCATGCCTGAGCAATTAACGATCGAAATGTTTTTAAAAAATGAGGAGGATTTCCCGCTCCATTTTGAATTTCCCACTTCACAATTTTATGAAATTAAAATTTTCGATACTGCAGGCCGTGAAGTATATGACTACTCAAAAGGACGGTTTTTCCTTCAGGCGTTTCAAACCATCAGTCTTAAAGCCCATGGCAGCAAGAAGTGGCTTGAGACATGGGACTATCATTTTATGGGAAAAAGAGTTCCAGCGGGGGAATATACTATCCAAGCCGTTTTAAGGGCAGCAAGCTTGAACGGCAAGCCAATAACTGACCGCTCGAAACTGACCATAACGCATAAAACATATGTACCTGAGGAAAATGCTGTTTTCCGAAATATAAAGGTATCAGGAACAAAAGGAAACTACCGAGTCAGCGGAGAAGTAAAGTCACCAAGCAGGGTGGTTTATTATTCGGTGGAGGATGGGCATAGAGAATTCCTGAGGGAGCAAAAGCTTGATGTTGCTGGAAAAGGTGACCAGTGGAGACCCTTTAAAGTAGATATTCAGATTCCAGCTGAAAAGCTTCCAAACCATGGCGGTGTCTTTCTGAATTTTTACGAAAAAAATGCTGAGGGCGGAAGGAGTAATCCTTACCCTGCATTATTAGAAAGATTTGAATGAAAAAAGCGGAAGTCGCCTCCCAAGGTACTTCCGCTTTCCTCATTTACTGTCCAGCTTCAGCGCTTAGGGGCTCGCAGGTCTACAGCCAATCCATCAAGAAGGCTAAAAGGCAGCCTTCTAGCCGGCTCGTCTTATGCCTGTCGCCCCTGTTCAAGGCGCTTCCGCTTTTCTTATCATTGGATCTGGTCAAGCTCTTGTTGCATTTCTTGGAGCTGTCTTTGCTCAGCGACCGTCGTGTTGGCATAAGCTGAACTTAAGGCATTCTTGGCTTTGGCCACTGCCGTGTCGCGTTCACCTGGGCCGGCAGTTTTTGCCGATTCAACAAATCTACGTGCTTCCTGGAATAAACGGTTACCCATCGTTAAATTCCTCCAAGCGAGGATTCTTGCACATTGGCCATTTTCTGAGCTTCTGCTTCAGCGTAGGTCATGTGATAAGGAATCCGTTCTGAATGCTTGTTGACCGAATCCTTTCCTTGCTGGACAAAGCGTTTTGATTTGTTTGATCTACCCATTCGAATCCCTCCAATATGCTAAAAGCTCGGATTGAAACAGCTTCGCTGCTTCATCCATAGTATGCTCCAACATTGAGGGGTTCATATAGGTAAACAATGGTGAATAGGTGTAATTATTTTAACCGTAACAAATCCGTCAAATATTCTGCGACTCCATCTTCTTCATTGGTAAGAGTAACATCATTAGCGATATTTTTTACTTGGTCAATGCCATTTCCCATCGCAATTCCATAACCGGCGTATTCAAGCATTTCCAAGTCATTATCTTCATCGCCAAAGGCAATCACTCTTTGCTTGGAGATACCATAATAATCCGCCGCTTTTTTTAACCCTACTGCCTTATTTAAGCCTGACTTAATGATTTCGATAACATGCCATGGGGCAGCCCAGCTGCGGTGATCGATGACTTCGGCATGTGCATCAGATAGATGGTCGCGGATCTTCTTTAATTGGTCCTCCTCTGTATGGATGAGCAGGCTAGTTGGTGAATCCTTCAAATAATTACTTAAATTGCCCGTAGTAATATTGGGATGGCCAAAATTAAAAATTTCAATCAGCTTTTGGTCATGATAATGAAAATAGACATCATCCATTACTTCAGCGATGATATTATGAAAATGAAAGCTGCGGCAGGCCTCGACAATATCTTTTGCAACATGGATATCAAGCGGCTCATGGAAAAAGCCCCATTTCGGGTTCCGGGGATGATGCATGAAAGCCCCATTGAAATTAACGATCGGGGTATCTAAATTCAACTCTCGATAATACATTTCGCTGGAACGATATGGCCTCCCAGTGGCGATCATCACGATATGGCCATCTTCTCTTGCTTTTCTTAAAACTTCCTTCGTTTTTTCCGAAATCGTTTTATCATCTTTTAATAAAGTTCCGTCTAAGTCCAATGCGATTAAATGTCTTTCTGTCATTTGAAACCTCTCTTTGGAAGTATTTGTTTCTATTATCAATATGTTATCAATTTATATTTAAACTGTAAAAAAATTCACTTCAAATGTTTCTGAAACGCGCTATACTGGTTTTCGAAATACCTTTTGTTATAATGGTTACAATAAAACTGAACAGGAGTGAAGATAAAATGAATGAAGATTTAAAAGAAAATATAATGGGCGCCCTTGAGCTTGTTATTGACCCTGAGCTTGGCGTCGATATCGTCAACTTAGGTTTAATATATAATACTGAAATGGACGACGAGGGAAAACTGACGGTTACAATGACATTAACAGCAATGGGCTGCCCACTAGCCGGAACAATTGTTGATCAGGTGAAAAGAGCATTGTCTGATATTCCGGAAGTCAAGGATGTCGATGTCAATATCGTCTGGAATCCTCCTTGGAATAAGGACATGATGTCCCGTTATGCAAAAATTGCACTGGGAATTCGTTAAGGGACCATCCGCAGCATGAAAAATAAAGTCATTTTAGTTAGTTCAAATCAGTTGGGCAAAGGCGACCAGGTTTTAGGAGAGAATGTTTTAGAGACTTTCTTTACTGTTTTAAAACAAAGAGAGGAACTCCCAGCAGCTGTTTTTTGCATGAACAGTGGGGTATTCACGTTGACTGAGGATTCCTTTGTATCCGTTCATTTAAAAGAGTTGGAGGATAAGGGTGTTAACATTTTTGCGTGTAAAACCTGTGCCGACCACTACGGTGTTAGCGAAAAATTGACAGTTGGCAAAATAAGCGGAATGGCTGACTTTGTTGAGCTTGCCTCCAAATACGAAGTTTTAACCATCTCATAAAACAGCAGAGCTTTCCGCTCTGCTGTTTTTTTTCATTCACAAATCGTCCATATAATGAAAAAGGATTGTGAGGAAGTTCACTTTTTTCAAACATAAACACCTTTATAATACGAAGTAATAGGGCTATTTAGTTTGAACTAGCCGTTTTATAGGAGGCGTTTCAAGATGGATTTTAGCCGAGACTTTAATAAAGATCCGTTTATTGTGATATGGGAACTAACTCGAGCTTGTCAATTAAAATGTTTGCACTGCCGCGCAGATGCCCAGTATACGAGGGACCCTCGAGAACTTACGCTTGAAGAAGGCAAGCATTTGATTGATCAGATATATGAAATGAATAATCCGCTTCTTGTATTTACCGGCGGAGATCCGCTTATGAGAGAGGATATTTTTGAAATTACCAAATACGCAGTCTCAAAAGGGGTACGTGTTTCGATGACACCAAGCGCTACTCCTAACGTAACAATTGATGCGATGCGTAAGGCTAAAGAAGTCGGACTTTCTCGTTGGGCGTTCAGCCTTGATGGTCCTACTGCTGAGATTCATGACCATTTTCGCGGGACAGCGGGTTCTTTTGACTTAACAATGGAACGAATTAAATATTTACATGAACTGGAAATGCCGATTCAGATTAATACCGTAGTATCCAGATATAATTACGGACATCTTGATGAAATGGCGAAATTGGTTGAAGAATTAAAGTGTGTTCTGTGGAGTGTCTTTTTCCTTGTTCCGACCGGAAGGGGACAGGCATCTGATATGATATCGCCTGTGGAGCATGAAAAGGTGCTAAGATGGCTCTATGATCTAAGCAAGCGGGTTCCTTTTGATATTAAAACCACGGAGGCGATGCATTACCGCCGTGTGGTAATCCAGCAAAAAATGCGTGAAGCCAAAGAAAAGACAGAGGAAATCAGCTATTTATCTGCGTTGACAGAAAAAGGCTTAACGGGCTCAATCGATGGTCTGGGCCGTGCACCAAAGGGTGTAAATGACGGCAATGGCTTTGTGTTTATATCCCATATTGGGGATGTCTATCCGAGCGGCCTGCTTCCGGTTAAGGCCGGAAATATTAGGGAAACCCCTCTGGCTGAAATTTACCGGGAGTCGCCAATCTTTAAGGCACTTAGAAACCCAGATGGATTTAAAGGGAAATGCGGTGTCTGCGAATTCCGATATGTTTGCGGCGGCTCAAGATCAAGAGCATACGCCATGACTGGGGATTATTTAGAAAGTGAACCATTCTGCGTTTATATTCCTAAGGCACTAAGAGAAAAACAAACACAATAAATTTATAGAGGCAATCGATTTTCGATTGCCTCCTCTTAATAACTATTCAATGCTGCAATAAACAGTGGAACAATTTTCACAGCCAATTTCATCTTTTAAGTATTGCAAATCCAGGACGGTAATTTTACCTCGTTTAATGGAAATGATATTATCACGTTTTAGCTCACTTAAGATCCGATTTGTACTTTCCCGTGAAGTGCCGCAGAAATTTGCCAGCTCTTGATTGGTCAACGGCAGGTCGATTAATATTCCATCACTTTTTGGTACCCCATAGCTATTGGTCATCCGGATTAAGGTTGAAAATAAAGCGCCGCGCTTTCCGTTTAGGACAAGGTCGCGGAATTTTGTCTGCGTTTTGCGGAAGTGATCGCTCATCCACTTCATAAATTCAAAGGCTAGCTTACTGTTTTGGAAAATTTCACTTTCAAGTACTTCTTTTTTTATTGCCGCGATTTCACCTTCTTCAAGAACCTTAGCACTTAATAAATATTTTGGACTATCAGTGAAAAGGGTTAATTCTCCGCAAATATCGTTTTCTCCGCAAATTCTTAGTGACAGCTCCCGCCCGTCTGCTGTAATTTTGCTGATTTGAATTTTACCGGAAATGATGACATATAATTCATCAGCGAGCATCCCTTCCTGAAATAGAAATCTTCCCCGTTCGCTTTTAAACTTCCGATCAGCAAATTTAAGCAGTTCTTTTATTTCAATTGAATGAGTTGGTTTCATTGTCGTAATCATTTTTCTCCACCCCTGTACTATATTTCTATATAAATAACTTGGATTCGTTAGTAACATTTTATATCAAGATTAGCCACGTAGAAGTAGTAAACAATGACAATATAGTGAAAACTGGACAATTTTTTTTTAGGGAAATATGGATAGTGAAGAAAGTAACAGTATTTTTTAAATTCATCTGTTACAATGGTATAAAATGAGCTTCTTTATTTATTGGAGTTGATTAAATGGAAAAAACAATCATTACAGATAAATTTAATAGACCATTAAGGGATTTAAGAATTTCCGTTATTGATAGATGTAATTTTCGTTGTCAATACTGTATGCCTGCCGATCAATTTGGGCCGGATTTTGAATTTCTGCCAAGGAGTGCCCTCCTGACCTATGAGGAAATTGAACGGTTAGGAAAAATCTTCGTGCAGTTAGGCGTGAAAAAAATCCGCTTGACAGGCGGTGAGCCGCTGTTAAGAAGGGATTTACCGATTCTCATTGAAAAGCTAGCCGCGATTGAAGGCCTTAGTGATATTGGCTTAACAACAAATGGCGTTCTTCTTCCTAAATTGGCTGCGAAATTGAAGGAAGCAGGCTTGAAGCGAGTGAATATCAGTCTGGATAGTCTAGATGATGAATTATTTGGCAAAATCAATGGCAGGGGAATTGGGACCGGTCCTGTTCTAGAAGGAATTCAAGCCGCTAAAGATGCAGGATTAGGCGTTAAATTAAATATGGTTGTCAAAAAGGGTTTAAACGACCAAGACATTATTCCAATGGCTAAATTCTGTAAAGAAAAAGGGCTGGAGCTCCGGTATATTGAATATATGGATGTTGGCTCCACCAATGGCTGGAAAATGGATGATGTTGTGACAAAAAAGGAAATTTACGAAATGCTAAAGGCGGAATTTGAATTGGAACCAGTTGACCCTGCTTACTTTGGTGAGGTTGCTAAGCATTATCGCTATAAAGGTACCGATGTCAATGTTGGTTTTATTACCTCCGTCTCGGAATCGTTCTGTTCCAGCTGTACCCGGGCCCGTCTTTCAGCGAATGGCCAGATTTTTACTTGCTTATTTAACGGTAATGGCCATGATCTTCGTAATTTCATGAGAAACGGCGCATCTGATGAACAACTTTTTGGAAGAATTGCGGAGATTTGGAACGGTCGAAATGATCGATATTCGGATGAAAGAACGGCCGAAACAAACAAAAATCGTAAAAAAATCGAAATGTCCTATATCGGCGGGTAAACAAACCGCAAACGAAAGAAAACAGCCTGCAATCACAGGCTGTTTTGTTCTTCTTAGATATATCTAGGGAATAGAATGTTATTTTCCAAATGAACATGCATAAAGGTTAATCCTTCCAGTTCTTCTAAACGGCTATAGACTAGCCGGTACGTACCGCAGGCATCAAGCGGCGGTGTAAAGTCGCCGGTAATCTCCCGAAGCTCTTTCAATATGGCACCGGCATGGTCATGTTCTTTTTCGAGTTCCACAATCATGTTAATCGCTTCGTCGCGGTTTTCAATTGTCCCGTCTGCTAGTTTTCTAATGATTGGGAAGACAATTTCTTCTTCCTTTGCCATATGTTCTAACATTTCCTTTTTAAATTCATGGTAAAGCTCATAAACCTTTAGCAATTCTGGATGATTATCCCCATGGACGCGGGAAACCTTTGTCACATAAGGACTAAGCATTTTAAATTCTTCTTCCGTTGCCCGGTGATAGTTAGCGATCACATGGTCAATGATGGTGTTGGAATCAGAGTTAGTCCAAACTTCTAAATCGGTCTCTTTGGACTCATTTTTTTCATAAACAGCTTTTAAATCCTCTAAAATAGAATCGATATTAAGATTGCCTTGGGCTGCAGCTTCGGAAAGCGGGATATTACCGCCGCAGCAGAAATCGATTCGATAAGATTTAAATACATCACTTGTTTTTGGTAATTCGTTTACAATATCTTTAACTAAAGAATTTGCGGAAAATGGGAATGTCAACATGAATCTTCCTCCTTGATAAAAGGTTTGGTTTCTAAACTAAGCATAATGGAAAATCAAATTTAACTAGGTGACTAAAATCACACTGCAAGCGTGAATTTTTATATTCTTCTGTGAGAAAGTTTCGGATTTGTGACTTTTGATATGTCTATTAGTTTTTTGTAAGCTTATAATGGATACAGTTAAAATACATAACGTTCAAAAATGATAGGAGCCGATGAATTTTGTTTGAAAGACGACAACCCATTCCAATCGGAGAAGCAGTTCAAAAAATAATGCAATACCAATTGTCCGGTGAAACGGAATATATCAACATTGAAGAAAGCTTTGGCCGATTTTTATCTAAGGATTTAGTTGCCACCTGCGATGTCCCTCACTTTGACAGGGCACCCTATGATGGTTTTGCTGTTAGAGCAATAGATACACAAGATGCATCCCAAGCTAATCCGGTGGAATTTGAGGTAATTGACCATATTGGGGCGGGGATGGTTTCCAACATGACCGTAACAGAAAATCAGGCAGTCAGAATTATGACTGGTGCGATTATGCCTGAAGGAACTGATGCTGTTGTTATGTTCGAAGTAGCGAAAACCTACGAAAAAGATGGGAAGCCGTTTATGGCCATTAAGCGCAGTTTCAAAAAGGGGGATAACGTTTCCTTTCGTGGGGAGGATGCGAAAGAGGGCGAGGTATTAGTTAAAAAAGGGACACTAATTAACCCTGGAATTCAAGCAATGCTTGCCACTTTTGGCTATAAGGATGTTCCCGCAGCCAAAAAACCGATTGTTGGCCTGTTTGCAACTGGTACGGAATTATTGGATGTTGGCGACCCTTTAGTTCCTGGCAAAATCCGCAATAGCAATTCTCATATGATTGCCGCCCAGATTGAGAGGGTTGGTGGTATCGTTCACTATTTTGGAAAGCTTCCAGATGAATTTGATACCTGCTTCGAGGCTGTGAAAAATGCCGTAAACAAGGTTGATTTGTTGATTACGACTGGCGGGGTTTCAGTTGGTGATTTTGATTATCTGCCAGAGATTTACGAAAAGCTTGGTGCCGAGGTTTTATTTAATAAAGTGGCAATGCGGCCTGGAAGTGTTACAACAGTGGCCAGCCATAACGGAAAGCTCCTTTTTGGTTTATCCGGTAATCCGTCTGCTTGCTATGTTGGATTTGAATTGTTTGCAAGGCCAATCTTACGCAGAATGCTTTTTTCTGAAAAACCTCATTTAAGGAAGGAGCAAGCAATCCTTGAGGTGGATTTTCTAAAAGCTAATCCATTTACAAGATTTGTGCGCAGCTCTGTTTTTATCGAGAACGGCCGGTTAAAGGTGACGCCAAGCGGTCTGGATAAATCCAACATTATCATGAGTCTTGCCGGTGCAAACTCATTAACCATCCTCCCGGGTGGCACACGTGGGTTCGCTGCCGGAACTGAGGTAGATGTTCTTTTGCTTGAAGATCAGTTTGGCAGTGAATGGCCTTGGTAAGACCGGTCATATTTCAAGTTACCGGTTACCAGGATAGCGGGAAAACAACATTTATTGAAAAGCTTCTTCATGGATTGAAGGCAGAGGGATTAATGACGGCTGTTATTAAACACCATGGTCATGGCGGTAAACCAGATGTTTTGCCTAAAAAGGACTCAACCAGACATCTTGCAGCGGGTGCGATTGCTTCGATTGTCGAAGGAGAGGGAAGGCTGCTCCTGCAAACCGAACAGTTAGAGTTCAAATTGGATAAACAAATAAACCTGCTTGGTTTATTTAATTTGGATATTATCTTGGTTGAAGGCCATAAACAAGAAAGTTTTCCAAAGATGGTCCTCCTGCGGGATAAGCGTGACCTTTCGCTAATAAGAAAGCTAAAAAATATTGCAGCGGTTGTTTATTGGGAGGAAGGGCTGGAGGGGGCAATAAGTGAGGTTTTGGAAGTTCCATGCTTTCATATTGGCGATGCAAAAGCTGAGCAACAGATTGTTCGATTATTAAAACAGATGCATGATAAGGAAACGGCTGACTCGAAAAACTGAGTCAGCCGCTAATGATTTCAATCTACCCTGCAAATATCCTCAGGGCAATCTTCGCAATCAATTTCATTTTTTAAATAATCCATGTCATGAATGGTGATCGTGCCTTTATTTATGGAAATAACCCCTGTCTTCCTTAAGTCAGCCAATAGTCGATTGACAACCTCCCTGGAGGTTCCACAGAAATTAGCCAGTTCCTGATTGGTTAAAGGCAATTCAATCAGGATGCCCTTGTTCGTTTTGACACCAAAACTGTTGCTGATTCGAATTAAGGTTGAATATAAGGCGCCTTTTTTTCCATGTAAAACCAAGTCGCGAAATTTTGTTTGAGTTTTACGGTATTGAAGGCTCATCCATTGAATGAATTCAAATGAAAGAGGAAGATTTTGCGATAATTTTTCCTCCAGAAACTCTCTCTTTATTACCGCAGCTTCACCGCTTTCAATAATTCGTCCGCTTAACAGATATTTTGGCTGAGGGGAGAATAAATGTAATTCCCCCACAAAATCTCCGCTTGAACACATCCTTAAGGTAAGCTCTCTACCATCAGGAATAATCTTACTAACATGAAGAATCCCGCTTTTAACAATATATAGCTCATTTGCTGGCATTCCCTCTTGAAACAGAAAGGAGCCTTTCTCCATTTTCTTTGTATGTTGTACTGTTTCGAAAAGACGCGACAATGTGACAGGCATTTCTTTAATGGACTGCATGCCGATACCCCCTTTTATGGGAACTTAAAAGCGATGAATCGCTCAGTAAAAATTTACTAGATATTACTGTAATTATATTGTTAATAATGAATCAATCGCAATAAATGGATGGATAAGTTCATATAATCGTCAAAATTTGGGTACAAAGCAATATTTCTTAGGAAATATTGTCGAACCTTGTAAAATTGAAGGAACTTCCTTTAATGAACCAATGCTTAAAGGGAATAATAAAATCGAAATAGATAAGGAGGGAAAAACATGGGACAAAGCCGTCAATTCGGGCCGGGAAAAAAAGCACCGAATAATGGTGTTTATATTGAAGTTGGGGATACAGGCGATAACGTAGTCAATCCAAAAAAAATAAAGTTGAAAGCCGGCGACAGATTTCCGGAGAACTCAAATGATGACCGTGTATGGACTTACCAGAGAAAGCCATGATTAATATAAATTTGTTGAAAGAGCTGTCCGGAACCGGATGGCTCTTTCAAATTTTACTTTTAAATGAAGGATGAATTATAATATAAGTAATAGGTCAAAAAAGGTCAAAGGGTGTGAAAACTCATGGATTTAAACCGAATGACGGAGCGTATGCAGAATGGTTTAATGGATGCTCAAAGTATCGCCATTAAATATAGCCATCAAGAAATAGACGAGCCCCATTTGTTATTAGCGCTTTTAAACCAAGATGATAGTCTTGCTGCATCCGTTTTGGAAAGGGCCGGGATTTCCGCTAAAAAAGCTGAAGACAGTTTGCTTAAGGCTCTTGCCAAGAAACCGCAGGTAACCGGCAGTGGAATTGAACAGGGAAAGCTTTATATCACAGCCAAACTGCAAAAGTTATTGGTAAGTGCTGAAGAATACGCGGCAAAATTCGCTGATGAATATCTATCCATCGAGCATATTCTGCTTGCCGCAGCAAACGCGAACGATACGGAATTGAAAACAATTATTCATTCATTTGGCCGCACCTCGGAAGATCTTTTAAAAGTTATAAAAGAAATAAGGGGGAATCAAAGGGTGACAACACAACATCCTGAAGCGGGATATGATGCTTTAAAAAAATACGGGCGGGATCTTGTAGCAGAAGTAAGAGCTGGGAAAATGGACCCTGTCATTGGCAGAGATACAGAAATAAGAAATGTTATCCGCATTCTTTCAAGGAAAACCAAAAATAATCCCGTTCTAATTGGTGAGCCTGGTGTAGGGAAAACCGCCATTGTTGAAGGATTGGCCCAAAGGATTGTTAGAAAAGATGTACCAGAAGGCTTGAAGGATAAGACTATTTTTGCCTTGGATATGAGTTCACTGATTGCTGGTGCGAAATTTAGAGGTGAATTCGAAGAAAGATTAAAGGCAGTTTTGAATGAAATTAAAAAAAGTGAAGGGCAAATATTGCTATTTATCGATGAAATCCACACGATTGTAGGTGCGGGAAGAACTGATGGAGCGATGGATGCCGGAAATATGTTAAAACCAATGCTGGCCCGGGGTGAGCTGCATTGTATCGGGGCAACCACACTTGATGAGCACCGTAAATATATCGAAAAAGACCCTGCACTTGAACGGAGATTTCAGCAGGTCCTTGTTCAAGAACCGGATGTCGAAGACACAATCTCCATCTTGCGGGGGTTAAAGGAACGGTTTGAAGTCCATCATGGGGTCAAAATTCACGACCAGGCCTTGGTCGCTGCTACTGTCCTTTCTGACCGCTATATTACGGATCGCTTTTTGCCGGATAAAGCAATCGACCTTGTCGATGAAGCGTGTGCGATGATTCGGACCGAAATTGACTCCATGCCAACTGAGCTGGATGAAGTGACCCGCCGGGTAATGCAATTGGAAATAGAAGAAGCGGCGTTAACAAAAGAGCAGGATGAGGTTAGTAAACAAAGACTCCGCGCCTTGCAAAAAGAGTTGGCAGATTTGAAGGAACAGACAAATGCTATGAAGGCGAAGTGGCTTGAGGAAAAACAAACCATTAATAAATTACAGGAAAAACGGGAGCAAATTGAAAGACTTCGCCGCGAACTCGAGCAGGCAGAAGATAAATATGATTTAAACAAGGCAGCAGAGCTTCGTCACGGTCTCATCCCAGCTGCGGAGAAAGAGCTATTGGCACTTGAAGAAAAAGCTGAAAGTGACGACCGGCTTCTACGTGAAGAAGTGACTGCAGAAGAGATTTCCAATATTGTTTCAAGATGGACAGGAATTCCGCTTTCCAAGCTTGTCGAAGGTGAGCGGGAAAAGCTTTTAAGACTGGAATCAATCCTGCACGAAAGGGTCATCGGACAGGATGAAGCAGTAGGTTTAACTGCTGACGCTGTTTTAAGGGCACGTGCGGGGATTAAAGACCCGAACAGACCAATTGGTTCATTTTTGTTTTTAGGCCCGACTGGAGTTGGTAAAACAGAACTTGCGAAGGCGCTGGCAGAAAGCTTATTCGACAGTGAAGAACATATGATCCGGATTGATATGTCGGAGTATATGGAGAAGCATGCTGTTTCACGTCTTATTGGTGCACCTCCCGGCTACGTAGGTTACGAGGAAGGCGGCCAATTAACGGAAGCAGTCCGTCGAAAACCGTATTCGGTTATATTGATGGATGAAATTGAAAAGGCGCATCCTGAAGTATTCAATATCCTCCTGCAGGCACTTGATGATGGACGAATTACAGATTCCCAAGGCCGGGTTGTTGACTTTAAAAATACAGTCATTATTATGACATCCAATATTGGGTCACACATTTTACTCGAACGAAATGAAAATGAACAAGAAATCTCAGAAGGAACGAGAGAAAAAGTGTTGAATCTTCTGAGAGCACACTTCCGGCCGGAATTTTTAAATCGTATAGACGAAACGATTCTCTTTAAGCCGTTGTCTATGGCCGATATTAAGAATATTGTCGTCAAGCTTTTAAAAGAGCTTAAGGCAAGGTTAAAAGAGAAACAAATCGATATTACGATTGATGAACAAGCGAAGGAATTCATTGCCGCACATGGCTTTGATCCTGTATACGGGGCAAGACCGCTGAAACGTTATATTCAGCGAAATCTTGAAACAAAGCTTGCCCGTGATATTATTGCAGGAAAAATTCATGATGGGACAAACGTCGAGATTACAGTTGAAGACGGGGTAGTGGCTTTAAAAATATTTTCATAAAAGCCATGGAATTAAAAAAGGTCCTCCAATTGGGGGAGGACCTTTTTTAAAAAGTCTTAGTGTTTTTCAACAGGCTCATTTGGAATAACTGTCGAAATAACGAAAATTAAAATGGTAATTCCTACAGATAAAATGGCACCAAGCTTGAAATCAAATGCCGCACCGGACATCGAGCTGACTACATATGTAAGCATTTCTGTTAAAAGAAAAGCCCAGAAAAAAGTCCAAAAGAAACGCATATTTTTCACCTGCCTATTTTACATCCTATCTTATATTACCACATGATATGAAATTAATGAAAGGGTTTCTTTTACAAATAAAAAATAGGCAATGCCCCATTCATCTTTTGTGAAATGACATACATTATCATGAGGAAATATGGAAAAAGGAGTTTTATCTATGGAATGTCGGTGTTTTCAAATGGATTCCCAATGGAATATTATTTATTATCCTGAAAAGCCAACCGGGTTTGGGGTCTTAGTAATCGGAGATGAACGGCATTTTGTGGACGAGAGTAAAAGCTTTTGGACTCAAAATGAAGGAAAGCAAATCATAATCAACGATTTAAAAGAAAAAGGGTACACCATTTTTTCCTCAAATCTTTATGGGCGGAACTGGGGCAGTGATCATGCGGTTGAGCTTGCACAAAGCTTGTATCAGCATGTCATTCGAAGTGAAATTCTTAATCAAAAAATTCATATTTTGGCAGAGGGCATGGGCGCGCTAGTTGCTCTAAAATTAATGGAGAAAATGAAAGACAACATCAGATCGGTTATCCTCCTAAATCCTGTGCTTTCGTTAAAACATCATCTCCAGCAAGAAAAGGAACATAAATTTTTTTATAAAAAGTTAATCAGGGAATTAGTTGCAGCCTATCAAACAAATCAGCAGGACCTTGAAAGCGCCATTTCTAAAATGGACGATACGGTAAATCTTAATTACGACTGCCCTATTCAAATCATCCACATTTTGGCAGGCGGCAGATCCTATAACCAATCGAAACAATATCAACAGATCCTCGGACCCTCAAATATAAATCCAACGTTTATTCTTCTGGAAAAAAAGCAACAGCTAGGTAAAATATGTGTTAAATTTCTAAGCAGCCACGAATCGGTCTTGTGACCATCCCTCCTCAACTGAAATAATTCCTTATTGAAGAGCATAGGATTCAGTAAGGGTAGTTTGGGGAGGGTGATGAAATGGACAAGGCTGTCATTTGGGGCGTTTTCGACTTTGTCAATTTTCACGTCTGTAAAACGTTATTAAATAAAGGCATTGAGGTTGACGGTATCCATTTAGAGGATACAAGCAAAATCCCTTATTTAGATGAAAAAAGGCTTGAAGTGGGAAGAAATGCTAATTTTGCCGAGTACTCCTTCTCACAATGGAGAAAAAAAATACAGAACCGATCAGCTGAAAACCAACTGTTTATTTTTTCTATTTATGATCTTTACATGCTCCGTCAAGAACATCTCTTATTAAATGTGCAGGTTAGAGAAACAATATTGGATTATCTTAAAAAATATAATGGGAATATAGAGGTACTTTTTATTTTGCCTATGCAAATGTTGGAAACGAACGAGGAAACTGCTGTTTTAGATTTTCAAAGGCAGATAAAAAACCTGGTGGAAGACTTCAAAATTATATACCTGCCTTCTGCTTATGGACCTTGGCAGCCGAACGCTTTTTTTATACAACAAGCCATTGTTGCGGCCATTACAGATATAGCCATTTCAATTAATGATAGGGAATGGACTGAAGATGCAGTATATGTTGAAGATGCTGCTGAATCTATACTTGAACTGATTGAAGGAGAGGAATCAGGGTCATTTATTGTGGAAAGCGGTCAGGAGAATTATTGGGATAAATGTGTCACATATTTAAATATTACGGAACAGTTGGAACAGCTCAAAAGTCGGATAGTGCCGCATCTCTCTGACCATAATGCCGTAAGAGTGCCGGTTAAAAAGATAACTGATTTAACTGTATCACTGAACAGACAAAAGCAGCATACTCGGATGCTGTATCTCGATTATTTTGAAAATGATGGCCGATAGGCTCCTTTGTACGGGGGAAGCGAAGAAATTTACTTTTCAATTATTTATTGAACAGGTAGAATAATAATTAACAAGATTTACTAAAAGGTTAGTTTAGTTTAGGTTTGAGAGCTAGGCCGCCGTACGAAGGAGTTGCATTCAATGCTTAGCCGCTTCGGCATCATTTTTTTATGCCTTTTTTTACTAAGTGCTTGCGGGGAAACAAAAGCACAAGGCCACCTGCAAAAGGCTGGCTTATTAGTGCCCGATACCGTAAATGATCAAGTGTGGGCCACGAAAGGATTTAATGGACTGTTAAAAATTCAATCCAAATTTAATATCGATGTATTTTATAAAGAGGGCATGAATTCTGAGGACAAAGTGGAAAAGGCCGTAAAAGAGTTTGATCAAAAAGGGGTCAATCTTATTTTCGGGCACGGGTCGGAATACGCCGAATATTTTAATCAAATTTCAAAGGATTATCCTAATATTCACTTTGTCAGTTTTAATGGTGATGCCAAAACACCCAACTCCACCAGCCTGAACTTCAAGGGGCATGCGATGGGCTTTTTTGGGGGGATGGTTGCAGCCCATATGTCAAAGCAGCATAAAGTCGGTGTCCTGGCCGCCTATGAATGGCAGCCGGAAATCGAAGGGTTTTACCAAGGAGCTATGGCGGAGGATAAAAATACCCATGTAAGTATTGAGTATGTCGGCAATTGGGATGATGATAATAAAGCCATCCAATTAGTTGATCGAATGCTTGATACCGGTGTGGATGTCGTTTATCCTGCCGGGGATGGGTTTAACGTACCCGTGATAGAAAGAGTAAAAGACCGAGGGCAATATGTGATTGGTTATGTTTCTGAACAATCGGATTTTGGAGAATCAACGGTCTTAACTAGCACGATTCAACAGGTCGATAAATTGTACGTTAAGGTGGCCGACCAGTTTAATAACCAGAAACTAAAGTCGGGGAATCTTTCCTTTGATTTTCAAGACGATGTCATTTCATTAGGCAAATACAGCCCTTTAGTAGACAAGGGCTTTATCCATAAAATGGATAGTTATATCGAGACCTATAAAAATTCCGGCAATCTGCCTTAATTATGGATAAAGCTGCCCTTTTGGAAGGCAGCTTTATTTTTTTTTCCAAAGCTGTTCGACAAACGGATAAATTTTCTGAAACAGGGGCTTTAATCCCCGGGCAGATTCCATTAAAGTATCAACATGCCCCATAATCTCCGTGTAATCAATATTCGGCGGCTGATATTGCGGGTGCTGGAAAAGAGGATCATGTTGGACCGTCCCCTGGCCCTGACGCCCCCGTCCATGTCCGAACATTAATGCCGTGAATGGATCCTCCTCCCACTTCTCCTCTGTTCCATCATGGTTGGCTAAACCGTCAAAGTCTTCCGCCTCTTCATTACCAAAATCCCTCAGTTCATTAAGTTCCCGATCGTCCACAGCATATTTGACTCCCTTCAAAAATAATTCGTTTAGTATTACCTTATGAATAAACCAATAAATGGAATGTACATTAGCGGAGAGATCCCGGAAGAAACTATTGCTAAACAAAGCTCTAATTTGATAAAATTAGTACCAAGTCATAATAATTGATATTAAATGTATTTGGATAATCCAAAGGAGATGGAATTATGCGAGCAGGCATTGTTGGTATTGGAAGATATTTACCGGAAAAAGTGGTTACCAACTTTGATTTAGAGAAAATGATGGATACCTCTGATGAATGGATTCGCACAAGAACAGGTATTGAAGAGCGGAGAATCGCAGCAGATGATGTAAATACGTCTGATATGGCCTTTTTTGCAGCTGAAAAAGCGATTAGTGATGCAGGAATACGTGCGGAGGATCTAGATTTAATTTTAGTAGCAACAGTAACTCCGGATACACCTTTCCCGTCAGTCGCATGTAAAATCCAAGAAAGATTAGGTGCTCATAAAGCCGCTGCAATGGATGTCAGCGCTGCATGTGCAGGTTTTATGTATGGAATTGTGACAGCCAAACAATTTATTGAGTCTGAAGTTTATAAAAATGTCCTTGTTGTAGGAGTCGAAAAGCTTTCAAAAATTACCGACTGGAATGACCGTAATACGGCAGTTCTTTTTGGAGATGGGGCCGGTGCTGCAATCATTGGACCAGTATCAGAAAACAGGGGAATCCTTTCTTTTGAGCTTGGAGCAGATGGTACAGGAGCGAAGCACTTGTACCAGGACGAATATATCATTATGAATGGCCGTGAAGTATTTAAATTTGCGGTAAGGCAAATGGGAGAAAGCTGTATAAATGTCCTTGAAAAAGCAGGTTTAAGCAAAGAAGACGTAGATTTTCTGATTCCACACCAAGCGAACATCAGGATTATGGAGGCCTCTAGACAAAGATTGGAGCTGCCTGTTGAAAAAATGTCCAAAACGGTTCATAAATACGGAAATACTTCAGCGGCTTCGATTCCAATTTCGATAGTTGAAGAGTTGGAAGCAGGAAAATTAAAAGACGATGATCTAATCGTGATGGTTGGATTTGGCGGCGGCCTAACATGGGGAGCCATTGCCATCCGCTGGGGCAAATAATCGTAAGTTTAGCTAATAATAGAACAAGGTTTATTTATAGGGAAAATGAAATCCTAAAAAAGGAGCTGTAAAAATGAATAGACGCAGGGTAGTTGTGACAGGCATTGGAGCGGTAACACCACTCGGGAATGATGCTGAAACAACTTGGAAAGGTATAATTGAAGGCAAATCAGGGGTCGGGCCGCTTACCCGCTTAAATGCTGATGAATATCCGGCCAAGGTAGCGGCAGAGGTCAAGGATTTTAATGCGGAAACTTTTATTGACAAAAAAGATGCAAGAAAAATGGATCGTTTTACGCATTATGCAGTAGCCAGTGCATTAATGGCTGTAAAGGATGCAAACTTAACAATAAATGAAGAAAACTCTCACCGTGTCGGCGTCTGGATTGGTTCCGGTATCGGCGGTATGGAAACTTTTGAAAATCAATTTGAGATGTTCCAAAAAAGAGGCTACAAGCGGGTCAGCCCGTTCTTTGTGCCGATGATGATTCCTGACATGGCCACAGGCCAGGTCTCCATCACACTTGGCGCCAGAGGTTTTAATTCGTGTACCGTTACCGCTTGTGCGACAGGGACAAATTCCATTGGGGATGCATTTAAAGTCATTCAACGCGGGGATGCCGATGTCATGGTAACAGGCGGTGCAGAGGCTCCGATTACGAGAATGGCGGTAGCAGGCTTCTGTGCGAATACAGCTTTATCGACAAACCCGGATCCAAAAACGGCAAGCCGTCCATTTGATAAAAACCGTGATGGCTTCGTTATTGGTGAGGGTGCCGGAATCGTGATTCTGGAAGAGTTAGAGCATGCGCTCTCCCGCGGAGCAAAAATATATGCAGAGATTGTCGGTTACGGAGCAACCGGAGATGCCTATCATATCACTGCACCGGCGCCAGGAGGAGAAGGCGGTGCCCGGGCAATGAAAATGGCAATCGAAGATGCCGGGTTAAGACCGGAGGATATCGACTATATCAACGCTCACGGAACAAGTACTGAATATAACGATAAATTTGAAACAATGGCTGTTAAAGATGTTTTTGGAGAACATGCCTATAAGGTAGCCATGAGTTCAACAAAATCGATGACGGGACATTTACTTGGCGCTGCAGGGGCGGTAGAAGCCATTATTACCGTTAGGGCTATTCAGGAGAGCATTCTTCCGCCAACAATGAATTATGAGACACCAGATCCGGAATGTGACTTGGATTATGTTGCCAATGCAGCACGACCGAAAGAAATCAACGCTGCCATGAGCAACTCATTAGGATTCGGCGGGCACAACGCAACCATTGTCTTTAAAAAATATCAATAATAAGAATTCGGGACCGAGAATATCTATCTTGGTCTCTTTTCTTTTTATGCTACAGCGCCTTGACAACCGAGAACCACCCCTAAAAAGCCATCATAAACTATAAATTAGAATGAACACTTAAATGGGGTGCAATAATGGGGATCATCAGAACCGATCAATGGCTTGAAAAAGATTTTGATCGTCCAATAAAAATCTGTGAACGGCTGCTCCCATATTTTAAGGGGCAAAAAGCCAATGAAATATATAACCAGCTGCAAAACTTTGGAATGTACCGGCCATCCTGGAAATCCCGAAATAATTTAAGTGAAATGAAGGAATACAACGCCTGGGACAGGGTGGAAGAATTGTTCAATATCTATGTAAAGAAATGGTCAGGACCGAATATACCCATTTTCCTTTTCCCGTTAAATGAAAGGGGAGGGTTATTTATTAGGAGAGATGAGAGGAGGAAGGCAGGGGTATCTTTCCCTGATAAGATGTTCCTGTTTCTTTCCGGCTACGAAGATTTAAAAGAAGTTGAAGCTCTATTTGTACATGAATATCATCATGTCTGCCGGCTGCGTGCACTTAATAAGGATTTTAAAGAATACACCCTTTTAGACTCCCTTATCATTGAGGGCCTTGCAGAGTATGCTGTTTATAAACATTGTGGCAAGGAATATTTAGCAAACTGGTGCCGTATGTATACAGATAGGGAAATCTCTTATTTTTGGGATCGTTATATAAAAAAACAGCTAGATATAAGTAAAAGTCAAAAACTCCATGATGAACTTCTATATGGCGGGGGAAGATTTCCGCTGCTGCTCGGATATGCTGCGGGATATAATATTATCCGAAAATTCTACGAGAAGCAAAATTATTCTACAAAACTAAGTTTTACTCAATCTGCTTCAAAATATTTAAAAGAGAATGTTGATTTTTCCAAGTAGAGCCTGATTTTTCAGGCTTTTCCTATTTCAGTTAATTTTGAATTGACTAATTAAACAAAAAAGTCTTGCAATTGCAATAATTCTGTAATAAAATTCTATTTAAATATAACTAATTAACAGAATAATACAAAAAAGTAAGAAGGTGTAGCATGAGCGCAAATAAATCATCACTCAAAGAGGCACCATTGCTAGAAGTAAAAAATTTAGAAACAGCCTTCGATATTGACGGGACTTTCTATAATGCTGTCGATAATGTTTCATTTAAGGTTAAACCAAGGCAAATTGTCGGAGTTGTCGGTGAATCTGGCTGCGGTAAATCTGTCATGAGTTTGTCGGTCATGCAGCTGCTTCCTAAAGGGATAGGGAAAATCAATGCCGGTGAAATCGTTTTTGATGGCATAAATCTTGAAAAAATGACTGAAGCACAAATCAATAAAATTCGCGGAAAAGATATTTCAATGATCTTCCAAGAACCAATGACCTCTCTAAACCCTGTTTTTACAATAGGATATCAGCTTGAAGAGGTTCTTTTTAACCATACGAAAATATCAAAAAAAGAAGCTAGGCAGAAATCAATTGCTTTGTTGAAAAGCGTAGGAATCTCCCGCCCGGAAAAAATCGTTGATGAATATCCGCATCAGCTTTCAGGCGGTATGAGACAACGGGTTATGATTGCAATCGCGATTGCTTGTCAGCCAAAATTGTTAATTGCTGATGAGCCGACTACAGCCCTTGATGTGACGGTTCAGGCACAAATTCTCGAATTATTGAAAAGCATTCAGGAAGTAAATGATATGTCCGTCATTTTAATTACCCACGATTTGGGTGTGGTTGCCGAGATGTGTGACGAAGTCATCGTTATGTATGCCGGCAAAATCGTGGAACGAACTGATGTTGAAACATTGTTCTATAATCCGAAGCATCCTTATACGACTTTACTTTTGGGAGCGGTTCCAAAAATGGAACAAGAGGAAGAAAGACTTAGCTCCATTCAAGGAATCGTACCTTCTTTAACGAATATGCCTAAGGTCGGCTGCCGGTTTGCGAACCGCTGTCCAAAGGCGATGTCAGAATGTCTGACAACAACCCCAATTCTCGCTGAAACCGATTTTGGCCACGAAGTTGCCTGCCTGCTCTATGAAACAAGTAAACCAAGAGAAGGGGTGAGGTAATGAGAACTACTTCTGTACATAACAACCAAGAAGCAATTTCCTCTCAATCTGAAACACTATTACAAATTCAAAATCTAAAAACCTATTATCCTGTTAAAGGTGGCTTTTTTAAGCGGACTGTCGGCCATGTCAAAGCGGTTGATAATATATCCTTTGAGATTAAAAAGGGGGAAACGCTAGGGCTTGTAGGGGAATCCGGCTGCGGAAAATCCACGGCGGGCAGGACCATTTTAAGACTGCTAAAACCAACCGAAGGCAGTATTCTGTTTGACGGAAAAGACATTACGAAAATTTCCGGAAAACATTTACGGGAAATCCGTCAAGATATGCAGATGGTATTCCAGGACCCCTATGCTTCTTTGAACCCGATGCAAATGGTAGGGGATATTATTGCCGAACCAATCTATAACTTTCACAAAAAAAGCAAATCTGAATTAAAAAATGAAGTAATGGATTTGTTAGAAAAGGTAGGCTTGCCGCCAGATGCCTATTATAAATATGCGCATGAATTTTCTGGCGGGCAGCGCCAGCGGATTGGAATTGCCCGAGCCCTTGCGCTGCGCCCGAAATTGATAATAGCGGATGAACCGGTGTCTGCTTTAGACGTATCGGTGCAATCTCAAGTATTAAATCTATTAAAGGATTTACAGGAAGAATTTGACCTGACTTTTCTTTTTATTGCTCACGATTTAAGTGTTGTCAAACATATGAGTGATCGCATTGGGGTTATGTATTTAGGGAATATGGTAGAGATTTCCGATAAAAATAGCCTTTATGCCGAACCCTTGCACCCTTATACCCAGGCATTAATTTCCGCGATACCAAATCCTGATCCACGGCATAAGAAGGAGCGGATCATTTTAACCGGAGATGTGCCAAGCCCAATCAATCCTCCTGCGGGCTGCCCATTCCATCCTCGCTGCCCAATGGCAATGGAGGAATGTTCTAAAAGCAAACCTGTTTTAAAGGAGGTGAAGCCTTCTCACCGAGTAGCTTGCCACCTTTATTAAAACAAAATTTAAATTTATTTAGGGGGGAAACAAATGAAGAAGAGAAGTATGCTCTGGCTTGCAGCTTTAATGCTCATATTATCAGCATTTTTAGCAGCATGCTCCGGCGGCGAAAAAGCCGGTACTAAGAAAGAAGAAAATGGAGGGAAATCTGGCGAAACTGCAGATAAACCTCAAGATGGCGGTACATTAGTATATGCGCTTGATTCTTCTCCAAAAGGAGTATTTAACTATTCCTTCTATGGTGATGCAGTTGATGCTCAAGTAATCGATCTTTTTGACGAAAATTTAATTGACTATGATGCGCAATTAAAAGCACAGCCGCATATTGCTTCCTGGAAAACTTCCGATAATAAAGTATTTGATTTTGAAATCAAAAAAGGTGTTAAATGGCACAATGGTGACGAACTTTCAGTGAAGGACTGGGAATTCGCACTATACACGATCGCTGACAAAGATTATGAAGGCCCTCGTTTCGATAACGTAAGAAACATCGTAGGCGCCCAGGATTTCCATGATGGAAAAACTGACAAAATCGAAGGTATTAAAGTTACTGACGATTATCATATCCAAATCACTTTTGACAAAGCACGCGTAAACAACCTGGATAATCTTTGGACATACCCAATGAACCGTACTGCTTTTAAAGGTGTAGCTGTTAAAGATATGATGAGCGCTGAAACAGTCCGCACCAAGCCAGTAGGTCTTGGACCATTTAAAGTAACAAAAATCGTTCCAGGTGAGTCCGTTGAAATGGAACGCTTCGATGATTACTTTGGCGGCAAACCGCATATTGAAAAGTTAGTTGTAAAAGTAATTGATCCATCTCTATCTGTCGGCGAACTTAAAAACGGTACACTTGACATGACTTCATTCCACCCAAGCATTATCGATCAAGTAAAAGCGCTTGATAATGTAAATACCATCACTTACCCAGGTGTAAGCTTCTACTATGTTGGTTTCCGCTTAGGTACTTGGGATGGCGAAAAGAACGTCATGAACGAACCGAAATACCAAGAAAAGAAGCTTCGTGAAGCGATGTACTACGCAATTAACCGTGAAGAGTGGGTTAAAGCGTTCTTCTTCGGCGTAGGTAAGCCAGTTAACCGGCCAATTCCAACTAACCACTGGATTGCAGCACCAAATGATCAATTAGAGCAATACAAATATGATCCGAAGAAAGCAAAATCATTGTTAGATGAAGCAGGATATAAGGATGTAAACGGCGATGGCTTCCGTGAAGATCCAAATGGTAAGGAATTTGTTGTGAACTTCTCTCACTATGCAACACAAAACCCAACATTTGAAGCACGTGCGAAAGCAATGGCACAATATTGGGAAGCAGTTGGCTTAAAGACAAAGGTTTCTATGGTTGACTTCAACCTTTACTACGATCAGCTTGAAAAAGCGGATAAGTCCATGGAAGTATTCTTCGGCGGCTGGTCAACTGGTGCCGATCCAGACCCAACTCCACTTTGGGGATCTAAGGCTCTTTGGAACTATCCTCGCTGGGTAAATCCAGAAAGCGATAAGCTATTAGATGAAGCTCTTGACATTAATGTTGTTGGTACTGATAACAACAAACGTAAAGATCTATATGTCCAATGGCAAAAGCTATTCATGAAGGACCTTCCAGTTTTACCGATTGCTGAACTTGAAGAAACAATGGCAGTCAGCAAGCGTGTAAATGGCGTTAAATTCGATGTATCTGGTATGAACCGTCCAAATGAATGGTGGATTAAGCAATAATAGCAGCAGATTAACAGCATTAAACTATGCTAAAAGCCTTAACCTTTTGAAAACGAAAGCCTTTTGATTTTTACTGGGATGAGTCATCAGAAGACGGCCAGAGAATCGTCCGATTACTCTCCCAGTTAATAGAAAGGTAATTGCAACAATGTATTTAACATAGTTATAGACAAGGAGAATGCACATGCTGAAGTACTCATTTCGAAGAATTTTGGGCATGATTCCAATGTTATTCCTCATCTCCATCGTCGTTTTTACTTTAGCAAAATTAATGCCGGGTGACGGCATCAGTGGAGAAATCGACCCACGGAATACTGATCCTCAATATATCGCTGAGATGAGGGAAAAATTGGGCTATAATGATCCGATGCCTCAGCAATATTTACGCTGGATCGAAAATTTTGTCCAAGGGGATTTTGGCAAGTCAACCCGCTTTAAAATTTCTGTGGCAGATGTTATATCCGAACGCCTTCCTAATACCCTTATGCTAGGTATTACATCCATACTTATAACTTATATTCTCGCTTTCTTTATGGGATCATATGCAGGTCGAAAACCGTATACATTTGGAGATAACTTTATAGGAGGATTAAACTATTTAGGTTTATCCATTCCATCGTTTATCGCCGGTGTATTTGCGATATACTTATTTTCCTTTACTTTAGGATGGTTTCCTTCCAATGGATCAGTTGATATCGGGGTTACCGATGGGACATTGGAATATTGGTTAAGCCGCCTCCATCATGTATTGTTGCCAGCCATTGTACTAGGTTTATTAAGTACAGCAAGTTATACACAATTTTTACGTAACGATATTATCGAAAACAGTCGTAAGGATTTTGTTCGTACGGCACGCGCTAAAGGGACGCCTGAAAGAAAAATTTATAATGTTCACATTTTAAGGAATTCGATTATTCCTTTGATTACCTTTTTGGGATTTGACCTTGTAGCGATTATTAGCGGTGCCATCATTACGGAAACAATATTTACATATCCGGGTCTTGGACAGCTATTCCTGCAATCAGTTGGAACAAGGGATTATCCAGTTTTAATGACATTGACTATGTTGTTCTCATTCTTAACACTAATCGGAAACCTGGTTGCTGATGTTTTATATGGTGTTGTAGACCCGAGAATCAGGTTAGATTAAAGGGGGAGAAAAGATGCAAATTGTTACACAAAAGGATACCAATATATCAGCACCACCCCCGAATAAGAGCTTATCTCCTTGGGCAATCGCCAGAAAAAAGTTCGTTCAGAATAAACTCGCAATGATTAGTTTCATTTTTTTAGTTATTGTTGCGATTATCTCCTTTTTGGCCCCTTATATCACGACGGCGGATATAACGAGGGTAAATATTGGAGAAATGTCGTTAGAGCCTTCAAGTAAACACTGGCTTGGAACAGATAAATCAGGCCGGGATGTGTTTACAAGACTGCTTTATGGCGGAAGGATTTCGCTATTGGTTGGATTAAGCTGTACGCTTTTTGTTATTTTTATTGGGACATTGGTCGGCTCTGTGGCAGGTTATTTTGGCGGAGCAGTTGATAATCTGTTAATGAGATTTACTGATTTTATCTTAAACTTTCCGTTCTTGGTTTTTGTTATTGTTATTAATGCTATTTTCTTTGGTAAAGTAAGTGGACTATGGGTGTTAATTGCGGTTATCAGTCTTCTGTATTGGGGAGGTATTGCCCGGATTGTCCGCAGTAAAATTCTTGCCGAAAAAGAAAACGAATATATCATTGCAGCAGTTTCCATCGGCTGCTCACCGGCAAAGGTAATTGTTAAACATTTGTTGCCTAACGTTTTGTCAACAATCATTGTTCAGGCAACCATCACATTTGCCTCAATGATTGTTATTGAATCAGCATTGAGTTACCTTGGATTTGGTGTTCCGCAAGAAACGCCGAGTTGGGGAAATATGCTGAATTCAGCAAATGAACCTGATGTGCTTCAATTTAAGCTCTGGATATGGATGCCGCCGGCACTCATCATCACCATGACCATCCTGTCCATCAACTTTATCGGAGAAGGCCTAAAAGACGCTTTCAACCCTAAATCAAGAAGATAAAAATCTACCATTAAGACATGGTAGATTTTTTTTATGAGTCTTTGTACCCAATAATATGGAAACAACCGGAGCAAAATGTATATAAAGGAATAATTTAACTGTAGCCTGCCCATACTGATTGACAAACAGTTTCTTGAAGTGAGGGATTATACAATGTTATATCTTCATGATGTATGGGTGAATTGGTTTGAAGGAGAAGAAAACGGTTATAATGTCTGCCACTTCCACGAATGGCGCAAGGATGACGGAGTTGAACTACTTGACCAAGTACCGCTGCTAAAAGTGGAGCCAATTCTTTTTAACTATATTGAAAATGATTTATCTGAATTGCCACAACAGCTTCTAGATGATATTTTTCAAAAAGCGTATTTAAGAAAAAACCATGAACGGATCCAATTGGATTACTGCTTTGTGGTAACCGATGGGGTTGGAATTCTTGCTGTTGATACGATTGGCTATAATATTCCGATTCGAAAAAGCCGGTTAATACCAAGACAGGAACAGCTTGTGTACGAAATGATCAGCAATCATGAACCAAAAGAATTTGTATTTTATAATCAGTCGAGTAAAAAGGACTTCCATATTCTTTCTCCAGAGCCTACGTTAATGCTGGGCTTGACAAGAAAAGAACGGCAGATTAAGCAGCTTCTGTTTATGGCTTTAGATCAGTTGTTTTCATCAAATAATGAAGCGGAAATTCGTTATTGGTTTACTGAGTGGTGCCCAGAACGCTACCAAACAATCCAAGAACTAAATTTTGCTGATGCCTGGGAACAACTTTATGAAGAAATCAAATTTGGCTGGTCTAAAAAACACGAAATCTTTTGTGAAAATTTAATAAAGGGACAGCCATTTTTTGAGAAGCTTTGGGAAATGGAACACGGTCCAAAGGTAAACTAAAAGCCTGACCCAAAAGGAATATATTTCATTCCTTTTGCGGTTCAGGCTTTTTTTACTATTTGCGCTTTCTTCCAAGACCCATTGCATTTTCCATCTTCTTTAAGGTAAGGCTTGCAATTTTATTTGCTTTCTCTGCACCAAGGTCTAATATTTCATCTAATTCATTTGATTCCATTAATTCATAGTATTTATCTTGGATTGGTTTAAATGCATTAATAACAACATTGGCCAAATCACCCTTAAAGTCCCCATACCCTTTTCCATGGTACATCTCTTCAAGTTCAGCAATAGTCTTATTTCCTAAGATAGTGTATATGGATAAAAGGTTTGAAATACCTGGTTTATTTTCTTTGTCATACTTAACAATTCCTTCTGAATCGGTCACAGCACTTTTAATTTTCTTTTCAATTTGTTTTGGGTCATCAAGCAATGCAAGGAATGCTTTTTGGTTCGGATCGGATTTGCTCATTTTCTTAGTCGGGTCCTGCAAGGACATAATACGGGCACCGACCTCCGGAATGCGCACTTCTGGTATCGTGAGTATTTCTCTATATTTTTTATTAAATCTTTCGGCAAGGTCACGTGTAAGCTCTAAATGTTGTTTTTGGTCTTCTCCTACTGGAACAAGGTCAGCATTATACAATAAAATATCTGCGGCCATTAATGGAGGGTAGGTTAATAAACTTGCAGATACAGCCTCTTTTCCTGCTGATTTATCCTTAAATTGGGTCATACGCTCCAATTCTCCGATATAGGACACACATTGCATTAACCATCCGGCTTGAGCATGAGCGGGAACTTCCGATTGGATAAACAATGTCGCTTTTTCCGGATCGATTCCTACTGCAATATACAAGGCAGCCAAGCTGCGGATGTTCTTTCTCAAAGTTGCGGGATCTTGCGGGACAGTTATTGCATGCTGGTCGACGATGCAGAAGTAGCAATTATATTCATTCTGCAGCTCCACGAATTGCTTAAGTGCACCAATATAGTTACCAAGTGTGATTGTTCCACTTGGCTGAATTCCCGAAAATATTGTCTTCATAAAAAATCCTCCTAAACAAATAGATAAAAAAAGCCATTCATCCCCAAAGATAGGGACGAATGGCTCGCGGTACCACCCTAATTACTCAAAAAAATGAGTCACTTTAAAACCCTTTAACGCGGGGAACGTCTACTCTTACTTTTCCTCTTATAAAGGCTCAGAAAGAAGCTCCAAAGTCCATTCCGTATTTCTTTGTGTTTGTTTCCACCACCCACAAACTCTCTAAAACAAAGGACCATACGTACTACTCTTTTTCAATGCTTTTTTACTGTTATTTAATTATTTCCCATTATAAATGATTTACATATTTCATTTCAAGTCAGTAAAACATAATAAACAACAAGGGCAATGACCATAAAAAGGCCATTTATAATTGCATAAAAAAGGAAGGGGTTTTTATTAATCGTGACAAGTTCTGATAAACCGGGAACATCCTCGAATCTCCGTTTATTAGTCCTAAACGATAGTGCAAAGTTGAAGGACTTGAAAATCGCATCATAAAAACCACTTTGAATGGTAAAAATGAGCAAAAAAGAAAGGAGAAGAGCAAAGGAGATATAAAAAGATATATTGATATAGCTAACAATAGAAATTTCGCCATAAAAAATAAAGGATAAAATGAAAATGGAAAGCTGTGTAAACGCTACCAATATTACACTTTTATTTGGGAAAAATTTCACTTTTATTCCTCCGAAACGTTGTATTGTAAGGTTTTATAACGAGAAAAAACCTTTATAAATATAAATTATAACATAGTAAATTGTAATTCATACGTAAGAATTGTCTCGAAAATGTAAATTAATTTTCAAAAAGTAATGTACAAGAGAATGAAAATATGTATAATAGAGAATGTAGTAATTTTTCAGAATAATAGAAAAGGGAGGTCTACTAGTGAAGAAATCAAAACTTTCACTACTTTTAGTATTATCGCTAGTACTTAGCATGTTTCTTGCAGCATGTTCAGGCGGCGGTAATAAAGACACTGGTAAGGAAAAAGAAGGTACCAAGAATGCTCCTAAAGAAGAGCAGCTTGCTGATAAACAGGAACTGAATGTTCTTGAATCATCTGAAATTCCATCTATGGATAGTGTAATTGCTGAAGATACTGTCAGCTTTACAACAATCAGCAACGTAAATGAAGGCTTATACCGTCTGGATGCTGATCAAAAGGTTATCCCAGCAGTTGCTGCGGAAATGCCTAAATATAATGATGACAAAACTGTTTTAACAATCAAATTAAAAAAGGATGTAAAATGGTCTAACGGCGACCCTGTTACTGCAAACGACTTCGTTTATGCATGGCAGAGAGCTATCGATCCAAAAACAGCTTCTACATACGGCCCGTACTTCATGGCTGGGAAAGTCAAGGGCGCTGAAGAGATCGTAGCCAAGAAAGACAAAGCTACTGCTGAAGATATCAAAACTTTAGGAATTAAAGCTGTAGACGACAATACTTTGGAAATTGACTTAGTAAGACCAGTTCCATATATTGAGTCTTATCTAACATTCCCAATGTTCTATCCGCAAAACCAAAAGTTTGTTGAGGCACAAGGCGCTGACTATGCGAAAGATGCAGCTCACATCCTTTACAATGGTCCATTCAAGTTAACTAAATGGGATGGCCCAACTGCTACTGAATGGGTATATGAAAAGAACGATACTTATTGGAATGCTAAAAATGTAACATTAACAAAGATTAACTTTAACGTATCGAAAGATCCGCAGGCTTCTGCAAACGCCTTTACTGCTGGCGAAGCGGATATTTCACCAAAGCTTGCACAAGCTGCAATCATTTCGCAGTTCGAAGGTTCTGACGAATTAGTACGTTACGTAGAACCATCTATTTTCTGGATTAAAATGAACGAAAAGAACCCAGCATTGAAAAACTTAAACATCCGTAAAGCAATTGCTTTATCAGTAGATAAAAAAGCAATGGTAGACGATGTATTAGCTAACGGTTCTATTGCAGCAAACTTCCTTGTACCAAAAGAATTTACTTTCTTAGATAACAAAGATTTCCGTGCAACAACTAAGGAATACTTGAAGACTAACAAAGAAGAAGCAAAGAAATATTGGGAAAAAGGTTTACAAGAACTTGGAGTTAAAGAAATCAGCTTTGTATACGTTGGCGGTGACACTGAGACTTCGAAGTTAACTGACGCGTTCGTAAAAGGTGAGTTAGAGAAAAACCTTCCTGGATTAAAGCTTGAAATGAATGCTGTACCATTTAAGATTCGTATCGACCGTGAAAACAAACAGGAATATGATTTGTTATTCGGCGGTTGGGGACCAGACTATGCTGACCCAATGACATTCATGGACCTATGGTTAACTGGCGGCGAACACAACAGAATGGATTATAGCAACCCAGAATACGATAAGTTAATCAAGGCTGCTAACGAAGACCTATCTGCTAAGCCAGAAGAACGCTGGAAAACACTTCAAAAAGCTGAAGAGCTATTACTTGAAAAGGATGCAGCACTTGCTCCTATGTATCAACGTTCCGTTAACCTATTAATTAATCCAAAAGTTAAAGGCTTTGCACACCATGCCTTTGGCCCTGACTATAGCTATCAGTGGATTAAAATTACAAAATAAGTAACACTAATCAAATAGAAAAGAGAGTATATTTTCAAATATACTCTCTTTTTACCTGTATCAGAATTGTCGAAAAAAGACGAAAATTTCACCAATTAGGAGGTGTAGGCATGGCAAAATATTTAGTGCAACGTTTCATTTATATGATTATCACACTATTCATTGTTGCATCGGTCACGTTTTTCCTCATGAAACTAATTCCTGGAACTCCATTTAACAATTTCCAAAAGCTTTCGCAGGTCCAACAGGAAATCTTGTTAGAAAAATACAATTTAAACGATCCCGTGCCTGTTCAATATTTTCAATATATAAAGAACTTGGCTGAGGGTGACCTTGGAGTTTCCTTCCAATTCAATAATACCCCTGTGTCAGAACTTCTTGCAAACCGTATTGGCCCATCTGCGGTCTTAGGTTTTCAAGCAATGATTGTTGGGTCCATTTTGGGCATTCTATTGGGTGCCATTGCTGCATTAAAACAAAATACTTGGGTTGACTATGGTTCAACCTTTATTGCTGTAGTTGGTAAATCTATCCCATCCTTTATATTTGCAGGTTTGCTGCAATATTACGTGGCTGTAAAATTGGGGTGGTTTCCGGTCATGCTGTGGCGGGGGCCTGAATATACGGTTCTTCCTACTATCGCCTTAGCCATGTTCCCAATTTCGATTGCGGCCCGGTTTATGCGGACAGAAATGATTGAGGTATTAGGATCAGATTATATTACTTTAGCAAAAGCAAAAGGGGCTAGCTACTGGCAAATCAGTATTAAGCATGCGATAAGAAATGCCTTAATACCCGTTGTCACAGTTTTAGGACCTTTAGCTGTTAGCTTGATGACAGGTTCATTGGTTATTGAAAAGATTTTTGCGATTCCTGGACTAGGGGAGCAGTTTGTCAAATCGATTGCCACCAACGATTATCCTGTCATTATGGGGACAAATCTTTTATTTGCGGCATTATTTGTTGTCGTAATACTTGTGGTTGATATTCTTTACGGAGTCATTGATCCACGTATTCGTATTTCTGGGGGGAAAGCAAAATGATAAATCAAGAAATTTCTAAAGATATGTTTGCGCCCGCCCATATAGACCCATCAAAAAGTGAAAAAATTGCTAAACCTAGCTTGAATTTTTGGCAGGATTCTTGGCTTCGCGTACGAAAAAATAAGGGCGCCGTGGTTAGTATTGTTATTCTTGGTATTTTAATCATCATGGCTTTTGTTGGTCCGATGATTACACCGTATGAATACGATGCCCAGAATACAAAACACAATAATCTGCCTCCAAGAATTCAAGGGCTTGAAAATGTCCACTGGCTTCCTTTCGATGGAACCTTGACTCGTAGAAACGGGACAGAATATAACGCCTACGAGGTGCGGAAGGTTGACAATTATTATTGGTTTGGTACAGACGCTCTTGGCCGAGATTTGTTTGCCCGTGTTTGGACAGGGACGCAAGTTTCCTTATTTATCGCTTTTATGGCAGCATTAATCGATATGCTGATTGGTGTAACTTATGGTGCGGTATCAGGTTATTTAGGCGGACGAGTAGACAGTGTTTTGCAGAGGATTATAGAGGTTATCGTCGGTATTCCGAACCTAATCATTGTTGTTTTAATGATTCTTGTATTAAAACCGGGTATTGTTCCGATTATTGTAGCTTTAACGATTACCGGATGGACTAGTATGGCCCGGGTGGTACGTGCTCAAGTATTAAAATTTAAAAATCAAGAATTTGTCTTAGCTGCCAAAACATTGGGAGCATCCGATACTTCAATTGTTTTCAAACATATGATTCCAAACATGTTCGGAGTAATTATTATTAACACAATGTTTTCTATCCCAAATGCCATTTTCTTCGAAGCATTCTTGAGCTTTATCGGTTTAGGATTACAGGAACCTAATGCATCATTAGGTACATTAGTTGAAGATGGCTTTAAATCGATGATTGCATTTCCATATCAAATGATTATTCCATCCATCATGATTGCTTTAATCATGGTTTGCTTCAACTTGGTAGCAGATGGATTACGAGATGCATTAGATCCAAAAATGCGTGATTAAGGCAGGTGAATCGAATTGGAGAAGATTTTACAAGTTAAAGATTTAAATATTTCGTTCCATACATTTTCCGGGGAAGTCAAAGCCATTCGCGGCGTTAATTTTGATTTAATCAAAGGGGAAACATTAGCGATTGTTGGTGAATCGGGCTCGGGAAAATCAGTCACGACAAAGTCGATTATGCGCCTGCTCCCAGAACATAATTCCGAGATAAAAAGCGGCGAAATTCTTTTTGAAGGCAAAGATTTAACCAAATTAACGGATAAGCAAATGCAAAAAATCCGTGGTAAGGACATTTCGATGATCTTCCAGGATCCGATGACATCATTGAATCCCACAATGAAAATCGGAAATCAAATTATGGAACCTCTGATTAAGCATCAAAACATGTCTAAAGGTGCTGCTAGGGAAAGAGCAGTTGAACTATTAAGACTAGTTGGGATTCCTAAGCCGGAAATTCGTATTGATCAATATCCGCATCAGTTTTCGGGCGGGATGAGACAAAGGGTTGTTATAGCTATTGCGTTGGCTTGTAATCCTAAAGTTTTAATTGCTGATGAACCGACAACGGCTTTAGACGTTACAATCCAAGCTCAAATTCTGGAATTAATGAAGGATTTGCAAAAAAAGATTGATACATCAATCATCTTTATTACCCATGACCTTGGCGTTGTAGCCAATGTTGCTGACCGAGTCGCTGTTATGTATGGCGGTAAAATCGTAGAAATTGGGACTGCTGATGAGATATTCTATAATCCGAAACACCCATATACATGGGGATTGATCAGCTCCATGCCGGATATGGAAACAGATGATGAGGAATTATACTCAATCCCGGGGACACCACCTGATTTATTAGATCCGCCAAAGGGAGATGCATTTGCACCCCGTAACCCTTATGTGATGAAAATCGACCTAGAACAGGAGCCGCCATTTTTCAAGGTGTCTGATACTCATTATGCAGCCACTTGGCTATTGCATCCGGATGCTCCTAAGGTGGAACCGCCTGAGGCTGTAAAAAGGCGTCAAGGTCAATTCCCTGGTGTAAAGGTGGGAAAATAAATGAGTGAAAGAAAAAAATTATTAGAAATAAAGAATTTAAAACAATATTTTAATGAAGGCAAACCTAATGAGGTAAAAGCGGTTGATAATGTCTCCTTTAGTATTTATCAAGGAGAAGTAATGGGGCTTGTAGGTGAATCAGGCTGCGGTAAATCTACAACAGGCCGGACAATTATCCGTCTATACGAAGCCACAGGTGGAGAAGTCCTTTATGATGGTGTTAATGTTCATGGGAAAAAATCCAAGAAAGAACTTAAACAATTCAACCGTAAGATGCAAATGATTTTCCAAGATCCATATGCATCATTAAATCCTCGATTAAAAATAGCAGACGTTATTGCCGAGGGAATCGATATTCATGGGTTGGCTAAATCAAAACAGGAGCGAATGGAAAAGGTATATGAATTGCTCGAAACTGTTGGATTGAACAAGGAACATGCCAATCGTTATCCTCATGAATTTTCCGGTGGTCAGCGTCAGCGGATTGGGATTGCCCGTGCACTGGCAGTTCAACCGGAGTTCATCATTGCCGATGAGCCTATTTCAGCATTGGACGTATCGATTCAAGCGCAGGTCGTAAATCTAATGAAAAAGCTTCAGCATGAAAAAGGATTAACATATTTGTTCATTGCACATGACTTGTCAATGGTTAAATACATCAGTGACCGTATTGGTGTTATGTATTTTGGTAAAATGGTTGAGCTTGCACCGTCAGATGAACTTTACCGAAATCCACTTCATCCATATACGCAATCACTATTATCAGCTATTCCTGCTCCAGATCCGATTAGTGAGCGGGCTCGCAAACGTAAAACATATGATCCAGCAAGCCATAATTATCAGGATAATGAGCAGGTTGAGTTCCGTGAAGTTACGCCGGGACACTTTGTCCTTTGTTCGGAAAAAGAATTTAAACAATACCAAGCACAATCCAAACAATAATAAAAAAAACGATCTCAGATATCGAGATCGTTTTTTTATTATTTTACTTTCTTTTTCCGCCAACGGTTTTCCAGCCAGTTTGAAATCTGGCACTTTGGTCGACAAATTCGCTGCGGCGTTTTCCGCCAAATACCTTTTCACCAATACCGTTTGTGATGACTCCCATAAAAGCTGTAATCCCGATCACTAACAGTGCAACAACTGTTAAATCAGTTATGTATCCAGCCATGATTGTCCCTCCATTTGATGAATCAAAGAATTGATTTTATTTTATTCACTACACTTATTGTAAGTGAACTTTGCCTTTAAGAAAAGAGAAAAATAAAAAACTAATGAAAAGCTATATTTAAATACTGATATCGTTTTCATTTTGTGATTTTAATTGAGAATGGATTTTTCAGAAAAAAACCTAGCAGGTTATTTGTTATTAAAAACTAGATTTAATTCACAATGCATTACCCTCATAAAGCATAAATAAAGATACGAACATTTTAGTATGATTAACAATGAAACGTAATAAAAAATAAAAAAGTAAAAAAATTTTTGAAACTTTTTCAGAAATCATTCGTCTAATATAATAAGGAATCTTAAATTTAGGGGGTATTCTGATAGGGATTATTTTTGAAAAAGGGATACCTTTTTTCGATATTGTAGTGTATAATGAGTGATATAAATTCCTTATTTATAATAATTTTAATTTTATAAACTGCTAATACATTGGAATTGTGTTAATTTCCCTAATTCCGGATTGATATATGATAGATTTGCAAATAATTAGAGGAGTGTGAAACACAGATGGTAACACTATACACCTCACCGAGCTGTACATCATGTCGGAAAGCAAAGTCATGGTTAGAAGAGCATGAGATTCCATATAAGGAAAGAAATATTTTCTCAGAACCTTTATCTATGGAAGAAATCAAAGAAATTCTACGTATGACTGAAGATGGAACGGATGAAATTATTTCAACGAGATCTAAAACCTTTCAAAAGTTAGATGTGAATTTGGATACAATGCCTCTTCAGGATTTATTCAAATTAATTAAAGAAAACCCTGGGTTGCTTCGCCGCCCAATCATCATTGATGAAAAACGTTTGCAAGTTGGATATAATGAAGATGAAATCCGCAGATTTCTGCCTAGAAAGGTCAGAACATATCAATTGCGAGAAGCACAGCGGATGGTAAATTAATTAAGAGTAAAGACCTTTTTTATGAAGGTCTTTTTTTCGTTTTTATTGTTTGAAATTTTTATTGAATTTTGTTATTATTAAAGGAATATCTATATTGGAAATTTTCCCTCTGAATGTTGATTGGACTACTGTTCGTATTGGATATTAGGCGGATTTATGGATTTTGTGAAATTGCGCTTTTTTATTTCCCTTATTTGTTCTTTTATCATAAAATGAAAGTACAAGAGTATTTGCTTTTTTATTTAAAGTTTCATTGAATAAACTTTTTTTAAGAGTGAATGCTAAGGGAGTTATCTGCTTGGGGGTATTTAGTCCCTTCAATATGAACAATGGAAGGGAGAGGTTAAAATGGAGATTGAACGTATTAACGAAAATACGGTTAAATTTTATATTTCCTATGGTGATATAGAAGAAAGAGGCTTTGATCGGGAAGAGATATGGTACAATCGTGAACGAAGTGAAGAACTCTTTTGGGAAATGATGGATGAAGTCCATGGAGAGGAAGAGTTTGTGGTTGAAGGTCCGTTATGGATTCAGGTTCAAGCCTTGGATAAAGGGTTAGAGGTACTTGTGACCAAAGCGCAGCTTTCCAAAGATGGCCAGAAATTTGAACTTCCTATTCCTAATGATAAAATTAAGGATTTGCCTGTTGATGATAAGATTGAAGAACTTTTAGATCAGCATTTTAATCCAAATTATTCAGATGAAGAAGAAGTCCTTCTTGAAGAAGATAGTTTGGAGTTTATTCTTGCTTTTAAAGATTTTGAAGATGTGATCAGTTTGGCAAAAAGACCGGGTCTTGATAACTTAGTCACAACGCTATATCACTTTGAAGGTAAGTATTACTTATATACTGAATTTCCTGAAGATGTTTTCGGGGAAGATGAGATTGATGATGTTTTAAGCGTATTGCTGGAATATGGGTATGAAACACAGTTAACGATTCACCGAATTCAGGAGTACGGTAAAGAAATAATTGCTGAGAATGTTTTTGAAGTTATTCGAAACTATTTTAGCTGAAAAAAGTACCGATTTCACAGTTGAAATCGGTATTATTTTATCTGACTTTAAATATGGGTGTTTCAAAGCAGGTGAGGACACTGAAGAATACGGTTCGGGTTGTCATATTTTTGTTGGTTCTTTCAATTCTTCTTTTTGCTTTCAAAAATCAGTTGGAGAGTGGCATTTTAGGGTTCCTAAGTGTAATGATTTCGCTTTCCGTCATTTTTATCGGGTTTGTAATATTTTTGGAAAACCGACATCCTACACAAACCATAACATGGCTGGTTGTTCTTGGAAGCTTTCCGCTGGTGGGGTTTATTTTTTATCTTCTATTTGGCAGGAATTATCGAAAGGAACGGATGTTTAGAAAAAAGTATTTTCTTGATAAACAGGCATTCTTAACGGTTGAGGGCGAAAATGACCCAAGGAGTGAAGAAAAGCTGCAGTTAATGGGGGAGCATCAAGGTAAATTATTTATGCTTGCTCAAAAACTGGGGAATAGTCCAATATCCTTTGATACAGCAACCAAGGTTTTAACAAACGGTGAGGAAACCTTTTGTCATATAATGAAAGAGCTAAAAAGGGCGAGGCACCATATTCATCTAGAATATTATATTATTAGGCATGATCAGATTGGCCAAGAAATAAAGAATATTTTAATTGAAAAAGCGAATCAGGGTGTAAAGGTTCGTTTTATGTTTGATGCCGTTGGGTCCTGGCAGCTTTCAAAAGCTTATATCAATGATTTAAAGAATGCCGGAATAGAAACTGTTCCATTTGGGCCGGTAAAATTGCCTTTTTTAAATAATAAGTTTAATTTCCGCAACCACCGAAAAATAATTGTCATAGACGGGAATATTGGGTTTGTCGGCGGATTAAATATTGGCGATGAATATCTGGGACGAAATAAGGATATCGGATTCTGGCGGGATACCCATTTGATGCTTCGGGGCGAAGCAGTGCGGACTCTGCAGCTGATTTTTCTCCAGGATTGGTATTATATGACGAATCATAGTTTTCTGACGGCAGAATACTTATCTCCACAAATTGACCACAAAAGCCACGGTGGTGTTCAGTTAATCGCAGGAGGTCCGGATAACGAATGGAGTGTCATCAAGAATATATTTTTCTCCATGATTGGCTCGGCAAGAAAATCAGTCTGGATTGCTTCTCCATACTTTATACCAGATGAGGATATTTTCTCCGCCATTAAAGTAGCCGCCTTAAGTGGAATTGATGTACGGCTTCTAGTTCCAAACCGCCCGGATAAGCGGATTGTCTTTCATGCTTCAAGATCCTATTTTCCTGAGCTTTTAGAGGCAGGAGTAAAGGTGTTTGAATACGAAATAGGGTTTATGCACAGCAAAATTGTCATTGTTGATGGGGAATTGGCCTCAATAGGAACCTCTAACATGGATATGCGAAGCTTTCATTTGAATTTTGAGGTAAATGCGTTCCTTTTCCGTACGAAAAGTACCCAAAAGCTTGTTGCAGAATACCTAAACGATTTGGAATTTGCAATACAATTAGATTTAAAAACATTCCAACAGCGGCATTTGGGGTATCGGTTGCTAGAATCTACTGCAAGACTGCTCTCACCGTTATTGTGAAAATTTTGTTAAAACTCGTCGATACCGGCGGGTTTTTATTTTTTTGTAAAGGGATTTTGGCACATTTAGTCGAATTGGAGAAGAAAAGAAGGGGGAGGATTCCGATTGTTAACAGCCCAGACGAAAACAGGTAAACAAATTTCGCTTGGAAATGGTTACTCGAAAGAAGCACTTTTAAGCCTTAGAAAAACCGAGGAGTTCATATGTCCTGTCTGTGGGGAAAATGTTTCATTAAAGCTTGGTGAGCAGCGAATATTCCATTTTGCCCATAAAAAAGGAAGCACCTGCTGCGAACTATACGAAGCAGAGTCCGTCAATCATATTGAAGGAAAGCTTCAGTTATATCATTGGCTAAGCATGCAAAAAATTCCTTGTATCCTCGAATTTTATGATCGGAAAATGCAACAGCGTCCCGATATCATGTTTGAACATAATGGTCAGAGATTTGCCCTAGAGTTTCAGTGCTCCACACTATCAGAAGAAATATTTTGGAAAAGAACAAAAAACTACCTTGAACATCACTATACACCTCTATGGATCATCTCCAGCCATCACATTCATCAAAAAAGCCGCCACATCATTCCTTTTTCAAATTTTCATTACTTATTTTTACGAACGAGCATCAGAGGTCAGTTGTATATACCCTGCTATTCTCCTGAAAAGAAAGCCTTCCAATTAATTAGTTCTATTACTCCGTATTCCATTAAAAATGCTTTTGCGGAGCAATCATTCAATTCCCTTTACAGTTTGCGACTTGAGGATTTGCTCAATCCTAAGCCCGATAAATGGAAGATTAACCTAATAAAGTGGAAGGAAGCCGCAGAAAATTATCAAATTAGTTGGGTTCTTCATGCAGGTGCCCTGAAAAATCCTTTTCTTCATGAAATTTATCAGCGAAATTTAAATCTCTTTTTATTGCCAGCAGAAATAGGCCTGCCAGTTCCTCATGCAGTTTACATTCAAACCCCTCCAGTTGTATGGCAAACCTACTTATTCCTTGATTGTCTAGCTGATAAAAATCCCGGAGCATTGATCTCGTATCAGGATATACATTACCAGGTGCAGAAAAGAATCTCCAAAAAAGATATTACGATCCGAACTTTACCTTTACTAGAAACTATTAATCCGATGATACCGGTCATAGAATATTTCCGGAAGCTGATTGAATTGGGCGTTTTAATTCGAAAAGGGGATTGGATATGCGAAATAAACAGAAAAATCAAGATTCCTCAATCAAACCGAGAAAAGGATGAGGCAAAGTCAATATTTTATCAAAATAATAAATGAAAATAGATGACAGGGCATAATATAGGAGAGGCTTTACTGCTTATAAGCGTAAAGGAGGAAAAATAAAGAAAAAATGGAATATAATAAAGTGATATTGGATTATCGAATGGAAATGGAGGATCAATCATGACAAATGAAACGGCTGTAAAGTCACTCCCGGCAAGAAGTGAAATCCCAGTTGAAGATACGTGGAAGCTGGAGGATATTTTTGCAAGCGATGAGGAATGGGAAAAAGAATTCCAAGAGGTGAAGGCACAAATTCCGGGAATTAAGCAGTTCGAAGGAAAATTGGGAGAAAGTGCAGAGACGCTTTATAAAGCCCTTCAATTTCAGGACCAGCTTTTTAAAAGAATCGGCAAGCTCTATACATATTCACATATGAGATACGACCAAGATACGACAAACTCTTTTTATCAGGGCTTGGATGATCGAATGAAAAATCTTTATTCTCAAGCGGCGAGCCAATTTGCCTTTATTGTTCCAGAAATTCTTGCAATTGACGAAAGTAAAGTAACTGGCTTTTTAAATGAAAAAACGGAATTAAAGCTATATGAACATGCTCTTGAAGAAATTAATTTGCAACGGCCGCATGTATTGAGTGCGGAAGAGGAAGCTCTGCTTGCTGAGGCGAGTGAAGTAATGAATGCGTCTAGTAATACATTTGGTATGCTGAATAATGCCGATTTGGAGTTCCCATCCATTAAGGATGAAAATGGCAACGAGGTTGAAATTACACATGGGCGTTATATCCGGTTCCTTGAAAGCGAAGACCAGAGGGTAAGGCATGACGCTTTTAAAGGTGTATATCAAACCTATGGACAGTTTAAAAATACATTCGCAAGTACTTTAAGCGGGAATGTGAAAAAGGATAATTTTAATGCGCGGGTCCGGAACTATGACTCAGCTAGACACTCTGCCCTTGCTGCTAATAATATTCCTGAAACGGTCTATGATAACTTAGTGAATACCGTTAATGAGAATCTGCATCTGCTGCATCGTTATGTAAAGCTCCGCAAACAAGTATTAGGGGTTCAGGAGCTTCATATGTATGATTTGTACACACCACTAGTTAAAGATGTGAAAATGGAAATTAAGTATGAAGAAGCAAAAGATCTTGTTATAAAAGGACTAGCCCCGTTAGGTGATGAGTATGCCCAGATTCTAAAAGAGGGCTTTGAAAACCGCTGGGTCGATGTCCATGAGAATAAGGGCAAGCGCAGCGGGGCTTACTCATCAGGGGCATACGGAACGCATCCATATATCCTGATGAACTGGCAGGATAACGTAAACAACTTATTTACCTTGGCTCATGAATTTGGTCACTCTGTTCACAGCTACTACACAAGGAAGAATCAGCCGTTCCCATATGGGGACTATTCGATTTTTGTCGCTGAGGTTGCTTCTACCTGCAATGAGGCGCTGCTGAACGACTATTTGTTAAAAACAATTGATGATGAACAAAAGCGGATTTATCTGTTGAATCATTATTTGGAAGGCTTTAGAGGCACGGTATTCCGTCAGACGATGTTTGCTGAATTCGAGCATTTAATCCATCAGATGGCGCAGAATAATGAGGCATTAACGGCAGAGTCATTAACAAAAACTTACTATGAATTAAATAAAAAGTACTTCGGTGAAGAGGATATTGTCATTGATGAGGAAATCGGCCTTGAATGGACCCGCATTCCACATTTCTATTACAACTATTATGTTTACCAATATGCGACAGGCTTCAGCGCGGCAACTGCCTTAAGCAAGCAGATTTTAGAGGAAGGCGAGCCAGCCGTAAAACGGTATATTGAATTCCTCAGTGCGGGAAGCTCCGATTATCCAATTGAAGTATTAAAGAAAGCCGGAGTGGATATGACAAGCTCTGAGCCAATCAAGGATGCCTGCAAGGTGTTTGAAGAAAAACTAGGTGAATTAGAACAATTATTGCTTAAAAAGTAAGTTTAAAGGGCTGGTGATAGTCACCAGCCCTTTCCTAACGCATAAATTCAACTACGCCTCATGAACCGTCCTATCGGACTCGCCAATCGGCGAGTTTTCATTTAGAATCCCTTAAATTTTTTTCTGTCATTGATGGAGATGCTGGGGATTAAGATAGAAAGAAACAAGACGGGGATGCTAATTATAATCGGGAAAATTTTTAAGAGTGCCAGTACTTGTAAAAAAAATGCAAAAATAAAGAAAAGAATCATCAGTGTAATGGAGAACTTTTTCAATTCTTAATCCATCCTTTTTTAGTAAATATCTTCCTTAATATTTATGGTCTACTCTATGAATTTATGATATTTTGACAATAATGTGAAATAAAGCACAAACTTATTGTCACCCCTTTCAGCCCATGCTATATTTAATACGTGAAGTTGATCACAACAAACATATACCCCTTTGTTTGACCGTGAAAAATTTCTCCCATCCCCTTTGTTCGTATTAAGAGAAATGCCCTGCAGTTGATGGCTGCAGGGCATTTCTGTTATACATAATCAATCATAAGCTACTCAATATACTTCCAAAAGGTCCCGAACTTTGCAGGGATTTGCTGCACCACCTGCTTAAGGAGCAATTTTTTCATTTCCCGTTCAATTTGTGAAATGGTCATATTATATACAAGTGCAATTTCCTTTGAGGCGACAAACTTAAAATTCTTTAAAAATGTTTCCAGTGGAGGCAGTGGAGATTTAATCGGTTTTTCTGCGAGCATTTCCTCCAGAATTTGAACATAAACCTCATATGGATATGTTCCTGTTATTTTTATTCCTTCTTCTTCAACGTTCTCATTAAAGAAGACAAGAGTAGGAATTTCGCGAACTTCCATTTCGGAAGTAATTTGCAGGTCGCACTGAAAAGCTTTTGCAGCACTTTCTGAATGCATGTCTTGAAGAAATTCTTGAATTTCAAGTCCTGCTTTATCCGCACACTCTCTTAATACTCCTAAATCTGAAATATTCCTTTTTTCCAAAAATAATACCTCTTGGATTGAGCGGAGGAAGCGGATTCCTGCACGTCTCCCTTGAAGTTCTGCTGCTTTTAACGCAATCGATACATTATAGGGAGCATCTACAGGGTCTTCAAACCCATGATTTCCTTCACAAGATATTACTGACCTGCTCGTTGTTTTCTCCCAAACCTGCGCAAGGTTTTCAACATTTTTTTTACGGCTTACATTTAAATCTGTTAATTTTCCACTTAACACATGCTTGATAGAAAAGTAACGTCCATACTCAATCTGAAGCTTTTTCATGATAGGCTCAAGAGACCAGCATTCGGGACAAAGCGGATCAATAAATAAATAAATTTCTATCGGTTTTTTATCGCTGCTATTGATTGGCTGCAAAGAATTTGAGTAATCAAAATTATTCACGATGGCTCACCGGAATTTTCTTGATCGTCAGGTGTATTTATCATGTGCTGGGCAGTTAGAAAAAGCCTGGAATAAAATTCATCCCTTATCGGTCCTTCTAAGCCGGTTTTATCCATTGCTTTGGTCATGCATGAAAGCCAGGCTTTGGCACGTATTGGCGTAACCGGAAAAGGCAGATGGCGGGCGCGCATCATCGGGTGTCCATGTTCCTCAGTATAAAGTGGAGGACCGCCTAAATATTGGGTTAAAAATTGCTTTTGTTTACGGGCAATTTCAGAAAAATCATTTGGGAATATAGGAGCAAGGTCAGGATGTTGTGCAACAAGGCCATAAAAAGTGTCCACAAGACGATGGAGCGTTTCTTCTCCAATAACCTCAAATGGTGTTTGCTGATTATTCATCATGTTGACAACTCCTCCTCTCGTCATTATCAAGTTTACATTCATTTTAACAATGCCTAATTTTTATCTCAAATGAATTGCTCCAGAAAAAAGGATATTATTAATGTGTCCAATATGGATTTTCTTACGAAACTAATTTATAAGTTGTATTTCCGCCTGTAAAAGCGGCGAATTTTGTTTTCGGTTTTTCTAACAGGAATTTGATAATTTTTTAACAGCTGCAAAAAGACTTCCTGCCCCTCATGAAAGTTTTCAGCCTCATATTCTAGTTCAAAATCTTCTTGATTTAGGTAAATACTATGGTCGAAAACGAGCACGCCTTTCTTAAACGCTGCTTCAGCGCGTCTTGTTGCCAAAGATCCGAAATAAACCAATTTACTAAAGGGGATACCCATTTCTTCTATGATCACCTTTATTTGGCCCAAAGGAAGTCTCCCAAATTGAATTGCTTCTAGAGCTTCCCTTTCGCTAAGTATTTGATTTGTTTCAAGAAGTCCGATTTCTGCAGGCTGCTTTAACGTCATTTCCCAGCTATTCTTTTTTAACCGAATTCTTAAAGCTGAACGCCTATCCTTTAAGGCAAAATCCTCCGTATCGAAGTAATGGTTCTCCTGAGAAAAAATGTTTATTTCATCAATTTGAAAATCGTTTAATAATCTTAAATATTCTTCTTTTGTCAGCATGTTTTTAAATTCTATTTCAATATTTTGCGGCATCGTTTGTCTTCCTTTCCGATAAAAATTATTTACATTATCTCATCTTCAGTGGAAACTGCAATCCTTGGGAGAAATGAGGAATTATGTTAAAATAGTGGGTATGGAAGATGGAGGTAAAAAATGAGGAAAAAACTAATAGTCCAAGCGGCAAATGTAATGGAAAATGCACTTGTTTTAGAAGTATCGGAAACAATAACTGGTTTAGTTCCGGCCGAACAAATCCTTGTGGATTCTGAACATTATTCCTTTATTTATCTAATGGAAGATTCAGATGACTATACATACATCGTGCTCCCAGAACCAATCTGGCCCGACATGAAAATGGCTGCAGAACTTCCGGTTTGGATTTCCGACGGAAATGAAAAAATAGAACTTCAGCGTTTTAATGAAGAGTTTGATTTTATTATTAACAACATAAAAGGAAATAGCAATTACGGTAAAGAAATGGTTGAAAAAGCAGAAACAGTTTTTCATCCATAATTTGTTCTTGTCGAGGTGGAGTCATGAAGCATTGGGACCAATTTTTAACCCCTTATAAGCAGGCAATTAATGAGCTCAAGATAAAATTAAAGGGAATGAGAGGTCAATTTGAACTCGATTCGACACATTCACCGATTGAATTTGTTACCGGTAGGGTAAAGCCAATTGCCAGTATTTTAGATAAAGCAAACCAAAAAGGAATACCGTTAGATAAACTTGAAGAAGAAATGCAGGATATTGCCGGCCTTCGGATTATGTGCCAGTTTGTGGAGGATATTTATCGGGTCGTTTCGCTGCTCCGAAACCGCAATGATTTTGAAATAGTGGAGGAAAGGGATTATATTTCTCATGAAAAAATCAGTGGATACCGTTCCTATCACGTTGTCATTCAATACCCGGTGCAAACTATCCACGGGGAAAAGAAAATTCTAGCCGAAATACAAATTCGGACATTGGCCATGAATTTTTGGGCAACAATTGAACATTCCTTAAACTATAAGTATAAAGGTGCCTTTCCTACTGATATAAAAATGCGACTCCAGCGTGCGGCAGAGGCGGCTTTCCGTTTAGATGAGGAAATGTCACTTATCCGGGGGGAAATTAAAGAAGCACAGGCTTTTTTTACGAGAAAGAAGGAAACAGCCCAAGAAGAAAAGAAATGAGCCGCTGTTTATATAGATTATTCCAATACAAGGGGTAAAAAAGATGAAATTTGCGATAACATCTAAAGGGGATCAAAAATCAAATATTCTTATGCATAAAATGAGGACCTATTTGCTGGATTTTGAGTTAAAGTACGATGAAGACCAGCCGGATATCGTCATCTCTGTAGGGGGAGACGGGACGCTCCTGTATGCTTTCCACCGTTACAGCAGCCGTTTGGATAAAACAGCATTTGTTGGGATCCATACAGGGCACCTCGGTTTTTATGCGGATTGGACCCCTGAGGAAATCGAAAAGCTGGTCATTGCCATTGCAAAGACACCGTTTCAGGTTGTTGAATATCCGCTTTTGGAGGTCATTATTCGTTATTCCCATGCGGGTAAGGAATCCAGGTACCTAGCGTTGAATGAATCTACCGTAAAGGGTGTGGAGGGTACGCTGGTCATGGATGTAGAAATACGCGGCCAGCATTTTGAAAGATTTCGTGGTGATGGTCTTTGTATCTCTACCCCTTCCGGAAGTACAGCCTATAATAAAGCACTAGGCGGAGCCATTATTCACCCGTCCATCCAAGCCCTTCAAGTGGCGGAAATGGCATCCATTAACAACAGGGTTTTCAGAACAGTGGGTTCGCCGCTTATTCTGCCAGCACACCACACATGTATGTTAAAGCCCGTAAATCGGACGGATTTCCAGATTACAATTGATCATTTAACCCTGCTTCATAAGGATGTAAAGTCAATCCAATTCCGGGTTCCAGAGGAAAAAATCCGCTTTGCTAGGTTCCGCCCGTTTCCTTTCTGGAAAAGAGTACATGATTCATTTATTTCGGACTAAATGAAGGAAAACACGGAATGACAAAAAATTTTCAACTTCAGTGGAGTATTCATGATAATAGTGCCGGATTGCTCATTAAAGAGTTTTTAAAGAGGGAAGAAATCTCTCGGACTGCTTTGACGGATATTAAATTCAAGGGCGGGAGAATCCTTGTCAACAGTGAAGATGTAAATGTAAGGTATAAGCTCGTTGAAGGGGATGTACTGACAGTGATATTCCCTTCCGAGAGCCCTAGTTTTCCGGGAGAGAAGCTTCCAATGACGATTCTGTTTGAGGATGAATTTTTGCTGGTTGTCGTTAAACCTGCCGGTATGAGCACAATTCCGTCACGGGAGCATCCTGCCGGGAGCCTGGCAAATGCCCTTGTAGGATATTATCAAAAAACAGGACTAACTGCTACAGCCCACATTGTAACCCGGCTGGATCGGGATACTTCAGGGATTGTTTTAGTGGCTAAACATCGTCATGTTCATCATTTGTTTAGTTTAATGCAGCGGAAATCTCAAGTGAAACGAACCTATGAAGCATTTGCAGGCGGTTTGTTGTCGGCGGACAGAGGCACGGTAAACGCCCCAATCGGACGTAAAGCGGAAAGCATCATCGAAAGGGAGGTCCGTGAGGATGGACAATATGCCTGTACCCATTACCGAGTCATATCAAGGCATAGGGAATTTACCCAGGTTGAGCTGAACCTGGAAACCGGACGGACCCATCAAATCAGGGTCCATATGTCTTACTTGGGTCATCCTCTTCTCGGTGATGACTTGTATGGGGGAGACACCTCGTTAATTGATAGGCAGGCGTTACATTGTAAAGAAGTCCACTTCATTCATCCCCTTACCCGGGAGGAAATGACCTTTACGGCACCTTTGCCGGATGATATGAAGAAATTAATAGAGGCTGGTCATGACTAAAAAGGCCAGCCTTCTTTTATTTTTATTTTTATTTTTATTCAAATTGTTTAAATTTTTCTTTGATATATGGCATTGTAGAGGGAATAGAGACCAGTTCCATTTCTGGATATCTTAAGGCAGTAAGTTTGCCGCCAAAAACAGCCCCTGTGTCAATATTATACGTTTTATTAATAATTCTTGGCTCCTTCACAGGTGTATGTCCATAAACAATATAAGCTTCCCCGTGATACTGTTTAGCCCAGTCTCTTCTGACAGGGGATCCGTCCGGGTGCTTTTCACCTGTAATATCTCCGTAGAGAACAAATGTCTTTACTTGATTATTTTTCTTTCCAATCAATTCTTGTTTAATTCCTGCATGGGCGATTATTAACTTTTTCTGGTCTAATACTAAGTACAATGGAGCATTTTCATAAAGGTCCATAAATTTTTTTCGAATGGAATCTTGGTCTTTTTTATATAATGTTTCATACTCCGCCACGGTTGTTTCAAGTCCGTGGGAAATTTGGACTTTGTTGCCAAGGAAAAAGCGATACAACTTATTGCAATGGTTTCCAGGTGTATAGAAAGCTTTTTCCTGCTCGATGACCAGCTTCCAAACGATTTCAATCACTTTGAGAGAATTTGGACCTCTGTCGGTTAAATCACCGACAAACCCGAGTATTCTGTTTTCCGGATGGAGGGGAATCCCACTTTTCCAATCGTAACCTAATTTTGCAGTTAACTCCGAGAATTCTGTGAAACATCCATGGATATCTCCGATAATATCTATTTTCATAATTGTTGCCCCTTTCCGATTCTTATTTTTTGTCGGATTGCGAGCATTTATTACTATCCGTAAGGGAGGAGTATGATGGAACAACACGTCTCCATTATTTCATTATTAATTGTTGTGACAATGGCATTTTTAACTCCAATTCTATTGCATCGATTTAAATTAAATTTTATTCCTGTGGTTGTTGCGGAAATTATCATGGGCCTCATTATTGGTAAGAGTGGATTCAATATCGTTCATGAGGATATGTGGCTGTCCACCCTGTCTACACTTGGCTTTATTTTTCTTATGTTCCTAAGCGGTCTTGAAATTGACTTCACGGCTTTTTCACGCGGGAAAAAACGTGAGACCCTTCCAAACGGGAAAAAAGAACCAAACTCCTTTCTGGTCTCATCCATTATCTTTGCCGGTGTCTTCATTCTTTCACTCGGTTTATCGTATCTCTTTGTTCTGGCAGGATTTATCGATAATGCTTTCCTGATGACATTGATTATTTCGACGATTTCATTGGGAGTAGTCGTGCCCACCTTAAAAGAAGCTCACTTAATGAAAACGGTGATTGGGCAGATTATCTTACTGGTAGCAGTTATTGCTGATTTGGCTACCATGATTCTGCTGGCCCTCTTTGTTTCCCTGAATGAAGGGGGAGAGGGGGATACATGGCTTCTGCTGATTTTGTTTGGAGCAGGAATTATCCTTTATTTCATTGGTAAAAGATTTAAAAATCGCAGCTTTATTGAAACACTCTCAACAGGGACGGTCCAAATCGGCACAAGGGCTGTATTTATGCTGATTATTGTGCTGGTAGGATTATCCGAAACAGTCGGTGCTGAAAATATTCTGGGAGCATTTTTGGCAGGTGTCCTTGTTTCTTTGTTGGCACCAAACCAAGAGCTTGTTCATAAGCTTGATTCCTTTGGCTACGGATTTTTAATTCCTATCTTCTTTGTAATGGTAGGTGTAGAACTGGACATCTGGTCGTTATTAAGTGAAAAGAAACTTTTGTTATTAATACCGCTTTTATTAATTGGGCTATTATTTTCGAAGCTAATTCCTGTGTACCTTTTGAAAATTTGGTACGATATGAAAACCGTAATTGCCTCGGGATTTCTGCTTACCTCCACATTGTCACTTGTTATTGCTGCAGCGACAATCGGAGAACGGATTGGGGTTATATCAGAGCAAATGAAAGGAACACTAATTCTTGTCGCTGTGATTACCTCAATTTTTACGCCAATTGTTTTTAAAAAGCTGTTCCCTCGAGAAGCAGCGGAGGGCAGGAAAGTGTCCATTGCCTTTTTAGGTGCTAACCAGATTACTTTGCCTGTTTCCCTAGAATTAAAGTCCGGACTCTATAATCCGGTTTTGTATCATCAAAAAATTGAAAAGGCCGAAAAAACATTTGCTGACTCGGTATTTGAAATAAAGGAAATCCAGGATTATTCGCAGGAGGCCATTGAAAATACAAAAGTGTTCGAGTCTGAAATAGTAGTAATCTTAACAGGAAACCAGGAAGTGAATGCAGATCTTGCTATAGCTGCGAAAGAAAAAGGAGTTCCAAGGGTCATTGCCAGAATTGAAAGTCCTGAATTGGAGCTGAGGCTTCGTGAGCATGGGGTAGAGGTGTTCTCCTCCTTTATGTCTACAAAAGCGCTGCTTCGGGCGATGATTGAGTCTCCTGCAGTCATAAATCTTTTGACGAATCAGGAAACTGGGTTATATGAAATTGTCATGAATAATGAATTATTTGATGGTATGTCATTAAGAAGATTTCCGTTTACCGGGGATGTTATTTTTGTCAGAATTTTCAGAGGGAAGGATTCCATCGTGCCTCATGGTGACACGGAGCTGCAAATGCATGACCGACTGATTGTCACAGGCTCAAAGGAATATGTGGATGACCTGAAAAGGGAGCTTGAATTTTCAGAAACAGGCAAAAGCTATTATTAGAAAAGGCAAGTACTTTTCATTTATTCAGAATTAGTGTAGAATTAGTACCAAGTACTAATATCAGTTATCATGTAGGAGGATTTTTTAAAAATGAATTTATCTTTAACTGGAAAAACATTTGTCGTAATGGGTGTTGCTAATAAGCGGAGTATCGCTTGGGGGATTGCCCGCTCACTTCATGACGCTGGGGCACGGTTAGTATTTACGTTTGCCGGGGAAAGACTGGAGAGCAGTGTACGGGAATTAGCGGAGTCCTTAAATGCAGAGGGAACTTTAGTGCTGCCATGTGATGTGACTAGTGACGAAGCAATTGCTGCGTGTTTTGCTGAAATAAAAGAAGCGGTTGGGACTATTCATGGAATAGCACACTGTATTGCATTTGCCAATAAGGAAGAATTATCAGGCGAATATATGAATACAACAAGAGACGGCTTCCTGCTGGCACATAATATCAGCTCCTATTCCTTAACGGCAGTAGCGAAGGAAGCACGCGGCCTCATGACAGAAGGCGGCAGCATCGTTACTCTCACATACCTTGGGGGAGAAAGAGCCATCAAAAATTACAATGTTATGGGTGTTGCAAAAGCTTCCCTTGATGCAAGCGTTCGCTATTTAGCTGCGGACCTAGGTAAAGATAATATTCGCGTAAATTCCATTTCGGCCGGTCCAATCCGAACACTATCCGCAAAAGGAATCGGTGAATTTAACTTGATTTTAAAGGAAATTGAAGAAAAAGCACCATTACGGAGAACAACAACGCCTGAGGAAGTAGGCGATACTGCCGTTTTCCTATTCAGCCATCTTTCCCGTGGAATTACAGGGGAAAATATTCACGTAGACTCAGGATATCATATTATGTAATATAAAAAGCCCGCAAAATGAACTGCGGGCTTTTTTATATGGAAAAAAACAGTTAACGCCTATAGTCCATTCACATATATATAAAAGTGTAGGATGCCGTAAGGGAGGTGCTTATATGTCAAATACAAAAGATCAGGGACCACTTTTCTTTATTAAACAGCCATTTTCAAGGAATCCCGCAAACTATCATATGCAGGAAATCTACAGAAGTAAGCTTGAAGCTGAGCCGGCAATGGAAGAGAATATAAGGGCAGATGAAAATAAAAAGAATGTCCCTCATGCGAAGATGGAGAAAGATTCAAATGGGATGGGAACGGAAATAAAAGAAGCAGCATCTTCAATACCTGTGGAGAATAACCGATCTTCCTTTAATCGAGTAAAACCATTTAAGGAAATGACGGTAAAGGAAAGACTGGAATATTTAATTAACTTTCCAAAAGTGCTTCCGCCTGTTCCATGTGTCTTTAATATCGATGATGAGAAACATTTGGGCTACCTGATTAGTTATGAGGACAATCAAATAACCATTGAATACCATAATAAAACTCAAAGAACATTCCCAGTTGATGATATCACCAATGTCATCATGATCGGAATAAAGCGATAATGAATAAATAAAAAAAAGGCCAGCCGATTCACCGACTGGCTAATTTATTTAACTGTTGCAAATTCCAAGGTTTACGTCTGCAATACATTGAATGGCACAGAAGCAGCTTAAGTCAACCGTTACACAATCGTTGCTCGCTTTGAAGCAAGTCACTTGGCAATGTTTAGATAGGTTAATACAGCATTTATCATCGCCCTTTACGAAATTGACTGGAACAAAGTTTCCGCCGTCTTTTTTGCCAGGAACTAATACGCGAAGTGTAGCACAGCAGTTATCGAACACATCTTCTACGCGGAAATAGATGGAGACACATGCATTGTAATCGTCATTGAAGAATGCGTGGAATGGTGTACCATCAGCTGTTTTTAAAACGAATACGCGCGTATCAACATGTTCCTTAACAGGTGAGACTAATGAACCAAGCGGCTCGTTAAAGCAGCTGGTACAGGATTGACATTCAGCAGCTTCAACAGCATTATCTTGAATATCTTTAATCGCGCGAACTACTTGACATACGCAATTGCCGTTGTCGTGATTATTTCTAAAGCTCCCACAACCCATTTATTTTTCCTCCTTAATCCGTAATATATCTTACATTACTAACATATTTAACGAGAGCCTTATGGGTTACGGACAATTGCCTTATTTACCAAAATTAGGCTATTTTCATACACAGTCATTAGTCCAAAAATGAAAGGGTTTTTTAACATGAAGATAAGTCTTATGCAACTGCTCCTTTTAGCATTGGCAAGCTTTCGGTTTACGAGGTTAATTGTTTTTGATAAAATTACTGAATTTTTACGCAATCCCTTTTTTGATGAGGTAGAGGAAGTAAATGCAGAAGGTGAAGTGGAAATTTATTATATTCCAAAAAAGTTTGGAATAAGGCGATTTATGGGTGAATTGCTAAGTTGTTATTGGTGTACAGGAATATGGTCTTCTGCCATTTTGGTAGGAATATCCTTCCTTTTCCCTGTTTGGGCGGAGCCAATTATACTTATCCTGGCTGTTGCTGGTATGGCGGCCATCATCGAAACAATTATTCAATATTTTATTGGGAAATAAGGATTTTTGCCTGAGACAAGACTTACGCTTTTTCATATGATGATTAGTAACTAATGAATTGTATTTGATTGGAGGGAAAAACGTGACAAAGAAAAAGAAGCAAACTGAAACAACGAAGGTTTACCAGCCATCAAATGCTATAAAAAAACAAGGCTGTGGCTGTGGGAAGAAGACATATAAGTAGAAGTGAAAAACTGCTGGGTTACTGGCAGTTTTATTTTTTCTCTAATCGGCATTAACTTAGTCATATTTTTAGTCAATGTCGAAAAAACTAATGACAGTCATATTTATAAAAAAGGGATGAAAACCGTTATGCGAAATACATATCGATTCATTATATTGATGAGTGTAATCTTACTGGTTTCCTGCAATCAGGATCAAAAAGCAAAAGACAGCCAGCTCGCGCTTGTGAAAACTACAAATCCACCACCAGTTGTCACTGATGGGCATAAAGGAAATGACCAGGTAGAGAAAATTAAACGAGATGTAAGTTCTTTTCCAGAATTGTATGATGTCGCTGTCGTCAAAGGGAAAAAAGCAATCCTTGTTGCCTATAAGGTAAAGCATTTGCATCGCTTTAACATGAAAAAGATTGAAAAAAATGTTACCAAAATGCTTGAGAAAAAATATCCAAAAGCGAAATTTACCGTCTCAAGTGACTATAAAATATTTCTGGAAGTCGTACGGCTTGATGAAAAGATGAGGACCTCGTCTAAGTTTAACCATCGAGATGCAGAAAAACGTTTTAATGAAATCGTTAAAATGACAGAGGATATCAAGTAGGAAAGGGGATGCAATGATGGCAAGCAAACAGAAAAATATGACACCCGAGCAGCAAAAATACCAGCAGCTTCAACAAAAGCACGAAAAGA